>CAVSUY010000021.1:0-147208 GCA_963731035.1 uncultured Gammaproteobacteria bacterium | reverse complement strand
GCGGGCGATGTCGCATCCCGACGGGGGGATTTCCTTTTTCAACGACGCGGCCTTCGACGTATGTCTGTCACCCGCTGCTCTGGAAGATTATGCGCGGCGTTTGAACATCGATGCACCGGGGCCTGAGCTGTCCGAGGGCGTCACGCTTCTGGAGGAGAGCGGGTATGTCCGGGTGTCGCGCGGGCCGATGGTGGCGATGCTGGATGTCGCGCCGCTGGGGCCGGACTATCTGCCGGGGCACGGCCATGCCGATACCTTGTCCTTCGAGTTGTCGGTCGATGGGCAGCGGGTGCTGGTGAACTCCGGCACCGGTGTCTATGGCGTGGGTGAGGAGCGGCTCAGGCAGCGTGGGACGGCGGCGCACAATACGGTCGAGGTGGATGGCGAGAATTCGAGCGAGGTGTGGGGCGGTTTCCGGGTCGCGCGGCGGGCCCGGCCGTTCGATGTCTCGGCAAAGGGGCATGGAGAGGTGTGGCAGGTTCGGGGGTCGCATGACGGGTATCGGCGGTTGCCCGGGGGTGTGACTCATCGCAGGACGTGGTTGATCTCCGAGTCGGAGCTGACGGTGGAGGATGAGTTGTTCGGTGGCTTCGGGTCGGCTGTGGCGTATTTTCATTTTCATCCCGGGGTTGAGGTGACGTTCGACGGCAGCCGGGGCGAGGTGGTTCTTGCCGGTGGGCGGCGTGTTGGGTTCGTGGTTTTGGAAGGAGAGGGGGCATTGGGGGAGTCTGCGTATCATCCGGAGTTCGGGATGGTCGTGGCGAATCGGTGTTTGGGGGTCACGGATGGAGAATTCTAAGTGTCGTGTGGTGTTTAAGGTCGGGTGATGGCTTACTAGGTGTCTAGGGTGGATTGTAGGGGTGGGTTTAGCCGCGATTTTTTCTGGAAACAATCGCGGCTGAAGCCGCTCCTACAATCCGGGGTTTGATGGCTGTGCATATATTATTTCTGAGCGATAACTTTCCGCCGGAGGTGAATGCGCCGGCGAGCCGGACGTTTGAGCATTGCCGGGAGTGGGTGCGGGCGGGGAACCGGGTGACGGTGATTACGGGGGTGCCGAATTTTCCGAAGGGGGAGGTGTTCGGGGGCTACAGGAATGTGCCGTGGCAGCGCGAGGAGATGGAAGGGATCCGGGTGATCCGGGTGATGACCTACATTACCGCCAACGAGGGTTTGCCAGGCGTACCCTGGACTACGTGTCCTTCATGGTGACCTCTTTCCTTGCCGGCCTCTTCGTGAGGCGGCCGGACGTGATCGTCGGCACTTCGCCGCAGTTCTTCACGGTGTGCAGCGCCTGGATGCTGTCCGTGTTCCGCCGGCGGCCGTTCGTGTTCGAGCTGCGCGACCTGTGGCCGGAGTCCATCAAGGTGGTGGGGGCGATGAAGCACCCGTTCTGGCTGGAGCGCCTCGAGCGGCTCGAGTATTTTCTCTATCGCAAGGCGACGCTGATCGTGAGCGTCACCCGCTCGTTCCGGCGCACCTTGATGGAAGGCGGGATCGACGGCGGCAAGATCAAGGTGGTCACCAACGGCGTCGATCTGGATCGCTACCAGCCTCGGGAGAAGGACGCGGCCCTGGTGGAGAAGCTGGGCCTCGAGGGGAAGTTCGTCGTCGGCTATATCGGCACGCACGGCCTGGCCCACGCGCTGGAAACCTTGCTGGACGCTGCGTCCATGATCCAGAATGAGGAGGATTCGCGATTCACCTTCCTGTTCCTGGGGGACGGAGCGAGAAAGCAGTTCCTGATCGACTATGCCGAAAACAAGAACTTGAATAATGTCCTGTTCCTGGACTCCGTGCCCAAGGACGAGGTCGTGAAATACTGGTCCCTGCTCGATGCCTCGATCATCCACTTGAAGAAGTCGCCGCTGTTCGAATCGGTCATCCCCTCCAAGCTGTTCGAGAGCATGGCCATGGGCGTGCCGGTGCTGCACGGCGTGCGGGGCGAGTCCGCCGATATCGTCGCCGAGGAGCAGGTGGGGCTCGCGTTTCCGCCGGAGGATGCCCGGGCCCTGTGCGAGGCTGCCGTCCGGCTGCGCGGTGATGAGGCCCGCTATCGTGAGCTCAGGTCCAACTGCCTCAACGCCGCGAAGAAGCACGACCGCAAGCAGCAGGCAGTGCGGATGCTCGACTACCTGCGCGAGGCCGTCGCCGGATGATTCGGGTCGTCGTGGTGGCGGGTGCCCGCCCGAACTTCATGAAGGTGGCCCCGGTCATCGAGGCCATGGACCGCTATCCGGACGTGTTCGAGCGCGAGCTGGTGCACACCGGCCAGCACTACGACGAGGCCATGAGCAAGTCGTTCTTCGACGCTCTGGGCCTGCCGAAGCCGGACATCGACCTGGGCGTCGGCTCGGGCAGCCACGCCGAGCAGACCGGCCGGGTGATGATCGAGTTCGAGAAGGTGCTGCTGCGCGATCCGCCGGACCTGGTGATCGTGGTGGGGGACGTCAACTCGACCCTGGCCTGCGCCGTCACCGCCCGGAAGCTCGGGGTGCCCGTGGCGCACGTGGAAGCCGGGCTGCGGTCGCGCGACATGGAGATGCCCGAGGAGATCAACCGGCTGTGCACCGACGTGTTATGCGATTACCTGTTCACCACCGACGAGACGGCGTCCGAGAACCTGCGCACGGAGGGTGTAGACGAGTCCCGGATCTTCTTCGTCGGCAACGTGATGATAGACACCCTGTTGAAGCACCGGGAGATGGCGAAGGGCGACGGCACCCTGGAGGAGCTGAGCTTGGACGAGGGCGGGTATGCGCTGGTGACCCTGCACCGGCCGTCCAACGTCGACGATCCGGTGGTCCTGACGTCGCTGGTGGGAGTGCTGATCGAGCTGTCCCGGTCGCTGCCGGTGGTGTTTCCGGTGCACCCCCGCACCCGGGCGCGGATCGAGCATGCCGGCCTGGCCGATCGGATCGCGGCGGAGCCGGGAATGATCCTGCGGGAGCCCCTGGGCTATATCCCGTTCCTGAACCTCACCATGCACGCGAAGATGGTGCTCACCGACAGCGGCGGCCTCCAGGAGGAGACCACCGTCCTGGGCGTGCCGTGCCTGACCCTGCGGGCCAACACCGAGCGGCCGATCACCTGCACCCAGGGCACCAACCGCCTGGTGGGCAATGACCCGCGGGATATCAAGGCGGGAATCGAGGTGATCCTGAAGGGGGGCGGCAAGGAAGCGGTGATTCCGGACAAGTGGGATGGCCGGGCCGCCGAGAGGATCGTGGAGGTGTTGAAGGAGCGTCTGCTGTAGGTCGTCTGTCGTGCCGACAGGGGACTCGCCGCTTGGGTCATGGTTCCCTCTCCCCCGCGGGAGGGGGAGAGGGTTGGGGTGAGAGGGCAGGGTTTGGGGTCGCGTTTACGACCTTCCCGGTTCCTAAGCGTGTGCGGGTACCAAATGGATCGTGTCGGGGCTGGATTCCATTGCCCTCTCCCTCTGGGAGAGGGCTGGGGTGAGGGGGCTGCGTTTGATGTCGAATTCGGGCCCTTCCCGGTTCCAATGCAGGCATGGGTACCAAATAGGTCTTGCCGGGGCTACATTCCATTGCCCTCACCCTAACCCTCTCCCGCCAGCGGGAGAGGGGACCTGATGCTACCTATCCCCCCGGCGGGAGAGGGGACCTGATGCTTCCTATCCCCCCGGCGGGAGAGGGGACCTGATGCTTCCTCTCCCCCCGGCGGGAGAGGGGACCTTTCGTTTGAGGGGGGCGAGATTACTCCCTCTCCCTCTGGGAGAGGGCTGGGGTGAGGGTTTTTCAATTCGGGCGCCCCTCACCCTGTCCCTCTCCGCCAAGGGGGAGAGGGATCGTGGGTGCTTGATAAATCGGGGTGGGGCCCCCAATGTAGGCCTGATGACCCGCCAGAGATCTGGCCCCCGCCGTCCGTGCGGGGCCCGTCGTTTCTCAGTAATTGGCGCTCCCTAGGGGATTCGAACCCCTGTTACCGGCGTGAGAGGCCAGCGTCCTGAACCGCTAGACGAAGGGAGCTATTTTCCAAAAAGTCATGGTATTATACGAGGTGTATGAAAGAGACGAAATGCGGATTAACCGCGAGCGGAAGGGCGTAAGGGAATTGGGGGCTAGTAACAAGCCACAAATAATCCCGCCCACCGCACACCAAATATCTCCATCGGCAGTCAGCGAGACGGCTCTTGAGGTCGTCAAAACCCTAACCGAGGCGGGCCACGAGGCCTATCTGGTAGGGGGATGCGTGAGAGACCTGCTGCTGGGGCGGCAACCCAAAGATTTCGACGTGGCCACCGAGCTGCCGCCGGAAAGCGTTCGTGCGCTGTTCCGGAGATGCCGCCTGATCGGCCGCAGGTTTCGGCTCGCCCACGTGCGTATCCGCGGAGACCTCATCGACGTCGCCACCTTCCGGGCCGCGCCCCAGGCCGGCGAGGACGGCACTTTCAGCGATTCCGACGTATCCATCAGCGAGGCCGGGCAGGTGCTGCGGGACAATGTCTACGGCACCATCGAGACCGATGCCGTGCGCCGGGATTTCACCATCAACGCCCTGTTCTACGATCCCGTCAAAGAGACGGTGATCGACTACGTCGACGGCTTCAAGCACCTGGAGCGCCGGGAGCTGGTGTCCATCGGCGATCCCTTCGAGCGCTTCCGCGAAGATCCGGTGCGCATGCTGCGCGCCATCCGCTTTTCGGAGGCCCTGGGGCTGGCGATGCCGGACAACATCCGGGACGCCATCCTCGAGCTGGGCAACCTGCTGCACCATGTCCCGCCCGCGCGGATGCTCGACGAGGTGTTGAAGCTGTTCCACAGCGGTCATGCCCAGGCGATTCTGGTGAAGCTGCGGGAAATCGGCCTGTTCCGGTTCCTGTTTCCGTTTACCGAAGAGTCGTTCATCATCGACGCGGTCAGCATCGCCGAGCTGGGCCTGCGCAACACCGACGAGCGGATCCAGGAAGGCAAGCCGGTGATTCCGGCCTTCTTGTTTGCCTGCATGCTCTGGGATCCCATGCGGGACGACATGGAAAAGTTGATGGACAACAACGTGCCCCAGCGCGAGGCGCTGATGACGGCCATGGACGACATAATGCGCGACCAGTCCCAGTACATCTCCATCCCCAAGCGAATCGGCTTCGTGGTGAAGGACATCTGGCTGCTGCAGGATCGCCTGGAATACCGCACCGCGAAAAACGTGAGGGCGGCCCTGACCCACAAGCGGTTCCGGGCGGCCTACGACTTCCTGCTGCTGCGTGTCGGGGCCGGCGAAGCGCCGCGCGAACTGGCCGAATGGTGGACCCGGATACAGGACGTGGACGAGGACGAGCAGGACCGGATGATCAAGGCGGTCAACGTCCAGCCCCCGAAGAGTCTCGACAGCGACAACCGGGGCAACACCCGGGCCGGAAACGGCGAGGGCCGCAAAGGAGAAGGGCGACAGGGGGATAGTCGGCGCGGAGAAGGTCGACAGGGCGATAGTCGACAGGGAGAGGGTCGGCGCGGAGAAGGTCGACGCGGCAGGGGTGGCGGCGCCGGAAGGAGCGGCAACCCGCGGGGCAGAAACGGAGGCCGCAAGCCGGGGCCCGGCAAACAAGCCGCCGGTAGCAGCGGCGGTAGTGGCAGCAATGGTAGCAACGGCAGTAATGGCAGCAATGGCAGTAGTAGTGGCAGGAGCGGCAGGAATGGAAAGAGCTCGCGTCGTCGCCGGAGACGGACCCAGGCGGCCTGACCCATGGCTCAATACTTCGAGATTCACCCCGAAAATCCACAGAATCGACTCGTCCACCAGGCTGCGGAAGTGATTCGCGGCGGGGGCGTGGTCGCCTATCCGACCGACTCGAGCTACGCGCTCGGCTGTCACCTGGACGACAAGGAAGCCGCGGAGCGCATACGCCGCATCCGCGGCGTGGGGCCGGACCACAACTTCACCTTGGTGGTGAAGGACTTGTCCGAGATCGCCCAGTATGCGCGGGTCGAGAACGATCAGTACCGCATGCTCAAGTCTCTGACCCCCGGTCCGTTCACCTTCATTCTGCCTGCGACCCGCGAGGTGCCGAGGCGACTGCAGCATCCCAAGCGCAAGACCATCGGGCTTCGGGTGCCGGACTATCCGATTGTCCAGGCGCTGCTCGAGGAGCTCGGGGAGCCGCTGATGAGCTCCACTTTGATCATGCCGGGAGAGACCGTGCCCCTGGGCGATACGGGAGAGATCCGTGACCGTCTGCAGCACGACATCGACCTGGTGATTGACGGCGGGCCATGCGGCATGGAGCCGAGCTCGGTCATTGAGTGGACCGATGACATGCCCCGGGTCACGCGGCACGGCAAGGCGGATTCACGGCTGGAATTCCTGGAGCAGGGACAGTACGCATAGTCGGGGGCCGCGAAATCTCCCTCTCCCCCGCCTGCGGGGGAGAGGGTTGGGGTGAGGGGGCAAGATTTGCTGTGGCGTTCGCGGCTTTCCCGGTTCCAAGCATGGATCGGTACCGAACGGGTCGTGCCAGGGCTACATTCCATTGCCCTCACCCCGGCCCTCTCCCGCCAGCGGGAGAGGGGGACCTTTCGTTGAGATAGAGGTGTGATTTGATCAGTCAGACGGGCCAGCCCGACCGGGTGTTGTCCGGCATGCGGCCCACGGGGCGCCTGCATCTGGGGCATTACCATGGCGTATTGAAGAACTGGGTCGAGCTCCAGAACGAGTACGAGTGTTTCTTCTTCGTGGCCGATTGGCATGCGCTGACCACCCACTACGAAGACCCGAACCTGGCCATGGAAGAGTACGTCTGGGAGATGGTGGTGGACTGGCTGGCCGCCGGGGTCGACCCGAACCGCGCCACCTTGTTCATCCAGTCCCGGGTCCTGCAGCACGCCGAACTCGATGTCCTGCTGTCCATGATCACGCCGCTGGGCTGGCTGGAGCGCGTGCCCAGTTTCAAGGACCAGCAGGAGAAGCTGAAGGAACGGGACCTGTCGACCCACGGGTTCCTGGGCTACCCGCTGCTGCAGAGCGCCGACATCCTGATCTACCGCGCCACCAGGGTGCCGGTGGGCGAGGACCAGGTGCCGCACATCGAGCTCACCCGGGAAATCGCCCGGCGCTTCAATTACCTCTACGGGCGCGAGCCGGGGTTCGAGGAGAAGGCGGAGGAGGCCGCCAAGAAGCTCGGCAAGAAAGGGGCCCGCATGTACCGCCAGCTCCGCACCGCTTACGTCGAGCGCGGCGACCACGAGGCACTGGAGAAGGCGCAGGCGGTTCTGCGGGAGAACAGCAACCTCGCCCTGGGCGAGAAGGAGCGGCTGCTCGGCTACCTGGAAGGCGGCGGGCGCATCATCCTTCCGGAGCCCGATGCGCTGCTTACCGAAGCCTCGCGTCTGCCGGGCCTGGACGGGCAGAAGATGTCCAAGTCCTACAACAACGTGATTCTGCTGCGCGACGATCCCGCGCGGGTGGAGCAGGGTCTGCGAACCATGCCCACCGATCCGGCCCGCAAGCGGCGCACCGATCCGGGCGAGCCGGAGAAGTGCCCGGTGTGGCAACTGCACAAGGTCTATTCGAGCGCGGAAACCAAGGCCTGGGTCTGCGAGGGCTGCCGCAGCGCCGCTATCGGCTGCCTGGACTGCAAGCAGCCGGTCATCGACGCGGTGCTGGCGGAGCAGAAGACAATACTGGAACGGGCGCGTGAATACACCGAGGACCCGACCCTGGTCAAGAACATCATCTCCGACGGCTGCGAGTACGCCCGCGAGTCCGCCGAGGAAACCATGGAGGACGTGCGCGCCTGCATGGGGTTAAACTACTCGTGAATTGCTGCGGGGAGTCGGAACCACGGATTGTAGGAGCGGCTTCAGCCGCGATTGTTTCAAGGTTGTCGGGATGAATCCTGACCTACATAATCGCGGCTGCACCGGGATCGTTCCAAACGATCCCGGCATACCCTCCATCCATGGACATAAAGCCGCTCCTACAACCGGCAGTCGGGACAGAATCCCGAGCCACAATCGCGGCTGAAGCCGCTCCTACGATCGGGGCATTCGGACCGAGGGAAACCTGATGGCGGAACACGAAGAATTCGACACCGACGGCGCCCCCGGCCTACGGGCAATCGTCCGCGGCGAGAACTTCGTCAAATGGCCCAGGGACCTGTACATTCCGCCCGATGCCCTGGAGGTCATACTCGAGGCCTTCGAGGGCCCGCTGGACCTGCTGCTGTACCTCATCCGCAAGCAGAACCTGGATATTCTCGATATCCCCGTCGCCCAGATCACCGCGCAGTACATGCAGTACGTGGAAATGATGCGGGCCGCCAACCTGGATCTCGCGGCCGAGTACCTGGTGATGGCTGCCATGCTGGCGGAGATCAAGTCGCGGATGCTGCTGCCCAGGGAGGAAGAAGAAGAGGATGAGGAGGACCCCCGCGCGGCGCTGGTCCGGCGGCTGCAGGAGTATGAACGATTCCGCGAGGCCGCATTCGATCTGGATGAGCGCCCGCGCGTCGGCCGCGACGTATTCGTGGCTTTCGCCAAACATGAGGTGGAAGTGCCCGAGGAGGAGCTTCCCCAGGTGACTCTGGAGGATCTCGCCGTCGCCTTCCGGCGCGTGGTCGAGCATGCCCAGCATCTCCAGCATTGGAACATCACCCGCGAGGTGCTGTCCGTGCGCGAGCGCATGAGCCATATCCTGAACACCCTGCAGAGCCGGGACTTCGTCCGTTTCGAGGCGTTGTTCGACAAGTCCGAGGGACGCATGGGGCTGGTGGTGACCTTCGTGGCCATACTCGAGCTGGTGAAGGACGAGATGATCATGGTGGTGCAGAACGAGCCGTTCGCGTCCGTGCATATTCGGAACGTGGCTTGATTATGAGCCAGGAAGAGTCCGAGCTGAAGAATATCGTCGAGGCGGCCCTGCTTGCCGCGGAAGAGCCACTGAGCGTATCCGCTCTTTCGGCCCTTTTTCCCGAGGATGCCGCGCCCTCCACGAGCCAGCTCCGCGAAGTGTTCGAGCAACTCGATCGCGATTACGAAGGACGGGGCGTGGAGCTGCGGCGCGTGGGCAAGGGCTACCGCTTCCAGTCCCGCGAGAAGTATTCGCCCTGGCTGCGAAAGCTGAGCGAGAACCGGCCGCCGCGCTACAGCCGCGCGTTCCTGGAAACCCTGGCCATCGTCGCCTACCGCCAGCCCGTGACCCGCGGCGATATCGAGGAGATACGCGGCGTCACGGTGAGCACCGACATCATGCGCGGTCTGCTGGACCGGGAATGGATAAAGCAAGTCGGTCAGCGCGACGTGCCGGGGCGCCCGGCGCTGTTCGGCACCACCCAGCAGTTCCTGGAGTACTTCAACATCGAGGCCCTGAGCGATCTGCCGCCGCTGCTGGAACGGCGCGAGGCGACGGAGATCGCCCGTGAGCTCAACCTGCGCCTGCCGCTGGAGGAGCAGGAAGGCGAAGGCGCAGCGGGCGATGCCATGGAGCAGGCGCAAGCGGATGGTTCAAATGAACCTGACGGGGAGATCGATTTTCCCGAACAGGATTCGGTGGAAGAGGGCGCGACGGAACCCGAACGGGGAGACGATTCGGAGCCCCGGCACACGGCGCAGGTCATACCTATCGACGATGCGCTGGCGTCCAGAGAGGGTGACGGAGAAGCTACATAAGGTTCTGGCCCGCGCCGGCCTCGGCTCCCGCCGCCATATCGAGGAATGGATCCAGCGGGGGCGCGTCACCGTCAATGGTGAAGTCGCCCGTATCGGGGCAAGGGTGGACGCCGGTGATCGCTTGGCGGTGGATGGACAGGCAGTGGAGACGGCGTCGATCAGCGCGGTGCCGCGGGTGCTGCTGTACCACAAGCCACTCGGTCAGCTGGTAACGCGGGACGATCCGCAGGGACGGCCCACGGTGTTCCAGGCGCTGCCGGACTTGCGCAAGGGCCGGTGGATCGCCGTCGGCCGCCTCGACATCAATACCACCGGCCTGATCCTGTTTACCGACGACGGCGATCTGGCCAACCGTCTCATGCACCCCGGCGCCGATCTCGACCGCGAGTACGTGGTGCGCGTGTTCGGGGACGTTTCCGAGAAGACACTGCGCGAGCTGCAGTCGGGCGTGGAGCTGGATGGACGCCCGGCGGCATTCAAGTCGATCAGGCCGGTCGGCCAGGCGTCCGGCCATCCTTCCGGCCTTAATCGCACCTTCCGCGTGGTGCTGACCGAAGGCCGCAACCGCGAAGTGCGGCGCCTGTGGGAAGCCGCCGGCTGCACGGTCAGCCGCCTGAAGCGCATCCGTTTCGGGCCCGTTGCCTTGCCGAAGGATCTCAAGCCCGGGCAGTGGCGGGAGATGGGCGGCAGGGAAGTGGCTCGCTTGGCTGATCGCGGTTAAAACCGCTCCTACAATCCGGGGTTTAGTCGCGATGCTGAACCCCGGATTGTAGGAGCGGCTTCAGCCGCGATTGCCCGAAATCCGTCATTACGAGGCGGCACGAACCGCCGCTGCAATCCAGTTCGTCCCGGCCGCGGCACACCGTCTGAATTGCCGCGTCGCTGCGTTCCTCGCAACGACGGAACTGCTCAGACCGGTCCCGGTCTTTCGGGATAGAATCTCCGACCCGCAAATCTCGAAGGCGCAGGCCGGCCGACTCCCGGCTCACGTGCATCCTTGCCACCCCAATCCGCCACCTTCGACTCGATCTACGACCGGCTGCTGTCCCGCTACGGCCCGCAGGGCTGGTGGCCGGCGCGCGGCCGTTTCGAGATCGCCATCGGCGCGGTGCTGACCCAGGGAACGGCCTGGACCAACGCGGCAAAAGCCATTCACTGCCTCAAGGAGGCTGGTTCGCATCGTCCGGAAGCGCTGGCGCGGCTGTCCAAAGCGGTGCTGGCGCGGCGTATCCGCCCGGCGGGCTTTCACAACGTCAAGGCCGCACGGCTCAAGGCTCTGACCGCCTGGTGGCTGGATAATGGCGGATACCGCGGACTCAATGCCTGGTCGACGGAGGCGCTTCGCGCCGGTCTGCTCGAGGTTCGCGGTATCGGCCGGGAAACCGCAGACGCCATCGTCCTGTACCTGTTCGAGCGGCGGGTGTTTGTCGTCGACGCCTACGCCCGGCGGATTTTCTCGCGGGTGGGCCTGATCGGCGGCCGGGAAGGCTACGAGCACCTGCGGGCAAGGCTGCAGGACGAATTCAGTGGCCAGGCCCCGGAGTGCAACGAGTATCACGCCCTGATCGTGGAGCACGGCAAGGTGCATTGCCGGACCCGGCCGTTGTGCGAGGGCTGCTGCCTGGCGGGGTTGTGCAGGTTTCGAGAGGAGTTGGAATCGGGGAGTGCCGATCGCGGTTAAAACCGCTCCTACGATCCGGGGTTCAGCACCGCTGATAATCTCCGGATTGTAGGAGCGGCTTCAGCCGCGATCACCCGAAGTCCACCATTGCTCCGTCACTGCGCTCCTCGCAATGACGGGCGGCAGCTTCAGCTGCGATCACCCCACAACCGGATCAGGACTGTCCGTTATCCTTGCCGTCGTCGCCGGCGGTCACGGTCTTCACCGCTTCCTCCAGGGCATCGAGCGGCTGCACACCGGGGCGCGCCAGCGCCTTTCCGGTCTTGTTGTTCAGGATGATGTTGCCGGGTGTGCCGTTGATGCCGATCGTGATTCCCTCGGAGAGATCCTGCTTGACGCGGTCCGCCTGGCGGCCGTTGTCGAGACAATCCTTGAACTTGTCCGTGTCCATACCCAGCTCGCCCGCCAGGGGTACGAGCTGGTCAGCCGGAAAACCGTTGCCGTTGGATTTGGTGCGCTTGTAGATAGCGTCCGCGTAGCCCCAGAAGCCCTTGTTGCCGCCCAGGTCGGCGGCGCACTCGGAGGCTTCGGCCTCCCGCGTCGCACCCGGGTTGTGGAAGCTCAGCGGAAAGTGCCGGTAGACCAGGTTGACCTTGCCGCCGGAGTTGTCGACCAGTTCCTTGGTAATGGGATGGAAACGTTTGCAGTAGGGACACTCGAAATCCGAGTACTCGATCAGGGAGACTTCGGCGTCCGGGTTGCCATAGATGTGATCACGGTCGGCCGACACCGGGCGGACCTTCGCGGCTCGCTGGTCGGCTTGGGCCTGCTGCTGCTTCTGGGCCTCGGCCCGCGCGTCCTGCTGTTTCAGGATGTAGTCCTGAATTCCCTTCTGCACCGCTTGCTCCATCACGTCGCTGCCCCGCAGCTGATCCATGACCTCCTTGACGATTTCCTGTTTGAGCTTTTCCCGATCGGCGTCGCTCATGCCGCCGGTATCGCCGCTGGTCTGGGCGTACAGCGCGGGACTGAGCACGAGCATGCAGGCGAGTGAAGCAAGAGCAGCGAGCTTTCGTATGGTGAAGGTCATTGTGAATCTCGGTAGAAGCTAAGCATTTGAATGAAAATCAGACTACACGCCCGTTGGATGGTTCACGACGAGTCAGCGGGTCGTGTTGTCCTCTGCGATCGTCTGTGGGCGCGTTTCCTCGGTCGTTTCCCGGGTCGTTTCCCGGGCCGGCGCCTGGGCGCTGAATGCCTGTCCCGAGAGTATGGCTGATTCGTGGCCGAGTAGGAACAGGTAGGCGGGTACCACGTGCTCGGACGGGGGTACCTCCGTCAGCAGTTCGCCCGGAAAATTGCGCGACCGCATGTCGGTGCCGACCGGCCCCGGATCCAGGGTATTGAACCTGATCGAGGTGCTGTTCTCCAACTCGTCGGCCCAGACTTCGCTCATTCTCTCCACGCCGCCGTAGGCGACCGCGTAGGCGCCCCAGAAGGCCCGACCGTGGCGCCCGGCGGAGGCGCTGGTGAATACCACGGAGGCCGATTCGGCCTGACCCAGCAGCGGCAGGCAGGCGCGGGTCAGCAGGTAGGGCGCGTAGAGGTTGACCTGCATGACCGATGACCACTCTTTGAGGTTCAGGCTGTGCAGCGGGCTGAAACCCGGGAGGATGCCGGCGATGTGGGCGATACCGTCCAGGCGCCCCGCGTCGTGGGCAATGCCGCCGGCGAGGTTCTCGTAGGAGGCCGGGTCCGATTTTGACAGGTCGTGGGGAATCAGGATCGGCTCTGGAAGACCCGCGTCCACGATCGAGTCGTACAGGATCTCGAGCTTGCGCCGTTTACGGTCCAGCGCCAGTACCGTGGCGCCGAGCCGCGCGCAGGCCGTGGCCACCGCGCGGCCGATGCCGTCCGCCGCCCCGGTGACGAGAATGAAGCGCTCGAGCAGCAGGTCGTCCGGCGCGTGGTAGTCGGTCAGTGGTGTGGGGATTGCTGTTTGAGGCACGCTGCTGATCGATTGTCTCCCTTGATGTTGAGTGAAAGGTTCCTTCTGCCTGGAGGATGAAGAGCAGGACGAGTGGAACGCCTGGGTTTGTATTGTACGTTGTTGTTTCCCCTCACCCTAACCCTCTCCCCTGAGGGGAGAGGGGACTCGTGTGACTCTCCCTCGGGGCGAGAAGGGACTCGTGTGACTCTCCCTCGGGGCGAGAAGGGACTGGTGTGACTCTCCCTCGGGGCGAGAAGGGACTCGTGTCACTCTCCCCGGGGCGAGAAGGGACTGGTGTGACTCTCCCCGGGGCGAGAAGGAACTCGTGTCACTCTCCCCGGGGCGAGAAGGGACTGGTGTGACTCTCCCCGGGGCGAGAAGAGACTGGTGTGACTCTCCCCCGGGGCGTGAAGGGGCTCGTGTCACTCTCCCCCCGGGGCGAGAGGGGGTTCGTGTGACGGTTTACTCCGAGTCGTCGTCGCTGAGTTCCCTGGTGGGGGTGCGGGCCTGCTTCTCTATGGGAGCGGGGGAGTCCGCAGGTTCGCCGACGGGTATGCCCAGCTCCACGAACTTGCGGGCGCCGGGGATCACCTTGGACTCGAAGGAGCCCACCAGGCGGTTGTACTGGGCGACGGACGAATCGAGTTGCCGGCCGAGCTTGGCCATGTGGTCGGTCATGGTGTTGAGGCGCCGGTACAGCTCTTCGCCGATCTCCCGGATTTGCTCGGCGTTCTTATTCAAGGTCTCCTGGCGCCAGCCGTAGGCGATGGCGCGCAGCAGGGCAACGAAGCTCGTGGGGGTCGCCAGGATGACCTTCTGCGCCAGGGCATCCTCCAGCAGGGCGTGGTCCTGGTCCAGGGCCGCGCTGAGAAACTGGTCGCCGGGGATGAACAGGACCACGAACTCGGGCGCGTCCGTGAACTGCTCCCAGTAGCGTTTGCTGGCGAGTTCCCTGACGCGGGTGCGGATGTGGCGGGCGTGCTGCACCAGGAACTCGGTGCGCGGTCCGGGATCGGTGGCTTCCACGGCGCTGAGATAGGCATCCAGCGGTGTCTTGACGTCTACCACCACCTGCCGCCCGGCCGGCATGCGCACGACCATGTCCGGGCGCCGCCAGCCGTCCTCGGTGCTGGTGTGGACCTGCTCGGAAAAGTCGCAGTGCTCCACCATGCCGGCCAGCTCGGTGAGCCGGCGCAGGGTCAGCTCCCCCCACTGGCCGCGGACCTCCGGGCGGCGCAGGGCCTGCACCAGGTTGCGGGTCTCGCCCTGCAGGGCACGTTGGGTCTCCACCAGCGACTCCAGGTGCTGGGTGAGGACGCCGTGGGTCTGCCGGCGGTCCTTCTCCAGCTGCTGAATCTCTTCGCGGGTCTGGTCCAGGGCTTCCCGGATCGGCTTCACCAGGTCCTCCACCGCCTTCTCGCGCACGTCCAGGTCGCCCTTGGCCTGGGCCTGCAGCCGGCCGAAGGACTGCTGGGCGAGCTCCAGGAACATGCGGTTGTTGCGCTCCAGAGCGTTGTGGGACAGGTTGGCGAAGGTCTGTTCCATGGACTCCAGGCGCCGGCGTGAATTCTCCTGTTCCTGCTCCAGGTCGTACTGCGCGCGCTCGAGTCGCCGCCGATACGTGATGCGGCCGACCAGCCAGCCGACGAGTCCGCCCAGTAGGGCCGCGGCGGCCAGCATGCCGAGCAGTTGCGGATCGAGGTTGGCGGCTATGGTTGAAATGTCAGGCATGCTGGCAGGCACCACGTTCCGAAAACCCCGGCAATCTCTGTGGGTCGGGATTCATCCCGACAAATGCCGGTGCAACCCCGGACGCTGTTGTCGGCATGAATGCCGACCCACAGGGAACGAGCCGGAAAACCCTGTTCATCAATGCTTCCCCGGTCACGCCACCCAGTCGATGATTTCGGCGGGGGTCTCGATCAACCCCGTGGCGCCCCACTCGGCGGGCTTGTCATGGTCACCCAGGTATCCGAACAGTGCGACCAGGGTACTCATGCCGGCGCGGGTGCCGGCCTCGATATCGCGCTGCGCATCGCCCACGTACAGGCAGCCGGCCGGCTCGCGCTCAAGTTGGCGGCAGGCATGGAGCAGGGGAGCGGGGTGCGGCTTGCGTTCGGCGACGGTATCGCCGCTGACCACGCAGCCGGGGCGGTCTTCGAGGTGCAACTCCGCCAACAGCGCCTGCGTGAGGTAGTGGGGCTTGTTGGTCACGATGCCCCATGGCAGCGTGCGGTCGTCGAGATAGTCGAGCACCTCGTCCATACCGTCGAACAAGTGCGATTCGGCGCACACCCGGCTCTCGTAGAGGGCGAGGAAGCGCGCCTTGTACTCCTCGAACAAGGCGCTGCCCGGCTCCTCGCCGAATCCCAGGAATATCAGTCCCCGGGAGCCGTGGGACACCCAGGGCCTGATCGCTTCCGCCGGCAGCGGCTCGCGCCCGTACTCCCGCAACAGGACGTTGAGCGCATGGCCCATGTCCGGCGCGGTATCGACCAGGGTCCCGTCCAGGTCGAACAGCACCGTCTCAGCGCCGGTCATCGTTGGCGCGGGTGTAGGCGATGTAGTTGACGTCCAGGCCCGGCGCGAACCGATACTTCTGTGTCAGCGGGTTGTAGTGCATGCCGGTCATTTCCCGGATTTCGAGGTCCGCGCTCCGGCACCAGGCATCCAACTCGGCGGGCCTGATCAGCTTGGCGTAGTCATGGGTACCCCTGGGCAGCAGGTTCAACACGTACTCCGCGCCCACCACGGCGAACAGCCAGGCTTTTGGATTGCGGTTGATGGTGGAGAAGAACAAGGCGCCGCCGGGGGCCGCGAGCCGCGAGCAGGCTTCTACAACGGAGGCCGGATCGGGCACGTGCTCCAGCAGCTCCAGGCAAGTGACCACGTCGTACTCGCCGGGATGCACCTCGGCCCATTCCTCGGCGGAGGCCGCGTGGTAGTCCACCTCGCGGCCGCTCTCCTTGAGGTGCAGCCGGGCAACCGCGAGCGGCGCCTCGGCCTTGTCGATTCCCGTGACCCGCGCACCCAGGGCCGCCATGGCCTCGCTCAACAGGCCGCCGCCGCAGCCTACGTCCAGTACCCGTTTGCCCGCCAACGGCGCACGTTGATTGATGAAGCCCACGCGCAGGGGGTTGATGTCGTGCAGCGTCCCGAACTCGCCGTGCGGGTCCCACCAGCGCGAGGCGAGCTTCTCGAACTTGTCGATCTCCCGTGCGTCGACGTTGCTCATGTCGCGGCGCGCTCCCGGTCGAACTGCGCCAGCTTGTCGCTGAAGCGCGCCGCTTCCCGCATGCATTCGTTCTCGTCGACCCGGCTCATGCGCCGGTTCTCCACCACCGCCCGGCCGTTCACCCAAACGTGGCTGACCTGGTCGCGGCCCGCGGCGTATACCAGCTGGGCCACGGCGTCATAGACCGGGGTGGTGGCGGGCGAGGCCAGGTCCACCGCCGTCAGGTCCGCCGCCTTCCCGGGGACGATGGAGCCGATGGTGCGGTCCAGGCCCAGGGCCCGGGCGCCGTTGATGGTGGCCATCTCCAGGGCGGCGTGGGCCGGCAGGGCGGTGACGTCGCCGCTGACGCCCTTGGCCAGCAGCGCCGCGGTGCGCATCTCGCCGAACATGTCGAGATCGTTGTTGCTGGCGGCGCCGTCGGTGCCCAGAGCGACGTTGACGCCGGCGGCACTGAGGGCCGCCACGGGACACATGCCGCTCGCCAGCTTGAGGTTCGATTCCGGGCAGTGGATCACGTGCACCCCGGCGGCGGCGATCGCTTCGATCTCCGGCGGCAGCAGCTGAGTCATGTGCACCGCCAGCAGGCGGTTGTTCAACATGTCCAGCTGGCTGAGGCGTTCCAGCGGCCGCACGCCGTTGTGCTTGACGGCCTCGTCCACTTCGTGGGCGGTCTCGTGCACGTGCATGTGCACCGGGATGTCCGTCTCGTCCGCCAGCACGCGCACCTTGCGAAGCGGGCCGTCGGACACGGTGTACGGCGCGTGGGGGGCAAACGCCGTCGTGACCAGCTCGGACTCCTTCAGCTCGTCGTGCAGCTGGGTGCCTTTGCGCAGGTAGTCCTCGGCATCGCGGGCCCAGGCGGTGGGAAAGTCGAGCACGATGAGCCCGACGCAGGCGCGGATGTTCAGCGTCTCGGCGGCGTCGGCCGCGACGTTGGGAAAGAAATACATGTCGTTGAAGCAGGTGGTGCCGGAGCGCAGCATTTCGATGACGGCCAGCCGCGTGCCCAGGCGCACGAACTCCTCGTTCACCCAGCGCTGCTCCGCGGGCCAGATGTGGTTGTTCAGCCACTCCATCAGCGGCAGGTCGTCCGCCATGCCCCGGAACAGCGTCATGGCGGCGTGGGTATGGGCGTTGACCAGCCCCGGGATCAGGGCGTGGCCGGGGAGATCGGTTTCGTGTTCCGCCTCGTAGCGCGCCTTGCACTCGCTGGTGGGGATTACCGCCTGGATCCGTCCACGGTGCACAACCACGGTGTGATGGGACAGGGGGTGGCAGTCCGGTTCTACGGGAATCACCCACCTGGCATGTATCAACGTGTCGACTCGTTCCGTCATGGTCGAAAGATACGTGAGCGTTAACGGAGGTACAAGCGAGCGGGGTGTGTGGAGGGGTGCGGTGTTCTTGTTTCCCCCTCACCCTGACCCTCTCCCCGTGGGGGAGAGGGGACTGAGTGGTGGGAGAGAGAGGATCGGGTGGGTAGAGGAAGGAGATAGGCGAAGGGTTCCTTCTCCCCTGGAGGGAGAAGGACAGGATGAGGGGGATGTTTGGATGGGTGCGGTGTTTTTATTCCCCCTCACCCTGACCCTCTCCCCCCGTGGGGGAGAGGGGACTGAGCGGTGAGGGAGAGGGGGGTGAGCGATGGGTATAATCGTCGTGCTCCCATCTCCCTAAGGCCATGCTCGATGTTTGAAGACCCCATCCAGGCAGTGCAGTGGCGGGACGACGGTCTGGTGTTGCTGGATCAGCGCAAGCTGCCGCGAGAGGAGGCCTACCTGAGCGTTCCGGACCTCGATGCCGCGGTGGAGGCCATCCGCGACATGGTGGTTCGAGGCGCGCCGGCGATCGGTATCGCCGCGGCCTACGGGGTGGTACTGGCGGCGCGCGGAAGGCGCGGTGACGGGGATCGGGTTGCGCGCGACGAGTTGTCGGCGGACCTGGATCGTTTGATCCTGGCCCGGCCCACCGCGGTCAACCTGGCGTGGGCGGTGGAACGCATGCGCCGACTGCTCGATGTGACGCCCGACGAAGACCTGGACGAAGTGCTGCTGGCGGAGGCGCGGGCCATTCATGAGGCGGACGTGCGAGCCAACCGTCGCATCGGACAGTTGGGTGCCGGGTTGATCGACCGCCCCTGCAGCGTGCTGACCCACTGCAACGCCGGTGCCCTGGCCACCGGCGGCTATGGCACGGCCCTGGGGGTGGTGCGCAGCGCCTTCGGCGCCGGCCGCATTGAGCGGGTCTACGCCGGGGAGACCCGGCCGTGGCTGCAGGGGGCGCGGTTGACGGCCTGGGAAATGGTCAAGGCCGGCATACCGGTATCGTTGATCCCGGACGGGGCGGCGGCATCTCTCATGCGCCAGGGGTTGATACGCTGGGTGATCGTCGGCGCCGACCGCATTACCGCCAACGGCGACGTGGTGAACAAGATCGGGACCTATTCCCTGGCGGTGAATGCGCGCTATCACGGCGTCAAGTTCATGGTGGCCGCGCCCAACAGCACCATCGATCCCGGGCTGGAAAGCGGCGGGGAAGTGCCCATCGAGTTCCGCGACGCGCGCGAGGTGCTGGATTTCTCGGGTCGCGCCGTGGCCGCGGCGGGGGCTGAAGCGTGGAATCCGGTATTCGACATGACCCCGGTGGAACTGGTCGACGCCATTGTCACCGAGAGTGGGGTAGTGACGGAGCCGGCGGGCAAGGGGGTGCTGGGTTTGCTGGGCGATCGCGGCTGAAGCCGCTCCTACAATCCGTGGCTTGAGGTGGTGGTGAACTTCGGGTCGTAGGAGCGACTTCAGTCGCGATTGCTTGTCGGGGACTGCACGGGGATGCTGGATTGCCGCGGCCTGTCGGGCCTCGCAGTGACGGGGTGGGGGTTGGCGGTCAGGGAGGGTCGTTATCGCGGCTGAAGCCGCTCCTACAATCCGGGGACTTGACGGTGGTGAACTTCGGGTCGTAGGAGCGACTTCAGTCGCGATTGCTTGTCGGGGACTGCACGGGGATGCTGGATTGCCGCGGCCTGTCGGGCCTCGCACCGACGGGGTGGGGGTTGGCGGTCAGGGAGGGTCGTTATCGCGGCTGAAGCCGCTCCTACAATCCGGGGACTGGCACGGCGGTGAACTTCGGTCGTAGGAGCGACTTCAGTCGCGATTGCTTGTCGGGGACTGCACGGGGATGCTGGATTGCGCGGCCTTCGGGCCTCGCGTGACGGGGTGGGGTTGGCGGCAGGGAGGTCGTTATCGCGGCTGAAGCCGCTCCTACAATCCGGGGATGGTGGTGAACTTCGGGTCGTAGGAGCGACTTCAGTCGCGATTGCTTGTCGGGGACTGCACGGGGATGCTGGATGCGGGCCTCGCGCCGACGGGGTGGGGGTTGGCGGTCAGGGAGGGTCGTTATCGCGGCTGAAGCCGCTCCTACAATCCGGGGACTGGCACGGCGGTGAACTTCGGGTCGTAGGAGCGACTTCAGTCGCGATTGCTTGCCGGGGACTGCACGGGGATTCCGGATTGCCGCGGCCTGTCGGGTTTCGCAATGACGGGGTGGTGGTTCTGCGTCTGTGAGGTGCGGGGACCACGGCTATCATGTTAAAATTCCAGTTCCCCCGGAGGCGGTTTTTCGCCGTTTTCCGGTTTCGCTTTTCCGCCCTCGCTGATCGGCTTCCCGCGGCTGCTTCCAGCTGATTTGCAGGGGCTGTTCTGGGTCCTTTGATCGTGGAATCTTTCGCAAAAGAGACTATTCCGTCCAATCTGGATCAGGAGATGCGCCAGTCGTACCTGGCGTATGCCATGAGCGTTATCGTGGGTCGGGCGCTGCCGGACGTGCGCGACGGCCTCAAGCCGGTCCACCGGCGCGTGTTGTATGCGATGACCGAGCTGGGCAACGACTGGAACAAGCCCTACAAGAAGTCCGCCCGCGTGGTCGGCGACGTCATCGGTAAGTACCATCCCCACGGAGACGTGGCGGTCTACGACACCATCGTGCGGATGGCCCAGAGCTTTTCCATGCGCTATCCGCTGATCGACGGCCAGGGCAACTTCGGTTCGGTGGACGGCGACTCCCCGGCGGCCATGCGCTACACGGAGATCCGTCTCGCCAAGATCGCCCACGACCTGCTTTCGGACATCGACAAGGAAACCGTCGATTTCGGACCCAACTACGACGAGACCGAGCATCAGCCGCTGGTGCTGCCGACCCGGGTGCCGAATCTGCTGGTGAACGGCTCCTCGGGTATCGCGGTGGGGATGGCCACCAACATCCCGCCCCACAACCTCACCGAGATCGTCAACGCCTGCATGGCCCTGATCGACAACGACACCATCAGCGTCGATGAGCTGATGGAGCATGTCAGCGGGCCGGATTTCCCCACCGCGGGCATCATCAACGGCAGTTCCGGCATCCGCAGCGCCTATCGCACCGGCCGCGGCAAGGTCTACGTCCGCGCCCGCACCGAGATCGAGGAGGACCAGAAGACCGGCCGCCAGTCGATCATCGTCACCGAGCTGCCCTACCAGGTAAACAAGGCCCGGCTGCTCGAGAAAATCGCCGAGCTGGTCAAGTCCAAACGCCTCGAGGGCATCTCGGAGCTGCGCGACGAATCCGACAAGCGCGGTATGCGCATGGTGATCGAGCTCAAGCGGAGCGAGGCAGCCGAGGTGGTGTTGAACAACTTGTACCAGCACACCCAGATGCAGAACGTGTTCGGCATCAACATGGTGGCGCTGATCGAGAACCAGCCGAAGGTATTCAACCTCAAGGAGCTGCTGGAAGAGTTCGTTCGCCACCGGCGCGAGGTCGTCACCCGGCGAACCATCTATGAATTGCGTAAGGCCAGGGAGCGGGCCCACGTCCTGGAAGGCTGGGCGGTCGCCTTGAGCAACATCGACCCGGTGATCCAGCTCATCAAGGCCGCCGAGAGTCCCGCCGATGCCAAGCGCAAGCTGGTGGAATCGGTGTGGGAGTCCAGCGTCGTGGTCCAGATGCTGGAGCGGGCGGGCGCGGACTCCTCGCGACCCGACGACCTGGCGCCGCAGTTCGGCCTCAAAGAAGACGGCTACCACCTGTCCGAAGCCCAGGCCCAGGCAATACTCGATCTGCGCCTGCACCGGCTGACGGCGCTGGAGCAGGACAAGATCCGCAACGAGTACTCGGAAATACTCGGCAAGATCAAGGACTTCCTCGACATCCTCGGCAGCCGCGACCGCCTGATGCAGGTAATCCGCGAAGAGCTCAACGCGGTGCGCCAGGAGTACGGCGACGGGCGGCGGACGGAGATTGTCCACAACTACGAGGATCTTTCGACCGAGGACCTGATCGCCGAAGAGGACGTAGTGGTGACCCTGTCCCATGCCGGCTACGCCAAGGCCCAATCGCTGACCGAGTATCGCGCCCAGCGGCGCGGCGGGCGCGGCAAGTCGGCCACCCGCACCAAGGACGAGGACTTCGTCGACCGCATGTTCGTGGCCAACACCCACGACACCGTGTTGTGCTTTTCCAACCAGGGCAAGGTGTACTGGCTGAAGGTGTACCAACTGCCCCAGGCGGGGCGCGGCGCCCGCGGCCGGCCTTTGATCAACCTGCTGCCCCTGCAAGGCGGCGAAAAGATCACCACGGTGCTGCCGGTGAAGAATTTCGACGAAGGCTACTTCGTGTTCATGGCTTCCAGCGACGGCACCGTGAAGAAGACGCCGCTCAAGGATTTCTCGCGCCCGCGGTCGTCGGGCATCATCGCCATCGACCTCAAGCCGGAGCAGTACCTGGTGGCGGCGGACATCACCGACGGCCACAAGAACGTGCTGCTGTTCACCGACGCCGGCAAGTCCATCCGCTTCGCCGAATCGGATGTGCGTTCGATGGGACGCACCGCCAAGGGCGTGCGCGGCATCACTCTCAAGGCCGGCCAGCAGGTGATCTCGCTGATCATCTGCGCGGACAAGCCTGCCGAGGATACGGCGGTGCTGGCGGTCACCGAAAAGGGCTACGGCAAGCGCACCCGCCTTGGCGGGTTCCCGCGCCAGGGGCGGGGCGGGCAGGGTGTAATCGCCATGCATACCAACGAGCGCAACGGCAAGCTGGTGGCCGCCGAGTACGTCGGTGACAACGACGAGGTCATGCTGATAACCAATCACGGCACGCTGATTCGCACCCCGGTCGACGGGATATCGATCCAGGGCCGCAACACCCAGGGCGTGCGGGTCATCGACGTCAAGGAAGGGGAGCAGTTGTCCAGCCTGGAACGTATCGAGGAAAGCGGCGAATCGGACGATACGGATGAGCAGGCATCGCCCCCCGATACCGATTCCCATCCCGAGGAGTAATAATGTCTCGCGTCTATAACTTCAGCGCCGGCCCCGCGGCGCTGCCGGAACCGGTGCTGGAGCAGGCCCGGGACGAACTATTGGACTGGAAGGGCCTGGGCAGGTCGGTGATGGAAATCAGCCACCGCGGACAGGACTTCCGTGACATGGCCGCGGAAAGTGAGGCCGACCTGCGCGAGTTGCTGGCAATTCCGTCCAACTACCGGGTGCTGTTTCTTGCCGGAGGCGCGCAGGTGGAGTTTTCGATGGTGCCGCTGAACCTTCTGGGCGAGAAGAAGTCGGCCGACTACCTCATCACCGGGCACTGGTCGGAGGTGGCCAGGGCGGAGGCCGAGCGCTACTGCCGAACCAACATCGTCGCCAGCGGGGCGGAGAACCATTTCACTTCCATACCGGATACCGCCGAGTGGGAGTGTGACCCGGATGCCGCGTATCTGCACTACACGCCGAACGAGACCATCCACGGCGTGGAGTTCGACGAGGTGCCGAGTGTCGAGAGCGCGCCCCTGGTGGCCGACATGACGTCGTCCATCCTGTCGCGCCCGCTGGACGTCAGCGGTCTGGGTGTGATCTATGCCGGGGCCCAGAAGAACGTGGGACCCGCAGGCCTGGGCCTCGTGATTATCCGCGAGGACCTGCTGGACCGCGGTCTGCCGATCACACCCAAGGTGTTCCAGTACAAGCGCCAGGCGGAGGCGGACTCCCTGGCCAACACGCCGCCGACCTTCGCCTGGTACGTCTCAGGGCTGGTCTTCAAGTGGTTGAAGGGGCGGGGCGGGCTCAGCGCCGTAGAAGCCGTCAATCGGCGCAAGGCCGCCAAGCTGTACCAGACCATCGATGGCTCGGGCGGGTTCTATCGCAATCCCGTGGACCCGGGCTGCCGCTCGCTGATGAACGTACCTTTTACGCTGGCGGATCCTTCGCTGGAGGAAGCGTTCCTCCGCGAGGCGGAGAGCAACGGACTCTACGCACTCAAGGGACACCCCGCCGTGGGCGGCCTGCGCGCCAGCATCTACAACGCCATGCCGGAGGCAGGCGTCGACGCCCTGGTGTCGTTCATGAAGCATTTTCATTCAAACAAGGGATAAGCCTCGATGTTGCACCGAGGCGGCCGCAATTGTTCCATCTGTGCCGTGGACGATCGTTGCGGATGAATAGATTGGCAAATTTTCCAGAATTAGCGCCAGAGTTAACGCCGGAAATTACGAATTTCCATTCATGTCGGCCTACCCCGGCCCTGACTTGTCCAGCTTCGGCTGGGCTTGGTCTTCACTCGAGACTTAGCTACGGCTATGTCTCTCACTCCGGACCGGCGCCCAGCCGAACCTGTCCTGCGTCAGCCACCGGAGTCCTGGTACAACATCGAGGCTATAGATGTACTCAGTACTGACGTTCAACAATATTTCATCGGCGGGCCTGGACCGGTTCGACGAGACCCTGTACCGAATCGACGAGGACGACACGGGGCCCGATGTTGTCCTGCTGCGCTCATACAACATGCACGAGTGGCCGGTGCCCGACTCGCTGAAGGCCGTGGGTCGCGCCGGGGCCGGGGTGAACAACATCCCGGTGCCCAGACTCGGCGAGCGGGGCATCCCCGTCTTCAACGCACCGGGTGCGAACGCCAATGCCGTCAAGGAACTGGTCATCGCCGGCCTGCTGCTGGCCAGCCGCAACATCTGCGAAGCCTGGGACTACACCCGCCAACTGGACCTGCACGGCGAGGAGCTTCGGCGCGCGGTGGAATCGGGCAAGAAACAGTACGCGGGTTTCGAGCTGCCCGGTCGCACCCTGGGAATCGTGGGCCTCGGTTCCATCGGCCGCCGTGTGGCGAACGCATGCATCGATCTGGGTATGAAAGTCATCGGTCACGATCCCATGCTGACCGTGGACGGTGCCTGGCTGCTGTCGAACCAGGTGCAGCGCGCCACCAACATGGAGCAGCTGCTGTCACGCTCGGATTTCGTGACCTTTCACGTGCCCTTGAACGATTCCACGCGGCACATGATCAATTCGTCCAACATCCACCACCTGAAGCGCGGCGCCACGGTTTTGAACTTTGCCCGCGACGGTATCGTGGAAGAGGAAGTGGTGTGCCAGGCCACTGCGGACGGGCGCGTGCACGCTTACGTGACGGACTTCCCCACCGACCGCCCGGCGGTCTGCAATCGGGTGATCCAGCTGCCCCACCTGGGGGCGTCCACCCAGGAAGCCGAGGACAACAGCGCCATCATGGTGGTGGAACAGATCCGGGATTTCCTGGAGAACGGCAACGTCGTGAACTCCGTGAATTTCCCCGAGGTGAGGATGGTGCGCGGCTCCGAGTATCGCCTGGTGGTGGCGCACTCCAACGTGCCCAACATGCTGGGGCAGATCTCCACCGCCATGGCCAACGCGGACCTCAATATCCACGACATGATCAACCAGTCGAAGGGACCGTTGGCCTATACCGTCGTCGATACCGACAGCCCGATTCCCGAGAGCCTGGTCGATCAGATCCTCGCAATTGAGGGTGTTATGATGGCGAGGTCGTTGTAAACGAGAGCTCAGGAGAGAGTCGAACGAAGGGTCCCCTCTCCCGGAGGGAGAGGGCGCTGGAGGTCAGAGTCAAAGGAGGGACCAGGATGAAGGAGACAGACATACTGACCGCCAGGGCTCGCGCGCTTCGCGGATCGGCGAGCGACGCGGAACAAGTGCTTTGGCGACACCTGCGTGGACGTCGGATGATGGGGAGAAAGTTCAAGCGCCAGATGATACTGAAGCCCTACATCGTCGACTTCGCCTGCATGGAAGACAAACTGATCATAGAAGCCGACGGGGGCCAGCACGCGGACCAGGAGGCATACGACCAGAAACGAACCGCTGATCTGGAAGCAAGGGGCTACCGGGTGCTTCGATTCTGGAATCATGAGATATTGACGCAGTTGGATGCTGTGCTGGAGCAGATACGGCTGACATTGGTCGACAGGCCCTCACCCCAGCCCTCTCCCGCAAGCGGGAGAGGGAGTTGAATATTCCCTCTCCTCCAACGGGAGAGGGAGTTGAATATTCCCTCTCCTCCAACAGGGAGAGAGGAGTTGAATATTCCCTCTCCTCCAAGGTGGAGAGGGAGTTGAATATCCCCTCTCCCCCTTGGGGGAGAGGGTCAGGGTGAGGGGGCGATCCACGGCTCGTTCACACAGCTTCGTAAGCTGCGCGATACATGGAATTGATGAGTGAAGACTCCGAGGAGGAGCGCCGGTCTTCTCCCGCAAGCGAGAGAGGGAGTTGAATATTCCCTCTCCTCCAAGGTGGAGAGGGAGTTGAATATCCCCTCTCCCCCTTGGGGGAGAGGGTCAGGGTGAGGGGGCGATCCACGGCTCGTTCACACAGCTTCGTAAGCTGCGCGATACATGGAATTGATGAGTGAAGACTCCGAGGAGGAGCGCCGGTCTTCTCCCGCAAGCGGGAGAAGGAGTTGAATATTCCCTCTCCTCCAAGGTGGAGAGGGAGTTGAATATCCCCTCTCCCCCTTGGGGGAGAGGGTCAGGGTGAGGGGGCGATCCACGGCTCGTTCACACAGCTTCGTAAGCTGCGCGATACATGGAATTGATGAGTGAAGACTCCGAGGAGGGGCGCCGGTCTTCTCCCGCAAGCGAGAGAGGGAGTTGAATATCCCCTCTCCTCCAAGCGGGAGAGGGAGTTGAATATCCCCTATCCTCCAAGGGGGAGAGGGAGTTGAATATCCCCTCTCCCCCTTGGGGGAGAGGGTCAGGGTGAGGGGGTGATCCCCATCTCGTTCACACAGCCGCAGAAGCTGCGCTATACATAAAGCCATGACCGAAGACCTCGACAAGCTCCGCCGTCGCATCGACGAGATCGACGAGACTCTCCAGTCGCTGATCAGCGACCGGGTACGCTTGGCGAAGGAGATCGGTGCGGCAAAGCGCGCGGCAGGATCGGAGAACGGCTACCGGCCGGAGCGGGAGGCGCAGATCCTCCGAGCGGTGGCGGCGCGCAACAAAGGGCCGCTGAGCGACGAGCAGCTCATTCGTATCTTCCGCGAGCTGATTTCGGCGACCCTGGCGGTAGAGGCACCCATCAAGGTCGCCTACCTCGGGCCGGAAGGAACCTATACCCAGGGTGCTGCCCTCAAGCACTTCGGCCACTCCGTCACTGCCCTGGCGCAGGGCACCATCGAGGACGTTTTTCATACGGTGGAAACGGGTGTGGCGGACTATGGCGTGGTGCCGGTCGAGAATTCCATCGAAGGCATGATTTCCCATACCCTGGATTCCTTCTTCACGTCACCGTTGAAGATCTGCGGCGAGATCCACCTTCGCATCCGCCACCAGTTGCTGAGTAAGGCGGCGAACGTATCCGACATTGGCCGGGTCGTGAGTCATGCCCAGTCCCTCGCCCAATGCAGGCGGTGGCTGACCCAGCACCTGCCCAACGCCGAGCTGATCACCGCGAGCAGCAATGCCGAGGCGGTGCGACAGATTCGCGGGGACCCGGAGTCCGCGGCCATCGCCGGCGCCGCCGCGGGGGAGCTCTACGACGTGCCGGTGCTGCGGGCCGATATCGAGGACGACGCGGGCAACACTACGCGCTTCCTGGTGATCGGCCGCCAGGACACGCCGCCGAGTGGCGAGGACAAGACCAGTCTCATGGTATCGAACCCGAACAAGCCCGGCGCGCTGCACAGGATCCTCACGCCCCTTTCGGAGCATGGCGTGAGCATGACCCGTATCGAGTCTCGACCCGCCAAGACCGCTTTGTGGGAGTACGTTTTCTTCATTGATATAGAAGGTCATGCCGGGGACCCGAATGTGCGCACGGCGCTGGACAAGCTCGAGGCGGAGGCGGGATTTCTGCGGTTGCTGGGCTCTTACCCGAGGGCGGTCCTGTGAACCGGGGCTTCCCTTATTCCGTGGCGGTGCCGGACGTGCTGGACCTGGCGCCGTACCAGCCGGGCAAGCCCATCGAGGACCTGGAGCGGGAGCTCGGGGTCAGCAATGCCTTGAAGCTGGCCTCCAACGAGAACCCCGTCGGACCCGCTCCCGGCGTTGCCGAGGCCCTGGCGGCCGCCGGTACGGGTACGCGCCTGTATCCCGACGCCAACGGCTTCGCGCTCAAGAATGCGCTCGCCGCTCATCTCGGGGTCGCCGCCGACCGCATCACCCTCGGGAACGGCTCCAACGACGTTCTGGATCTGCTGGCCCGCGTGTTCGTAACGCCCGGGGACGAAGTGGTGTTTTCGGAGTACGCCTTTCTGGTGTACCCGCTGGTAACGCGCGCCACCAGCGGCACGCCCGTGGTGGTGCCGGCACGGGAGTGGGGACACGATCTGCCGGCTATGGCGGACGCGGTGAACGAGCGTACCAAGCTGCTGTTCGTCGCCAATCCGAACAATCCCACCGGGACCTACGCCGGTGTGCGAGACGTGGAGCAGTTTCTGGAACGCGTGCCGGGCAATGTCGTGGTGGTGCTGGACGAGGCCTACTGCGAATACGTCGAGCGGGACGACTATCCGAACGGACTGGATTATGTCGACCGGTTCCCGAACGTTGTGGTCACGCGCACGTTTTCGAAGATATACGGGCTGGCCGGCCTGCGCGTAGGCTATGCCGTGGCCGGCGCGGACATCACCGACCTGCTCAACCGGGTGCGCCAGCCGTTCAACGTCAATTACTTCGCACAGAAGGCGGCGATAGCGGCGTTGGCGGACCAGGACCACGTTCGCAGGTGCCGGGCGATGAATGCGCAGGGCCTGGAGCGTTTAGGGCGGTTCTGCAACGTCGTGGGTCTGCCGTACATCCCGTCCGTGGCGAATTTTCTCACCGTGGAGTTCGGCGAGCGCACGCAGGAAGTCTACGATGCGCTGCTGCACAAGGGCGTGATCGTGCGGCCGATCGGCAACTACGGCATGCCGCGGCACCTGCGTATCACTATCGGTGCTCCCGAGGATATGGATGTGCTGGAAGGCGCCCTGAAGCAGATATTGTGAATGTGGGTCTGAGTAGCCCGGGGCGATATTGAACCAGGGATTGTAGGAGCGACTTCAGTCGCGATTCTTTTGGACAATCGCGACTGAAGTCGCTCCTACAAATATCGGTGACGCGTCATACGGATTTAGCATCGTCTGCGGCCGCGCAATGACGGACGAACGTATAACTATTAGAAACAACTATTAGAACGAGTGTGTTGATGGCGAAGTTGTCCTCCCTGCGGGTGGTGATTGTGGGCGTCGGTTTGATCGGCGGATCGCTGGCGCGCGCTCTGAAGGCCGCCGGCGTTACCCGCGAGATCGTCGGCGTATCGCGCAGGCGCGAGTCGCTCGACAAGGCGCTGGAACTCGGGGTCATCGACCGGGCCGAGCTGGACCCGGCGGCGGTGGGGGCGGTGGATATCGTGGTGTTCGCCACGCCGGTGCGCGCCCTGCCGGACGTGATGCGAGCCTTTGCGCCGCACCTTGGCGCGAACACGGTGCTTACCGATGTCGGCAGCGTCAAGAAGTTCGTCTGCGACGCGGCGGATCGCTGCCTGGGGGAGGCCCGTGCGCGTTTCGTCGCCGGCCATCCTATTGCCGGCACCGAGCATTCGGGCGTGGAAGCGTCCTTCGCCTCGCTGTTCGAGAATCGCTCCGTGATCCTGACGCCCGGGGAGGGCGCTGACGCAGGAGCGGTGGAGGTGGTGGAGTCGATGTGGCGCCTGACCGGCGCCCGGCTCCTGCGCATGAGCCCCGAACGCCACGACGAGTTGTTGGCCGCCACCAGCCATCTGCCCCACATGGTGGCTTATGCGCTGGTGAACTGTCTCGCCAAGCACCCGCTGTCCGAGGAGCTGTTTCGTCTCGCCGCGGGGGGCTTCTACGATTTCACTCGCATCGCGTCCAGCGATCCGGTCATGTGGCGTGATATCGGTCTCACCAACAGCGGGCCGCTGGTGCGGGCGATGAAGACTTTCCGGGAGGAGCTCGATGCCGTGATCCAGGCACTGGAAGCCGGCGACGAGGCGCGCCTGAAGGAGGAGTTCGCCAACGCCAAACGGGCGCGCGACCAGGGTCTGGCGTGGAAGAACGGTAGCCAATGACCGCATTCACGATTCAAGCGGGAGGGGCGCTGCGGGGCGACACCAGAGTGCCCGGTGACAAGTCCATCTCCCACCGGGCGGTGATGCTGTCGGCGATCGCTTCGGGAACCAGCCGCATTCGGGGCCTGCTGACCGGCACGGACGTGCTGGCCACGGCTCAGGCGTTCCGGTCAATGGGGGTGGCGATCGATTTCGGCGACGACGGGACCGTGACCGTGCACGGCGTCGGCCGCCACGGCCTGCGCGCGCCGCGGACGGATCTCGATCTCGGCAACTCCGGCACCGCGATACGTCTGCTCGCCGGTCTGCTCGCCGGCCAGCGCTTCGAGTCGCGTCTGGTGGGCGACGAGTCCTTGAGCCGGCGTCCCATGGGTCGGGTTACCGAGCCCCTGCGGCAGATGGGCGCGGACATCGAGAGCAGCGACGGTACGCCGCCGCTGCGCATCCGCCCGGTCGATGCGCTTCGTCCGATCCGATACCGCCTGCCGGTGGCAAGCGCGCAGGTGAAGTCCGCGGTGTTGCTGGCGGGCCTGTACGCGGACGGGGAGACCTGTGTGTCGGAGCCCGCGCCAGTGCGGGACCACACGGAACGAATGCTCCGGGGGCTGGGTGTTTCCGTCGTGGGCCACGACGAGTGGACCTGCGTTGCTCCGGGGGATCTGCAGCCGGCCGATATCGAGGTGCCGGCGGACTTCTCCTCGGCGGCATTCTTCATGGTGGGGGCAACCATCGCATCGGACAGCGACCTGACCTTGCGCAGCGTGGGAGTCAACCCGACCCGCACCGGCCTGCTGACGGTGCTGCGGCAGATGGGGGCGGACATCCGGCTGGAGAACGAGCGCACGGTGACGGGCGAGCCGGTGGCGGACCTGGTGGTGCGGCCGGCGCCGCTCGCGGGCATCGATATCCCCCCAGGGCTGGTGCCGCTGGCGATCGACGAGTTTCCCGTCATCTGCGTGGCCGCGGCCCTGGCCCGGGGCCGGACCCGTATCAGCGGCGCGCTGGAACTGCGCCACAAAGAGAGCGACCGCATCCACGCCATGGCGCTGGGCCTGGAAGGCCTGGGGGTGCACGTAGAGGAGACGGAAGACGGAATGACCATCGAAGGAAGCGGGGAACTCGGCGGCGGGACCGTGGACAGCTTCGCCGATCATCGTATCGCCATGTCGTTCGCCATAGCCGGACTGCGCGCCGCAACGCCGGTCACGGTCTTGAACGTGGACAACGTCGCGACGTCCTTTCCATCCTTCGAATCAGACGCCCGCACACTGGGCTTGGAGTTGAACAGCCATGAGTGATCCCGTACCCGTGCTGACCCTGGACGGCCCGAGCGGCTCCGGCAAGGGAACGGTGGGCCAGATCTGCGCGCAGAAAGTCGGCTGGCACTACCTGGACAGCGGTGCGATCTACCGCGCCCTTGCTTACCTGGTGCACAAGCAGGGCCTCGCCCGCGACGAGGTGGCGGCGATCGTCCACTGTGCCCGGGGGCTGAAACTGGAGTGCGTTCCCGCCCCGCCGGAACCGGCTGTCATTCATCTGAACGGGGAGCGGGTCGACGACCTGCTGCGCACGGAGGAGGTGGGCCGGCTGGCGTCGGAGTTGGCCGCGATACCGTCTGTCCGGGAGGCTCTCCTGCGGGCCCAGCGCCACATGCGACAGCCTCCCGGACTGGTGGCGGACGGCAGAGACATGGGAACTGTGGTGTTCCGGGATGCCCGGTGGAAATTTTTTCTTACGGCCAGCGCCGAAGTGCGCGCCGAAAGACGTTATAAGCAGTTGAAAGTAAAGGGTTTCGATGTTAGTCTTGCGGCCCTTTTCGAGGCGATCCAGGAACGCGACGCCCGCGATGCCCAGCGCTCCGTGTCTCCGCTCAAGCCGGCGGACGACGCGATTGTGCTGGACACCTCGAAGATGTCGATCGACGAGGTGGTATCGCGCGTTCTTGATCACGTTACAACATAAGTTGTAGGGGCTGTTCGGGGCAGTCCAGGCAACGCGTATTTTCAGAGTACCGACGGGGCGCGAGTTCCGGTCGGCAACCTGACAGAAATAATATGACCGAAAGTTTTGCTGAGTTATTCGAACAGAGCATCGCTCACACAGTGATGTCTCCCGGTGCCGTAATCGAAGGAGAAGTCGTAGACGTTGAAGGTGACTTCGTTATCGTCAACGCGGGGCTGAAATCGGAGTCGGAAATACCGGCCTCACAATTCAAGAATGACCGCGGTGAGCTCACGGTGGCGGTAGGGGATACCGTCGAAGTCGCCATCGAGGCGTTTGAGGACGGATCGGGTCAGACAAGACTTTCGCGCGAGAAAGCCTGCCGCGCCCGGGCCTGGGACGATCTCGAGAAAGCCCATGAGGAAAGCAGCATCGTGACCGGTGTCATTACCGGCAAGGTCAAGGGTGGCTACACGGTGTCGGTGCAAAGCATCCGCGCCTTCCTGCCGGGCTCACTGGTGGACGTCCGGCCGGTCAAGGATTCCGCTTACCTGGAAGGTAAGGACCTCGAGTTCAAGGTCATCAAGCTGGATAGGCGCCGCAACAACGTGGTGGTGTCGCGCCGCGCGGTGGTGGAGAACGAGCTCAGCGCCGAGCGCGAGCAGCTGCTGGAGACCCTGGAGGAAGGCCAGGTCGTCAAGGGCATCGTCAAGAACCTGACCGACTACGGCGCCTTCGTGAACCTCGGCGGCCTCGACGGCCTGCTGCACATCACCGACCTGGCCTGGAAGCGGGTCAAGCATCCGTCCGAGATGCTGAACGTGGGCGACGAGATCGAAGCCCGCGTACTGAAGTTCGATCGCGAGCGCAACCGGGTGTCCTTGGGGCTGAAGCAGCTGGGCGACGATCCCTGGGAAGATCTGCCGCGCCGCTATCCGGAGGGCACGCGGGTGTTCGGCAAGGTCACCAACCTGACCGACTACGGTGCCTTCGTGGAGCTCGAGGAAGGTGTCGAGGGTCTGGTTCACGTTTCCGAAATGGACTGGACCAACAAGAACGTCCATCCCACCAAGATCTGCCACGTCGGCGACGAGGTGGAGGTGATGGTGCTCGACATCGACGAAGAGCGCCGCCGCATTTCGCTTGGCATGAAGCAGTGCCAACCGAATCCGTGGGAAGAATTCGCGGCGACCCACAACAAAAACGACAAGGTGCGCGGCAAGATCAAGTCGATCACCGATTTCGGGGTTTTCATCGGCCTCGAAGGCGGCATAGACGGTCTGATTCACTTGAGCGACTTGTCCTGGGACCGTCCCGGGGAGGAAGTCGTCCGCGAATACAAGAAGGGCGACGAGGTCGAGGCCGTGGTGCTGTCGGTGGACCCGGAGCGCGAGCGGGTGTCTTTGGGTATCAAGCAGGCGAACCAGGATCCCTTCACCGCTTACGTCGGCGAGCATGGCAAGGGTTCCATCGTGCAAGGGCAGATTATGGAAGTGGACCCCAAGGGCGGTGTCATCAACCTGGGGGACGGCGTGGAAGGCTACCTGCGCGCTTCGGAGCTGTCCCGTGAGCATGTTGAGGACGCGCGTTCGATGCTGTCCGAGGGCAAGGACATCGAATGCAAGATCATCAGCATTGACCGCAAGAACCGCCGGATCTCCCTGTCGGTGAAGGCGCTGGAAGCGGATCAGGAAACGGAAGCCATCAAGGAGTACAAGAAGAAATCCGGAGCATCCACCGCCACCCTGGGCGATAAACTCAAGGAACAGTTGGAAAAGACGTCGTCATAACAACACCGTGAACGATGAGCCGGGGTGACGTGGCCAAATCATCGATAACCAAGTCCGACATGATCGAGATGCTGGCGACGGAGCAACCGCAACTGGCGTATCGTGATGTCGAGCTTGCGGTAAAGGGGTTGCTGGAACGGATGTCGGAGGCGCTGGAGCGGGGCGAACGCATCGAGGTGCGGGGCTTCGGCAGCTTCTCCCTGCATCACCGGCCCGCCCGGGTCGGCCGCAACCCCAAAACCGGTGAGGCGGTGACGGTGCCCGACAAGTTCGTGCCGCACTTCAAACCCGGCAAGGAAATGCGCGAACGGGTGGATCAGGCGACGGGTAGCGAGAACTCGGAATGAAGACGCAGCGGGTCGACCGCCATCGGGAGCCGGTTCTATGAAGGTTTTCCTGTATCTCTTGCTGGCACTTATGGCGCTGCTGTTCGGAATCAGCTTTGTGCTGAAGAATTCGAAAGCCGTTGAAGTGACCTACTACTTTGGTCTGGATTGGTCGGGCTCGTTGTCGGCGTTGCTGGTCATCACCTTGGCCGCAGGAGCCCTTCTGGGAGTGATTTTCACCTTGGGTTGGGTCGTCAAGATGAAGCGTCAGGTCTCGCATGCCCGCCGGGAACTCGCGCAGCTCGAACGGGAAGCTTCAAGTCTGAGGCCATTGACGGAACGGGAAGTACACTAGGTGTACCCCGTCGCCAATATTGACCCATTCAGAGCGCGCCTGAGCCGGCAATGCAAGGCCCGCTCCGCAGTGAATGGCCCAGTCCTTTACAAGGAGCGCAACGCGGCAGTGGCGGCTCAGGCGCGTTCCCTTCGGGCGGCCCGGAAGAAGGTCATCCGCTGCGTTGTGGCTCTTGCCAAGGGCAGGCCCTTGCCGGCGAGCCACGCCTTGCGCCTGACCCTCTTCCGGGCCGCTGAATGGGTCAATATTGGTGCCGGGGTACACTAGGTGCTGGACGCAGCCTGGTTGCTCCTGCTCCTTCCCGCGGCGGCCGCCACCGGCTGGTACGTCGGCCGTCGCGACCGGAAGAACGAATCGGCGATCAATCTGCCCTCCGCCTATTTCCAGGGACTGAATTTCCTGCTCAACGAGCAGCCGGACAAGGCCATCGAGGTCTTCCTCAAGATGCTGGAAGTGGATTCCGAGACGGTGGAAATGCACCTGGCGCTCGGCAATCTGTTCCGACGCCGGGGCGAGATCGAACGCGCGACCCGTATTCACCAGAATCTCATTGCGCGTCCCAACCTCGAAGAGCATCAACGCCTGCAGGCGTTGTTTCAGCTTGCCCAGGACTATCTGCGGGCGGGTCTGCTCGATCGCGCCGAGAGCCTACTGCTGGAACTCTCGGAGGTGGACAGCCACGCCGAGGCCGCGCTGCGCTGGTTGAAGGATATCTATGAGCAGGAGAGTGAGTGGGAGAAAGCCGTCGAGGTGCTGCAGCGGCTGGAGCGCATCCAGAAGGTCGACAAGAGCGCCACCATCGCCCAGTACTACTGTGAGCTGGCGGAAGAGAAAGTCGCGGTGGGCGATCTGCGGGAAGGGAAGATCTATGTCAAACGCGCCCTCGATGCAGACGGTGAATGCGCCCGTGCCCGTATTCAGCAGGGCCTGATTCACTACCAGCTCGAGCGATATCATGACGCCAGAAAGACCTGGAGCCGGATCCGGGATAACGACGTCTGGTGCCTGACGCCGATTCTCGACAAGATCGTGCACTGCTACCAGGCGCTGGCGGATCTGGAAGGGCTGGACTGCCTGCTGAACAGGGTCCTGGAACGGACCACGGACCCAAACGTTCTGATCGCCCGCGTAAACGAACTGGAGCGAGTCCAGGGCCGTGAGGCGGCGGCGTCTTTCCTGGACGGATGGCTGGTACGCCATCCCTCGGTCGCCGGTCTGGCGCGGCTGATGGAACTCGAACGAAGCGGCGCCGGGGACAACAATTCGCGAGCCCGCCCGGTCAGAACTCTTCTGAATAACCTCATGGACACCGAAGGGTCATACCGCTGCCGCCAATGCGGCTTCACGGGCCGCACCCTGTACTGGCACTGCCCGGGCTGTAAGAGCTGGAACAGCCAGCAGCCCCTGAGCGGCCCGGAACTGCTGACCAGCCCCAACTAACCCTGGCAATCGCGGCTGGCGGCAATTGCTCCCGGCAATATGCCGCACTTCCTCCATCCGTGGAGGTCGAAGCCGCTCCTACAATCCAGGGCCTTACGCGGTGCCGAACCCCGGATTGTAGGAGCGGCTTCAGCCGCGATTGGTCCCAGATGACGTCGGCAATGCATTGGTTCCGGACCCTAACAGGATGCACGAAAAACGCCTTCCGAGCCTTTTTCAACGCGCCGGGCGCGGCGCCTGTCCGCACCCGGCTACGCCGAATCAAGCACTTCACATTGCTTGATTCGCGGCGAGATATCGCTGTCTCGCACTAGCCGGCTGTTTTTCAACAGCCTGCTAAGACCGCTGGTCCTCTCTCCAAGTGTCTGGAAACAGCCAATCGCGACTAAAGTCGCTCCTACAATCCCGGGATGGGCATCGCGGCCGGATCATGGTGAAGATTCACCCGGACGGGTGACGAATTGCGGGACGCCGTGTCTATCATGAACGTTGTCGACGGTGATGACCGTATGACAAACAGCAACTCTTCAACCAACCAACTCAGGAAACACGGAGGTCGTGTCATGAAGACTAAGATGTTGCTCGCTTCTTGCCTCGCGGGAATGCTGCTCGCATTTCAATCTTTCGCCGCGCCGGTGAACATCAACAAAGCGGATGCCGCAACGCTCGCGAAGTCCCTGACTGGGGTCGGACCAGTGACGTCCAGGGAAATCGTCTCCTATCGCAAGCAGAACGGCGCTTTCAAGCAGCCCGAGGACTTGATGAAGGTCAACGGCATCGGGGAGAGGACCTTCGAGCAGAACAAGAAGGATATCCTGGTCAAGGAGTAGCCGAAACACGCCGCCTGCGCGGCCTTCAACTGCTTCTCCATTCAGCCACTCCTCAGCAACTCCAAAGGGGGCTTCGGCCCCCTTATTTTTCGCCCGCCGGCGGCCCGGCACTCGACACTGTCTCAAAAAAACGGATAATACCGGGCGCCGTCGCCGGGGCGGAAAGGCGGCCCGTATTCGCGCTGTCCACGGTTTCGTGTCTTTCAAACAGCTGACTGGAAATCTATGAATATCACCATTGTGGGAACCGGGTATGTCGGCCTGGTTACCGGAACCTGTCTCGCGGAGGTGGGAAACCATGTCGTGTGCGTCGATTCCGACCAGAGGAAGATCGACGACCTGAACAAAGGCGAAATCCCTATCCATGAACCCGGCCTGGACGAGTTGGTAACGGAGAACGTAGAAGCAAACCGCCTGAGCTTCACGACGCGGATAGACGAAGGCGTTGCCCACGGTGAGATCATCTTCATCGCGGTGGGAACGCCACCGGACGAGGACGGAGCCGCGGATCTGCGCCACGTGCTGGCAGTGGCGTCGGACATCGGTCGCTGTATGGAGGACTATCGGGTCATAGTGACGAAGTCCACGGTGCCCGTCGGCACCGCGTGCAAGGTTCGCGAAGCGCTGGAGGAAGCAATTCGGACCCGCGGAGTCTCCGTGGATTTCAGCGTGGTTTCGAACCCCGAATTTCTCAAGGAGGGGGCGGCGATCGACGATTTCATGAAGCCGGACCGCATTATCGTCGGCGCCGACGACTCCAGGGCCGTCGAAGAGATGCGCGCGCTCTATGCTCCGTTCAATCGAAGCCACGACCGGATGATCGTCATGGATATTCCCTCGGCGGAGTTGACCAAGTATGCGGCCAACTCGTTGCTGGCCACCAAGATTTCCTTCATGAATGAAATGGCCAACCTCGCCGAGCTCCTGGGTGCGGATGTCGAATCGGTCCGCCAGGGCATCGGGGCCGACCCAAGGATAGGCTATCATTTCATTTATCCCGGCTGTGGCTACGGTGGCTCGTGCTTTCCCAAGGACGTGCAGGCCCTGCAGCGCACCGCGAGCGAGAAGGGCTACGACGCCCGCGTTCTGAACGCCGTCGAGAGCGTCAACAATGCGCAGAAGTTCGTACTCTTGAGGAAGATGGACGAGTATTTCGGGGCCGAACGAATCAAAGGCGCCCGTGTAGCCCTGTGGGGCCTGGCCTTCAAACCGAATACCGACGATATGCGTGAAGCGCCGAGCCGGGTGGTGATGGAGGGTCTTTGGGAACGCGGAGCCACCGTGGCGGCTTTCGATCCCGTCGCCTACAAGGAGGTCAAGAGGATATACGGCAGCCGCGGCGATCTGGTGCTGGCCCACGATCCTTACGAGGCGCTGATCGACGCGGATGCGCTGGTCATCGTCACGGAGTGGAAAATCTTCCGCAGTCCCGACCTCAAGCTCATGAAGGAACGCATGAAGACCCCGGTGGTATTCGATGGCAGGAATATCTTCGACCCGGCGCAGCTGAAACAACACGGATTCGAGTACCGGGGAATCGGCCGTTCGAATCATGCTTGACCCCCGGCATGTCGGTGACGCTCGCGTGCTGGTCGCCGGAGACGTCATGCTGGACAGGTATTGGTTCGGCAGCGTGGAACGGATATCCCCCGAGGCGCCCGTGCCTATCGTGCGGGTGGAGGACATGGAGGAAAGACCCGGCGGCGCCGCCAACGTTGCCATGAATGTCGTTTCCATCGGGGCGCAATGCACCCTGATTGGAGTGGTGGGCGACGACGAGGCGGGCGAGTCCTTGAAGACCCTTCTGAACCGCACTCGCATCAATGGTCAGCTGGCTGTGGATCCGGCCGGGAAAACCGTTACCAAGCTGCGGATGGTCTCCCAGAACCAGCAGCTCATACGGGCCGACTTCGATGGGCACCCGAGCGAGGACGCCCTGGTTCGCTACATGAAGCTGTTCGAGTCGGCCCTGGATGACGCGGATGTCGTCGTGCTGTCCGACTATGGCAAGGGCGGCCTGATGCACATAGAGCAAATGATAGCGGCGGCCAACGCGCGATCAAAGCCGGTCCTGGTCGATCCCAAGGGTACGAGGTTCAACCGCTACGCACACGCGACGATCATTACGCCCAACCTGGCCGAGTTCGAGGCGGTCGCGGGAAAGGTTGGAGACGACGAGGACTTGAAGGACAAGGCACTGAGTCTGCTTCGGGATCTCAACGTGCATGGCATCCTGGTCACCCGGGGCCGAAACGGCATGGTCCTGGTCGAGAAGGAAGAGCAGTGTTTCGACTTCCCCGCGTCAGCGCGGGAGGTCTACGACGTCAGCGGCGCGGGAGATACGGTAATCGCGGCCTTCGGTATTGGCTATGCGATGACCCTCCCACTCGAGGCCGCGGTGAGGCTGGCCAACACGGCTGCCGGCGTCGTGGTCGGGAAGCTCGGTACCGCGACGGTGTCGCTGGATGAGATCAACGCCGCCGGTTGGGCGGACAAGGGAAGCATCTCATGATCGTGGTCACGGGCGGGGCGGGATTCATCGGTTCCGATCTGGTCCGCAGCCTGAACGAGCGGGGCCTGGACGAACTCGTCGTGGTGGACGACTTGTCGGATTCCTCCAAGATTCGCAACCTGCGGGATTGCCGGGTCGCGGACTACCTGGACAAGAGCGAGTTCCTGCGAGCGGCGAGGGAAGGCGTCTTTCCCAAGCCCGAGGCGATCCTGCATCAGGGCGCCTGCTCCGACACCATGGAAAGCGACGGCCGCTATATGATGGAGGTCAACTACGCGTACTCGAAGGCGCTGCTGCACTACTCCATCGAGCGTGAAATTCCTTTCATCTACGCCTCTTCGGCGTCGGTGTACGGCGCGGGGTCCACGTTCGTCGAGGCGGCCGCCAATGAGAGTGCATTGAACGTTTACGCGTTTTCCAAGCTGCTGTTCGATCGCTACGTCAGGCGAATCATGACGAAGGCATCCAGCCAGATTGTCGGCTTGCGCTACTTCAACGTCTACGGACCGGGGGAGAGGCACAAGGGCCGCATGGCTTCGGTGGCCCACCACTTCAATGAGCAATACCGGCGGGACGGCCAGGTGCGTTTATTCGTGGGCAGCGGCGGATACGGAGACGGCGCCCAGGAACGGGATTTCGTATGGGTCGGGGACGTTGCCGCGGTGAACCTGCATTTCATGGATCATCCGGATGTTTCGGGCGTCTTCAACGTGGGCACCGGCAGGAGCCGCAGCTTCAACGATGTGGCCCTGGCGGTGATCAACGCCCGCGACGCCTCCGGGCTCACTCTAGAACAGGCCCTGGCTGCCGGTAAGATCACCTATATCCCATTTCCCGAGGGACTGCGGGACAAATACCAGAGCTACACGTGTGCGGATATCGCGGCATTGAGGAACGCAGGGTACACGGGCTCGTTTGTGGATGTAGAGGAAGGCGTGTTGGAATACGTCAGGCATCTGACGGCGGACGATGGGGTCTGAGACGCCGGAAAAACGCTGGTACCTGGTTTACGCCAAGCCGCGAAAGGAGGACCTTGCCAAGGTCAACCTGGAACGGCAGGGATATCCCGTCTATCTCCCGATGATGCGCACGCCGCGGCGCAAGCTCGGGCGGAGAATCATCCGTGTCGAGCCCATGTTTCCGCGGTATCTATTTATCCACCTGGATACCGAGACCGACAACTGGGCGCCGATCCGCTCGACGTTGGGCGTCGCCAATCTGGTTCGATTCGGAATGTTTCCGACGCCGGTGCCCGACGATCTGATCCAGATCCTGCGCGCCCGGGACAATGCTTCCGGCGTTCAAGAGCTTCCTTTGAACACATTCGAGGAGGGCCAGCGTGTACGCATCGAGGAGGGGCCTTTCATCGGTTACGAAGGAATTTTCCTGGCCCATACCAGCGAGGAACGGGTCCTGATCCTCCTCGATATCGTCGGCAAGGCGGCGCGCGCGCAGGTGAATATCGAGCACCTTGGGCCCGCGACCGACTGAACCCGGTGCGAGCTTGCGCCCGAGCCGTCCCGGCCTGAGTCGCTGTCGTGCCGGGGTGGCCGTGGCAGGAGGGACCGGCTGACGATGGTGACGGTCGCCGTCCGGGCGCCACGGTTCCACTGGAAAAACTGGTCCCAAGGCGTTGAATACCCGTGTTTTTTCTGTATAGTGTTCACGCCGTGAACGGGCCGGATTCGAAAGACGAACAGCTGACGCTGGAGCTGCTGGATGCCATCTCCCAGCGCAGCGACGTGAGCCAGCGGCACCTTGCCGCCAAGCTGGGCATCGCCCTGGGGCTGACCAATTCCTACCTGAAACGCTGTGCCAAGAAGGGGTTGGTCAAGATCAAGGAAGTGCCGGCGAATCGCTACCTCTATTACCTGACGCCCAAAGGCTTCGCGGAAAAATCCCGGCTTACCGCACGTTTTCTGTCCACCTCCCTTCAGTTTTACCGCCAGGCGGCGGAATCATGCAGCGAGCTGTTCGGAGTGTGTGAATCGAACGGCTGGCGCCGGGTAGTCTTGTGCGGCGCGTCGGATCTAGCCGAGATCGCTTATACGCGCTCCGTTGGACACCGCGTCCACGTCGTCGGTATCTTCGATCCGTCATTCAAGGGTGGGGAGCTGGTTTCCCTGCCGGTGTGGAGCGATTGGACGCTGGTGCCGCCTGTAGACGCATACCTGATAACCGGGCTCGAGGATCCATTGACCATGTACGGAGCGGTGGCGAAGCGGGCCGGCGGCGAGCACGTGCTCGTGCCACGGGTCCTCGGGTTGGAAGCGGCAATCAACAGCCCGTAGGGGAAGGCGCCAGTTGCCTTCACGGGGTCGCCCTGTGCGGTGTGCCGTTGCACGCTGCAGGGCGGTAGCGTGCCCGAAGACGTCCGAATGACCTTTAATAGAGACTGCAAACTGTACCTGTACGACATATGACAACCCTGATCACCGGAGCGGCAGGTTTCATCGGCGCCGCATTTGCGCACAGATTGCTGGATCGCGGCGACGATGTCGTCGGGATAGACAATCTCAACGACTACTACGACGTTGACTTGAAACGAGCCCGTTTGGCCCGCCTGGAGGCGAGTCCCGGTTTCCGGTTCCATCGGCTCGACATCTCGGACCGGGATGGGATGTCAAATCTCTTCGAGGAGTATCGTTTTCCCAGGGTCATGCACCTGGCTGCGCAGGCGGGCGTGCGCTACTCCATTGAACGACCGGATGTGTACGTGGACACCAATCTCGTCGGTTTCGGCAACATCCTGGAAGGGTGCCGCGCGGTGGGCAGCGACCATCTCGCGTATGCCTCATCGAGCTCGGTCTATGGCGCCAACACCCGGCTGCCGTTTTCCGAGTCCGACAATGTGGATCATCCCATTTCGTTGTATGCGGCCAGCAAGAAAGCCAATGAATTGATGGCACATACATACTCGCACCTCTTTCGGCTCCCGACCACAGGTCTGCGTTTCTTTACTGTCTATGGTCCGTGGGGACGGCCCGATATGGCCTTATTCAAGTTCACCCGCGGCATCCTGGCGGACGAGAAGATTCCGGTCTATAACGAAGGCCGAATGATCCGGGACTTCACTTATATCGACGACATCGTCGAGGGGCTGGTGCGGGTACTCGACCGTCCGGCGGAGCTCAATCCGGCCTGGAGTGGAGATACGCCGGATCCCGCTTCAAGCGCGGCGCCGTACCGGATCTACAACATCGGCAACAACAGTCCGGTGGAGCTGATGCGGTATATCGAAGTGCTGGAGCAGCGTCTCGGCAGGAAGGCCAAGCTCGACCTCTTGCCCATGCAGGACGGCGACGTGCCGGCTACCTGCGCCGATGTGACCGCACTGACGCGGGACTTCGGGTACAGGCCCGAGACGACAGTGGAGCAGGGTGTCGCTCGTTTTGTCGAGTGGTACATGGGCTACTATGGCCAGTCCGGCGCCACTCGATCCCTAGCATCCGGCGGGCGCGTCAGCCCTCGTCGGCGTGGTGCCGAAAAGCGTTTCATGGCGTCGCTCGACAACAGCGCCGAAGGTCACGCCGACGGGCGATGGCGATGTATCGGAGAGGGCCGGATTGAATCGACCCTGGACGATCAATCCACTCCAGAACAGCGGATAGGGGCCTTCGTAGTAGTAACCGATTGCGTTGAAGGTCACGTCGTCGGTCAGCGGACGTCCCTCAGCGCGATTCCAGGCGTCTGTACAGTAACAATGAAAGATATGCGGCCCTGTAGCGCAGGTAGCGCATCGAGCTGGCGGTCATGCGGTAACCGCATACCCGGTAACAGGTGTTGGCACACTCAAAATCGACGGGGAAGTCGTTTTGTTCGCCATTCTCTCGAAATTCCAGGCGGTTCTTTCGTCCGGGCGGATTCTGGGTCTCGACGGCCCGTGCCAGGGCGCCCAGGCGCCTCAAGGACCACAACCCCGGATGCAAGCGAAAATCGCCAGGCGAAAGCGCTCGTCTACGCGTTCCATGCGCCAGTACTTCCGCGGGTAGATCGTGCCGTTCGCCCTTCTGCCCGATCTCCCGTAGCCCCAGCCGTTCAAGCCGATATACGTTGCATTGAGTTCGCCCGTCAACATCGGCAGGGTTGCATTCAAGTGCTGGTCATGACAGGGATTGAGCGGCGGGTGATCGTCGAGGATCAGGTAGACGTCGGTGTAACCCATTTCCGCCAGGTCGTCACAAGCGTCCGCCACGATGGAGCACCAGTCCTTGACGTCGCTTCTAAGGGGAAGGCAAGGCCCGGGCGAAAGCGACTCCGGCAATCCCGCGAAGAATGCCGCCGGGTGTTGAGGCCAGTACCTGGAAAGCAGAGAGCGGGTGACCGCCGCCACCGCTATGTAGTCGGCGAACGTAGGGATGAGAATGCAGGTCTTGGAGGAATTCGTGGATACCGGCATTTTTATCGGGCCGCGGGTCAGACGCGGGCCGTAGTATAAGGGCAGAGGTAAACCCATGCCAGATATCGTGAAGTCATTCTGTCCGGCCGCGGTGGCGCAGTGATCTCGTCAGCAAAGAAATTCATTTTCATACACATTCCGAGGAGCGGTGGTAACTCGATTCAGTCGACCCTGGTCGACTACTGCGACGAAGAGTTGGTGAAGATCGGGGAAGGCGCCCATCAGTTCACGCTGAAGCACCACGAGTTCAACCTGAAAAAGCATTCCATGATTCGCGACTATCACGCGGCCTTCGGGGACGGGACAGTTACGGAATTCTTCAAGTTCACCTCGGTGAGGAATCCCTGGGATCGCATCCTGTCTCGCATGGTTCCTGTATTCACTACGGACCCAGGAACAGGCCCAAGTCCAGGGGGAGATCCATATTTCGCCGGACGAATCGAGCCTCGGTGGGACAAGGAGAAATTCATTCAGTTCATCGAATGGCATTCCGATCGCAGCGGACCTCGCTTCTGGTCGATCATGCCGTGGATAACCGTGAACGGACAGGTATTCATCGATGGCTACATCCGCTACGAATCAATTCAGGCCGACTACGACGCCATATGCGACAGGATAGGTCTGCCAAGGCGGGAGCTGCCGCACTTCAACCGCAGCCGCCGCGAGTCGTCATACCACGCGTACTACGATGGAGAGACACGCGATCTGGTCGCCAGGATCTGCAAGGACGAGATCGAGTATTTCGGATTCCAATTCGGCGGGACGTCGTGACGACGTCCTTGCCCAGGGTTTCCGTTGCGTTCCTGAGTTGGAACCGCCTGCACTATCTTCGCGCCACCGTGGAATCCGCGAGAGTTTGCATCGACTATCCGAATCTCGAGTGGCTGCTTTCGGACAACGATTCCATGGAGCCCGGCTTGGCGGACTATCTCGACGGGCTGAGTTGGTTTGACCAGATATTGCTTAGGAAGCAGGACCATGCGGCGGCCATGAACGAGTTGTTGGCGGCGGCGACGGGCAAGTACATTTTCATATGGCCGGACGACGTCCAGTTCGTGGTGAAAGGAAAATGGCTGCAGGAAATAGTCGAAGTGCTGGAGAATCATCAGGACGTCGGAAGCGTGTGTCTCGATTACATGAGGGCATCGACGCTGCGTGATATCTTCGCGCCCGACTTGATTCGCAACAGGAGGTCGCTGCTCGCGGAGCTGATTTCCCGCCGCGGCAGGATGCGGCACCACGCAAGGTATGACTCGCCGGGAGGATTCAAGCTGTTCACCATGGGCTGGAGGCGCCCCGGGATCGTGGGTTCGGGTATCCCTTCCCTTACCGCCACGAATATATGGCGCCGCCTGGGGCCGTGGCGGTCGACGCGTGAACGTGCGGACATCGGCCTTGTGGATTCGTCCCTTGGAGCGGAGTCGGACATGTTGCAGCGAGCCGAGTCCATGCTTGGAGAGTTGCAGCGGGCGGCGCCTTTGATCCCGGTAGCGGCCGATATCGTCACCGACCCGGCGGGATGCAAAGCGAAAGTGCGGGGCGGATACAGATACGGCGTATACATGCCGCCGCCCGAGGGTACCTACTACTACAGAATTACTCCCCTGGAAGAAGTTCGGTTCCCCGACACCGGACTGCCGATGGATTTCACCGAAGGTGTTCACCCGATTGGTTTCCGCATCCCCTTCGATCGTCATGGAGAGCGCAAGAAGAGCTCAATCAACACTTCGGTCGTGTTCGACATCGCGAAGAATGAATACATTGAATTTCCTCTCCGCCGTGCGGACCTGGCGCTTGATTGAGACCCGGCCAATTCCGAGAGGCCTCGAACATCCGTGACCGTTCGCGTCGTTGTCTCGTATTTCCGTTCGGGTGGAACGCTGCTGAACCGGTGTCTGGGTGCGCTTCCGAATGTGGTGATCATGTCCGAGGTCAGTCCGCTCAAGACGGGCAACGGCGCAGGGTTGGCCACGGTTCGCCAGCAGGCGGAGGAGTGGTACGGCATTAGGCTGAAGCACGACGGGTTTCTGGAGAGCATCGACGAATTGCACGGGATATGCGAGTCGGTCTCCAAGCATTTGGTGCTGAGGCTGTGGGTGGTGGGAGAATTCGCTAGAGGCGGTCCGGCGGGTTCCGAACCTACGTATCGACTGTCGGCCTACCATTCATTGTGCGAGGCGTTTCCCGATGTTCGGGCGGTAGCACTGGTGCGCGATGCTATTGACATCTGGATCTCGCGGGGGTGCCGGCCTCCTGGCTTTTTCAGCAACTACCGTCGCTACGTGGAGGCATTGCTGTCGGAGCGGATTCCGATCGAGAAGTACGAATCCCTCTGCCAGGATCCCGATGCTTCCATGCTCAGAATCTGCGAAGCACTGGAATTGCCGTTTTCTTCGCAGTACAGACAGTTTCACGACTTCAATCAGGCCAGAGGGGATCTGACTGTCGAAAGCTCCAGGGCGCGCGGCGATACCCGGGTGAGGACGCTGAAGAGGCGGCGCATCGACGCGCGGTCTGTGCGTTTCATGCAGGGCTCCGAGGACATGATCGCCGCCAACCGCGCGTTGGGCTATCCCACGGGCTACGACGAGGTAGAGCTCGAATCGCGTCTCGTGACCCTTGCCCGATGGCTGCAAGGCGGTATCGGCACCAGGTTTCCCGCACTCGCCGGAATTTTCAGGAACGGAGCGTGAACGAGTGGTGGATCGCAGCTCTTTTGTTGTCTGGACACCGGGGCCCACGGTGTGAGTAAGCTCAACGAAGTAGGCCGATCCGTCAGGAGCAGGACGGTATCGGCCGTCAAGGCGGCGTTCAGACATCTGGGCGTGGACATGGACCTCGGGCCCGAGGTCGGCCTTAGGACGATCAGGCCGACCGACACCTTCATAGTGTCCTACCCGAAGTCCGGCAATACATGGGTGCGATTTCTGCTGGCGAACACGATTCTCGGCGACCGCGTTGCCACTTTTCACGATCTGGACGAACTTGTCCCGGACGTCCACAAGTACCGGGCCCGGATAGAACTGACATGGAAAAGGAGATTGATCAAGACTCACTACGCTTTCTGTTCGCACTATCCAAGGTTCGTCTATATCTGCCGCGACGGACGCGACGCGCTGGTCTCGTTTTATCACTATCAGATGCAGCGCGGACAATTCTCCGGGTCGTTTTCCGAGTTCATCCGTTCCCGCCAGACGAACATTTTTGGACGCTGGCGCTGGCATGAACACGTGTCCGAAGCCTTGCGCGAAAAAGACAGACGACCTGACGACGTGATATTCCTCCGTTACGAGGACATGCTCTCGGACCCGTTCGCAGTCGCTCCGGATCTCGTGGCGTTCTGCGGGATCGAAGCATCCGCTGATCGAGTGGCTAATGCGGTGAGGAACTGCTCGTTCGAAAAGCTCCGCGACATAGAGACGCTCTTACGGCGGACTCGGAGACGTGGAACGTTTCATGAGGAAGGGGAAAAGCAATCAGTGGCCCGGCTACTTCTCACGCGACGATCTCGAGTATTTCTACGGTCAGGCTCGTCGCACTATGACCCGGGTCGGCTACATTTGAGCCGCAAGACTCCCGAAACCGGTTGTAAAGCATGTTGGGTATCCTGAGGCGGCTTGTCGATGCTCTCGCGGCGCGGCTGACGAGCGCGGCTCTCGCCGTCGCTGTCGGTGAGCCGCTGTTCAGGTTGTTCGGTTTCAGGCGCGCAGGACCGCCCAGGACGGAAGAAGTCAGGTCCATACTCGTCGTCCGACTGGACCACATCGGCGATACGGTATTGACGACCCCGTTGTTGCGGGAGCTCCGGCACGGGGTTCCCCGGGCGGAAATCACCCTGGTGGTACCACCTGTGGCAAAAGAACTGTTCGAAGCGTGCCCCCACGTCGACGAGGTATTGTCGTACGATCCGCGGATGACTGGGCAATTTCCCCTCGTGCGGCGTCACTGGCGGGCGCTGGTTCTGGCGGCGCGGTATTTGTGGAGGAAACGAATAGAGCTGGCTCTCATGCCGCGGTTCAGCAGGGACAGGTATCATGCCCTATTCGTTTCGTATTTCAGCGGCGCGGCCCAGAGAGTAGCCTATGAGCAGTCGCGAAACGACGCAGGCGCCCGGGCTGATTTTCACCGTCTGACTACTCGCGGCCTCGCAGGCAGGGAAGGAACAAGGCACGAGGTGCTCAGAAACATGGAGTTCCTCGAGCGCCTGGGTCTGGAGCCCGTCGACCGAGGGCTGGAACTATGGACCCGGGAAGAAGATCTTGATCGATTGACGGAAGATGTTCACCTTCCGGGGAATCCCTTTAGAACCTTTCGTGGCGGTTGCACCCGGCGCCGGGGAGAGGAGGAAGATGTGGCCGGTAGAGAACTATTGCGCCCTCGTGCCACTGCTCGTAAACCGTCTCGGGGTGCCGATCCTTGTTGTGGGAGACTCGACGGAGTGGCCGCTGGGTGAGCAGGTGTCGGCGGTCGACCGGAACCGCGTTTTCAATGTCTGCGGGGCCCTGACTCTGAGGTCGCTGGCGGTGCTGCTCGATCGATGTGATTTGTTCGTGGGGAACGATTCCGGTCCGAAGCACATTGCGGCGGCACGGGGTGTGCCGATCGTCGAGATCTCTTTGCATCCCGAGAATGGGCCCGCAAATCACGCCAAGTCACCGGAAAGGTTCGGACCGTGGGGTGTCTCCCACAGGGTATGCAGGCCCCAAGTACCGGTGCCACCGTGCAAGGAAACCTGCGCCGCGCTCGAAGCTCATTGCATCCGGTCCGTGTCGGTGGCTGATGTCATGAGCGCCGTTGAAGTCTGGTTGTGGAGGAAGATCTGGTGTCGAGTTCAATGCTGATAGACCCGGTCAAGGGCGGCGGAAGCGCCGCATGAGCCGTAAGAGCGTCGAATCCCCGGTATTCGACGGCGCCCTTCTGCAGCCGGTGGCGCAGTCGCACGCGGCGGAATACCAGGGCAACAACCCATTTGCGCACGTGGTGCTGGACGATCTCGTGCCGGGTGAGAGCATCCGGCAAGCAATCGAAGAGTTCCCCGGGCCGGAGGATATTCGGTGGAACGACAAGACCCACCAGTACAGCAAGAAGGCGGCGTGCGATGACATGAGCTCGATGGGGCCGGCCATCCGCCGACTGTTGTACGAAATGAACGGCGGTGCATTCATCGACTTCCTTGAAACCCTGACCGGCATCAGCGGGATCATTCCCGATCCGCATCTGCGGGGCGGAGGCATGCACCAGATCCGGAACGGCGGGTTTCTCGAGGTCCACGCGGACTTCAACTATCACGAGCGTCTCGGACTACATCGCCGTTTGAACCTGTTGTTGTACCTGAACGACGACTGGCGGGAGGAGTATGGTGGACATCTGGAACTGTGGAACGCCGATCTCACGCGCTGCGAAAAGAGAATTCTGCCCCTTTGCAACAGAATGGTGATCTTCAGCACCACGGACACGGCGTATCATGGCCATCCGGAGCCTCTCAACTGCCCCATCGACAGGGCCCGGAATTCTCTGGCCTTGTATTACTACACCAAGGACAGGCCGGCCCGGGAACTAAGCGCACCACACTCGACCTTGTATCGTGGGGACGCGGTTGGCGGGGAGTCTGTCCTGATGAAACGACTGCGAGCTGTTCTTCGTCGATTCTGGAACCCAACGTGATTTGCCGACTTTGAGGCTCCGCATCCAACTGGCGGGTTTATACCGCGCTTACGGCGTCCTGCGAAGGTTCCTGCTTCCTTACTGGAAAGCGGTGGCTTTTGTCATTGTGATGAACATTTTTATCGGCACAATGATCAGTGCCCGCCCGCTGTTGCTGGCGCCGGCGTTGGATGTGTTTCAGAAGAATCGAGAGGAACCGGCGAAACACCTCAGTGATTTGACGCTCAGCAATATCGGGCCAACGCTGATGAGCACGTTTCATATGAATTCGGACAACGTGCTCCAGCTGGGAATCACTATAGGCGTGCTGATGGTGCTGCTCACGATGGTTATTGCGGCGATGACCATCGTTGTGCAGATCTATCTGATTAGAACCCGGGCCCGTGTGGTCCGGGATATGACAACCGCGCTGCACAGGCACCTGTTGACACTCACGCTGTCATTTTTCCACCGCCACAAGACAGGAGACATCGTGAGCCGCATCACGTACGACGCCAGGCGGGTCGCGGGATTCCTCGACAAGATTGTTCAGTCGTTTCTCAAGTCGGGTGCCCAGGTGTTCATCACGTTGTTCATATTGTTCCGTACCGATGCTGTATTCACCATTGTGGTCATCGGTATCGGGCTTCTGCATCTGGTGACCAACAGGCTGCTTGGGTGGCGGGTGAAAAAGAGGTCGCATCATGTTGCGGAAGTAACAGGGGACATGGGCGCGAAGCTCCAGGAGACCTTCAATGGCATCAAGACTGTGAAGATGTTCGCGGCGGAGCGCTACGACGCCAAGCAAACCTGGGAAAAGGCTCAGAACCTTACCGAGTCCACCATCAAGTACTCGATGACGTCGTTCTACCAGCAGCCCATCCGCATGGTTATCGACGCCATCATGGCCAGCGCAGTCCTGATCATGGTGTTCTATGCCGTCACGACGGATAGAATGACTCTGACCGCGGCTGCGCTGTTTTTCTATCTGGCCAGGCAACTCGTCGCTCCGTTGTCCGACCTGTTCTCGCAGGGGATTGCTTTGCAAAACATGCTCGGAGCGGCGGAAAGGATCTTTGAAATCTTCGACACTAAGAGCGAGATCGAGGATGGTAGTCGGAATGTCTTGCCGCTGCAGGACCGCATCGAGTTGCGAGATATCACCTTTTCGTATCCCGATGGGACCAGGGCTATAGACGACATTTCATTGCGGGTAGAGAAAGGCGAGTTCGTGGGATTGGTCGGAATGTCGGGAGGCGGCAAGACGACCCTGACGGACCTGGTACTCAGGCTGTACGACTGCCAGACCGGCGGGGTGTACTTCGACGGGGTCGATATCAGGGAGTTTCGACAACGCGAGTACCGCAAACAGTTCGGAATCGTGGGCCAGGATACGATTCTGTTCAACGCCAGTGTCCGTGACAACGTCGTCTTCAACAAGCCTTTCGATGAAGAGCAATTGCGGTACGCACTTTGGGTAGCCAACGCAACGGAATTCGTTGCGACTCTTTCGGCCGGTATCGATACCCAACTCGGGGACAGGGGGGTGCGGCTGTCCGGCGGGCAGCGGCAGCGCATTGCCATAGCGCGCGCGATCTATGGAAAGCCTTCCATCCTGATTCTGGACGAGGCCACCAGCGCGCTCGATACCGAGAGCGAACGACAGGTACAGAAGGCCATCGATCGGATATCCAAGGAGATGACGATGATCGTCGTCGCCCACCGTTTGTCCACGGTCAGGCATGCGGACAAGATTGTCGTCCTCAACAAGGGCCGCATAGAGGCCGTGGGGAGCCACGACGTTCTGCTCGCCGAAAGTCCGATATACAAGAAGCTCGTGCAGCTTCAGAATGCGGGCCAGCCGGCGGCCGCGATGCTTTCGTGACTCGCAGGAGGATTATCGGAATAAGCCTGGTTAGAAACGAGGACGTATTCGTAGGCACTGCGATTCGGAATATCCTCGCTTTCTGCGACAGGATTGTCGTCGCGGATCACGGCTCCAGCGATCATACGTGGCAGACGGTGGAGGGGATCGCCCGGCGGCATTCCCACGTTGAGGTCCACAGGGTGAAAACCCCGGGTGAGTCTCACTCACTGATAGAAGGGTTTGCCGGCAGTCCCGCCTGGATATTCGGCGTGGATGGCGACGAGATATACGATCCTGTGGGTCTGGCCGCGCTCAGACCGAAGATCGTCGCGGGTCAGTATGATGAATGGTGGCAGTTGTTCGGGAACGTTCTGAACTGTACCGAGATCGACTACGATGGCATGAAGGCCACGGGATATCTTGCGCCGCCTTCCCGCAGCATTACCAAACTGCTCAATTTCTCGGCCATAGACTCCTGGAAAGGTCCGTCGGCGGAACGTCTGCACGGGGGAACCCGGGTGTTTCGTTCCGGCTATCACGACAACAAGAGACTGGATCTTCACGCGACGGTCGGGTGGGAGGACGCCGAGCTGCGCTGCCTGCACACCTGCTTCATGCGGCGGAGCAGTCAGGATGAAGAAGCCGCCGGGGTCCGGATGAATATCGTCGAGAAGAATCAGCAGGCCGGAAGGCCGCTATTGTCCAGGCTGTTGAGACACGCCTTCTCCGGCATGGGACGGAGTCCCTACAAGAAGGAGAAGTACATGCGTGGGCCCATCGTGCAGCGTGATGTAAGCGCGTTTTTCGATGCCCGCCATGCCGCCCGCGCCCAGGGTGTCGAGGGAGCCTGAGGTCGACCGGGCGATGGCGGGAAGATCGGGAAAGCTTCGTGTTGGCTGGATCATAGGGGACCAACTGGAGAAATCAGCCTTTGTCCGGGGCGCGGCACTGTCGGGGGGCGGGATCGGGCGGGCGCGATACCTCTGGGTCGCCAACTACGTGGATCGTCAGGATAGCTGGAATACACGCTACGAGATATACCGGCCATGGAGAAGGTACGATGCAATCATATTCCTCAAATCTCTCGGAGACAGAACCGAATCAGTGGCCGAACGGGCGCGGACGAAGGGAACGAAAGTCGTCTTCGACGTGAACGTGAACTACTACGACGTCGGTGGTGAGACCTACTACGAGAACATGCTACCCACGACGCGCCAGCAGGAAGAAGCGCAGCGAATGACGCGCATCGCCGACGCCGTGATAGCGGATTCGGAGTACCTGCGGGACCAGGTCAAACCTTACAACCGGCGGGTCGACTGGATACCCGATTGCGTGGACATGGAGGTGGTGCCGGACTACGTGCCCTGGACCGGCATCGGGAGGAAGCTGCCCCTGTTCTGGAGCGGACAGTCGCTGAAGCTGTTCGAGCTTCTGGCCATCGAAGACGTGCTCCGCGAGTTCAAGAACAGCATCGAGCTGGTCCTGGTAACCAATTCTATGGCCTCCCTGGAGCGTTGGCACGAACCGGTCAGGAAGCGGTTCCGGAGTCTGCTGGATGACATTCCACATCGTATTGTGCCCTTCAAATCCATCGAGCAGTTGTTCGATGTCTATGGGTCGGGGGGCGCCGTGATCTCGCCGCGCTTCATGGACAACACGTACAACCTCGGGCACACGGAATGGAAGATCACTCTGGGTATGGCCTGCGGACGGATGGCGGTGTGCAGCGGGGTGCCGAGCTATTTGACCGTGGCGGAGCGCGCCCGCGGCCGCGGTATAAGAGTGTGCCGCAACGGCGACGACTGGAAGAACGTGCTGGAGGAGCTGTCAGGCGGACGGTTGAACCTGCGGGAATGAAGAGCACGAGGCGCGGCGGGTGGTGGCCGAGTACTACTCGGCGGCGAATGTGGCCCGGCAGCATCGTGACTTCATGTGTACGGTGGTGGACGGTGGATCCACACATTGACGCCCGCCGGCGGATCACACGGCTGAACGGATGAATTTGTTCTCGATGGAATCGATCGCCAACGGAATCCTGAGGCGCAGGCACGACCGGGTGGCCCGGATCGTCTTCACCCAGAAGCCGGTAAGAGGATCCTGGGGGGGCAGCAATCAATTCGTCGTACAGATGGCGGAGCTGCTGAATCGCAGGGGGTTCGAGGTTGGATACGACCTGGACCGGGGGGCGGACCTGATCGTTATCGTGGATCCGCGAAAGGCGGCGAACAAGCTGATCGCCTTCGAGGAGATCAGGGCCTACAAGAGCGTCAATCCGAACGTGCGGATACTGCACCGGGTGAACGAGTGCGACCAGCGGAAGGGGACAGACTTCATCGACGACCTGCTGGCGCAGATCAACGAGCTTGCCGATTTCACGGTGTTCATATCGCAATGGCTGCGGGATCACCATGCGGCGAACTGGTTTGAATTGTCCCGACCCAACTCGGTCATCTATAACGGCGCCGACCCCGCGATCTTCTATCCTCCCAGGCATCGCCGCGAGGACGACGGCATCCTGCGGCTGGTTACCCATCACTGGGCCGCCAGCTACAGCAAGGGATACGATGTTTACGAGAAACTGGACGGCCTGATCGCCGGGGGTGAGGTGCGCGACGTGGAGCTCCGCGTGATCGGCCGCTGGCCGGAGGAGATCCGGTGGCGGGCCGCACGGACCTTTTCTCCCATGCAGGGCCGGCCCCTGGCGGACAAGCTGAGGGAATGCGACGCCTACATCACGGCCAGCCGGTGGGAGCCGTGTGGAATGCACCAGGTCGAGGGCATCCAGTGCGGACTGCCTCTGATCTACCATCAGGACGGCGGCGGCATAGTGGAGGTGGGCCGCCAGTGCGGCGTCGGGCTGAACGGCGATCTGGCCGGCGCCATCGAAGAGATGCGGTGTCACTACGACGCCTACAGGCAGAAGGCGATGGGCCTGGATCTGGCCGGCGATAAAATGTGTATGGACTACGCGGCGATCATCCGACGACTGCTGTTTGCCGAGGCGTGACGGCGGAACCGGGAGACGGCACCGGGGCATGAGGGCGCGAACCCCGCAATGATTGCATGAGAGACCTGGCGAGAGACTTCAGACTGTTGACGAGTCCGCTGCGCCTGGTGCCGGATTTTGCAATCGTCGGGGAGGCAAAGTGCGGAACGACCTCGTTGTACCGCTACCTCCTTCAAAGCCCGGCGGTGCTGGGCGCGGACAGAAAAGAGCCGAAGAATTTCATAGATTACCCCGACAGCCTGTTCTACTGCCGGAGCCACTATCCGACCCGGGCCGCCAGGCGCATGCGCCGCATGCGCCTGGGGCGGCGGGTGGTGGCGGGCGAGGCAACCGCGGAATACTTCTCTCATCCCGGCATGGCCGAGCGGCTTTTGCGACTGCTGCCGCGGATAAAGATCGTCGTGTTGCTGCGCAACCCGGTGGATCGGGCCTACTCTGACTACCAGATGTTGAGCCGGCTCGGGGTAACGGACCTGAGCTTCGACGAAGTCGTCGACAGGTCCCTCGAGTGGTTGGAAACCCCCGCATTGAGCGATCTGGTGGATGCGGCGCTGCGGAGCGAGCATTTTTACCTTCGTTTCGTGGCGCGCGGCCTGTATGTGCGAACCCTGCGCCAATTGGTTCGACGTCCTTCCTGCATACCGGATCCTGGTGTTGAGGAGCGAGGACCTGTTCGAACGACCCGCAGACGTCGTCGCGGACGTATGCCGGTTTCTCGAAGTGGAACCTTTTGTTGTACGGGATGCGACACCGAGACGCGCAGGAAGCTACGACTCCGACATGGGCAATGAGCCCCGGCGCCGGCTGGAGGATTTCTACCGGCCGTACAACCGCGAGCTCTATGCCTTGGTAAACCGCAACATGAACTGGGAGGTCGAGGCACAATGATTTCAAAAGACCGTGCGCAGCGGATGGGTGCGATTTCGAGCCCGTGGGGGCCGCGCAAATGAGGCAAACCGTCTCCGGGCTGAAACGCAGGCTGACCGAAAGGACGTCGAAGATCAAACAGGGCTTGACGGCGGCCTGGATGACCCTTCGCGGCAACACCGTCGTTTCTACCCGGCAATATGCCGACTACGGGAAGTACGTAGATCACCAGAAAGAGAAGACGTGCGATTCCAGGCGCATCGAGAAATGGAAAGGTGAGGAATGGCGGGTCAAGTACGATGGCTTCATGGACATCTACAGGAGAAACTGGGAGTACCTTGAGTCCAGGAAGCAGGCGCTGTGCCTGGGAGCACGTACGGGCCAGGAGGTCAAGGCGCTGCTGGATCTCGGTATTCAGGCCCTGGGGGTGGACCTGGTGCCTTTCCCGCCTTACACCGTCGAGGGCGATATCCACGACTTGAAATACGACCCCGCTACCTACGACTTCGTGTTCACGAACATCTTCGACCACGCGCTGTACCCGAAAAAATTCTGCGCAGAGATGGAGCGCGTTACGATGGAGGGCGGGGTCATCATGGTGCACCTGCAACTGGGTATAGACGGGGACGAATACACCGAGACGGTCGTATTCCGCCCGGACTCGGTAATCGCCATGTTCGACAACGTGGAGGTCCTTGAAAGCAGGCGGATACAGAATACCTTCGACGGAATGAATTGGGAGATCATTCTGCGAAAGAAAGCCGGGTAATGATCCCGGAAGGCACGGCCGCCGGGCGGCGACCGGGACTGGAGCGCATTGCGTTGTTCTTCACCCTCGGCAATTCGCTGGAGGTCTGGGATCAGTACGGAATACTGGAGCGGGAGACCGCCCTGTACCATCGCCTGGCGGAGAAGGGAGTGGACACGACCTTTATCACCTACGGGCGCAGGGAGCAGCGGTATCTGGAACGGCTGCCGGACATCGATGTCCGCTTCAATTCCTACCGGCTGCCCTCGCGATTGTACGAGCGGCTGCTGCCGTTTTTGCATCGTCGCAGCCTGCGGGAGTGCGGGATCTTCAAGACCAACCAGGCGAACGGGGCGCAGGTCGCACTCCGGGCCGCCCGTCTACTTCACAAGCCCCTGGTGGTGCGCTGCGGCTATATGTGGTCCGATTTCGCCGCCCGGTACCATGGGGCGGAGAGCCGCGATGCGCGGGATGCCAGGGCAATTGAAGACAAGGTATTTCCAGCGGCCACCAGAATCGTGGTAACCACCGACGAGATGCAACGGGAAATAGTCGAACGAATTCCCGGTGCCGCACAAAAGATCTCAGTGATTCCCAATTACGTCGACACCGAGCGGTTCAAACCGGACCACGCGGCGAGAAGGAAATGTCACGTGGTATTCGTGGGCCGCTTGGCCGAGCAGAAGAATGTTCGTTCCCTCCTGAAGGCCGTGGAAGGTCTCGAGGCGACGATCACCGTCGTCGGCTCCGGCGAGCAGGAACGGCAGTTGAAGGAGGAATTCAATACCATGAACGGCCGGCTCGATTGGAAAGGAAGCGTGTCCCACACGGCGATGCCGGCAATCCTGAACGAGGCTGCGGTGTTTGTTCTCCCTTCGTTCTTCGAGGGGCATCCCAAGGCGTTGCTGGAAGCGATGGCGTGCGGCGTGGCGGTGCTGGGCGCCGACAATCCCGGTATACGGGAAGTCATCGAGCATGGCAGCACCGGGTACCTGTGTCATACGGGTCCGGAGAGTATCGGCGCGGCGCTCGCAGACCTGCTGGAGAATCCCGAGCTGTGCGAGAGACTGGGAGCCGGGGCCAGGCGATTCGTGGAAGATCATTTTTCGCTGGAACGGGTGGTGGAAAGCGAGCTGCGCGTACTCGGATCCGCGTTGGCACCGCGGGGTGCATGACCGCACCTGCTCCGGAATCGGTGTCGGCGGCTTCCCCGGACGGCAACGGAACACCGGTGGCGCCCCGGGTGAGCGTGGTTATGAGCGTTTACAACGACCAATCGCATCTCCAGGAGGCGCTGGAAAGCATTCTGGCGCAGACGTTCGAGGATTTCGAACTGATCGTGATAGACGACGGATCGACGGACCGGTCTTCCACGTTGCTGAAGGCCTTCGACGACCCGCGGTTGAAGATTCTGGAGCAGGACAACCGGGGCCTCACCCGTTCGCTGATCCGTGGCGCTTCGGCGGCGCGCGGACAATACCTGGCACGCCAGGATGCCGACGACGTCTCGGACGCCGAACGGCTCGCCGAGCAGGTGGCGTTTCTCGATGACCACCCGGAGGTGGCACTGGTAGGTACCATGGCCGCCATCATCGACGAGCGTGGAGATCGTATCAGCTCCCGCCGCCTCGAGGCGCGGCCGGACGCGGCGCACGGAAAACTATCGCGGGAAAACCAGTTCGTGCACGGCAGTCTCATGATGCGGACGGATGCCTACCGGGCGGTTGGCGGGTACAGGGAGTTCTTCCGATATTCCCAGGATTACGACCTTATCCTGCGGCTCGCGGAACGTTGGCAGACGGCGAACCTGCCGAACATGCGCTACCGGCACCGGATGCGCGCCGACGAGGTGTCGATAAGGCACAACCGTGAGCAGGAGCGGTTCCGCGACATCGCCAGGGAGCTTCACCGGGAGCGGGCCTCGGGAAAGCCGGACAGACTGGATACCGGACGAATGGAGGAGAGTCCGCGTGCGGAGGATTTGACCGGCTTTAACCACGTTGATGCCTACCGAAGCAGATATATCCATACCTGCCTGCGATCAGGCATGCTGGGAAACGCCCGAAGGGAGATCATCAACAGATTGAAGGAACGACCCACTCATCCGAAATCCTATCTGCAACTGTTGCTGACGTACCTGAACCGGCGGCTGGTCGTCGCTGCGTTCAAGGTCTGGGACCGGGTGCGGGGCACCGAAGGCGTATGAGCTGGAACCGCGTGGTGCTCGTTATCTCGTCGCTGGACGTGGGGGGCGCCGAGCGTGTGCTCGCCACCATGGCGAACCACTGGGCGGAGCAGGGCAGGGATGTACTCATCCTGAGCCTGGCGTCGCCGGACGACGCTCCGTTCTATTCCCTGGACCCCAGGATCCAATACACCGGGCTCGGTCTGCTCGGCAGCTCGGCCGGCACCGGTGAGGCCGTGCGCCGCAACCTGAACCGGGTGTCGGCCATCCGAAAGGCCGTCAAGGCGGCGGCGCCGGACCTGATTATCAGTTACATGACCGAATGCAACGTGCTGGTCCTGCTGGCGATGCGAGGCCTGGGGTTGCCCGTCATCGTTACCGAACATACGGATCCGGCGAAGTGTCCGGTCGTCCGGATCTGGTCGCTGGCCAGACGCATCAGCTACAAGTGGGCGCGCCTGATTGTCGTCCTAAACCGCCCCGCGCTGGAATTTTTCGCCGCCCGGTTCAACGCCGTCGTGATACCGAATCCGGTGCCTCGCTGCGGCGAGGCGTCGGCCGGTGGTGCGCGTGCGGAACGGGAGGAGGTGATACTGGCGGTCGGCCGACTGGGGCCCGAGAAGGGCTACGACATCCTGTTCCACGCCGTCGCCGCCCTGGGCGAGGCGGCCGGCGGCTGGCGTTTGGTGATATTGGGGCAGGGTCCCGAGAGGGACAGGCTGGAGAGTCTCGCCCGCCACCTGGAGATCGAATCACGGGTGTCCATGCCCGGTGTGGTGAAGCACCCGCAGTCCTACTTCAGGACCGCGGGGATATTCGTACTGAGCTCGAGATTCGAAGGTTTTCCGATGGGCTTGTGCGAAGCTATGGCATGCGGCATGCCGGTCGTGGCCAGCGAGTACAGTGCCGGTGTCTATGACCTGATCGAACCCGGCGTCAACGGTCTCGTGGTTCCAGCACAGGACAGCGGCGCCCTTGCCGGCGCCTTGGGCACCCTTGTCGGTGACCCCGCACTGCGCCGGAACCTCGGCAGCCGGGCCACGGACATCGCCGAGCGATTCGGCGTCGCCCGGGTCATGGGTCTGTGGGAGGAGACCATTGGAGCCTGTGGACTGTGAAGGTGTCCGACGGAGCGGCGGTGGACACGTGAGCACCGGCTTACGGCGGCCCCGATAGGAGCCTTGCGTTGAGCGAACAATCCCCACGCTTCGGCTTCGGCAGGAACTGGATGCAATACGCCCGGCTGGTCGACGAGCCCAAGGTTGCCGAGGCCCGGGCATCGCTGTCATCCATGCTCGATAGGGAGACTCTCGACGGTCTTTCGTTTCTGGACATCGGCACCGGCAGCGGACTGTTCAGCCTGGCGGCCAGGAGACTCGGCGCCAGGGTCCGCGGCTTCGATTTCGATCCGGATTCGGTGGCATGCACCCGGGCGCTGAGGGACCGCTTCGACGAAGCCGGCGACGGATGGGACGTCGAGCAGGGCTCCATCCTCGACGTGGAATACGTGAAGACGCTGGGGTCCTTCGACGTGGTGTACGCGTGGGGCGTGCTCCACCACACCGGCGCGATGTGGCAGGCGCTGGACCAGGCTGCCGGAAGAGTGGCCGATAACGGGATGTTGTATGTCGCTCTATACAACCACCAGGGTTGGTTGACGCGCTACTGGAGATGCGTGAAGCGGATGTATAACCGCAACGTTGCGCTGCGATGGATTCTGACCGCCGTGCACGCCCCTTATTTCGTCGCGTTGAGATGGCTGGTGAGGCGCATGACGGGCAAGCGCTCCCCTGAACGCGGCATGACCTTGTGGTACGACATGAAGGACTGGTTGGGAGGCTATCCCTTTGAGGCCGCCACCCCGGACGCGGTGCTGGCGTTCCTGCGGCCCAGGGGGTTCCAACTCGACAAGCTGACCACCTGCGGGGGCCGCCACGGCTGCAACGAATACCTTTTCACTCGACGAAGGGGCGGTTGATGCCGGATAGCCGTTTGCCGCTGACGTCCGCGCCCGGGAAATCCCCGTGGAGGATCGAATGAAGATCGCCTTTGTGACGCGCTCGCTGGAGCCCGGCGGCGCGGAACGTCAACTGACGGCTTTGTCGGGAGGTCTCAAGGCTGCCGGCTGCGATGTGTCGGTGTTGACCTTCTACGGGGGCGGGGCCCTGGAGCGAGTCCTGAAGGAGAATGGAGTTCCCATCGTGTACCTGGACAAAGGCGGGCGCTGGGATGTCCTCGGCTTCCTCTCTCGGCTTCGCCGAAGCCTGCATCAATTGAGGCCGGACGTCATCTACAGCTGTCTGCCGGGGCCCAATATCTGCACCGTGATTGTTCGGCCTTTCCTCGGCGGGCGGCCGCGGCTCGTCTTCCGTATCGCCGCGTCCTATGTCGACCTGGCGCGCTACGACCTCGTGACGCGCCTGAGCTACTGGATCGAGCAGCGTCTGGCGCGCTTCTGCGACATGGTTATCTCGAATTCGGAGGCAGGGGTGCGCTATGCCAGGAACCGGGGCTTCCCGGAGCGCATCCTGCTGCTGCTGCCGAATGGCTTCGATATCCACTATTTCAAGCCCGGGGAATCCGGCCGCCGGGCGCTCCGCGAGCGGTGGGGAGTTCCCAATGGGGCACCTCTCATCGGCCTGGTCGCCCGGCTCGATCCGATGAAGGATCACATGACCTTTATCAAGGCGGCGGCGCTGCTCGCCCGCGACCGGCAGGACATCCGATTCGTCTGCGTCGGCGGGGGCGATCCCGCTTACGCGGAGACTCTGCGCGCGGCGGCGCGGCGCGCCGGCCTCACGGACAGGTTGGTCTGGGCCGGCGAGACGGACGATATGCCGGCAGTGTACAACGCCGTCGACATTGCCACGTGCTCGTCCTACGGCGAAGGGTTTCCGAACGTCATCGGCGAGGCCATGGCGTGCGGGACGCCCTGCGTGGTTACCGATGTGGGGGACAACGCCACGATCGTGGGTGACACTGGAGAAGTGGTTCCCCCGAATTCGCCGGAATCGCTGGCAACGGGATGGCGGCTCATGCTCGAACGGATGGATGCCCGGCCTGAAGCTCTGCGCGACCGCGCGAGAACCCGGATAGTGGAGAGCTATTCGATGGAAAAGCTGGTCGCTGATACTCTGGATGCCCTGGAGCGTCTGCTGCAAAGATCCCGCAGGAGCTCGGCGCGTGCCTGAGGGCACACTGAGTCCATTTGCGAAAAGCCTCTGGCTTCTGGGCGTAGTTTGCGCCGGAGTCGGTGTCAGCTTTATTGGTGAGTTCGAGCGCGGCGGCTGGTTTTTCATGTTCCTGAGTTTCCTGGTCGTCGCGTTCGACCCGCGGATCGTACGGGACCGGAAGCTTCTGGTGGTCGTCTGCCTGGTTGTGCTCGCGCATCATATCGCCGTGCTGGTGAATGCCCATGCCTTTACACTGCCGGGAGGAGAGTACGACGCGCAGACATTCAACAGCTACGCGGGCCACAGTGATTTCGCCGAGAGGGGGCTGCGGATCGGCATGCGGTTCTATGTGAACTTTCTCGCCCTGTTTCACATCTTCTGGGGGGATTCCGTATTGACCGGCGGAGAGGTCTCGGTCATGGCGTTTGTGCTTTCCTGTCTGATATTCGTGCGCATCGTGGATCTGCTCGGGATCGACCGGCACGCGCCTTGGCTGGTGTTGATCTTTGGTTTGCTCCCCTCGATGGTCATTTTCAGCTCCCTGACCCTGAGAGAGCCGTTCGAGCTTCTCCTCCTCCTGGTCGGTGTATACGGCGGGCTGCGCGCATTCCTTCGCCCCGCCTGGTGGGCCGCGCCCGCATGCATCGGTTCGCTGCTGGCCATGGGTTTGTTTCACCAGCTGCTTCTGCTTTACGCGCTGGTGGCGGCGGCGATCATCTTCATGGTGCCGCTGCTCGGTCGCGGAAAAGCATCGCGGCGAACCCTGATAGCCCTGTCCGGTGTGGCCGCGGCGGTCGTCATCGGCCTGCTTGTTATCGGACTTGTCCGGACCCCGGCCGGAGACAATTACCTGAAGATGGCTGGAAAACATCCGATCCACAGCTTAGTCGGGTATCGTGAGACTACGAACAAGGCCCAGCCCCGCACGGCCTTCACCGTCGAGTTGAGTGACGCTTCGGTGTCACGCTTCGTGCTCAGCGCCGGCCTGGTCTACGTGAACTACCTGTTCGCCCCGTTTCCATGGCGGATTGCCGGTTTCCAGGACGTCTACGCCTGCGGTGAAGCCCTGATGCGCGCCGGGCTGCTGATAGCGTCGTTCCTTGCGCTGTACCTCTCCGGCGGCGACCGGCGCCGAGCCTTACTTGTACTACTGCTGCTGTACGGTTCCATGACGGCCATGTGGGCCATGGGGACGACGAACTACGGCCAGGGACTGCGTCATCACGTCCTGACCAATTGGATGCTGTTTCTCTCCGGCGCCCCGTTGCTCATCTCCCGGGTGGAGGCTTTATTGGAAAGGAAAGCGGCGTGAGGGCGACAACACAGCGAAGGGTCCCGGTGCGATGACGTCCGTCGAGCATGTCATTACCGGCCTGGACGTCGGCGGCGCGGAGTTGATGCTGCAGAAGCTGCTCCGCGGCTCCGGGGGGGAATTCAGGCATGGGGTTACGTCGCTGTCGAGCATGGGCGCGGTCGGTGGCCGGTTGCGCGATCTCGGTGTTTCCGTTCGGGCGATGCATCTGAAGAAGGACATCAGAAGCGCGTGGGGCGTCCTGCGGCTCGTCCGGCGGTGGCGAACGAATCCACCCGATATCGTGCAGACCTGGCTGTACCACGCCGACCTGGTGGGAGGGCTCGCCGCGGTGGCTTCCGGACTGCCGGTGATATGGAACATCCGGCAAAGCAACCTGGATCCCGGCCTCAACAAGCCGTCCACCCTGAGACTGGTGCGTTTATGCGCGCGGTTGTCCAAACGGATACCGGCCCGCATCGTCTGCGGATCGGAAGCGGCGCGGGTGAGCCACGAGAGGTTCGGATTCTGCGCGAGCAAACTGACGGTCATTCCCAACGGCTTCGACCTGGACGCGTTCCGGCCCGCCCCGGCGGCGCGCGGCGGCCTGCGCAGCGAGTTGGACCTGTCCGCGGACGCGCTGCTGGTGGGGCGCGTTGGACGCTTCGATCCGCAAAAGGACCACCGTACCTTCGTGGAAGCGGCCCCCCGCATTGCGGCGGTGACGGGACAGGTCTACTTCGTCATGGCGGGCAGCGGCATCGACTGGCACAACACGGAACTGGTCCATTGGATCAACGACAGCGGTATCCGCGACCGATTCAAGCTGCTGGGTAACCGGGAAGATGTGCCGAGGCTGAACGCGGCCCTGGACCTGGCGGTTTCCTCCTCTTGCGGGGAGGGGTTCCCGAACGTCGTCGGTGAAGCCATGGCCTGCGGCGTGGCCTGCGTGGTCACGGACGTCGGGGATTCGTCGCGCATCGTCGGTGCGACCGGCCGCGTGGTGCCGCCGGCGGATCCCCGGGCGCTGGCTGATGCCTGTGTCGATCTGCTCGCGATGCCGGCGCTCGCGCGCCGAGAACTGGGTCTGGAAGCGCGGAAAAGGATAGAGGAGCGGTACAACCTGCCCCGCGTGGCGCGCTGCTACGAGAACCTGTACTCCGAGGTGCTGTTGGATGTGCGGAATCGCCGGCTTCATTGACCCGACGGGTCAGGTGACTGGAGACGAGTTGACCGCCGTTGCCCGGCGCATGGCCGACGAACTGGCCCACCGGGGGCCGGACGATTCGGGTGAGTGGTGCGACATTGAGTCGGGTGTGGGTCTCGGCCACCGACGGTTGTCGATCATCGACCGCAGCCGTCAGGGTCACCAGCCGATGTCGTCGGCGAGCGGACGATTCGTCATTTCCTACAACGGCGAGATCTACAACTTTAAGGAACTGGCGCGGGACGCGGCTCGGGACGGCGTCCGGTTCCAGGGCACTTCCGATACGGAGGTACTGCTGGCCACGGTAGAGCGGCTGGGCGTGCCGGCGGCCCTCGCGTGTCTGGTGGGAATGTTCGCATTCGCCGTCTGGGACAGGCAGGAGGGGGCGCTGTACCTGGCCCGGGACCGGCTCGGCGAGAAACCGCTGTACTTCGGTTGGTTTGGCGGGGCGCTGGCGTTCGCTTCGGAGATCAAGGCCCTTCGCCGGTACCCCTCGTGGCGCGGCGGAGTGAACCGCGAGGCGCTGGCACGCCTGCTCCGGTACGGGTACATCGACGCGCCGTTCAGTATCTACGACAGTGTCTACAAGCTGCCGCCAGGCAGCTTTCTCAGGATCACGGCACGCGACGCGGTGGATTCCGCGAACTTCTCGCCCGAGCCCCGCACCGGGACCGGCACCGGCACCGGCGTCGTCCAGCCCCAGGCATACTGGTCGCTTCACGATGTAGTGGACGGTATCCATCGGCGTCCCGACATCGATGAAGACGAAGCGGCGGACGAGCTTGAACGGCGACTCCAGGACGCGGTCAGGCGCCAGATGATATCGGATGTGCCTCTCGGGGCACTCCTGTCGGGAGGCATCGACTCATCGCTGGTGGTGGCGGCGATGCAGTCCCAGAGCACGATTCCGGTTCGAACCTTCACCGTAGGCTTCGCCGAGGCCAAATACAACGAAGCCGAGCACGCGAAAGCGGTGGCGCGCCACTTCGGAACCGATCATACCGAGCTGTACGTGACGCCGGCGGAGGCCAGAGAAGTCATCCCGCGCCTTCCCGACCTGTATGATGAGCCGTTCGCCGATTCGTCGCAGATTCCCACTTACCTGGTTTCGAAGCTTGCCCGCTCCCAGGTCACGGTGGCGTTGAGCGGTGACGCCGGAGACGAGCTGTTCGGCGGCTACACACGCTATGCCATCTCGGATCGATTGTGGGGCAGGCTGGAGGCGATACCGTTGCCCCTCCGACGGATGCTCGGCGCCGGATTGTCGCTGTTGCCGGAACGCCTGGGATCGACGCTGGTGGAGCTGGCCGGACGGACGATATCCGACCAGGTGCAGTTGAAGGGCGGTGCCGACCAGCTTCGACGGCTCCGCGAGTTGCTGGCGGTCCGCGACTTCCCGTGCTTCTACGACTCGATGGTGTCCCACTGGAAGAGGCCGGACCGGGTGATACTGGGCGGCGCTGCGACGGGTTCCCGCGAACCCTGCGGCAGGCCGCCAGAGCGCGTGAAGGCGCCGTATGACCAGATGATGTACGTTGACACCCTGACCTATCTTCCGGACGATATCCTGACAAAAGTGGACCGGGCCAGTATGGCCGTGAGCCTGGAGGTGCGGGTGCCGTTGCTGGACCACAGACTCGTGGAGTGGGCCTGGACGCTGCCATTGCATCTGAAGGTGCGCAATGGGAGGGGGAAGTATCTGCTGCGCAAAGTATTGAACCGCTACATTCCGGCCGAATTGATCGACCGGCCCAAGATGGGGTTCGGGGTGCCGATCGATGACTGGCTCCGGGGTCCACTGCGTGATTGGGCCGAGGATCTCCTCGCCGAGGACCGGCTCCGGCGCGAGGGATATTTCGAGCCTGGCCCGATCCGTGCGATGTGGAACGCGCATCTCGATCGGAAGGGCGACTGGCACTACTACCTGTGGGATGTGTTGATGTTTCAGTCCTGGAACGCGGCCAATACATGAGGAAGAAGGTGGTGATGGTGCATAACACCATGCACTATCTGAAGCTGCACTATTTGGAACTTATTTTGAATATGGTGGAGAGGGGCTGGTCGGTCACCTGCGTGGCGCCCGTCGATGCCGCCGTTTCGGAGCTGGAGCGAATCGGCGCCGGCTGCGTGGATCTCACCCTCAGCCGGAAGGGAATGAATCCTCTGCGGGAGGTGGCGTCGGTGGTGAACCTGTATTCGATCCTGAAGCGGGAAAGGCCCGACATGGTACTGAACTTCAGCATAAAGCCGGCCATATACGGCTCGATTGCCGCCCGGTTGGCGGGGATTCAGAGGGTCTGCTCGATGATTACGGGCCTGGGATACGTCTTTCTAGGGCAGGGGCCGGCACGACGCCTGCTGGCCTCGTTGGCCGCCGCAGCGTACAAGCTGGCGTTGTCGTCCAATCGCCGGGTTTTCTTCCAGAATCCCGACGACGCCCGGTTCTTCATTCAGCGGGGCATTGTCGACCCCTCCCAGGCCTTGGTGCTGGCCGGCACGGGCATCGACACGGACCGCTTCCACCCTGGTCCGGCCGAAACGCCAGCCAAGGCACAGGATGGACGCGTCGGATACCTTTTGGTCGGCCGGTTGCTCGCAGACAAAGGCGTGCGCGAGTACGTGGCGGCCGCGAGAGCGTTGAAAGCGGAGGGGAAGCCTGCGCGTTGCGCGCTGCTGGGGCCGTTCGACGACAATCCGGCGGCGATTCCGCGCGCCGAGGTCGAGCGGTGGGTCCGGGACGGACTGATCGAGTACCTGGGCGAGACGGACGACGTCGCGGGCGCGCTGAACAACTATGATGTGTTCGTTCTGCCCTCTTATCGCGAGGGGCTCCCTCGCGCTGCGCTGGAGGCAATGTCGATGGGCAAACCCATAGTCACCACGGATGTACCGGGTTGCCGCGAGACCGTGGAAGAGGGGAAGAACGGCTACCTGGTCCCGCCCCGGGATCCCGGACGCCTGAAAGACGCGATGGAGAAGTTCATGGCGCATCGGGAACTGATCGAGGCCATGGGACGGCGGTCGAGGGCGATGGCGGTGGACAGGTTCGACGTAAGGAGCGTCAACGCATCCGTCGTCAACGCGATGATGGAAGCCTGACCTGATGAACCGCCGACCCTACGCCATGCCGGGACTGGGCCTGTCGCTCGGCCTGTTCGCACTGGACGTGATCGGCTTCGTGGTGGCGTTCAACCTGTCGTACCGCTATGCCATAGCTCTGTGGCTGGGTTGGCGATCGTTGCCTCTGTTCGGCATCCTGGTGGTTCAGTTGATGACGTTCTACGTCCTGGACCTGTACTCGATCGACGACCGGGCCTCGAGGCTGGATATTCTCAGCAAAACGGTCGTCGGTGTGGTCGCCGCCGGCATCATCATCGCGGGCATCGTCTACATCACCGAGACCCGCGAGACCGTCCCGTTGTTTTTCCGGGGTGTCCTTCCCGGCGGCTTCGTGCTGTTTCTGCTGTGGGCGCTGCTCATCCGGTACCTGGGTACTCTTTGGATTCATCGCATGGCCAGGTGGATCCGGTGGCTGGTGGTCAGCGACGTCAAGCCGGACAGCCCCTTGTGCAAGGACATCGCGATGATCGACGGGATGGGGGAGATGTCCATCCTGATAGACAGTGAGCAGAAACGGGAGTCGCTGCCGGAGCCGATTCGAAAGAACATCAGTGGAGGATTCGACAAGCTGGCGACGGAGGGCGACCGAAACTGGACCGGCATCATCATCGCTACCGAAGGAACCCTGCCCAAGGATCTGCTTCGCCGAATCATGGAGCTGCGGCTCGGCGGCGTGCGGATCTACGATCTGACCGATTTCTACGAGCGGTTCATGCAGAAGGTCCCGGTCCTCCACTTGAGGGACAACTGGTTCGCGCTCTCCCATGGTTTCGACCTGCTGCATCATGGTGTCGAGCTGAAGATAAAGAGACTATTGGATCTCACCCTGGCATGCACGTTTCTGGTCCTGGCTCTGCCGGTCATGGTGGCGGCGGCGGTGGCGATAGTGCTCGATCGGCGGGGCAACTCGAAGGGTCCGGTTCTGTACCGGCAGCTGCGAACCGGGGTCAACGGAACGCCTTTCCATATATACAAGTTCAGAACCATGGTGAGCGACGCCGAATCCGACGGCGCGCAGTGGGCGGCGCACAACGACAGCCGCGTTACCCGGGTTGGGCGCGTTCTCAGAAAGACCAGACTCGACGAGCTGCCTCAGTTGTGGAACGTCCTGAAGGGGGAAATGAGCTTCATCGGCCCCAGGCCCGAACGACCGGATTTCAACAAGGAACTCGAGAAGGTGATTCCATACTATGACCTGCGGCACCTGGTCAAACCCGGTATCACCGGTTGGGCTCAGGTGATGTACGTCTACGGATCCTCCACTGAAGACGCCCTGGAAAAACTGCAGTACGACATCTACTACATCAAGAACTATTCGCTGTTGCTCGATTTTTTCATCGTGCTCAAGACTTTTCGCGTGATGCTGGGCCGGCGTGGTCGTTAGGGGCGGGCGCGCGACCTATCCAGCGGTGGGACCGGCATCGCGAAAGGAGGCTTCCGGCTGATGGAGTTCGTGATCATCTACCTGAGCGCCATGACGGTGCCCGGGGCCCTGCTGTACCGGGCGCTCGGCATTAAGTTCCACCGCTTCGGATTTTCCATTGCGTTGTCGTTCAGCGTATTTGTGCTGTGCCTGGCGTCGGCGAGAACGATGGGGCTCCGCGCGACGGGATTCGGTTGGTGGCTCATCGCATGTTACGCCGGCATTGCGGCCGTCTTTCTTTGGAGGATCCGTGGTGAAGCCGCGTCGCTGTTCGCCGGGATATCATTCGAACGCGCACATCTGATACCGGTTGCGATTGTCGCCGCCGTCGCGTGCTACTCCTTGTGGGCCGGACCCTACACGGAGGTGCCTTCCGACGCCTGGTGGCATATTGGAAGGATTAACAATCGGCTCAACGCATTCGAGCACGGGTTCATAGGGTCCGCATCCGGTATTGGACGCTTGATCAGCAAGTCGGCGGGGTACTGGTATTCCACCGCCGCGTACTTCCTCGGCATTACCGGCACGGGGCTGCGATCGGGGCTGAGCTACCTCGCCTTCGCCAACGAGCTGCTCTTCGCCGTCGGCGTGTACTCCTTCGCATTGTTCATTTTCGAAAAGGTCGTGGACTCGCGCACGATTCGGCATGCCGTTGCCGCCTGCACGGTCTTCTTTTTCTTCACGCACTTTGGCCTGAGCGTGTTCTCGTACGTGCGCTATTACGTCTACGCGCCCACCATATTGAGTTATGTCGTCTACTTGTCGGCCTTGGCCTGCGTCCTGAAGTTCCTCGAAGGTCCGGGCACGGATTTCAGGCTGCCGTTCGTGGGCGCGGTCCTTTGTGTGGTGGCTGCGGCGGTCCATAAGCAGGAAGGTCTGTTCATAGTGGTGATGACAGGCGCCATTCTGTTGGTTGAGTTCGTACGTGTATGGCGGGAAAGGAACGACGCGCCATCCGTCGATCGCGGCGCCAGGATGCGGACGTACATCTTGTTCACAGTCTTTGCACTTGCCTACGGAACCTTGCACGTGACGGCGTATGTGCTGTTCGTGCGGAACAATCCCCTGCACTACGGCCTGATGGCCGATATCCAGAACTACCTGCCGTTTCTCAGGAACCTGTACGTACTGATCCCGACCTATCAGTTCTACCAGGTGATCACGGTGTGGGGTGTGCTGGTTTACGTGTTGTTTTTCCTCTACAGGAGCGAGCTCAGGGAAGCCCCGTATCTCATGGCAGGGATGCTGCTGCCGGTCCTCACGATCTTCAATCCCGTGTATACCGACCTTTTCCTTCGTTATGCGTACCCGGAAGTACTGTGGAGGATCTGCTATGCGCTGCCCCTGCCTTTCGTGGGCGGCTATCTCCTGGTTCGGGAGCTGCGGGCCGGCTTCCGGGAGCCCGGTCCGGTTCGCAAGGCGCGAGCTTTGGTGCTGGCGGCGGCTCTGCTGGTGCTGCTTCTGCCCGTGCAGACAACTTACTTTGTTTCCACCTACAGCAAGATTTATACTCTCGCGCCGGTCGGGCCGAAAAACGACTACCGGATATGGGACGACCTGTTGGTATTCCTGGATTCGCAGGAGCCGAGGGGAGTCGTGACGGACTCGGTGACCGGGTACGTGATCAACGGGCTGACCAACAAGCGCTACGCGGGCTACAAGTTCTACGGCCGTGGCGCCATACCGGTAAACAAAGACTCCTACGACGCCGCGGATTTCGACTACAGGAAGGGCTGGCTGCTGGTAGTCAACAGGCGCGACGGCGCGACGAGCGACACCGGTCGTTACGGGCGGCACTGGCGGGCGCACATCATGGCGGTATCCGAACTTTACTCCACCGCCTTTCTGGATTTTATACGAGACAATCCCGGCACATTCCAGAAGATCTGGAGCCGGGACCGGATCACGGTCTACAGGATCGACGGGGCCTGAGGGCTCGAGCACCGGGGCTCGTCGGTACAGCGGGGCAAAGAGAGATACGATGGCGACATACGTAGTAACAGGAGGCGCGGGGTTTATCGGCTCGGCGATGATAAGGATGCTGATCGAGCACACTGAACACAGGGTCGTCAACGTCGACAAGTTGACCTATGCCGGCAACCTCGAAACCCTGCGTTCCGTGGAGGGTGATCCACGCTACGTATTCATCAAGTGCGACATCTGCGACGGTTCGGCGATACGGGACATCCTGCACGACCACCGGCCGGACAGGATCATGCACCTGGCCGCCGAATCGCACGTGGATCGATCAATCGACGGGCCGAGTGAATTCATCAACACCAATATCGTGGGAACCTATTCGCTGCTGGAGAACGCACGGGAGTACTGGAAGACCCTAGACGAGGCCGCGAGGGAGGCGTTCCGGTTCCACCATATTTCCACCGACGAGGTTTACGGAAGCCTCGGGCCCGAGGGGTACTTCACGGAGACCACCCGGTATCAGCCGAATTCGCCGTATTCGGCAAGCAAGGCCTCGTCCGATCACCTGGTCAGGGCATGGTGGAAGACCTACGGTCTGCCGGTGGTGATTTCCAACTGTTCGAACAACTACGGTCCGTACCAGCATCCGGAAAAGCTGATTCCCCTGATGATCAGCAAAGCGCTCGCGGGCCAGGAGATGCCCATATACGGGGCGGGAGACAACATCCGCGACTGGCTCTACGTCGACGACCATGCCCGGGCGCTGCTTTCCATCGTCAACGACGGTCGGCCCGGCGAAGTGTACAACGTCGGTGGCGGCAACGAATTGACCAACCTCGAAGTGGTGGAGCGGATTTGCTCGATTCTCAACGAAGAAGCACCGCACTCGAACGGCGAAGACTATGGAAAGCAGATGACTTTCGTGAAGGATCGGCCGGGCCACGACAAGCGCTATGCCATCGATGCAGCCAAGATACGCAGGGAGCTGGGGTGGAGTCCGGCAGAGTCCTTCGATACCGGTCTGAGGAAGACGATAAGGTGGTACCTGGACAACCCGGACTGGATGGAGGCGACCCGGCAGTCGTACAAAGGCGAGCGGCTGGGAGTAGGTAAGTGAGAGGCATCATACTGGCCGGAGGTTCCGGCACCCGCCTGCATCCGGTGACGGAGGCGGTGTCGAAGCAGCTGTTGCCGGTGTACGACAAGCCGATGATCTACTATCCGATGTCTCTTCTGATGCTGGCCGGAATACGGAAGATCCTCATCATTTCGACTCCCCACGACTTGCCGCGTTTCGAGCAACTGTTCCAGGACGGCTCGCGGCTGGGTCTCGACATATCCTATGCCATGCAGCCGTCTCCGGACGGTCTGGCCCAGGCCTTCATCATAGGAGCGGAGTTCATCGGCAAGGAGCCCTGTGCGCTGGTGCTCGGAGACAATGTCTTCTACGGCAGGGGACTCACGGAGTCCCTTAAAAGAGCGGCGAAGCAGCCGTCGGGGGCCACCGTATTCGCCTACGCGGTCAAGGATCCGGAGCGCTACGGAGTGGTGGAGTTCGACAGCGAAGGGGTGGCTCTTTCGCTGGAGGAGAAACCTGCGTCCCCCAAGTCGAACTATGCCGTGACCGGCCTGTATTTCTACGACAACCGCGTGATAGAGGTGGCCAGACAGGTCAGGCCTTCGGCGCGGGGTGAACTGGAAATCACCGACGTAAACCGGTGGTACCTGGAGCACGGCGATCTTTCCGTGGAAGTGCTGCAAAGGGGAATGGCCTGGCTCGACATGGGGACCCATGATTCCCTGCTGCAGGCGTCCATGTTCATCGAAACCATAGAGAACCGCCAGGGCCTCAAAGTCGCATGTCTGGAAGAGATTGCATACAATCAGGGTTTCATTGACGAGTCCCGCCTGAGGGATGCCATGGAACGGTACGGAAAGAGCGTATACGGAGACTACATCAGGGGGCTCCTGGACAGGCTCTGACGTCGTATTCACTATCGCTTTCCTGCACGCACGCCGGAAAGCCCGATCATCACAAGAACAGCAAGCTTTTCGTTCATCAATTGAGTAGTCGAACTGGTTTATCGATGGCGCGGGTCCGCGCTCCGGGGTGTCCTGTGTCCGGAAACGCGGAACCGATTCCGCAGTGTTTCCAGGCGTCTGCAGACTAGATCGCCATGTGGCGCCACCGGTATCTAATCACGCAGATGGTCAAGAGGGACGTGGTGGGGCGCTACCGCGGGTCTCTCCTCGGTCTGGTGTGGTCGTTCCTTCACCCGCTGTTCATGCTGCTGGTTTACCTGTTCGTATTCGGGGTGGTGTTCCGGATCAAGTGGGGCGTCGCGCCGCAATCCGGCGGCAAGGAGTTTGGCGTGATCCTGTTCTCGGGCCTGATCCTCCACGCCTTGTTCGCGGAGTGCCTGGTCAGGGCGCCGGGGATCATCGCCGGCAACGTGCAATTCGTGAAGAAAGTGGTATTCCCCCTGGAAGTATTCCCGGTGATGATCGTATGCACGGCGTTCTTTCATTTCTCCATCGGCTTCCTGCTCCTGTTCATATTCAATACCTTTTCGGACTTTACCGTTCACGCCACGGTTCTGCTGGCGCCTGTAGTGCTTTTGCCCATTGTGCTTCTGGCCATGGGCGTGTCCTGGTTCCTGGCGTCAGTAGGCGTCTTCGTCCGGGACGTCGGACAGATGACCGGCATTCTTGCGACGGTATTGCTGTTCCTGTGCCCGATTTTCTATCCGCTGGATGCGGTACCCGAGCAGCTCCGTTGGCTGCTCTATTTCAATCCGCTGACACTCATCGTCGAGCAGTTCCGGAACATCGTGATTTTCGGAAAATCTCCCCAGTGGGGGGCTCTCGCCGTGTACTACGTGTTCGCCCTGGTCGTGGTCAGGGCTGGCTACCTCTGGTTCCTGCGTACTCGAAAAGCATTCGCCGATGTCCTCTGAGCCCGTCGTCTCTCTGAAGGGTGTTTCCAAGTGCTATCACACGTACCGGAAACCTCTGCACAGGCTGATTCAGATGTTCTCCAGGGAGAAGCAGCTCTACGAGGAGTTCTGGGCCCTTAAGGACATAGACCTCGAGGTCGCGGCCGGCGAGACCGTGGGAATAGTCGGTCAGAACGGATCGGGCAAGTCCACGCTGCTTCAATTGGTCGTTGGAACGCTGACCCCCACGACCGGGGACGTACGCTGCAGTGGGAGGATATCCGCGATCCTGGAGCTTGGCGCGGGCTTCAATCCCGAATTCACGGGCATAGAGAACGCCAGGCTCAATGCCTCGATAGTGGGCATGTCCATGGAAGAGATTGATGAAAGAATGCCCGACATTCTGGCGTTTTCGGAGCTTGGGGACTTCATAGACAAGCCGGTCAAGACCTACTCGAGTGGCATGTACATACGGTTGGCGTTCTCCGTGGTGATCAGCATGAATCCGGATATCCTGGTGATCGACGAGGCGCTGGCGGTTGGGGATTCCCGCTTTCAGAGAAAATGCTTTCGCAAGCTCGATGAGCTCAGAAATGGAGGTACGACGATACTGTTCGTTACTCATGCCACCGATACCGTGATATCCCATTGTGACAGGGCGGTATTCATGAAGGACGGCGGTATCGTCAAGGTCGGGGAGCCCAAGGACGTCGTAAACAACTACCTGGAGAGCATGTTCCACATCCGCTCGCCGATAGACCGGGGGAGAGGCTCGGGTTTGGGGCCGGAGCATCGGCTGCCGGAAGACAGGCTGAGCGTCGATCCGGAGGTCGATGCCTGCCGGCTGCGCCCGACGTACAACGATACCGAGTACGAGTGGGGCAACGGTCAGGCGCGAATTCTGGACTACCTGGTGCTCGACGAGGCGCGCAAGCCGGTGGGCGCCAGTATTCAGGCGGGCTCGGAGATCTGTGTGCAGGCCGCGGTTCACTGCCTGGAAGCCCAGGAGAACCTGATATACGGCCTGACTATCAAGACCGTGGACGGCACCGCGGTGTTCGGGACCAATACGGACAGGCTGGCCGTTGAGACCGGGTCTTTGTCTCCCGGCGAGACCGCGTTTCTGAGCTTTACCGTGAGGTTGAACCTGGTTTCCTCGGAGTACTTCTTCTCCCTGGGCGTGGTTTCCAGGAACGCCGACGGGGAAGACACGGTTCTGCACCGGCGATACGATCTGTTCAGGCTGCGGGTACAGGACGACAACAAAGCCTTCGGCTACGCCTCCCTGCCGGTGGCGGTGAAGGTCGGGAAGAAGCAGGAGAACGCCGCCGGATGTTGAAGGAACTCAACGGGTTCCACAAGCAGGGCGATGTCCATGTCCGGGACGGTACGGGACAGTTTGACTATTCGGACGGCTATGGTATCGAGCGATACCTCAAGACGGTGCTCGAGAACGCCCGCGATCTGAGCAGCCATTCCCCTGAACTGGAGGACGCGATCCAGGACTGGGCTACCGAGTATCATCTTTCGAGCAAGCGTGCCAACCTGCTGCGTGGCTTCGACCTCTCGGGATGCCGAAAGGTGCTGGAGCTGGGCTGCGGCTGCGGAGCGATCACCCGGTTTCTCGGCGAGCAGGGGCTGTCGGTCGATGCCATCGAAGGCAGTCTCACACGGGCGGAGCTCGCTGCCCTGCGATGCCGGGATCTGGAGAACGTCTCGGTATATTGCGGGAACTTCAACGACATTGAGCTTCCGGAAAACCACTACGACCTGATCTGCCTGGTCGGCGTCACGGAATACGCGGGCCGTTTCATGACGCACGGCGGCGAAGGGGCGAAACCGGTCGTGAGGATGCTGGCGGGCTTGAGGAATGCGCTTGTGCCGGAGGGCGTCGTGGCGGTTGCAATCGAGAACCGCACCGGGATGAAGTATGTTCTCGGCGCGCACGAGGACCACTATGGCAAGCGCCTCGTCGGACTGAACGGCTACTTCGGCGAGCAGGACATCAATACGTACACCCTCACCGAGTGGGAGGCGATGTTCCGCGAGCTGAACATCACCCACAGGAAGCTGTACCTGCCGTTTCCGGACTACAAAGTACCCACGGTGCTGATGTCCCAGGAGTTTGCCAGAAATAATCCCAACGCCTTCTGTCTGCTGGAAGGCCTGGCCTCCCGGGACTACGTCGAGGTGTTCAAGTCGCCGGTGAGGGAGTCACTGTTGTGGCAGAGCGCAGCAGCTTCCAACAGCCTCGACATACATTCCAATTCCTTTCTCTTCCTGCTGTCCCTGTCGGAGTCCGATATCGATAGAGCATTCAGATTCGACTTCGCCAATCTGCCGGGCTTTACGAGACGCCGGGAATTCTGCCTGGTGACCACCAAGCCCGAGGGACAGGATACCGTCACGCGCCGGCGGCTGGCGGGAGAGGAGGGGCGGGATGACGCGTTCGTGAGCCAGCGGGTCGTGGACGAACCCTATCATGCCGGAATGCTGCTGTCGGTGTTGTGGGCCAGGGCACTGGAGATCGAGCCCGACGGACACAGATTCCTGGAGCTGGTGCGCCGGTACGTGTCGTACCTGGAACAGCGTCGGGAGATCAGCATAGACCTGACTTCGTCAAACATCGTGGTAGACGACCAGGGATCGTTTCACTCCTTTGACGAGGAGTGGACGACGAAGGAGCCGGTGTCACCGGTGTTTCTGCTGTTCAGGTCCCTGTTGATCTTCGTGGTCAAGATGGGGGATGCGGTCCGCGAGTATGCCCGGAATGAAAAACTCGAGACCGTGGAGGACTTCATGATCCACGTCGGCGACGCGGTGGGGCTTAAGATCGCCGGCAACGTCAAGGCGTTCACCGCGCGAGAGGAAGCGTTTCAGAACCATATCGCCCAGGGCCGCACCGAGAATCGCACCCGGATGCTGCTGGACCAGTCGCTGCTGGCGGAGGCGGTCCTCCTCGAGCCCATCAAGACCCGGCTTTACTGGCGTAACGGCGGCAAACCTTATGTCGAGGAATTGTGCCGGCTTGCCTATGTCGAGAACGTCGACGATGTGCAGACCGTGAGCATCAGCCTGCCGCCGGCGGCGGGTAAGGCGGATCAGATCCGGTTCAATCCCTGCGAGAAGCTGCGCCGGGATGGGGTCGGGTTCATGCGCCTGTACAGCCTGGAAATACTCGCCATCGACCCTGTGACTGGGAACAGGACCCGAATCTGGGGAATGTCGAGTCCCGACGAAATCGTCAAGTACGCGTCCTTCGGCGGGATCTCGTACATGAAGACGGGCCTGGGCTCGGTATTCATGGTGACGGACGATGACCCGAGGCTCGAGTTTCCTTTTCTATCGCGAATCAAGCTGGCGGACGACCAGTACCTTGAGTTCAGCGCCACGTTGAGGTTTCCGCGCTCCCAGGAGTATCTGCTGGCCCGGGAACGCTACCTGACGATGCTGGATAGCATGGAGACGAAGGTGGAGGGCATGGAGGAGGTTTACCGCTCCCATCAGCGGATCAAGGAGGAGCTGGCCGACATAAAGAGCTCGAATTTCTGGGCGGCGCTGGGCCGCTACAAGGCCTTTCGTCACCAGACGGCCGCCATCGCCCGCAAGGCGAAGTACTGGGTCTACCTGCTGCGCCATCTGGGACCGAGGCGCACTCTGGCCCGGGCCCGCAGACAAGGCGCCAAGTACCTGCGCTCGGCGCTCGGCAAGACCCCCGAGGTTGCGGGACCGCCAACGCGCTACGAGGTCTGGCGCGAAACACGGCTCGACAGGCAGACCCGCGCCCTCCCCGGGGGACCGTTGATCAGCGTCGTCATGCCCGTGCACAACGTGGACCCTGCCATATTCAGGAAAGCCGTGAAGTCGGTTGAGAGCCAGACTTACCGCAACTGGGAGCTGTGCATCGCGGACGATGCTTCGACCCGGGCGGGCACGCTCGAGGTATTGAAGAATCTGGCCGGCAAGCGGATCAAGGTGACGCACCTGGCCGAGAATCGCAATATCTCCGGAGCCACGAACGCCGCCATCGAGATGGCCGGGGGAGAGTACCTGGCGTTCATGGACAACGACGACGAGCTGCCCGACAACGCGCTGTTCGAGGTTGCCGCCGCCATCGTGGAAAAGCAGGCCGACTGTATATACACGGACGAGGACTTCATCAGGACCGACAATCACCTGGATCTCCCGCACTTCAAGCCGGACTACAATCCGGATCTGCTGCTGTCGCACAACTACATCACCCATCTGCTGGTCGTCCGGAGGGACCTGTTTGATCAGGTCGGGGGACTGCGCTCGGAGTACGATGGTGCCCAGGACTACGACCTGGTGCTGCGAATCGTGGAAATGGCGAGCAACATCGTGCATGTGGCGAAGCCCTTGTATCACTGGCGGATGTCGGAGACCTCCACGAGTCTCAACCCCACGGTCAAGCCCGGAGGCCACGGGAATGCAAAGAAGGCACTGGAGGCCGCACTGCAAAGGCGTGGAATAGAGGGCACTGTGGAGGAAACCCCGCTGCCGCACTTCTTTAGAGTGAAGCGGGCAATAGACGGAAGCCCGCTGGTGAGCATCGTCATTCCATTCCGCGACAAGCCGGAGTTGTTGCGGCAGTGCGTGGTATCGATACTGGAAAAGAGCACCTACGCCAATTTCCAGATCCTGGGAATCTCCAATGACTCATATCTGTCGCCGACCTATGATGAGATGGACCGCCTCGGGAAGCTGGACGACAGGGTCGTGTTTCACGAGTGCAATATAGAGTTCAATTTTTCCAAGCTGGTGAATTTTGGCGTGTCGAAGGCAGGCGAAGGCCATGTCGTGCTGCTCAACAACGACATCGAGGTGATCACGCCGGACTGGATAGAGGGCCTGTTGGAACATTCCCAGCGTCCGGAGGTCGCCGCCGTCGGCGGCAAGCTCTACTATCCCAACAACACCATCCAGCATGCGGGCCTGGCCATCGGGCTGGGCGGGTACGCGGGGCATCTGCACAAGCATCTGCGGGCGGACTCTCCGGGCTATTTCAATCGACTGAACGTCATTCAGGATGTCAGCGCCCTCACCGGCGCCATGATGATGGTGGAGCGAAAGAAGTACCTCGAGATCGGTTCCTTTGATGAAACCAGCTTCGGCGTTGCGTACAATGACGTCGACTTCTGCCTGCGGGCGCGCGAGAGGGGGTATTTGAATGTCTTTACACCCCACGTGGAAGCATATCACCACGAATCGGCCTCCCGTGGCTACGAGGACGATTTCAAGAAGATCAGGCGATTCAACCGGGAGAAGGAAAACCTGAAGGCCCGTCACGGCGAAGCTCTGGAAAGGGGCGACCCCTACTACAACCCGAACCTGGACCGGAACCGTGACGATTTCCGGCTGCCGGAACTGTAGGTCGGCATTCAACCCGACAACGGCGTTGGCACCGGATCGACACCGTATCAGTCTCAGACATGTAACATGATCAGGCCCAATACTGAGTCAGCCACCGAAGCTCGAGGAGCCATGCGTGGACGTTAGCGTCATCATCCCCGTGTTCAACGAGCAGGACAATCTCGAACGCCTTCATGACGAGATCAAGACGGGCTTGAAGAGCCTGTCCGGTGAATACGAAATCATTTTTGTCGACGACGGCAGCCGTGACGCCAGCATGGAAGTCCTGCTGCGTCTGCGCGATTCCGACCCGCATGTGAAGGTGATCTCCTTTCGCAAGAACTTCGGCCAGACCGCCGCGATATCCGCCGGATTCGACCACGCCCGCGGCGACGTGGTGGTGACCATGGATGCCGACCTGCAAAACGATCCGGCCGACATCCCGATGCTGCTGGACAAGATCAACGAGGGATACGACCTGGTGAGCGGCTGGCGATACGACCGCAAGGACAATTGGCTGTCCCGCCGTCTGCCGTCGGTGCTCGCGAACCGTCTCATCTCGTGGGCGACGGATGTGAAGTTGAACGACTATGGATGCACCTTGAAAGCCATACGGAAGGAAGTGGTGGAAAACATTACCCTTTACGGAGAGCTGCACAGGTTCATTCCCGCTGTGGCGAGCTGGATGGGCGTGCGCATCGCGGAGGTCAAGGTCAACCACCGGCCCAGGGTCGCGGGAAAGTCGAAGTACGGCATCTCCAGGGTGTTCCGGGTACTGCTGGACCTGATCACGGTGAAGTTTCTGCTCAGTTATTCCGGAAGACCCATACAGTTCTTCGGCGTACCGGGATTGGTATGCGGTTCACTGGGTATTCTTCTGGCCCTGTACCTGACGTTTCAGAGGCTGGTGCTGGGTATCCCCATCGGCGACCGGCCGCTCCTGCTGCTGGCTGTGCTGCTCATTATCGTCGGTATACAGTTCATCGTATTCGGACTCCTCGGCGAGTTGCAGATCAGGACCTATCACGAGAGCCTCAATAAACCCATCTACTTCATAAAGAATAAGTACGGAATCGACTGACGGACAGTCCTTGACCGGAATCGTTCAGACTGAAGCGGTGGAAAGCTCCAACGGTTCCCCGGCCGCCGGGTCGGCCCTGGTGTCGTTGCACGCCCCGTTGCCCGAGTATGTGGAGACCGGGCGCGGCCAGTTCCTGGTCGTCAGCGGGGACTGCACGGCGCCCGGACGAAGGATCCGCGGTATTGAGATCGTGTTCAACGGCTTGCGGACGGAGGCGGAGCTGTCCGAGATCCCTGACGGCGTGGGCTTTTGGCAGGCCGTTCTGGTAACGCAGGATCTCTCCGGCACCAGTGCTCCGCTGGAAATCTCGGTACGCTTTGCCTCGGGCGAGACCCTCGCTCACGACGCGGGCGAGGTGCGTTGTCGGGACGTCGACTGGCAGCCCGCCGACATGCCTGGCGGCCTGCACGGCCGCGGCGTGGTGGCGATCTGCATGGCCACGTACAGCCCCGACTTCGCTGCATTCGCCCGGCAAACGGATTCGATACGCAGCCAGAGCTGCCGCCACTGGATCTGCATCGTCAACGACGACGGCACTCCGGAAGGTCAGTGGCAGAAGATGCAGGAACACTGTGCCGGCGACGGCCGCTTCCTGTTTTTTCGCAATCCCCGGAATCTCGGTTTCTACGGCAACTTCGAGCAGGCCCTCAAACGGGTTCCGCGCGATGCGGACTACGTCGCGCTGGCCGACCAGGACGACCAATGGTACCCGTACAAGCTGGAGCGCCTGCTTGAGAAACTGGAGAGCAGCGACGCGTCGCTGGTGTACAGCGACATGCGCATCGTCGACGCGCAAGGGCAGGAGATCGCGCCCACTTACTGGGTCAATCGCCGCAACGAGTACCGGGACCTGCAGGCGGTTCTGGTCGCCAACACGGTGACCGGGGCAGCCAGCCTGTTCCGGCGTGGAATTCTCGAGGACCTGGTGCCTTTCCCGCCGCGGGTCGGGGATGCGTTTCACGACCACTGGCTGGCCTGTGTGACCATGAGCACCGGTACACTCGCGTACATCGACGCACCTTTGTACGATTACTATCAATACGGCACCAGCGTCATCGGCCACTGTGATTTCGTGCGGTTCAGCCTGTGGCAGCGGGTTGCCAGCCTGCTGAGGTTCATCGTCCGCCTGTGCCGCCCCGCCACCGCCAGGCCATTGCTGTTGAGGAAGTACGGTTCGGCCCTTGCGATCTACCGCGGCGAGTGCCGGCGGCTGCGGCTGGTGGAAGGCACCATTCGACGGCGCTGCCGCCTGAGCAGCAGGCGCCGCCGGCAGCTTGGAAACTTCAACGGCGGCGTCGGCTCGTTGCTGCGGCTGCTGATGCTCCACGCACGGGTCCTGGTCAGGGGGCAGACTACCGACGACGCCGAGCTGAGGCTGGCCATGGGCGAGTTGGCGCGCCTCGTGGAGAAACGTCGAATCAAGGGTCGGAAATGAGAATCATCGACAAACTGATACGAACCTCGGCGCGGTCCCAGGCGACCCTGCCCCTGAAGGACTACGTGGGAAAGAAGCTCAGGGAGGTGTACTACAACGCCGAAGTCCTGTACCGGATCGAGAGCAAGACCGCACCTTTGAATATCCGGGTCGAGGCCGGGGCTTCGAAACGCGTCAACCTGCTGCTCCCGGAAATCAACTTCAACAGCTTCTACGGCGGCTACATGGCCAAGTTCAACCTGGCGGGAAAGCTCGCCGGGGCCGGCTACCGCGTGCGTATGGTGGTCGTGGACCCGTGCGCGTATGCCCCGTCGAGCTGGCGTGAGGCCGTGCACAGCTATCCGGGCCTGGAGGACATCTTCGACAGGATCGAGGTCGCATACCAGGGGGACAGGAAAGAGGTCCTGGACATCAGCGAGAGCGATCGCTTCATCGCCACCACCTGGTGGACCGCTTACCTGGCGGACCACGGAACCCGGCTGCTCGGGGGCCCGCCGTTCGTGTACCTGATTCAGGAGTACGAGCCATTCACCTTCCCCATGGGCTCTTACTTCGCCATGGCCGGGCATTCGTACGAGTTTCCCCACAAAGCGCTGTTCTCCAGCGACTTCCTGAGAGAATTCTTCGAGCTTCAGCGCATCGGCGTCTACGACGGCCGCGAAGGCGGCGCGGGGGCGGAGTATTTCGAGAACGCTATCGTGGGGTTCGAGTCCCGCGAGCTGGAACGGGCGATGAACCGAGAGGGCGGGGAGGGGGAGCGGTCGAAGAAATTGCTTTTCTACGCCAGGCCGGAAGCGCATGCCTCCCGCAACATGTTCGAGATCGCGTTCCTGGCTCTTGCCAGGGCGATCCGGGAGGGCGTGTTCGACGAACGCTGGGAGTTTCACGGCATCGGAAGCGGGCACGGCAATATTGCACTGCCGCTCGGGAAAACCCTGAAGATGCTCGGCAAGTTCAGCTTGAACGAGTATCGGGAGGCCCTGCTGCGCTACGATCTGGGCCTGAGTCTGATGTATACGCCGCACCCGAGCCTGCTTCCGCTCGACATGGCGGCGGCGGGTATGGTCGTGGTGACCAACACCTGCATCAACAAGACCGCAGCGCGCCTGGCGGACCTGTCGACCAACCTGATCGGCGCCGGCCCGCATATCGACGGCGTCTACGAAGGCCTGCAAGACGCGGCCGCCATGGTGGACGATATCGACCCCCGGCGGTCCGGCGCCCGCGTGAACTGGGCCAATGACTGGGAGCAGTCGTTCTCCCCCGGCATTATGAAACATCTCGAGGCCTGGCTGGCCTGACTTCGAGCACAATTGCAATGGATTATGGAGCCAGGGGCCCGGGGGGCAACGCCATCGCGGCTGAAGCCGCTCCTACAATCCTTGGCTATCGACACCGTGTCGATAGCCAAGGATTGTAGGAGCGGCTTCAGCCGCGATAGTTCTCGCCGCGCATCGGGGGAACGGTGTGTGCAAGCGGAAAACTCCGTCGATTTCCGCAGCCGGGTCCTGGCCCCTGTCACCCGAAGAAAGCCGGCTTGGGGCTCTCTCGATGAACGTCGCCCTGGTCATCGTCAACTACAACAGCGGCCGGCTGCTGGACCGTTGCCTGGCCGCCGTGGACGGGCAGTCGCGGCCACCGGACCGGATCATCGTTGTCGACAACGCCAGCAGCGACGATTCCTTGAGCTGGGCGCGGGCGCGCGGGGATCGGGTCGAGGTTCTGCAGATGGACGAGAACCTCGGCTTCGCGGCAGCGAACAACCGCGCTTTCGATGCCTGCCGCGGCTGCGACTGGGTTGCGCTGCTCAATCCGGACGCCTTTCCCGAACGCGAGTGGTTGGAGACCCTGTTGCAGGCGGCCGCCGAACTGCCTTCGGCGGGCAGCCTTGCCAGCTGCCTGGTAAAGGATGACGATCCGTTGGTGCTGGACGGAGCGGGCGACGCCTACCACGTTTCGGGGCTGGTCTGGCGGATCGGCCACGGCGATCCCAGGCCGCCGGCCGACTCGAAGCGCGAAGTGTTCGCGGCCTGCGCCGCCGCGGCCATCTATCGATACGATGCGCTGAGGGCGGCAGGCGGCTTCGACGAGAGCTACTTCTGCTACAACGAGGACGTCGACCTCGGGTTCCGGCTGCGGTTGGCGGGCCTTGACTGCTGGTACATTCCGGATGCCGTAGTACGGCACGTGGGATCGGCGGTAACCGGGAGCCACAGCGATTTTTCGCTTTTCCACGGCCATCGCAACCTGGTGTGGACCTATTTGAAGAATATGCCGGCACCCCTGTTGCTGCGGTTCCTGTGGCAGCACCTGCTGCTCAACGTCGTAACCATCATGGTACTGAGCCTTCGCTACCGCTCCACCGCTCCGGTGCGCGCCAAGATTTCGGCCCTGGCGGGCCTGGGGCGGGTGTTGAGGCAACGGCGCGAGGTGCAATCAGGCCGGGTCTGCAGCGATGCCGACCTGCTGCGCGTCATGACCCGGGGATGGTGGCGGTGCTATTTTCAACGCCGCCTGAGCGAGTGACAAAGGAAGCCCGTTACCCCCGATGAAGCCGGGCGTCGTCGCGATAGTCGTCAACTACAACACCGGTGCTCTTCTCCGGCGCGCCGTCGATTCGTTGCTGGCCGGTTCCGTCAAGCCGACCGTGGAGATCGTCGACAATGCGTCTGCCGATGACAGTGCCGGATCCATTCAAGAAGACCCCGCTTACAAGGGGAGGGTGTCCATCGCTCTCAATGAGCGGAACCTGGGTTTCGCGAAGGCAAACAATCAGATCCTCCGCCAGGGCGGCGCGCAGTATTATCTGTTGATGAATCCCGACTGCGTTCTCGAAGAGGATGCGATCCGGGAATTCGTCGAATACATGGAGGGCAACCCGGAGGTGGGCCTGGCCGGCGGCGCCCTGAAGAACCCGGACGGGACGATTCAGAAGACCAGCAAACGCCGATTCCCCACACCCTGGAGCTCACTGGCGCGGACCCTTGGGCTTCATCACCTGCAGGTGGGTGGCGTCTCTGTCCGACTTCGACCTGGCCTCGCGGGAGCCGCCCGGCGGGGGCGCCGGACCGGCGGAGGCGATATCCGGCGCGTTGATGTTTGTTCGGGGGGCGGCCCTGCCCCGGGTGGGCCTGCTGGACGAGGGCTACTTCATGCATTGCGAGGATCTCGACTGGTGCAGGCGGTTCTGGGACGCGGGGTACCAGGTCGCCTACGTACCCTCCGCCGGCGCGGTCCACCTGAAAGGGGGAAGCGGGCGCGGTCCGAGAGTGGTCTGGCACCTGCATCGGGGAATGGCCCGGTTCTACCGCAAGCACTATCAAAAGAACTATCCGGCGACCTTCTCGGCTCTGGTGTATGCGGGCATCTACGCCCGCTGCGTTGGGTTGATGGCCTGGAGTCTGGTCAAGGGCCGGTGAGCATCCTGGTGACCGGTGCCGGTGGGCTGGTGGGTCAGCCATTGCTCGAAAGCCTTGCGGCCCTGGGATTCGAAGTGGTGCCGGCGGGCAGGAGCGCGAGAACCGCCGACTGGTTCGAATGGGATATGAACCAGCCCCCTCCGCAGCCCGGGCGCGGTTTCCAAAGCGTGGTGCACGCGGCACCCCTGTGGCTGCTGCCGCGGCATCTGCCGGCGCTTGCGGCGGAAGGAACCCGCAGAGTGGTGTGTTACAGTTCCACGAGCGTGCTGACCAAGCGTTCGAGCGCCAGCGGCGCCGACAGGGAGCTCGCCGGGCGCCTCGACAAAGCCGAGCTCGCCGTCCGCGAAGAGTCGGACCGGCTGAACCTGGCGACGACGATATTCCGTCCAACCATGATCTACGGCTACGGTCGGGATGAAAACATCACCACCATAGCGCGGTTCATCCTCAGGTACGGCTTTTTCCCGGTCGCCGGCGCCGCCGCAGGGAAGCGGCAGCCGATCCACGCCGCCGACGCGGCGACGGCTGCCGGGGCGGTCCTGGAAGAGACGCGAACCTTCGGCAAGACCTACCACATCGCCGGGGGCGAGACCCTCGGCTACCGCGCGATGGTGAAGCGAATCTTCGAAGCCCTTGACAGGCCGGTGCGAATCGCCGGCCTTCCCACGCGGCTGTACAAACTGTTGCTGGCCGCCTCGGGTCTGCTGGGAACGGGTCTGACCGCCTCCATGGCGGAGCGGATGAACCAGGACATGGCATTCGATACGAGTTCGGCGCGGGACGACTTCGGATTCTCGCCCGAAGGCTTTCTGCTGCATCCGGAAAAGGACCTTCCCACGGCATGAACCCGGCGGTGGCAACGGCGATGACCGTCCTGGGCTCTTTCACCGCCTCAGTGGCGGCAACCTGGCTGGTCAGGGGCTGGCTGGAGCGACGGCGGGTCGTGGCCTCGCCCAACGATCGAAGCCTGCACCATGAAGCGACGGTGACGGGCGGCGGTATCGCGTTGTCCGCCGTGCTGGCCGTGCTGTGGCTGGTGCTGTGGCTTGGGGGCATGAGTCCGGGGCCGGAGCTGCTGATACTGATGGCTGCGTTTTCCCTGCTGGGGCTGATGGACGACATCCACAACGTGGCCTGGCTGCACAAGCTCATGGCGCAGTTTGCCGCCGCGGTCTTCTTCGTGGCTACCTTCGGTGCGTTCTCGCGCCTTGATCTGTTCGGCGTGGTAATCGATATCCCCTGGCTGACCACGGTCTTCTCCATCCTGTGGATCGTCGCGTTCGTCAATATCTACAACTTCATGGACGGTATCGACGGGCTGGCGGGAGGATATGGGGCCTTGTGTGCGTGCGTCGTGGGGGTATGGTTCGTGCTGCTCGGCGGCAACAACGGCGTGTCCCTGTTCCTCTACGGGTTGATGGCCGTCTGTCTGGGATTCCTGGTATGGAACTGGGCGCCGGCCAGGATCTTCCTGGGGGATGCCGGAAGCATGATGATCGGCGGTGTCCTGGCGGCGGCGGGCATTATCGGACAGCGCACCTATGACGTGCCGCTGAGCGCCTTCGTACTGCTGTACGCGGTGTTCATCGCCGACGCCGGATACACGCTCGTCCGGCGCGCCCTGAGGGGCGAGAAGATATGGCAGGCACACAAGGAGCATCTCTACCAGCGGGCGACGCGAAGCGGGATGGCGCATTCGTCGGTAACCGTCATGGTATTATTGCTGTCCATGATTATGAGTGTGCTGGCGTCGCTGGAAATGGGCCGAAACGGTCCGCGTGGACTGTGGCTGGTTTTGTCCCTGCTGGTGCTGCTCGGCGCCATGCTCCTGGTCAAGAAACGAGAAGCCCGACAGCAGTGAGGCAGCAATTGATGGAGTTCCTCGGCGCCGTTTTCCAGCACTTCAAGGCGGTCCGCTATCGATGGTGGGTCCTGCTCCACGATCTCGCCGTCGTCGCCGTTGCCTGGATCGGTGCATACTGGATCCGCTTCAATATGCTCGGCGGCATCCCCGATGTGTTCCTGGTTCAAGCCGAGCATCTCCTGCCGATCGTCATCATTGTGCAGGGCGTCTGCCTGGTGGCCGTGGGCGCTCATCGCGGGGTCTGGCGATTCACGTCCCTTCCCGACCTGATTCGCATCCTCAAGGGGGTGACCGCGGGTACGCTGTTGATCGCGGCGGTCGTATTCCTGTATACCCGGCTCGAGCTCGTTCCCCGCTCGGTGTTCGTGTTCTATGGCTTTCATAGCCATCGCCATTCTGTGCAGCTCCCGGGTCGCCTACCGGCTGCTCAAGGATCGCCAGTTTCACCCCAAGGTGGCCGGCAAGGCCATAGTGGTGGGAGCGGGAGTCGCGGGTGAGCAGGTCGTGAGAGACATCAACCGCAACCCGGAACGCACCCATGAGGCCATCGCCTTCGTGGACGACGATCCCGCCAAGGTCGGCAAGGATGTGCAGGGGATACGGGTCGCCGGCGGCTGCGGCGATTTGCCCACCCTGTGCGAGCGGTGGAACGTCGACCTGATACTGATCGCGGTTCCGAGCGCCACCGATCGCCAGATGCAGCGGATCGTGTCGATCTGCGAAAAGACGGGGGTGACTTTCCGCACACTGCCCACGGTCAACGACGTGGTGAGCGGCTATGTCAGTATCAAGGATGTCAGGCAGGTCCGCATCGACGACCTGCTCGGCCGCGAGCCCATCGCCTTGAACTGGAAGAGAATCGACGGCGGGCTTGCCGGCAAGCGCATACTGGTGACTGGCGCCGGCGGATCCATAGGCAGTGAGCTCTGCCGCCAGCTGGCACGGACCCGCCCGGGTGCGCTGATCCTGTTCGAGCAGAACGAGTTCAACCTCTACACCATAGAACGCGAGCTGAAGGAACAATATCGTTCCATTCCCGTGCACGTGGTGCTGGGTGACGTCTGTGACCGCGCCGCCATTTCCAACACCTTCAGCCGACTGGCGCCCGAGGTGGTGTTTCACGCGGCGGCGTACAAGCACGTGCCGATGCTGGAAGGGCAGGCCAGAGAAGCGGTCCGGAACAACATCGTCGGCACGGCCAATGTTTCCCAGGGCGCCCACGCGCAGCACTGCGAGGCATTCGTACTGATTTCGACCGACAAGGCGGTCCGGCCGGCGAGCCTGATGGGGGCCTCCAAGCGGGTGGCGGAGATCTATTGCCAGGCATTGGACCGGCAGTCGAAAACCCGGTTCATAACGGTGCGATTCGGCAATGTGCTGGGTTCGGCGGGCAGCGTGGTGCCCTTGTTCGAGGAGCAGATCAAACGCGGCGGCCCGGTGACCGTCACCCACAGGGAAATGACCCGCTACTTCATGACCATCACGGAGGCGGCCCAACTGATCATGGAGTCCTGCGCCGTCGGCGCGGGCGGAGAGATCTTTATCCTGGATATGGGCAAGCCCATCAAGGTGTCATTCCTCGCCCAGGAGATGATCAAGCTGTCCGGCATGGTTCCCGGAGAGGACATCAAGCTGGTGTATACGGGGCTCAGGCCTGGGGAGAAGCTCCATGAAGAGCTGTTCTATCCCGACGAGGTGTCGAGGAAGACCGCTCACGACAAAATCAACCTGGCGGAAGGCCCGGAAATGGACTGGAAGGTGGTCAGCCCCATCGTGGAGCGGATCGCGAAGGCCGTGGACCAGTACGACACGGCGGAGATCAAGAACCTCGTTTGCCACTTGGTCCCGGACTATGCGGGGGACGGACCAGTGAAGCTCGAGTCGAGAAACATACAGGCTTCCTAGTGTACCCCGTCAAACAGTCGGTAACTTATCGGCGGCTGGCCGATCCGGGTTGGATTGTTGGATAGAGCATCGACAGGGCGCCGCCGGGGTCTTTTTCACCAAGCGAGTATCGGGGAGCGGCTGAAAAAGACCCCGGCGGCGCCCGTTTGCGGATCGGGGCCACCATCATTCTCAGCCTGAAATGATTTGCATCATTTCTGGCGGGGTACACCAGCACCACGGCGGCCATCACTGTTTGTTAAATCGCTGATGTGGAAAACGAAACGTAGTTGCCGATGATTGTTCCGGTCATCCTGTGTGGAGGAAGCGGCACGCGGCTGTGGCCGGTTTCCCGCCACTATTTCCCCAAGCAGTTTCATGCGCTGACCGGACACTTGTCGCTGTTTCAGCAGACGGTCCTCAGGTGTCCCCCCGGCGGCTCGCGCGAGGTTGTGGTACTCACCAACGACGAGTATAGGTTCCTGGTGGCCGAACAGCTGGACGCCATCGAGGTCGATCAGCGAGCCATCATTCTGGAGCCTGTTGCACGCAACACCGCACCCGCCATCGCGCTGGCCGCACTCCACCTGGCCGAGACTGACCCCGGCGCGGTGATGCTGGTGGCGCCTTCCGACCACCTGATCGTCGACGAGGCGTCCTTCCACGAGACACTGGCCACCGCCGAAGCCGCGGCTGAAGCGGGATATATCGTGACCCTGGGCATTACGCCCACCTGCCCGGCGACCGGCTACGGCTATATCAAGCGCAGCGCCACGGCGGAGGCCGGGCTTCCCGAGGGCTGCTTTCGGGTCGAGCGCTTTGTCGAGAAGCCCGACCTGGAAACCGCTTCCCGGTTCGCTGGGGAAGGCAGCTATTCCTGGAACAGCGGCATGTTCCTGTTCACCGCCGAGTCCTACCTGGAGGAACTGGGCAAGTACGATCCGGCTGTTCTGAATGCCTGCACGAAGGCCTGGAAGGAGGCCGTGAACGACTACGGCTTCTGCAGCGCGGGGACTTCCTACGGGGAAGCACCGTCGATCTCGGTCGACTACGCCGTGATGGAAAGGACTGATAAGTCCGTGGTGGTGCCTCATGGGGGCGACTGGAGCGATATCGGATCGTGGACCGGCCTGGCGGATGCCGACGAGCGGGACGGCGACGGCAACGCGGTCAGAGGAAACGTGCGACTGCATAACGTCACCGACAGCCTCATATTTGCGTCGGACCGGCTCGTGGTGGGTGTCGGACTCAAGAACGCGGTGGTGGTGGAGACCAAGGACGCGGTCCTCGTATCGACGGCGGACGACGATCAGGACGTCAGGCAGGTCGTGAAAATGTTGAAATCCATTGAGGCTCCGGAAGCGGACTACCACACCCGGGTGTTCAGGCCGTGGGGCTCGTATGAAGACCTCGACAAGGGCGACGGTTTCCACGTCAAGCGCCTGACCATCAAACCCGGCGCCAGCATTTCTCTGCAAAGGCACTTTCACCGGTCGGAGCACTGGGTGGTGGTGCGGGGCGAGGCCTGTGTAGTCCGGGATGACGAGGAGTACATCCTCAAGCAGAACGAATCCACCGACATCCCCTGCCGGGCGGTGCACAAGCTGACCAACCGGGGACAAGAGGATCTGGTGATCGTGGAGGTGCAGACGGGGGGCTGGCTGGACGAGTCCGACATAGAACGGCTCAAGGACGATTACGGGCGGACGTGAGCGGCCCCGTGATCGGACGCTGACGGCATCTGTCGATCCATGACGGTTGCGGTGATAGGTGGCAGCGGATTTGCACGGTGGGACAGGTTCCACGTCACCGAAAGCGTCGAGGTGGACACTCCGTACGCGCCTCGGCCCGTGCGTCTGTTCCGGGGCGTGCTTGGAGAGTGCGAAATCGTGTTCATTCCCCGGCATGGCTCCGACCACAGCCTGCCGCCGCACCGGATCAACTACAGGGCAAACATCCGGGCTCTGAAAGAAGCGGGTGTCAACACGGTGCTGGCTACCGCCACGGTCGGCGGCATCTCCCACGCCGCGGCACCGGGGTCATTGCTGATCCCGGACCAGATCCTTGACTATACCTATGGCCGGGCGCATACGTTCTTCGACGGTGAGGACGAAGCGGTGGGCCACGTCGACATGACCGAGCCCTATTGCGAGGCGCTGCGAAACCATCTCCTGGCAGCCGCGCGGCAAACCGGAATCTCGGTGGTCGCCAAGGGGACCTATGCGGCCACCCAGGGCCCGCGATTCGAGACCTCGGCCGAAATCGATCGACTGGAGCGCGATGGCGCGGACGTTGTCGGCATGACCGGGATGCCCGAGGCGGCGCTGGCGAAGGAGCTGCAGATTGCCTACGCAGCCATGGCTATTGTCGTGAACCCGGCGGCCGGCAGGGCGGCCGGCGCCATCTCCATGGACACCATACGGCGATGGTCGGCCGCCGGCCGCTCTACGGCGGAGGTGCTGCTGGAAGCCGCGGTCCCGAACATCCGGGAGGACGTGTTCCCGGTCCCGCCACCCCTGACTCCCTAGCGATGACTCACCAGGGACGACTCACCAGGGACGACTCACCAGGGACGACTCACCAGGGACGACTCACCAGGGACGACAAACAGCCAGGGACGACTCACCAGTGACGACTTATCGGGGACGACTCCCTGGGAGCTCCGCCGCGCGCGGCGGCTTACTCGTTGGTGCTGCCGTTGTCCGGCGTGGGGCCCTCGTATCGAGTTACAGACACGATGGCGCCGATATAAGGATGGTCGAAGTACTGAACCTCGTCGAGCTTGATGCGCCGTTTCTCTGAAATGTGGAACACCCGGACGCGACTGTCTACCGGTGCCATGCCAACATCGGCGGCATCGGTCCCGGCTGAACCGGATGTGTCCTGGAAACCGTTCCCGCTGTCCGCGCTCTGCGGCAGGGCAGCTTCGAGGTTCAGGCTCACGAACAGGAAGTGGTCGCCGAACACCGTCATCGTTCCGGAGATGCGTGCACCGGATCCGAAGCCGCTTCCCGAGCCGTAGGCCGAATTGCCGCTTTGGGCGATGTCCTGGCCTAAGCCCTGATCGACACCCTGCCCAAGGCCCTGACCGGTACTCCGATTCGCGTCTTGCGCCATGCCCGGGTAGCTCCCGAGGGGCACGTCCACGGCCTCGTTCTTGTCCAGGAGAGGCTGGACCCATGCCGTTGCAAGCATGACGGAGAATCGGGGATCCGCCTGGAGGCGTGCCAGGGCGCCGCTGAGATTGCTGAGACGCGTATAGGATACGGTTTCGTGCAGCTTGTTGTACTGCTCGACGTCGAAGCCCGGCGCGGGCAGATAGTCCTTGACCCACATGCGATTGAACTGCTCGCCGCCCGATGAGTCGGGGCCGAGGTAGTGGAAAGCGATGACCTCGACATGATATTTCTTGCGAGTGTCCGGTTGATCGCTGGATTGGGTGGTCTGGGCCAGGCATACCTGCCCGGCGGCAAGAAAGATCAGGATCAGAGCAAATGCGCTACGAAGAGACATCGGCTCCGATTATACACCGTTGAGAAGCCATGGCGCCGGGTCGCCGCGTGGTGTATCGGCCGACCGGCCGACGATACAATCCGACCCGGAAACGCAATCCTCAACAAATGGTACAGGCAGCACAATGACCGTACGAAGTGTACTCAAAATGGGCGACCCGCGGCTCCTGCAGCGATCCGAGCAGGTCGCGAGCCTTCCCGACGGGGATCTGGACGACCTGATCCGCGACATGTTCGATACCATGGAGGCTCTCAACGGCGCGGGCCTGGCGGCGCCGCAGATCGGCGTGCTCAAGCGGGTGGTTGTTTTCGGGATCGAGTCCAATCCACGCTACCCGGACGCGGAGCCCGTCCCCACCACGGTGCTGGTCAATCCCCGTATCGAAGTGCTGACGGAGGACAGGGAATATGGTTGGGAGGGGTGTTTGAGCGTACCGGGGATGCGGGGGTTGGTGCCCAGGCCGCCCCATATCCGATATTCGGGCTTCGATCCAAAGGGCAATGCCATAGAGCGCGAGGCGACGGGATTTCATGCCCGCGTGGTACAGCATGAGGTGGATCACATCGACGGGGTGCTGTACCCGATGCGCATCGAGGACATGCGGCATTTTGGGTTCGAAACCGAGCTGTTCCCTGAGCTTGCGGGGAAGAGTATGCCAGACGCTTAGCCAGTCTGGCTTCAAAAGGACGGTGTAGGTACTTGGACCACGGAGGGCATGGGTAGGGAGAGGCTGTCGTCGACACGCTGTGAATACTTCCTTGTACGCTCGCTTCCGGCATCCATGCCTCCAGACGGTCGACGACAGCCTCTCCCTACCCACGCCCAAAACGCCGCTCCCTCCGTGTTGACGCCGACCATGGTCCGGGCGGCGTTAATTCGGCGAGGCGAAGGCCGCGACCTCCTTGAGGCATTCGAAGCGTCTGTCCCCGTCTGGCAGGTCGGCGCGGATGAGCAGGGTGTGGGGGCCCTGCATACGGTATCTGGCCGGGTCGGACTCGATCATGCGGATGATCGGCACGGGGTCGATATCCGTGTCGCGGGCGAACTCGACCCGACCGCCGGCGGGTCCGAGGTTCACCCGCTCGATACCCAGGCCCCGCAGTGACAAGGCGGATTCGGCCATCTTGAACAGGGTCTTGGCCGCATCCGGCAACAGGCCGAAACGGTCGATGGTCTCGACCTGGAGTTCGTTGAGGTCCTCCAGGTCCCGGGCGTTCGAGATCCGCTTGTAGATGACCAGCCTTTGGTGGACGTCGTTGAGGTACGACTCCGGCAGCAGGGCCGGGACGTTGAGGTTGATCTCGGGAGGCTTCGCGCCGTCGGCGCCGGTGTCCGGGACCTGCTGCGCCCGTGCGCCTTCGCGTTTGAGGGTCTCGATGGCGCGGTTCAGGAAATCGCTGTACATCGTGAAACCGACTTCGTCGATGGTGCCGCTCTGGGACTCGCCCAGGATTTCGCCGGCGCCGCGAATTTCCAGGTCATGGGAAGCCAGCGCGAAGCCGGCACCGAGATCCTCCAGGGACTCGATCGCCTGCAGCCGCTTCAACGCGTCCCCGGTGAGGGTTTTCCGCGGCGGGGTGAGCAGGTAGGCGTAAGCCTGGTGGTGGGAGCGGCCGACGCGGCCCCGCAACTGGTGGAGCTGGGCGAGCCCGAACTTGTCGGCGCGGTTGATGATGATCGTGTTCGCAGACGGGATGTCTATTCCGCTCTCGATGATGGTGCTGCACAGCAGCACGCTGAACCGCTGATGGTAGAAATCGCTCATGATGCGTTCGAGCTGCCGCTCCGGCAGCTGTCCGTGGGCGATGCGGATGTCGGCCTCGGGAACCAGCTCGCTCAGCTGCTGGAAGTGCTTGTCGATGGTTCGCACTTCGTTGTGCAGGAAATAGACTTGCCCGCCGCGGCGGATCTCCCTGAGACACGCTTCCCGGATCGCGGCATTGTTCCATTCCCGCACGAAGGTCTTGACCGAGAGCCTGTCCTTTGGCGGCGTGCCGATAATGGAAATATCCCTGAGTCCGGACAGGGCCGTATTCAGGGTCCTGGGAATGGGCGTGGCGGTCAGGGTCAGGACGTCCACCTCGGCGCGAAGCTGCTTGAGGCGCTCCTTCTGGCGCACCCCGAAGCGGTGCTCCTCGTCGATGATCACCAGCCCCAGGTTGGGTATCCGAACGTCCTTTTGCAGCACACGGTGGGTGCCGATGAGTATGTCGACCTTGCCCTGCTTGAGTCTTTCCAGAATAGCGTCGGCCTGCTTGCGAGACCGGAAGCGGGACAGCAGCTCGACCTGCACGGGGAAATCCGCGAACCGGTCGTTGAAGTTGTCGAAATGCTGCTGGGCCAGAAGGGTGGTGGGGACCAGCACCGCGACCTGCTTGTCGCTGTTGACCGCCAGGAACGCCGCCCGCATGGCGATCTCGGTCTTGCCGAAGCCCACGTCGCCGCATACCAGGCGGTCCATGGGTTCGGCGGACTCCATGTCGGCGACGACGTCGTCGATAACCTGTGCCTGGTCGGGGGTCTCCTCGAACACGAAGCCGTCCGCGAAACTTCGGTAGGCGTCATCCGGGGAACGGCAGGCGAAACCGGGACGCGAGTTGCGCATGGCCTGCGTCTCCAGCAGTTCGGCGGCGACGTCGTAGGCGCGCTCCTGGGCCTTCTTGCGGGCGCGCAGCCATTGCTCGCTGCCCAACCTGTGCAGGGGCGCCGTTTCGGGGCTGGCCCCGACGTAGCGCGACACGGCGTGCAGGGAAAGAATCGGGATATACAGCTTGTCGCCGCCGTAGTATTCGATGGTGAGGAATTCGGTCTCGTTGCCGTCGATGGCGAGGGTGGCCAGGCCGCGATAACGGCCAACGCCGTGATCCTCGTGCACCACGGGATCGTCCACCTGCAGCTCCGCCAGGGACCGGATGATGGCATCCGGGTCCCGGCGAGCGCGGGCCCGGCGCCGGCGCTGGGCCACCCGCTCGCCGAAGATCTGCGCTTCGGTGACGACGGCGAGCGCGGGTTCCTGGAGCATCAGTCCGTCCTCCAGGCGATCCACCGTGATCCCCAGCCGGGTTTCTCCCTCCAGAAACGCGGCCCATCCATCCAGCTCGGTGGCCGAAAACCCGCGGTCGCGCAGCACGCCGCGCAGTATCTCCCGCCGGCCGGGGCTTTCCGCTATCAGCAGGACCCGCCCCGGGTAGCCGCTCAGGAACGTCGCCAGGGGCTCGAACGGCTCCTGCGAATGGGTCGGGGCGGTGAAGCCCGGCGGCGCCGAGGTGCCCAGCGATTCCCCGTCGCCGTCGCTGTATACGGTGATCTCGATGCGCGGAAAGCGCCCGATGGCGCCGGCAACCTCATCAGGGGAGAGGTATAGCGAACGGGGAGGCATGACGGGATTCTCGCCGGCGGTGACCGCCAACTCGTGGCGGTCGAGCACCGCGGCGTGGTTGCTCTCGCAGGCTTGCTCCAGAGTATCGTCGTGGACCACGACCGTCTCCTCGGGAAGGTAGTCGAAGATGGTCGCGGTGTGTTCGAAGAACAGCGGAAAGTAGAACTCGATGCCCGCCGGCGTGATGCCGCGGGAAACGTCGCGATAGATCGAGGATTTCTGCGGATCGCCCTCGAAGCTGCTTCGGAAGCGCTGGCGAAAGCCCCTCACGGCGTCGTCGTCCAGCGGGAACTCGGTTGCCGGCAGCAGGCGCAGAACTTCCACGCGGTCCACGGATCGTTGGCTGTCGGGATCGAAGTGGCGGATGGACTCGATCCGATCGCCGAACAGGTCGATGCGAAACGGCTGCTGGCTGCCCATGGGGAACACGTCGATGACCCCGCCCCGGATGCTGAACTCGCCGGGGGACAGGACCTGGCTGACGTTGTGGTAGGCGGCCTTCTGCAAGCGTCCGGCCAGCTCGCCGGCGTCGACAGTGTCTCCAACTTTCAAGTCGAAGGTGTGGCTGTGCACGTACTCCACTGGCGGCAGGCGCTGCATCAGGTTCGATACCGGCAGCACCACGACGCCGCTGCGCATCGCCGGCAGCCGGTGGAGTGTCAACAGGCGCTGGGAGACCAGGTCCGGGTGCGGCGAGAAGTTGTCGTAGGGCAGGCACTCCCAGTCCGGGAAGGGCTGGAGCGTAATGCCGGCCGTGTCCAGGAAGAACCGCAGCTGGGTCTCGAGCCGCGAAGCGCTGCGCATGTCGGCCGTGGCCACAATTAGCGGGACACCGCGTTTCGCCAGCGACGCGACCGCCAGGCCGAGGCCGCTGCCGAACAGGCCCCGCCATCGTATGCGCCGGCCGGGGCCGGGAATCCGGGGCTCAAAAATGGTGGAACCTGTTTCAGCCAAGAGGGGACGAGGATGCGAATTGGAACGGCGGCGCATTGTACCCGCAGTGGAGTCGTTCATGTAGCGAGAGCCGAAGAAGTACCCCGCGGACTTCCGCCGCATCCGGATGCGGATTGCAGGAGCGACTTCGGCTGCGATTCATCCACTGCAGGAAATGAATCGCGACTGAAGTCGCTCCTACGATCCGGGGTTGAGCACCTCGCAGAGCTCTGTCAATCACAGCTTCCGCAACAGCACGTACAGGGCTCCGAGCCCGCCGTCATGGTTCGGTGCGGAACAGTAGCCGAGCACATCCCGGCGGCGGGCCAGCCACAATGCGACCTTATTGCGCAGGACCGGTTGACGGCCCGGTGAGCCCCGGCCCTTGCCGTGAATAATGCGAACACAGGTCTGGCGCCTGCGGTCCAGGGCGCCTAGAAACTGGCTCAGGCGGTCGCGGGCCTGCTGGACAGTGCAGCCGTGAAGGTCGAGCTCGGCGGCGACGGAGTAGCCACCCCGGCGAAGCTTGCGCATGGTGCGCCGCTGGACGCCGGGCTGGTAGTAGAACAGCTCGTCGCCGTTCTGGTGCTCGGCCCAGTCCACGCCCTCGTCGGCGAGGTCCTCCAGGACCGCGCGTTCATCCTTGTAGGTCTGGCGGGGAATGGGCGCGGGGCGGGGGCGATTGGGCGGCACCACGTCGGTCTGCTGCCGGACCACGTCCGCCATATGCCTGCGAAACAATTCGCGCTCGTCGTCGCCTGACATGGCCGCACCGTTTTAACCGAGACTGTCCAGATACTTTTCCGCGTCCAGGGCCGCCATGCAGCCGGTCCCCGCCGAGGTCACCGCCTGGCGGTAGACGTGGTCCATGACGTCACCGGCGGCGAACACGCCCGGCACGCTGGTATGGGTCAGGTCGCCGTCGATGCCGCCGTTGACCCGGATATATCCGTTTTGCATGTCGAGTTGGCCCTCGAAGAGGCCCGTATTGGGCGTATGGCCGATGGCGATGAACACGCCGGTAACGTCGAGGTTCCGGGGCGCACCCGATTCCGTGCTCTTGATACGGGCACCGGTGACGCCGTTGTCGTCGCCCAGCACCTCGTCCAGGACATGGTTCCATATCACCCGGATGTTGCCGTCGGCACCGGTGCGGCTCATGAGCTTGTCCACCAGGATCGCCTCGGCGCGGAGCTTGTCACGCCGATGCACCAAGGTGACGGAAGAGGCGATGTTGGACAGATAAATGGCTTCTTCGACAGCAGTATTGCCGCCGCCGATAACCGCCACGGGCTGCTGCTTGTAGAAGAATCCGTCACAGGTCGCGCAGGCGGAGACCCCCTTGCCCTTGAAAGCCTCCTCGGAAGGCAGGCCCAGGTATTTCGCGGACGCTCCGGTGGAAATAATCAAGGCCTCGCAGGTGTATGTGCCCTGGTCCCCGGTCAGGACGAAGGGCCGCTCGGACAGGGAGGCGGTATGGATATGATCGAAGACGATCTCGGTGCCGAAGCGCTGGGCGTGGCGAAGCATTCGATCCATGAGCGCCGGTCCCTGAAGCCCTTCCACGTCCCCGGGCCAGTTGTCGACGTCGGTGGTAGTCATTAGTTGACCGCCTTGCTCGATGCCGGTGATGAGCACCGGCTCCAGATTGGCGCGGGCGGCATAGACGGCGGCGGTGTAGCCCGCCGGCCCCGAGCCCAGGATCAGGACCCGGCAGTGTTTGGTCTCCGGCATGAATCAGTTGTCCTCCGGAATGTAAAGACGCGAGATGAGGAGCGAGTTGTTTGTTGTCCTTCATATGGTACGTCAGGCTCCCGAATTCAAGCAAAAAGCAACGCTCGCGGCCGCCGGAGTCGCGATTCGCGCTTCCGGCGGCATCGGAGCATGCTCACGCGCGCCGTTGTCATTTAGAATAACGTTGTAGGAAAAGCCACAGATCATGCGACAAGCTCAAAAGAAATCCACCCGGGGCGGCGGCCAGCAGGCCGCTGCCGGACTGACCCGGCACACCGGGGAAGCCCTGCTTATCGCGTGCACGGCGGTGGCTTTGTATTTCCTGCTGGCGCTGTCCACCTACTCGGCGAACGATCCCGGTTGGTCGAGTACCGGCTTCCAGGCCGGCGTACAGAATTGGGGCGGCCGATTCGGAGCATGGATTTCGGACCTGCTGTTCCAGGCCTTCGGGCACATGGCGTACCTGCTGCCAGTGATGATTCTGGTGCTCGGCTGGCGAATCTACCAGGGCGAGCTGACCATGTACCCGAACGAGCTGTCCAGGCGGCTGGTGAGCGCCCTGGGGTTCATCCTTACCATTGTCGGCGGCTGTGGCTTGGAGAACCAGCACTTCTACGGCTCGGCGGAGACTCTGCCGTTCGTGGCCGGCGGTGTCCTGGGATCGATCGTGAGCAGCGCCCTGCGCAATGCGTTCGGCTTCGCCGGATCGACGGTGTTCCTGCTGGCCATGTTTCTCACCGGCGTCACCCTGTTCGTCAAGCTGTCCTGGTTTTGGCTGATGGACTGGCTGGGCGCCAGGGTATTCGAGGTCCTGGACAGGGTTCATGGTCGGGTCGGGCAATCCGTCGACAAGGCCGTGGGCCTGAAGGCCAAGCGGGCGCGCATGGACAGCGTGAAGGCGATCCGGGAACGGCTCAACCCCGAGGGCCGCAAGCCCCCTCGGATTGAGCCCAAGATCCAGGCTCGGGCCGATAGCGGCCGCCTGGAGCGGGACAAGCAATCCAAGCTGTTCGAGCCCCAGGAGACGACGTCCTCGGTGATTCCGCCCCTGACCCTGCTGGAACCCCCGGAACCCCATGACCAGGGATTCTCCCGGGAAACGCTGGAGGCGATGTCCCGCCTGCTGGAGAAGAAGCTGGCCGACTTCAACATCGACGTCGAGGTGGTTGCGGTGCACCCCGGACCAGTGATCACCCGCTTCGAGATCGATCCGGCGCCGGGCATCAAGGCGAGCCAGATACAGAATCTCTCCCGCGACCTGGCGCGGGCTCTGTCGACGGTCAGCGTGCGCGTGGTGGACAACATTCCGGGAAAGACGGTCATTGGGCTGGAGGTGCCCAACGAGAGCCGTGAGATCGTCCAGCTGGTGGAGGGTCTGTCCTCCACGGCCTACGAGGAGGCCAACACTCCCTTGGCCCTGATGTTGGGCAAGGATATCAGCGGTGTTCCGGTGATTGTCGACTTGTGCCGGATGCCGCATCTGTTGGTGGCGGGTACCACGGGGTCGGGCAAGTCGGTGTGTCTGAACGCCCTGATCATGAGCATCGTGTTCAAGTCCTCTCCCCAGGACGTACGAATGATCATGATCGACCCGAAGATGCTCGAGCTGTCCATCTACGACGGCATACCGCATCTGCTGGCTCCCGTGGTCACCGAGATGAGCGAGGCGGCCAATGCGTTGCGCTGGTGCATCTTCGAGATGGAGAGGCGCTACCGCACGATGGCCTCCCTCGGCGTGCGCAACATCTCCGGCTACAACCGCAAGGTGAGCACCGCGGAGGAGGACGGCACGCCGATTCCGGACCCGCTGGTGGAAGATCCGGAGAATGCGGAGCCGCTGGGAACCCTGCCGTATGTAGTCATTATCATTGACGAGCTCGCCGACTTGATGATTGTCGTCGGCAAGAAAGTGGAAGAGCTCATTACGCGCCTGGCGCAGAAGGGCCGGGCCGCCGGCATACATATGATCGTCGCCACCCAACGGCCGTCGGTGGACGTCATTACCGGTCTGATCAAGGCGAACATTCCGTGCCGCATCGCGTTCCAGGTGTCGTCCAAGGTCGACTCGCGCACTGTGTTGGACCAGAACGGCGCCGAGCACCTGCTTGGTCATGGCGACATGTTGTACCTGCCTCCGGGCACCAGTACCCCCGAGCGCGTCCACGGCAGCTTCGTGACTGACCAGGAAGTGCACCAGGTGGTCAATCACCTCAAGCACGCTGGGGAGCCGGTCTACAACGAAGAAATTCTGTCCGGCAGCTCGCGGGTATCGGAGGCTGTCACCGGGGAAACCAGGGTTTCCGGGAACGGTGATTCACCGGAAGACGATCCGTTGTACGATCAGGCGCTGCGTCTGGTGACGGAATCGCGCCGCGCCTCCGTCTCGGCGGTGCAGAGGCAGCTTCGCGTGGGTTACAATCGCGCGGCGAGGATGATCGAAGCAATGGAGCAGGCGGGCGTAGTCGGTCCGTTGCAGTCGAATGGAAAACGAGAAGTGCTCGCACCACCTCCTCCCGAGTAGTGGTCAACGCAGCGCCGCAACTCCCGTTTCCCTCAAGGAACGTTGATATTCCCGGGATCGACCCGGCCGCTATCCGATGACGAGACTTTCGATATACAAAACGACACTTCTGGCGGCTTGCTTCGTGTGGGCGAACGCATTCGGCAGCGCAAGCGAGAACCTGGACCACTTTTTCAATCATGTCCGGACGTACTCCGCCAGGTTCCAGCAGGTGGTCCTGGACGAGGGATTCAATCCCATCGAGGAATCGTCGGGCCGGGTCCTTATCAAGCGACCGGGTCGCTTCCTCTGGGACTACGAGCCGCCCAACGCACACAAGATCATCAGCGACGGTGACAAGGTGTGGGTTTACGACGTTGAGCTGGAGCAGGTGACGGTTCGTTCTCTGAAGCAGGCGGTGGGCAAGACGCCGGCAGGGCTGCTGGCGGGCGGTACCGACATCGACAAGGAGTTCAAAGTCAGTGATCTGGGCGAGGTGAACGGACCGCTGCACTGGGTCCGCATGGTACCGAAGAACGACGACGTGGGGTTCAAGGACATCCGCATCGGCTTCGAAGACGGCCGGCTGCGCGTGATGGAACTGGTCGACGGGCTCGGTCAGACGACGCGCATCACCATGACGGACGGTGTCGAGAACCATGCGATCCCCGATTCCCAGTTCGAGTTCACGCCGCCGAAAGGTGTGGACGTGATCGACGATACCAAGCAGTAGATGACGGTATTGGCCACATGTAACCCCGGCTCCGGGTGGAGAACGCTGAATTGCTGGATCCCCAGGTCCTGAGAAAGAATCCCGAATTCGCCGCCGAGCGCCTCAAGCTCAGGGGGATGGAACTGGATGTGGGTCGCTTCAAGGATCTCGACGAGCAGCGGCGCAGCTGCCAGGTCCGCACCGAGGAGCTGCAGAAGATCCGCAACCAAACCTCGAAGGCCATTGGCAAGGCCAAGGCGACGGGGGAGAGTGCAGACGAGTTGATGGCTCGCATGAAGGAGGTGAACCAGGAGCTCGATAGCTCCGCGGATCGCTTGGGAGCCATTCAGAGCGAGCTGAACGAGTTTCTGCGCGCCATTCCCAACCTGCCGCACGAGTCGGTGCCTGCCGGCGCCACCGAGGCTGACAACCAGGAACTGCATCGCTGGGGCGATATTCCGGAGTTCGATTTCCAGCCGCTCGACCACACTGACATAGGGGCCCGGCTCCACGGCCTGGACTTCGACGCGGCGACCAAGCTGTCGGGCGCCCGGTTCGTGGTGATGCAGGGCCCCGTGGCCAGGCTGCACCGTGCGCTGACTCAGTTCATGCTGCAGGTCCACACCGAAGAGCACGGCTACACGGAAACCTACGTTCCCTACCTGGTGAACCGCGAAAGCCTGTTCGGGACGGGCCAGCTTCCCAAGTTCGAGGACGACCAGTTCGTTACCCGCGGCGACGAGGAGTACTTCCTGATCCCGACCGCGGAAGTTCCGGTGACCAATCTGGTCCGGGACGAGGTCCTCGCCGCCGGAGATCTACCGATCAAACGGGTGGCGCATACCCCCTGTTTTCGCAAGGAGGCCGGCAGCTACGGCAAGGACACCCGGGGCATGATCCGGCAGCACCAGTTCGAGAAAGTCGAGTTGGTGCAGGTGGTGGCACCGGAGCATTCCTATGCCGCGTTGGAGGAATTGACGAGCCACGCCGAGAAGATCCTGCAGTACCTGGAGTTGCCATACCGGGTGGTTGCTTTGTGCGGCGGAGACCTGGGGTTCTCGGCGGCTAAGACCTATGATCTGGAAGTGTGGTTACCCGGCCAGGAGCGTTACCGGGAGATCTCGTCTTGCAGCAACTTCGAGGGGTTTCAGGCCCGACGTATGCGGGCCCGCTGGAGTAATCCGGCCACTGGCAAGAATGATGCCGTTCATACTTTGAACGGCTCCGGCCTGGCCGTGGGGCGTGCCTTGGTGGCAGTGCTGGAGAACTTTCAGCGCGGGGACGGCAGCGTGGTCATTCCCGGTGTTTTGCGTCCTCTGATGGGCGGCATGGAGTCGATCAACCCGCCATAATTCCCCCCGGCTTGCACGGACAAGGGGCATACATCCCACCCAGGCAAAGATTCAACTTGACATTTCGTCGGTAATTTATTGATATAAAACAATATTGTGACTACAACACTCGATAGAGTGTTGAGATCCGTTCCCAACCGGTGCCGCGTTCGGGGGCGTACCAGGCGAAAGCTTGCATCCGCAGGGGAGCCGGCGACAACTGGCGTGCGCGGTTGCTTAAAGATTGGGCGACAGCCTGTCGCTATACCATAGGCCACGAAGAGTATGTAATACTCCTGCGGCCCCGGGGGTGTTCGATACTTACGTTTCAGAGATTCTGGTCCAGGCTGCACAAACATTCGCGCGCCTGTCGCCAATGTGTGAGAACCAACATGCCGTCAAGAAACCGTACCCGACTCGCCAGCTTTTTGGCGATTTTCCTTGCATTTCCAGGAACGATCTACGCCGACCTCGGTGAGGACACGCATATCCAGGAGACCGGCGAGGTGCGCCTCGACGTGGACAGGGCAGCGTACGAGGAGCTCAGCCGCCTGTTCGATCTCGGGTACCCGCCCGCGACCGTCATGATGCATGCCATCACCACCGGCATGTCGCTCAACGACATCCTCTACATCGCCGTTAAATCCGATCTGAGCCGGGCGCAGGAGTTCTACGACACGGCCGAGTCGCTGGTGCCGGTCCTGCCCGGGTGGGTATGCCAGGAACCGAGCGACCGGGACCGCTACATCAAGGCCGTCAAGCTCTCTGACCTGGGCAGCCAGCCCACGATTCAACAGGTCGCCGACGTATTTTTCAATCAGAACCGCAGGGTCGTTCCGTTCCCCGATTGGGAGGACGGCCGAGTGCACATGACGGCATCGGTGGCCGAGCTGGCCGGCCTGATGAGCGACGAGCGCTGGTACGTTCCGGGCAAGGACGACGGTACCCCATTGACGGCGCCCAATCGGCCGGTCTTCGTCTCGCTCTATAAGTACAACAATGAAATCGTCGTCGACAACGCAGCTCGGATCCGCAAGGCGCAGCAGCAGGGCATCAAAAGCTTACCCGTGGTACTGGTATACAACGATATAGAGCAACGACCCATTACCAGTTTTCCCCCGGACGTTACGGCCGCTCAGATAGCGCAGTATTTCTACTCCGAGGGTTTGGAGTTGACCGCCGTGCCCGAATGGCCGGTGGATGACCACCACAAGATGGCGAGTCCGGATGAGTTGCGCGACGTGGTGGAGATCCCCAAGAAGGACGATATCCCGCCCGAAAAGCTGGCGGCTGCCGAGCAGAAATTGCGGGACGACGGCATGAAGTTGCCCGAGCCGTTGTTGTTGACCCTCATCAGGTCAGGGCAGGGCAGGGCATGGATCAACGATCCGACAGAGGTCGTGGCGGCGGATGAGTTGGGCGTCAAAGAGCTCCCGGTGGTGTTCTTTTATCACCGCATCGACCGGACTCCGTGCGGGGAGCCGGCTCGATGCGAGGACATGCTGTGCGAGGCGGCCACTTCGGCTGGCGCCTCCCCGAAAGTGTGTGAGTCCAATAACCAGAATAAGACCAATACGGCCGGAGTGGGCGGGAGCGGGAGAGCCATTGCTGCGCCGACCGGCAACGCTCTCGGATTGACCATAGATCCCCGCCTTTACCAGGGACTGAGATATACGCAGAGTCAATGCACGTCATAATTATAATGTCGGGAATAGCTACGTGATCACCAAGAACCAGAAATGTGCTCAGTCGCCGGGACAGACCGGTGCCCGCCTGACAGGCATTCTCACGGTCGCGCTGATATTCGGTTTCTCGGCCGCGGCACTGGCCCAGGAACCGGAGTTCGGTATTGCGCCCTCGGCACACACGCAGCGGGCCATCAGCACTTCGCCCACGGTCTCGAGCGTGGAGCAGGAGGGCTTGTACGCCGCCGTGGGGGTCGCGTATTCGCACCGGAGCAACGTTGCGCGCGACTCCGTTTCCGGAATCGGAAACAAGGGGGACTCCGCGGTCGTCATCACTCCGCAGGCGGGTTACAAGCGATCCTTCGGGCGGCACAGTGCCGAGGTGGGCATCAGCTCGCAGTTCACCCGCTTCAAGGATTTCACCGATGAGAATACACAGAACTACACGGCCCACGCCCTGACCAACCTGGATCTGACGAGAATCCTGGATCTCGGTCTGTTTGCGAGTTTCACTCATACCGCGGAGCCGCGCGGCGGCTCCGGCACGCGGCTGGTCCAGAGCCCGACGCCGGACAAGGTCGATATCACCGGATACGGCGGCCAGTTCACCATCGGTCAGCGCAACAGCCGGATCCAACTGGAACTCGGGGCGGATCGCTCCGAGTGGCGATATCAGAACAACCAGCAGGAGTTCCGCGATCGGGACGAGGATCGCGTCCACGGACGTGCCTACTACAACATCAGTCCGCGCACGTCCGTGTTCGTAGGATCCAGCCTGACCGACGTCAACTACAAGGACCAGACGCTGAACGCCGACAGCCAGGAACTGGCATTCGACGTCGGTGCCCGGTGGGACGTGACCGCCAAGACGACTGGAGAGATCAGCGCCGGCCGGACCAAGAAAGACTTTGATAACCCGGCCCTCCCTGATCCCTCCACCACGACCGTGGCCGGCAGGCTCAACTGGACGCCGCGACAGCGTACGAGCTTCAGCCTCTACGGATCGAGGCAGTTCGAGGAAACCACCTCGAGCACGGGTGATTTCTACGTCAGCGAGTTGATCGGCGTCAGTGTCCACCAAGCCATCCGGGACCGATGGAACGCTTTTGCCCACGTCAATCACACCAACGACGACTACGAAAGCGGCAGAAACGACGACATCATGGACTACGGAGCGGGGCTGGACTATTCGCTCAGGCGGTGGCTGTCCCTCGGTGCTCAGTACAGCAGGGTAAAACGCAACTCCAATCTCCCCGGAGAAGACTATACCGACAACATCTTCAGCATATACCTGAACGGCAATTTCCAGGTGGGAGCCCGCTAGGCGGTTGCTCGTATGAGAGGGCGGTGCGCAAGATACTCGAAATCGCATAGTCCGCATCGGGCGGTCCTGAAGATTCTTGCGTCCATGGTTCTGCTGGCCGTCCTGGCCGCGGTCAATTGCTCGTATGCCGCCCGGGACTCCGGGAACGGGCACAACGAAGACTACGTGCTGGCTCCGGGCGACGTCATCAATGTCACGGTATTCAACGAACCGGAGCTGAGTGTCGAGAATCTGCGCATACCGGGCAACGGGGTAGTCTCTTATCCTCTTTTGGGTCGGATCAATACTACGAACTATTCGGTAGCGACGCTCGAGAAGCAGCTCACGGCGATGCTTCTCAATGGCTATCTGAAGAAACCCAGGGTTTCGATTTCGGTGGTTCAGTACCGTCCGTTCTTCGTCCAGGGGGACGTCGGCCAGCCCGGCCAGCATCCATTCAGCGAGGGGATGACCCTCGAGCAGGCTCTGACTGTCGCCGGCGGCTCCTCGGATATCGGGGACGACACGAAAATCTCCATCAGCCGCCTCGACGGCGAGACCTTTCAGGTCCATGAGGTGACCTTTCCGATCCGGCCCGGGGACGTGATCACGGTCAAGCGCGACGTGACCACCCAGTCGGAGAAAGCGATCAACTACGTGTACCTGTACGGCCAGGTGAACAAACCCGGCGGCTACGAGTTTCGCAGCGGGCTCACCGTGGAAAAGGCCGTTGCCATGGCGGGCGGCTTCACGCCGCGGGCCTCCAAGCACAAAATCGATATCTCACGCTATACCGAGGGGGACGGGCCCCATACCCTGGGCAGTGTCAAGCTTACGGCGCCCATCATGCCGGGTGACGTCGTTACGGTAGGAGAGAGCTGGTTTTGAGCACTGTGGCTGAAAAGGGAGGTCACTCGCCCGATTCTTCGAAGATTCGCTCGCTGCCCGTGGAGAATCGCCAGCGGCCGGTTCCGGAACCGGACAACGATACCCAGGCCGCCATCACCAAGTACGTTCGCGTTGGCCTGCGGTACAAGTGGAGCATCCTGGCCCTGGCTCTCATCGGGCTCGTGGTGGGCGGATTGAAAGCGGCGACCGCGGTTCCCGTCTATCAGGCCCAGGCGACGGTGGCCATTGGCCCCGATTATTCAAGCGCCGTCCCGGGTGAGAACCTCAATCTGTATTTCGCGGCGTCCTGGAGGTTCTACGAAACCCAGTACGAGATGATCCAGAGCCGGGCGGTCGCCGAGCGCGTCGTGGACAAGCTGGGCCTGGTGAATCGCAAGGACGTCAACAAGCCGGTGGAAGAAAGGCCCGATCTGATTGCGCTGGCGAAGCACGCCCTGGGCCTGGGTCCGGCAGCCAAGCCCAAGGAGACGAATACTGAATTGGCTCTGGAGATGCAGTCGCCGGCACAGCTCGCGCATCGCAGGGAAGCGCTGGCGAATATGATCCGTAGCGGCGTGTCTGTCAGCGGCAACGATCAGAGCCAGATCGCGCGGGTGAAGTTCGACTCCCCGAATCCACAGTTCGCCGCCGAGGTGGCTAACGCCGTGGTCGACGCTTACATCGAGTTGGGGCTGGAGGCGCGCCTTGACCGGACGAAGCGGACGACCGCCTGGCTGACCGAGCGGCTTGGTGATCTACGCAAGAAGGTGGCGGAGTCCGAAGACAAGCTGCAGGAGTTCCAGAAGAAATCGGGATTGGTCGATTCGCAGAGCATGGAGCAGATCTCCTCCGACAAGCTCAAGTTTCTCAATGACGAGGTGATACGGACGCAAAAGGCCGTGGCGGAGCTGTCCGAGCGCTACGGCCCGAAGCATCCCAGGATGATCACTGCCAAGGCCGAGTTGGCGTCCGCGAGGGCGCGCCTGGAGGAAGCGTCCAAGAGCATCGTGCAGCAGACGAACGAGCAGTTCGAGTTGAGCAAACTGGAACGGGAAGTGAAGGCAAACCGGCAGTTGTACGAGACTTTCCTGTCCAAGTTCGAGCAGGCCGACTTGTCTACCCAGTACAACCTCACGAATGCCCAAATCGTCGACAAGGCCCGAATGCCCACGTCGCCGATCCGGCCCGACAAGAACAAGTTCGTGTTTCAGTGGGGCATGATGGGCCTGTTCGTCGGCGTGCTGCTGGCCTTGTTCCGGGAACAGCTCCACAACACCTTCCGAACCAACGAGGACATTGAGCAGAAGCTGGCACTGCCAGTGCTGGGAGTGGTGCCCTTGTTGGGCAAGAAGGAGAAGCGGGCCGACAAGTCGCGCCGTAGAAGGCACAAGGCAGACGACGAGGGGGTGTTTCCGGAAAGGCACTTCCTGCAGGACTCGAAGTCGGCGTTTTCGGAGGCGATCAACCACGTGCGAACGGGCATCACGTATTCGGACGTGGACAACCCTCCCCAGACCATTCTCATCACCTCTTCGGTGCAAGGGGAGGGCAAGACCACCCTGGCGTCGAACTTGGCGCTGTCGTTCGCGAGCCTCGGCCGAACGCTGCTCATCGATGCGGATCTGCGCAAGCCCCGCGTAGAGTACATTACGTCCGCCTCGTCCGAAGGTGGACTCGTCGAGTATGTGGCGGGCATCCGGTCGCTGCAGGAGTGTGTGGTGCAGGATCCCGAGTTCCCGTCCCTGTATATACTCAAAGGGGGCGTCGTTCCGCCCAATCCGCTGGAGCTGCTGTCCTCGCAGACGCTGGCCAGAACGCTGATGGAGCTGAGGAGCAAGTTCTCCCATATCATCATCGACACCGCGCCTATTCTGCCGGTGAGCGACGCCATCGTTCTGGGTCATCTGGCGGATGCCCTGCTGCTCGTGGTCCAGGCTGAGAGAACGACGACCAAGATGGCGCGCGACGGCCTGAAGCGGCTGGAGAACGCAGGTATACGCACAATGGGCGTGGTCCTGACGCAGGTGCAGGTGCGCAGGTCCGCCTACTACTACGACGGGAAGTACCAGTACTACTATGGCGGGTACTACCGCAGCGCAGAAGATACCTCCGCGTAAAGGACGATTTCCGTTCCCTTGAGAATTCCCAATCTACGGCGCGGGCTTTTCCTGTGCCTGATGCTCGTGGCGGCTGTCGTCTTCTGCGGGCAGGCGTGGGAACGACTGCAGGGACAGTTGTACTACCTCAGGCTGGAGCAATTGAAGGCGCAGTGGCAGGCGGGGTCCCACGTCCCCCATGACAGGGAGCTGAACGAGAGCTTTACGCTGGGCTATACGGCTTCGGAACATCAGAGGGACGACTCCGACTACCGCTACCTGCTCGCCAGTCTCCATGCCTGGAGGGAACGAGGCCTTCGCCTGTGGCCGCAGCAAGCAGCGGCTGAAAACAAGAAGGTAGAGGAAAATCTCAAGGCGGCGCTGGTTCGGCGTCCGTCCTGGTTCGAGGCGTGGATACTGCTTGCGCTGGTCAAGTTTCAGGCCAACGAAGTCGACCATGAGATGAACGTGGCGCTGGAGAAGTCCATCGAGACCGGTCAGTTCGAGACGACCGTTCATCATGGCCTGTCCTACGTGGGCTTGAGAGTCTGGGACCGGCTGGGACCCCGGCTGCAGAAGAGTATCGTCGAGACGCTGGATATCGCTTTGGATAATCGCGACGTAAGGAAGTTCGTCGTCGAACAGATCGTTGTGACCGGGCGGGTCGAGCTCTTCCGTGACAAGCTGGAGTCGGACGAGGAGCTGGCCAAGCTCACGAACAGGTTTCTGGAGAAGAGAAACAAGTCGCTGTGATTCCCGTTCGGACCCTGTTCGAGAAATTTCACAACACCATCGTCTTCGTATGCCTTCTGGCCATCATTGTCGCGGTGCCCATACCACTGGGATCGAACCGGCCCTACGCCTGGTTCGGGCTGGAGATCGTGGTTTACGCGGTACTGGCCTTCGCGATAGCGGGAAAGATTCTCCAGGGGGAGAAAGACCCCCTGCCTGCCGCCGCAAGGACCATCATGGTAGTGCTCGTGGTTTGGGTGGCGCTTGTATTCCTGCAGACTGTGGACGTCCCGCGGGGCCTGATCCGGGCCCTCAATCCACTGGTGTTCAAACTTCAGCAGAATCTGGCGCTGATCAGCGTGAGTCCCAGGAACACCCTCAGCATCGATCCGGGAACCACCTACAACGAGTTCCTGAAATACGGTTGCTACGTCGGCGTGTTCTACCTGACCCTGGCGACGGTCACTACGAAGAACAGGCTTGTATGGATCGTCGCGGTGATAGTGGGCGCCGGGGTCCTGGAAGCGATATTCGGACTCTACGCTCACGTGACGGGCTTTGTGATATTTCCCGAAAAGCACTTTGGCAACGAGCTGCGCGCGGGCACTTTCGTCAATCGCAATCATTTTGCCAACATGTTGACGATGGTTCTGGGGCTGGTGCTGGGCTTGCTAACCTCGGTAGTGAACTCACAGAATCCGGACGGCAAGCTGAAGATGAGGGAATTCAGCGACCCGAGCATCGGTGCGCTGCTGCTGCTGACCGCTGTGGCGCTGATTCTCCTCGCCGCCGCATTTACCACCGGTTCCCGGGCACCGGTATTGTTCTTCAGCATGGCATTCGGGATCGCGCTCATCATGGTACGTCTGAGTGGCCGAAGCGGAACAGGAGAGTTTGTTCTCGCGCCCTTAATCCTGATGTGCATCGTAGCGGCTATAATATTCATAGGTTTCGACAAGAGCGTCGTACGGCTGTTGGATCGGAACCTGTTTGGCGGCGAACGTTTGCTTCAGGACGCCTCCAGCCTGAAGCTGCTGGCGGCGGTATGGATGACCGGAGTGGGGGCAGGGAACTACCGTTGGGTTTTTCCCATGTTCCGGGACGATCAACTCAGATTCGCCACCTACGACCATGCCCACAACGATTACCTGGAGACGGCCATCGGGCAGGGGATTCCCGTGACTATCGTGCTGGGTGTTGCGGTGTTCCTGATACTTCGCCAGTTGTACAAGGGTTACAAGAGCAGGCGCAATCCCCTGATACGGGGGGTCATATTCGGCTGTCTGTTGAGTATGATATTCATGCTGCTGCACGCGACGGTTGAGTTCAACTTTCAGATACCCGCGAATACGGTGTATTTCCTGGTCATCGCCGCCACGGGCATTGCGGCGTGCCGTGTCGATCGACAGAAGAGAAAGCCGCGTCGCAGCAGGGAAGATACGGAGAAGCTTGAATGAGTAGAAGAAAACGAATCGTGGTTACGGGTGGAGCGGGCTTTCTGGGCTCACATCTGTGCGAACGCCTCCTCGGACACGGCCACGAAGTGCTGTGCGTGGACAACTACTATACCGGAAGCAAATACAATGTCGCCCACCTCATGCAGAATCCCTACTTCGAAATCATGAGGCACGACGTGACCTTTCCTCTCTACGTTGAGGTGGATGAGATCTACAACCTGGCATGCCCGGCATCCCCCATCCACTACCAGCGCGATCCGGTGCAGACCACCAAAACCAGTGTGCACGGTGCCATCAACATGCTGGGGCTGGCCAAACGGGTCGACGGTAAGATCCTGCAGGCGTCGACCAGTGAAGTCTACGGCGACCCCGAAGAACACCCGCAGACCGAGAAATACTGGGGTAGCGTTAATCCCATTGGCATACGTGCGTGCTATGACGAAGGGAAGCGCTGCGCCGAGACCCTGTTTTTCGACTACAAGCGCCAACACGATCTCAATATCCGGGTGCTGCGCATATTCAACACCTACGGCCCCAGGATGGATCTCTACGACGGGCGCGTTGTCTCGAACTTCATAGTCCAGGCCCTGAAGAACGAGCCGATAACCATATACGGGGATGGCAGCCAGACCCGCTCGTTCTGTTACGTCGACGACATGATAGAGATCATGACCCGGTTCATGGACGGACCGGATGAATTTCCCGGTCCCTTGAACGCCGGTAATCCGGGGGAGTTCTCCATCAAGCAGCTGGCGGAGCAGATCATCGAAATCACGGGGTCCGGCTCCAGTCTGGTCTACCACGACTTGCCATTCGATGATCCAACGCAGCGCTGCCCGGACATCAGCCAGGCCAGGCAGCGATTCGCCTGGGAACCTGCGACGGCCCTCAGGGACGGTCTGGTCCGGACGATCGAGTATTTCGACGCCTTGCTGCGCAGCGACCAGAGCAAGCGCCCGGACAGCTGATGTCCGTTAGCACGGTACTGGTCACCGGGGGTGCCGGATACGTTGGCAGCCACGCCTGTAAGGCCCTTTCCAAGTACGGATATCAACCCGTGGTCTTCGATAGCCTGGAGGCGGGTCATGCGGGAGCCGTGAAATGGGGGCCTCTGGAAACGGGGACGCTGCTAGACAAGGCGCGGCTGGTCGGGGTGGTAGAGCGTTACCGACCGGCGGCGGTAATGCATTTCGCCGCATACGCCCACGTCGAGCAGTCGGTGCGCGATCCGGCGGCGTATTACCGGAACAACGTGGCGGGAACCATCAATCTGCTGGACGTCGTCAGGGAGAAGGAGGTGGCAATGATGATTTTCTCCAGCACCTGCGCCACCTACGGCGTCCCGGCAAGCACGCCCATCCGGGAGGATTCGATCCAGAATCCGATCAACCCCTACGGCCGATCCAAGTTGATGATCGAGCGTATCCTTGCGGACTACGCGCGGGCATACGGCCTTCACGCCTGCAGTCTGCGATACTTCAACGCCGCCGGCGCCGACCCGGACGGGGAGATTGGGGAGGTCCACGATCCCGAGCCGCATTTGATTCCCAACGTGCTGCGCGCCGCCGGCGGGGCAGTGAAGCGGTTGAAGGTTTTCGGCGACGACTATCCCACCCGGGACGGCACCTGCATCCGTGACTTCGTTCACGTCACCGACCTGGCGGATGCTCATTGTCGGGCGTTGCAGTACCTGACGGACAATCCCGGCTGCCACGCATTCAACCTGGGTTCCGAGCAGGGCCACTCCATACTTGAAGTGATCGCGATGGCCGAGTCCGAGACCGGCCGCCCGGTGCCTTACGCAATCGAGGGTAGAAGGCCCGGCGACCCGCCGGTCCTGGTCGCGGATTCCTCGCGGGCCCGTGAGGCGCTGGGATGGGAGCGCAGGCATTCCGGGCTCGAAGAAATATTGAGAACGGCTTGGCGCTGGGAGCAGTCGGGGATCTCGCTGCGATGAGCGAAGTGCCGCCGGATTTAAAGTTTACCTTCGGATCGCCGATATTGAACTAAACTGGCAAAGATTCAGAGGGTGTCGCCATCAAATACTTCTTTCTATTTCCCGCTGTGTTCCTGGTTACCGTAGTCGCGTTGGAGCTGCTCCGGCGCAATGCGCGAAAGCTCGGTCTGCTTTCCTTTCCGGGTGCTCACCGCAGGCATACGCAGCCGACTCCACTGGTGGGAGGACTGGGTATTTTCGCGGGCATCCTGGTGGGGGTGTGGCTGCTTCCCGTGTCCCAGGACACGCGTACGGCGGTGATCTACTGCGGGACCTTGCTGGTGATGATAGGTGTCTGGGACGACGCCAGGGAGACGTCTTTCGCCATTCGCTTCGCGGCCCAGGCGCTGGCCATGGGCCTGCTGGCCTGGGTTGCCGATGTTTCCCTGCGCGACCTTGGATACATCTTCCATTCGGACTTTCCGACGGCTCTCGGTCGCTGGGGGATCGCGCTGACGATATTTTCCGCCGTCGGAGTCATCAATTCCGTGAACATGTCGGACGGCCTCGACGGTCTAGCCGGCACCCTTTCGCTGGTGACGTGCATCGCCTTGCTGGCTGCGTCCGTTCTCACACAACATCTGGGCTACGCCTCTTTCCTCGGCGTGCTGATATCCGCACTCGCCGCTTTCATGCTGTACAACGCCAGAGTCCCCGGCTTCGGGGCGGCGAGGCTGTATCTGGGCGACGCCGGCAGTCTGCTGGTCGGCTTCATGCTGGCCTGGTTTCTGATCGGCATGACCCAGGGCCACGATCGGGTGATGGCGCCCGTGACGGCATTGTGGATATTCGCGTTGCCCCTGTTCGATGCGGTGGCATCGCTGCTACGGCGTCCCATACGCGGTCGCTCTCCCTTTCATGCGGATTGCACGCACTACCATCACTACCTGCGGGATTACGGTTGGAGCGTCAACCAGACGCTGGGGCTGTCGGTGCTGGGTTCCGGCGCGCTGGCCGCGATTGGTCTGGTCTCGGAGTTCAAAGGGGTGTCAGAGCAGCTGATGTTCTTTGCCTTCCTTGGACTGTTCGCCTTGTACTTCTTGCTGATGCTGTATCTTGATTTCAATATCGAGCGGCTGACCCAGGCGCGCGAGCAGCACACCTGACCGGAATGGCGCGGGGGATGCAGGAGGCATCCCGACGTGCACAAAAAAGCCCCGTCTCGAACGGGGCTTTTTTTGCAGGCATGCGGAACGCCTTCAGTGCAAGCCGGGCTCGGTCATTGCCGAAAACCTCCCAGCAGCTGCAGAAGGGACAGGAACAGGTTGTAGATGGCGACGAACAGAGTGATGGTCGCCATGATGTAGTTAGTCTCGCCGCCGTGAATGATCTGGCTGGTTTCGAAAAGGATCAGTCCGGACATCAGCAGTACAAACATTGCAGACACCGCCAGGGACAGGGCAGGGATGTGAAACACCGCCGCTCCAAGGCCCGCCAGAAACGCGATCAGAATCCCGGAGAACAGGAAGCCCGCCATGAAGCTGAAGTCCTTGCGGCTGACCAGAGCATAGCCCGACAGGCCGAGGAAGATGATCCCGGTCGCGCCCATCGCCGTCATAACCAGCTGGGTGCCGTTGGGCAGGAACTTGATGTAGGCGCTGACGATCGGTCCCAGCGTCAGGCCCATGAAGCCGGTGAGCGCAAACACGAACACCAGGCCCAGGGCGGAATTCCGGAACTTGGTAGTCAGGAACAACAGCCCATAGTAGCCGACCAGAGTCAGAATAAGGCCGGGGTAGGGCCAATTGAAAGCAATGGACATACCCGCCGTCGCCGCGCAGAACAGCAGGGTTAGCGAAAGCAGGATATACGTGTTCTTTAATACGTTGTTGACTTCAACCGCCGCGGAACGCGGGCGGGATACGGCTTGGTTAAGCTGGTTCGAGTTCATTCGACCTCCGCTGACTGCTGATTAACCCTTTTAAAGGAACAACCCCTTAGAGGGCCCGGAAACGATCAGGTTCCAAGGATACCCACCTGATTCGAAACTTCAAGCGATTTCGAGGTGGGGCCTAAGTCCATGACTTTCAAGAGCTATCCCTTGGTACCGAGGCACGCAACCCGGTATTATCCCAGCCCCCGGAGAGGTGGCCGAGTGGTCGAAGGCGACGGTCTTGAAAACCGTTGACCCGCAAGGGTCCGTGGGTTCGAATCCCACCCTCTCCGCCAGACTGGAGAGCGGTCCGCAGGGCCGCTCTCCAGTCTGGTTGAGCGGGTTGGCGGCCGCAGCCACTCGGGTTCGACGAGCGGCGCGGGGAGCGCCGCCGAACGGCGCGTAGTGAGCGCCGGCCCCGGAGGGGCGAGGCTCAGGGACGAGCCGAGTAATCCCACCCTCTCCGCCAGACTGGAGAGCGGTCCGCAGGGCCGCTCTCCAGTCTGGTTGAGCGGGTTGGCGGCCGCACCCACTCGGGTTCGACGAGCGGCGCGGGGAGCGCCGGCCCCGCGGGGGTGAGGCCCAGGGGAGCCGGGTAATCCCAGCTTCTCCACTATAGATCCGTGGCCGGTTCCGCCGCAAAGATCTTGCCCGGATTGAGAATACCCAACGGGTCCAGCGCCTGCTTGATGGCACGCATGGCTGCCAGGCTCTCGCTTGTTGCGCTGTGATGGAGAAACTCTCTCTTGAGCAGGCCGATCCCGTGTTCGGCCGAAATCGAGCCGTCCCACTCTCCAACCAGATCGTAGATCAGCGACTCCACCGCATGCTGCGTTTCCGTGCTGTTGGCCTGCAGCGAGTTGCCGTCGACGGTGAGGTGCAGGTTACCGTCGCCAATATGACCGAACGCGACGCTCCGGCATCCAGGCCAACTCGTGCTCAAGGCCGCGCGAACCGCCGCCACGAACTCACCAATGGCCACGACGGGCAGGCTGATATCGAAATTTATGGGTGCCAGCCTGGACGGAAACTCGGCCGTTGCCTCACGTATCTTCCACAGCCGGCGAGCCTGGGCCAGCGAACGGGCCGGCACTGCGTCAACAATCTCCCGCTCGGCCATGGATGCTTCCAGAACCCGCTCGAGCCGACTCTCCTCGCCTTCCAATTCGCACAGTATATACAGGGGGAAGTGCGCGGCCAGCGGCGGGGCTGTCTCCAACCAGGCACAGCTCATGGCATAGAAGTCCTGCCACATCGCCTCAAAGGCCTCCAGCGCCAGGCCGGCGTCGCGCAGGCGACGCAGCAAGGCCACGGCGCTCGCGTAGCCACCGACTGCACACAGCAGGGTATGGGTATCGCCGAGTGCCGGTGCCAGCCGCAGCACCGCCCGAGTGATGACGCCCAGGGTGCCCTCGGAACCGATGAAGTGCTGCTTGAGATCATAGCCGGCATTGTTCTTGAGCATGGAATTCATCAGATCCAGCACGCACCCGTCCGCCAGCACGACTTCCAGACCGAGAACCTGATTGCGCGTCATGCCGTGACGAATCACGGCATGCCCGCCGGCGTTGGTCGATATATTGCCGCCGATCTGGCAACTCCCGCGCGCGGCGAAGTCCACCGGGTAGCGCAACCCGGCATTCGCGGCCGCACGTTGGATGGCCTCGAGCGTTGTGCCGGCAAAGGCGGTCAGCGTGCTGGCAGCCGTATCCACCTGTATATCGCCGGCCAGACGCTCGAGGGACAGCGCAACGGAGTCGCCGGTCGCCACGGCGCCTCCCGCGAGTCCGGTCATTCCGCCCTGCGGGACGACCGGTCGACGATGTGCATGGCACAGGCGCAGCACCGCGGCCACCTCCGCGGTCGAGGCAGGGCGGACCAGCGCCAGCGGGCGGCACGCCGCAAGCCGTGTCCAATCGCTGTAGTGACGTTCGGGTATCGCATCGCCGACCAGAACGGCATCGCCCAACGATGCCTGCAGGGCTGAGACGAATTCCTCAGTCATTGCAGCCTTGCACTCCGGTAGCGGCAAACGATACGGAATTGCACGACATGTCGCTTAGCACGAGTCGCGGGCGTGAATCAGCGCCGTCACACGCCGAGTGAGGCCACCTGGCTTCGACTCCCTCGTCGAGGGCATGGTGATTGTCCGTTGGCCCGGCGTCTCGTTGCCGTTCATAGAACCTTGGACAGAAAGCTGCGGGTCCGCTCATGTTCGGGATGACTCAGTACTTTGCCCGGCGGACCGGTTTCCACCACTCTGCCATCCGCCATGAAGACGACACAATCGGCGGCTTCCCGTGCGAATCCGATTTCGTGGGTGACCACGAGCATCGTCATGCCGGATTCGGCGAGCTTACGCATCACGTCGAGTACTTCGCCCACCAGCTCGGGGTCCAATGCGCTGGTCGGTTCATCGAACAGCATCAGTTTCGGCTCCATGGCGAGCGCCCGGGCGATGGCGACTCGCTGCTGCTGGCCACCGGACAGCTCCGCCGGGTAGGCGTTCGCCTTGTCGGCGAGGCCAACCTGCTTCAGCAACGTCTGCGCGCGATCCCGGGCAACGGTCCTGCTTTGGCCTTTGACGTGGATCGGGGCCTCGATGGTGTTCTCCAATGCCGTCATATGGGGGAACAGGTTGAAATGCTGGAACACCATGCCGATCTCGCGCCGCTTGCGGGCGACCTCTCGCTCATGCAACTCGTAGAGCTTGCCGCCGCGTTCGCGATAGCCGACGAACTCGCCGTCGACCAGCAGCTCGCCTTCGTCGATCTTCTCCAGGTGGTTGATGCAGCGAAGAAACGTCGACTTGCCGGCGCCGGACGGGCCGAGCAGACAGGCCACCTCGCCTCTGGTGATCGTCAGGTCGACTCCCTTGAGGACCTCGGATTGGCCAAAACGCTTGACCAGACTGATTGCCTGCACCATCGGAACGTCAGCCATCACCAGCCTCCCGCGTGCCCGGAGCCCCGGTGGGCGGCTCGCCGGTAAATAGCCGCCTTCGAGTCCGGACCCACCAGCCCGGGTCCCGTCGCGGGATGAATCCGCGTCCAAAGCGGCGTTCGATGCCGGACTGCAGCATCATCAGCACCGTCGTCACCGCCAGGTACCAGATACATGCCACGATGAGCAACGGAATCGTTTCATAGGTCCGCGCGTAGATCAGGGACGCGGAGGTCAGCAGATCCGTATAGGCGATCACGATCACCATCGAGGTATTCTTCAACATGCCGATCGTTTCGTTGCCGGTAGGCGGGATAATGATCCGCAGCGCCTGCGGTAACACGATTCGGCGCATCGTCAACATCCCCGTCATGCCGAGCGATTTCGCCGCCTCGGTCTGGCCGGACGCCACCGACAGAATGCCGGAGCGGACGATCTCGGCCATATAGGCTGCCTCGCTCAGGCCCAATCCAAGAATGGCGGCGGTGAGTTGCGTGATGACTCGATTGGTGTCGACGGCCACGAGATCCGGACCGAACGGAATACCGATCGCTAGATCCGGAAACAGCGCCGACAGAAAATACCAGAACAACAACTGAACCAGCACTGGAATACCGCGAAAAATCCAGATATAGACAGCCGCCGCCTTGGAGATCACCGGATTCGGCGACAAGCGCATCACCGCGAAGACCGTGCCGAGTGCGATTCCAATCGTCATCGCGACGATGGTCAGTTCCACCGTGTGCGACAATCCGGCGAGAATAGGTGGAGAGAACAGGTAGTGCCAGACCACGCTCCACTGATAATTCGGGTTGGCGCTCGCCGAGTGTACGAAACTGGCAAACACCAGCGCAATCAGCGCCACCGCCACCCAGCGCCCAGGGTGGCGCAGCGGCACCGTCTTTCGAATGGGCCGGCCCCGGGCGTCTGCCGTCCGCCCCGGGCCGGCCGCCGGCTGGTCGACCGCCATTGTCAATCAGTCAAGGCACCGTTGATGGTCGCCGTGGTGATCGCGTTGTCCTGCTGTCCGTATTTCTTGAGGATGGCGAGGTAGGTGCCGTCATCCATGATCTTCTGCAGCGCCGCCTGCACCGCCTTCATGAGCTGATCGCTGCCCTTGGGGAAGACGATGCCGAACACGGATTTGCTGTAGGCGGGACCGGTCAGTACGAGTTGACCCTTGGATTCCTGGGCGGTGGCGGCGGAGTTGGGAGCATCCGCCATGGCCGCATCCACCCGGTGGCTCTGCAGCGCGAGGACCATGTCATTCTGCCGGGCGAAGATCTGGCTGTTGATGGCCGCCTTGCCCTGGGCTTTACACTTGGCGCTCTGCTTCTCCGCGTCGGCTACCTCGGTGGTGCCTTTGGCGATTCCCACGGTGACTCCACACAGGTCGTCCAGGGTCTTGTATTTGTCCTTGTCGGCCGTGCGCGCGAGGATCCCGCCCCCGGACCCGAAGTAGTCGACAAAGTCGACCTGCTTCTCTCGTTTCCTGTTATCCGTCATCGCGGACATGGCCATGTCATAGCGCTTGGCGACGAGACCTGGAATGATGGCATCGAAGCTGGTGCTTACGAAACGCAGCTCGACGCCGAGTTCCTTGCTTAGCGCAGCGGCAATATCGGCGTCGATGCCCACCACGGTCTTGTTGTCTTCGGCGAACGTCTCGAACGGCGGATACTGGATTTCGCTGGCCACGCTCAGATAACCCTTGGACTGGATGGCCTCGGGCAACATGTGCTTGAACGGCGCCTCACCGGCCCGGGCGGTACCCGCCGCGACAGCGGCCGCTACTGCCAGACCAGTTAACATAGTTTTGAGGACGGTTGCGACTGTTGACATCACTTAGCTCCCATACGGTTGATAGAAATGTTGAACTCGAATCAATGACGCCCGGGAATAGCTCGCGCCGTGTCCGGCGGGCCATTGATTCCCCCCGAATCAAGCGCACGTCCGGGCCATTCAGGACCTGCGGCCGCGGCAACCGATCGTTTCGAAATGACTAGATTGCGCAACGGCAGCGAGCGAGCAGTATCACCCTATCCCGGTCGGGTGACCAGTGGCTCCGTATGGCCATCTCAAATCCAAAATCCACGGCGACGCAGGATAAACTGCACCACAGCTATCGCTACGCCCGCTTTGCGGCCGGATAGACCAGGGGAAACGACGGGTGGTCGGGGAGGTCGCCATGCTTGAGCCGGACTTCCGGAAACGGCGGTGAGGTTTCGCCAGGGCGCACGGCGAAGCGTGCATCATCACCCAGCCATCGGCTCGAGAACGCGCGCCGGGATCGGGTTCGTGAACGGTTGGGGGGCGCGCCATGAACGGTCATGAAATGAAATGCGATGGCGTCTCCCGCTTCGATATCCCAGCCTCGGATGTCGTAGCTGTCGCGCTCGGCGTCGATGTCCGGCAGCACTTCGTATTCGGCGTTGTCATAAAGCGGCTGGCGATTGAAACGTTCGGGCCGAAACACCTTGTTCCAGCGATGGGATCCGGCGATGTATTCGATGCTGTTCTCGCGGGCCACCGGATCGAGCGCCAGCCACAGGCTGCAGACCTGATCGCCGTCGATGCAATAGTACGGCTGGTCCTGGTGCCAGGGTGTAGGAGTCCCCGCGCCGGGCTGTTTCACCAGCACATGCTCGTGAAACAGGCGTACCGAACGCGAACCGGTCAACGCAGCGGCAACGGCGGCCGCCGGCGATTCGAACAGGAACGCGCGGTACTCGGGAATCCGTTGCCAGTTGCAGTAATCGCCGAAGAACTCGGCGTCGGAGCCGTCCTCCCGGTAGTGCTTGGCGTTGGGTCCGGGATCGGCCATGTTCCTGGCGACGCCTTCGCGCAGCAAGTCGACCCAATCGCGAAACACACCGCGCAGCAGCAACACCCCGTCGCTCTGAAATTGTGAAATCTGTTGCGTGGAGATCTGTTGGGAAGAGATTTGCTGGAGCGGGATTTGAGTTTCAGCCGGCATCGTCGACACCTCCAGTACGGCCTTCGGCAGGACGGTTCATTGCTGGGACGCCCTCTTTGACGGTGTCACACAATGCTATCCTCATTCAGATAAAATAGATAGTTCCTGATGAGACGCTACACCAGCGCTGGATTCCCGCGATAGTGCCTGCCTGGTGCACCCCGAACGCGGCGGTAGATGCCTGCAAACGCGTTTGAGCCGGGGCACGAGCCGATGGCATGGCTGACGGGTATCTGTGCCGGATGGAGAAAGGCCGCTGATGAATTATATGAGTCCACGCTGTAGAATGCCTGAGGCAGTCCCACCACCGAAGAATCAATGAAAGCAGCGGGAAACCTGTATGGCGGACGATAGGGCCAGAGCGCTCGAATATCACGAGTTCCCCAAGCCCGGAAAGGTCTCGGTCCAGCCCACGAAACCGTTCGCTACCTCACAGGACCTGTCCCTCGCCTACACACCGGGTGTTGCCGCGCCGGTGGAGGAAATCGCCAGGGACCCTGAAGACGCGTATCGCTACACCAACAAGGGCAATCTGGTCGCGGTGGTAACCGACGGCAGCGCCGTCCTCGGCCTCGGGAACGTCGGCGCGCTGGCGGGGAAGCCGGTCATGGAAGGGAAGGCGATACTGTTCAAGCGCTTCGCCGACATCGACGTGTTCGACCTGGAGATCACCGCACCCAGTACCGAGGCCTTCATCGAAACGGTGGTGAATATCGCCCCGACCTTTGGCGGCATCAACCTCGAAGATATCGCCGCGCCCCGCTGCTTCGTGGTGGAGGAACGTCTACGGGAGCGGCTGAATATTCCGGTATTCCATGACGACCAGCATGGGACCGCTGTCATAGCCTGCGCGGGGCTGCTGAATGCCCTGGAACTGCAGGGCAAGCGCCTGCAGGACGTCCAGATCGTCATCCTGGGCGCCGGAGCGGCCGGCATTTCCACCACTCGCGTACTGATCGCACTGGGTGCCGGTCGTAAGCAAATCACCCTGGTGGACCGAAAAGGCGTCGTCCACACCGGGCGGACGGACATCAACATTTACAAACAGGCCTACGCCAACGACACGCCTAAACGAACGTTGTCCGAGGCCATGGTGGACGCGGATGTGTTCATAGGTGTTTCGGGTCCGGGCCTGGTCACGCCGGAGATGTTGAACGTGATGTCGGACCGGGCGATCGTGTTCGCGTTGTCCAATCCCGTTCCGGAAATCATGCCTGCGGTGGCCAAGGCCATCCGGCCGGACATCATTATGGCCACCGGGCGCTCCGACTATCCGAACCAGGTAAACAACGCCTTGTGCTTCCCGTTTCTATTTCGCGGTGCGTTGGATGCCAGGATACGGCAAATTGATCAGAACATTCTAACTGCCGTGGTGTTCGCGCTGGCGGATCTGGCAAAGGAATCCGTGCCTCAGGAGGTCCTTGAAGCATACGGGGCGGACGCCATGGAGTTCGGGCCCGACTACATACTGCCGAAGCAATTCGACCCGAGATTGATAGAGAGGATTCCCCAAAGGGTGGCCGAAGTGGCGCGGGCGCGGCGGTCCGCGGAAGCGCGGGACGGATCCGGGGAGGAGGCCGCGAGAATCGCGTCCCGGCATCGACTGAAACTCTGACAATTCGGCGAGTCAATAAACCAGACAATTCCATCAGGGGTTTTACATGAAGATCCATGAGTACCAGGGAAAAGAACTGTTGAGGAAGTACGGCGTCGCGACGCCTGCGGGGGTTCCATGCTTTTCCGTGGACGAGGCGGTGGCCGCGGCGGAGAAGCTCGGCGGCGACATCTGGGTGGTCAAGGCCCAGATCCACGCCGGGGGCCGCGGCAAGGGCGGCGGCGTCAAGGTCGCCAAGTCCATGGACGAGGTGAGGAAGGCTGCGAGCGAGATTCTCGGCATGCAACTGGTGACCCATCAGACTGGACCGGAGGGCAAGGAGGTCAAGCGGCTTCTGGTGGAAGAGGGCGCCGACATCGATTCCGAGTTGTACGTGGGACTGGTTGTGGACCGCTCGACCCAGCGGGTCACCATGATGGCAAGCTCCGAAGGGGGGACCGAGATCGAGCAGGTGGCCGCCGAATCCCCCGAGAAGATCCACAAGGTGGCGATCCACCCGATCGAAGGTCTCGACCCCGGTGCGGCGGCGGATCTGGCCCGGAAAATCGGGATACCGGAAACGTGCCGTGACCGCGCGGTGGAATTCTTCACGGCCCTGTACCACGCGTACTGGGATTCGGACGCATCGCTGGCCGAGATCAATCCGCTGATCGTCACCAGGGATGACCGGGTCCTGGCCCTCGATGCGAAGATCAATTTCGACGACAACGCAGCGTTCCGGCACCCGGAGTGGAAGGAGATGCGCGACCTCGACGAAGAAGACCCGAACGAGATCGACGCATCGAAGTTCGACCTGAACTACATCGCCCTGGATGGAGACATCGGCTGTCTGGTCAATGGCGCCGGGCTGGCGATGGCGACCATGGATATCATCAAGCTGTACGGGTCGTCGCCGGCCAACTTCCTGGACGTCGGCGGCGGGGCAACGACCGAGCAGGTGACCGAGGCCTTCAAGATCATGATGCGCAACCCGCACCTCAAGGCGATCCTGGTCAACATATTCGGGGGCATCATGCGCTGCGATATCATCGCCGAGGGGCTGGTGAACGCGGCCAAGGTGGTGGAGCTGGGTGTACCGCTGGTGGTGAGGCTGGAGGGCACGAATGTGAATCAGGGCCGGGAGATCATTGCCAATTCCGGAATTACCATTATCTCCGCCACCACCATGGCGGACGCCGCCGAGAAGGCGGTTGCGGCGGCGAGGGGCTGATATGTCTATTTTGATCGACAAGAATTCGCGGGTGGTCACCCAGGGGATCACCGGAAAGACCGGTGCTTTTCATACCAAGCATTCCATTGAATACGCGCAGGGCAAACAGTGCTACGTTGCCGGTGTGACGCCGGGCAAGGCCGGCCAGGTCGTTGAGGGGGTGCCGGTGTTCGAGACGGTGCGCGAGGCCAAGCAGGAGACTGGCTGCGACGTATCGGTGATCTATGTCCCGCCCAGGTTCGCCGCCGCGGCCATCGACGAAGCCGTAGAGGCGGGAATCAAGGTCGTGATTTGCATCACCGAAGGAATTCCCGTCAAGGACATGATCCTCACGCGCTACAAGATGGGAGACAAGGCGACCGTGCTGGTGGGCCCCAACTGCCCTGGAGTGATCACGCCGGACGAGCTGAAGATCGGGATTATGCCCGGTTATATCCACAAGCAGGGTCCTATTGGAGTGGTATCGCGTTCCGGGACCCTGACCTACGAGGTGGTGGCTCAGCTTACGGAGCTGGGGCTGGGACAGTCGACCTGCGTGGGTATCGGCGGTGATCCGGTGAACGGATTGAAGCACCTGGACGTGATGAAGATGTTCAACGACGATCCCGCCACGGAGGGCGTCGTCATGTGCGGCGAGATCGGCGGAACCGACGAAGAGGAGTGCGCCGCCTGGGTCAAGGAGAACATGACCAAACCCGTCGTTGGTTTCATCGCCGGCGTCACCGCGCCTCCGGGAAAACGCATGGGCCACGCGGGCGCCATCATCTCCGGCGGCAAGGGCACGGCCGAAGAGAAGATAGCCGCCATGGAAGAAGCCGGAATCGGCGTCACCCGCAACCCCGCCGATATCGGCAAGCTCATGAAGAACGCCCTGGGCTGACAGTACCGCACTGTCCCCGACCAGAATATTCCCTCTCCCGCGTGCGGAACGACTCCAGGGATGGAGGCGGCAGCGCGAATCCGGTAACCGAGAGGTCTTTGGTGCGTTGCTGCGCACAATCGTCTTCAAACGAAGAGTCCCCTACTCCTCAGGGAGAGGGCCAAGGTGAAACAATCCCCTCTCCCGCTTGCGGGAGAGGGTTAGGGTGAGGGCAAACGGCGTTCGGAATGGTGCTGTGCTGGTGCCTGGTCGTTAGTTGACAGGACCACGGCCAGCATGGGTTGGCCGGAGGCCTTCGCCGACACGCTGTAAATACATCCTTGTACGCTCGCCTCCGGCATCCTTGCCTCCAGACGGTCGGCGAAAACCTCCCCCAACCCATGCCCAAGCGGCGTCCCCCTTCGAGAAGCACCACGGATGTGTCAGGGATTCCCCCCTCCCAAACGAAGGGATGGGCGTAAAGGCATGAGCCGGGGAAGGGTTTCAGCGGGCGTCTGGAGGCAAGGATGCCGGAGGCGAGCCTACAGGGAGGTACTTGCGGCGTCCCGCTGAAATCCTTCCCCGGTTCATGCCCGGCACTCCCGCCAAGAATCTGAACACCCCCAACTGACAGCGACACCCCACACAAGAAATACTCAAATCCCACGACCGCAGCCCAACATCGATTGTCGGGATAAATCCCGACCTACAGGGATGTGCACTGGGATTGCTCCAGGCAATCCCAGCATTTCCTCCATCCATGGAGGTCAGGAAGTGTGGCAGATCGCCAGGAGCGAGATGCCACCGACCTGCAGGTATTACGAGGGTTATTTCAGGGCGGCGAGAATGGCTTCGACGCTCTCCCTGGCGTCGCCGAACAGCATGCGGGTGTTGTCCCGGTAGAACAGGGGATTGTCGACCCCCGCGTAGCCGGATGCCATGGAGCGTTTAAGCACGATGACGTTCCTGGCCTTGTATACCTCCAGGATGGGCATGCCGGCGATGGGGCTGTCCGGTTCCTCCTCGGCGGCGGGATTCACGGTGTCGTTGGCGCCGATCACCAGGACCACGTCGGTGTGGTCGAAGTCGTCGTTGATCTCATCCATCTCCAACACGATGTCGTACGGCACCTTGGCCTCGGCCAGCAGCACGTTCATGTGGCCCGGCATGCGTCCGGCCACGGGATGGATGCCGAAGCGCACCTTGACGCCCTTATCGCGCAACCGGCTTGTGATCTGTGAAACCGCGTGCTGCGCGCGTGCCACCGCCATGCCGTAGCCGGGGGTGATCACGACCTCGGAGGCATCGCTCAACAGCGCCGCCACTTCCTCCGCGGTGGTGGATTGAGCCTCGCCGCCGGCCCCGGCGGCGGGTCCCGTGCTGCTGCCGCCGAATCCGCCCAGGATCACGCGCACGAAGTTGCGATTCATCGCCCGGCACATGATGTAGCTCAGGATAGCGCCGCTGGAGCCCACGAGGGCACCGGTGACGATCAGCAGGTCGTTGGATAGCATGAAGCCGGCGGCCGCGGCGGCCCAGCCGGAGTAGCTGTTCAGCATTGAAATGACGACGGGCATGTCGGCGCCGCCGATCGCCATCACCATGTGGATGCCGAACAGCAGCGCGATTATGGTCATCACGATCAAGGGAACCACGCCGTAGGCCATGTCCGGGGCGCCGACGAACAGGTATCCGAGATAGAGGCAGACAATGCCCCCCGCCAGGTTCATGAGGTGGCGGGCGGGCAGCGCCAAAGGTGCCGAAGGCAGGAGCTCCTGCAGCTTTCCGAAGGCGACTATCGACCCGGTGAAGGTCACTGCCCCGATCAGAACGCCGACGTAGATCTCCACGTTGTGGATGGTTTTCTCCGCCCCGGCGAAGTGCAGACTCGGATCCGCGTAGTTGCCGAAGCCGATGAGCACCGCCGCGAGGCCGACGAAGCTGTGCATCATGGCCACGAGCTGCGGCATCTGGGTCATCTGCACCTTCATGGCCACGAGGGCGCCCGCGGCGCCGCCCAGGAGCATCAAGGTCACTACGAGCCCGTAGTCGTTCACCCCGTCGCCGGCAATAGTGGCGGCAATGGCGATTGCCATGCCCGCGATGCCGTAAAGGTTGCCTCTGCGCGCGGTTTCCTGGTTGCTGAGGCCGCCGAGACTGAATATGAACAGTACGGCGGCGAGGATGTAAGCTGCGGTTATGATGCCGTGGTCCATGATCTCGCCGCCTATTTCCGAAACATCCTGAGCATGCGCTGGGTTACCAGGAACCCGCCCACGACGTTGACGGCGGCGATCAGCACGGCGACACCGGCGAGTATGGCGACCAGGCTGGCGCCGGAACCGATTTGCAGCAGGGCACCCAGGACGATGATGCCGCTGATGGCATTGGTGACGCTCATCAAGGGCGTGTGCAACGCGGGGGTCACGGCCCAGACCACCTGGTAGCCGACAAAGATTGCCAGGATGAAGACCGTGAAGTGATTCATGAACTCGGGCGGCGCCACCGAGCCCACGCCCAGTATCGCCGCAGCCCCGGCGGCCAACAGCAACACAGTCCAGATCGTCGATCGAGCGCGGCTTCCTGCAGTCTCCTCGGCCGACCGCTCCGTTTTCGGGGCGCGTTTCGGTTTCGACGGCGGCGCCGCGCTGATCTTCGGGGCCGGTGGCGGCCAGGTGATCTCGCCGTCCTTGATTACAGTGAGGCCGCGTATTACCTCGTCCTCCATGTCCACCACCGGCCGTCCGTCCTTTTCGGGGGTGAGCTCCGTCAACAGATGCCTGAGATTGGTGGCGTACAGCTGGCTGGATTGGGTGGCGAGCCGGCTGGCGAGGTCGGTATAGCCGATAATGGTCACGCCGTCTTTGACCACGGCCTTGCCCGGCTCGGTCAACTCGCAGTTGCCGCCTTGCTCCGCGGCCAGGTCGACGATAACGCTGCCCGGCTTCATGCTCTGCACCATCGTTGCGGTAATGAGCTTGGGTGCGGGCTTGCCGGGGATGAGTGCGGTGGTGACAATGACGTCCACTTCCTCGGCCTGTTCCTGGAACAGCGCCATCTCCGCCTTGATGAACTCCTCGCTCATCACCTTGGCGTAGCCTCCGGCTCCGGAACCTTCCTCCTCGATTTCCACCTGCAGGAACTCGGCACCCATGCTCTCCACCTGTTCCTTGACCTCGGGGCGCGTATCGAAAGCCCGCACCACGGCCCCGAGGGAGCCGGCCGCGCCGACGGCGGACAAGCCGGCGACTCCGGCGCCGATGACCAGCACCTTGGCGGGCGGGACTTTGCCCGCGGCGGTGACCTGCCCGGTGAAGAAACGCCCGAACGCGTTGGCCGCCTCGATCACCGCACGATACCCAGCGACGTTGGACATGGAGGACAAGACGTCCAGTTTCTGCGCCCTGGAGATACGCGGCACCGAGTCCATGGCGCAGACGGTCGCGCCGCGCGCCGCCAGGCGTTTCATCAGCGTCTCGTTCTGGGCCGGCCAGATGAGACTGATGAGGAGCTTGCCGGGAGACAACAGCTCGGACTCGTCCAGGTCGAGATCGGGGTGGTGGCCGGGGGCGTTGATCTTGAGGATGATGTCGGATTCGTTCCACAGCTTGCGGACGTCGGTCTCCACTGTCGCTCCCGCTTTCCGGTAGTCCTCGTCCCGGAAGCTCGCGCCTTGGCCTGCGCCCTGCTCGACGGCGACCTCATAGCCGAGCGCCAGCAGGTCCGCCACCACTGCCGGGGTGGTCGCGACACGCTTTTCGTCGGGATATATCTCTCGAGGTACGCCGATTCGCATGGTCTATGGAGTCCCAACGTCCGCCTGGCCGGCACTGATTCGCATGGAGGCCCGCGGCGGAAGTTCTTCGTGTCTTTTCCAGGGGCAAGTGTAGCATTGTCGCAGTTCAGCGAGTCCACCCCCGCGTGCTGATCGAAGCGCCGGGGAAGGCGCTGGCCCGGGGCCCGTTGCGCGGTGGGGCCGGGTGGCGCCATTGCGGCGTTGCGGGAACTTTCACCCGCCATGCTTCTTCGGTATGCTCGCGCTCCTTAGTTTCCACACTCGAGAGCCATACCCATGGAGTTCACTGCCCTGGTCGAGACCGCCAAAGATCTGAGCGAGCGCGAGGCCACTCTCAGGAGGTATCTTTGACTACGACGGCAAGAAGGAACAGCTCGAGGAGGTAGAGCGGCAGCTGGAGCAGCCCGACATCTGGAAAGATCCGGAGCGTGCCCAGGAGCTGGGTCAGAGCCGCTCCCGGCTGGTGCGGATCGTACGCAACCTGGAGGAGATCCATCGCTCCATCGACGATGCGGGGGAGCTCATCGATCTGGCGCGCGACGAGGAGGATCCGGATCTGCTGGGATCCGTGGAAAGCGACCTGCACGCCCTGGACGAACGCCTCGGGGAGCTGGAATTCCAGCGGATGTTCTCCGGACCCATGGACGCCAACAATGCGTTCATGGATATCCAGGCCGGATCCGGTGGCACCGAGGCTCAGGACTGGGCGGAGATGCTCCTGCGCATGTACCTTCGTTACTGCGAGAACAGACAGTTTCAATCCGAGATCGTCGAGGTCTCGGAGGGCGATGTCGCCGGCATCAAGAGCGCGACCATCAAAGTTTCCGGAGAGCATGCGTTCGGTTACCTGCGCACCGAAACGGGCATTCACAGGCTGGTGAGGAAATCACCATTCGATTCGGGTCACCGGCGGCATACGTCGTTCGCCTCGGTCTATGTCTATCCGGAAATCGACGACAAGGTGGAGGTGGAGATCAACCCGGCGGACCTCAGGGTCGACACCTATCGGGCCAGTGGCGCCGGCGGCCAGCACGTCAACCGCACGGACTCGGCGGTGCGCATTACGCATCTGCCCACCGGCATCGTCGTGCAGTGCCAGAACGACCGCTCTCAGCACCGCAACAGGGCGACCGCCATGCAGATGCTGAAGGCCCGGCTATACGAGGCCGAGATGCAGAAACGTCGGGCCGAGCAGCAGGCCTTGGAAGACACCAAGGCTGATATCGGCTGGGGCCAGCAGATCCGCTCGTACGTGCTGGACCAGTCGCGTATTAAGGACCTCCGGACCTCAGTGGAGGTAGGGGATACCCAGGGTGTTCTGGACGGCAACCTGGATTCATTCATCGAAGCCAGCCTGAAGGCCGGGCTGTAGTCGAATGTTGAAAAAGGCTCCTGCCCCGCGCTGTCCCGTGAGTGCCGCTTCGAAACGCCGCAGGCGCTTGCAGGCCCCGACGGTGTCCGCTCACCCCAACCCTCTCCCAGGGGGAGAGGGAGTCGTAGGTTCCATGTCGGCGGTATGGCTTTGACAGCCTGCGGGTTATGACCTGAATATCACACAATGAATGATGAGAACGAACAGATCAGGCAGCGGCGGGAGAAGCTGGAAGCGCTGCGAAGCGCGGGATTCGGGTATCCCAATGACTTCCGGCCCACCCACCTCGCAGCGGAAATCCTGGAGCGGTACGGCGACTGGGATGCGGATAAGCTCGGCGAATCACCCGTTACGGTAAACGTAGCGGGACGCATGATGAGCCGGCGGATCATGGGCAAAGCGTCGTTCGCGCATATCCAGGATCGCAGCGGCCAGATCCAGGCCTTCGTGCAGCGAGACAGCCTCGCCGAGGGCGTCTACAACGAGCAGTTCAAGAAATGGGACATCGGGGACATCATCGGCGTGACGGGAGAGTTGTTCCGTACCCGTACCGGCGAGCTCAGCGTACGGGCGGAAGATCTCCGGCTGCTGACCAAGTCGCTGCGCCCTCTGCCGGAGAAGTTTCACGGTATGAGCGACCACGAGCTGCGTTACCGGCGGCGATACGTCGACCTGATCGTCAATCCCGATGCGCGCCGGATCTTTCGACTCCGGGCGCAGACGGTGCAGGCCATTCGGCGGTTCTTTACCGAGCGTGATTTCCTCGAGGTGGAGACTCCGATGATGCAGGTGATTCCGGGCGGAGCAGTGGCCAGGCCGTTCGTGACCCACCACAACGCCCTCGACATGGACCTGTACCTGCGGGTGGCGCCGGAGCTGTTTCTGAAGCGTCTGGTGGTGGGCGGCTTCGAAAGAGTCTTCGAGATCAACCGCAACTTCCGCAACGAGGGAGTCAGCACCCAGCACAATCCGGAATTCACCATGCTCGAGTTCTATCAGGCCTACGCCGATTACACCGAGTTGATGGACCTGACCGAGACCCTGCTGCGCGAGCTGGCGGAGGAAGTGTTGGGCCGGGATTCGCTCGAGTGTCAGGGGGCGACGATCAGCTTTCGGGAACCGTTCAAGCGGATCGCGGTCAAGGAGGCAGTGCTGGAATTCAACCCCGAGCTACAGACCAACGACATGCCGGATCTACGACGATTGTCCGAATACGGCTGTTCGCTTGGGATCGAGCCCCAGGCTCATTGGGGCGAAGGGAAGTGGCTGATGGAAATATTCGAAAAGACCGTCGAGGACCGTCTGATCCAACCAACGTTCGTGACCTTGTTCCCCGTGGAAGTGTCGCCGCTGTCGCGCGTGAACGACGACGACCCGACGGTGACGGACCGCTTCGAGTTGTTCATCGCCGGCAGGGAGATCGCCAATGGCTTCTCGGAGCTGAACGACTCGGAAGACCAGGCCCGCCGTTTCCACAGCCAAGTGGCCGAGAAGCAGGCCGGGGACGAAGAGGCCATGCACTTCGATCACGATTACATCCGGGCCCTCGAATACGGCATGCCGCCAACCGCCGGTGAAGGCATCGGCATAGACCGGCTGGTGATGCTGTTGGCGGACTGTGCCTCGATTCGCGACGTTCTGCTGTTTCCGCACATGCGTCCCGAAAGCGGCGCTTCCTGAGCGGCCCGTCGAGTCGATTCCATCGTGCTTCCCGTATTCATCGGTTTGCGCTACACCCGTGCCAAGCGGCGCAATCACTTCATTTCCTTTATTACGCTGATCGCGATGGCAGGCATCACCCTGGGCGTATGGGCGTTGATCACCGTCCTGTCCATCATGAACGGTTTCGAGGGTGAGCTTCGGGACCGTATCCTGGGGGTCGCGTCGCACGTCACCATAGGCGCCGAGAACGGAGGGCTGGAAGGATGGAAGCATCTGGACCAGAGTGTGTCGAGAATCCCGGAGGTGGAGGGTGTGGCGCCTTACGTGCTTGGACAGGGAATGCTCAGCGAGGGGAGGAATGCGACGGGTGCCATCGTTCGGGGCGTGCTGCCCAGCGAGGAATCGACGGTCTCGGACATTGGCAAGCACATGCTGGAGGGCAGTCTCGATTCCCTGCAGGCGGGTAAGTATCGCATCGTCGTGGGCTACGAGTTGGCACGGTCCCTGGGGCTGGACCTCGGATCCAAGGTCACCATGGTGGTGCCGAAGGGCCAGATCACGCCTGCGGGCATGCTGCCACGGCTGCGCAGATTCACGGTCAGCGGTATCTTCAAGATAGGGATGTACGACTACGACAGCGGACTGGTACTGATTCATCTGGACGACGCGAGGAAGCTCTACGAGTCGGGCAAGAACGTCACCGGTCTGCGGCTCAAGCTGCACGACATATTCAAGGCGCCGCAGGTCCGCATCGGTCTGGCCAATTCCCTGGGGCCCGGCTTCTATATCAGCGACTGGACGCTGGACCACCGGAATTTCTTCCGCGCCCTGGGGATCGAGAAGCGCGTTATGTTCATTATTCTGTTCCTGATCGTGGCGGTGGCGGCCTTCAATATCGTCTCGACCCTGGTGATGGTGGTCACCGACAAGCAGGCGGACATTGCCATTCTACGCACCCTGGGCATGCGGCCGCGGAGTGTGATGGGGATCTTCATCGTTCAAGGCATGTTGATCGGTGTCATCGGAACGCTGCTGGGAGGGCTCACCGGGGTCATCACCTCCTTGAATATTCAGACGATCGTGCCGTTTCTGGAGCACCTGCTCGGCGTCCAGTTCTTTCCGGCCGATGTCTATGTCATCAGTGATTTTCCGGCCGACATGCACTGGAACGACGTCATCGTCGTGACGCTTGCCTCCCTGGGGATGAGCGCGATCGCCACTTTGTATCCCGCTTCCCGGGCGTCGAGAACCCAGCCGGCGGAGGCCCTGCGATACGAATGAGCACCGACGCCGTACTGGACTGCCGGGGCCTGTTCATGCGTTTCCACCAGGGTGGGTTGAACGTGGATGTCTTGCTGGGCCTGGATCTGGAGGTCCTGCCCGGGGAGCAGGTCGCCATCGTCGGCGTGTCCGGCTCCGGCAAGAGTACTTTGCTGCACCTGCTGGGCGGTCTGGACACGCCCAGCACGGGAACCGTCCGGGTTCAGGGCAACGATTTGTCCAAGCTCAGCGACGCGGAGCGGGGAGACGTTCGCAACCGGTATCTGGGCTTCGTGTACCAGTTCCATCACCTGCTGGCGGAGTTCACGGCGCTCGAGAATGTGATGATGCCGCTGTTGGTGCGCGGTGACGACCGCCGCGAGTGCGCCGAACGGGCCACATCCTGCCTGGAGGAAGTGGGATTGGGCCAACGGCTGAATCACAAGCCGGGAGAATTGTCCGGCGGTGAACGGCAGCGCGCGGCCGTGGCCCGTGCCATCGTAACCCGCCCCGCCTGCATCCTGGCCGATGAGCCCACCGGCAACCTGGACAGAAAGACCGCCGAAAAGGTCTATGGCCTGATGCTCGGTCTCAACCGCGACCTCGGCACCAGCCTGGTGGTGGTCACCCACGACCGCGAGCTGGCCGCGCGCATGGACCGCGTCCTCGAGCTCAAGGACGGCCTCCTGGGTCCCCTGCAACCGGAAATAGAGTGAACGCCCCAACCGGGCCGATCCAGGGATGGAGGAGGCAGGGCGAAACCTGGAGACAGACTCGAGGGGCAAATAAACCCAGACCAACGCCCACAAAGTCAAACACTCCGCAGCGGCATTGAACGAAGGTGCCAACAACACGATTTGCACGTTCACGAAACGCGTCGAAGGATTGGATCCGGGTGGACGACTTGGCGGGAGTGCCATGCATGTACAGTGCTGGGCATGAACCGGGGAGGGGATTCAGCGGGACGCCGCAAGTACGTCCCTGTAGGCTCGCCTCCGGCATCCTTGCCTCCAGACGCCCGCTGAATCCCCTCCCCGGTTCATGCCTTTGCGCCCGTCCCTTCGTTTGGGGGGCGGGGGATACCTCACACATCCGTGGTGCTTTTCGAAGGGGACGCCGCCTGGGCATGGGTTGGGGGGGGTTTCGCCGACCGTCTGGAGGCATGGATGCCGGAGGCGAGCGTACAAGGATGTATCTACAGCGTGTCGGCGAAGGCCTCCCCCAACCCATGCTGGCCGTAGTCCTATCAACTACCGACCAGGCATCACTACAGCACCACTCTACATGCTTCTTGCCCTCACCCTAACCCTCTTCCGCAAGCGGGAGAGGGGATTGTTTCGCCCTACCTCCTCCGTCCCTGGTGTCGTCCCGCAAGCGGGAGAGGGGATCTACCCGCGCGGTCGATGTGGTAGAGGCGTCGGCTATTGTTTTTTGAGGCTGACGCGGCGGGCGCGTTCGGCGCGGATGTTGAGGCGCCAGAGGGCGTTGACGACGAAATAGCCGCAGGCGCCGGCCACGACACCGACGATCAGGCATCCCACCCACAAGGCCGCCAGCGACTCGAGCAGAATGTGCATGGTCATGTGGTGGGTCGTCACTGCCGGCTTGTTCAGTATCCACGAGCCCAACAGGTAAGCGGGTGTGTAGAGCGGGAGCCAGGTGAGGGGGTTGGATACCCAGACCCAGGCGACCGCCAGCGGCAGGTTGCCGCTGAACCAGATTGCGCCGAGGGCCGCCACCACCATCTCGAAAGGCATGGGAAGGAAGGCGCAGAACAGCCCCACCGCGGTCGCGTTGGCGACGGACCGGCGGTTGAAATGCCATAGGTTGGGGTTGTGCAGCGCGTCACCGAATACCCCCAGGTACCGGTGGGCAACGACATCTTTCTTGGTCAACAGCCAGCTTGGCCGCCTTGTCTTCCAGCGCATAGATTGATACTTTAAAACTTGGGATATCGGCGGATTATTCATCGGGATTAAGGCCGCCGACCTTAGACACGGATGTTTCCCGGCGAGCCTCGCTCGCACAAGGGAACGCGTTCGATGGATCGAAATTGTGACAGGGAATCGTACATTTTACATCTACGCCGTGCTGTTCGCCCTTGGGATACTTGGCGCTCAGCTTTCCCCCCTCCTGATTCCGATCCGGTTGCTGGCAGTCGCCGGCTTTGCCCTCCTTCTGTGCTACCCGGTGCGGCCCCTGAGGCCCGTCGTGGTGTTCCTGGCCGGTGCAGCCTGGTCGTTGCTTAGAGCAGATCTGGCCCTGGGAGTTCGGCTGCCCACCGCGCTGGAAAGCCGTGACGTCGTAATCGTCGGCACGGTGTCCGGACTGCCGCAGCGCGACGAGCGCCGCCTCAGGTTCGACTTCGAGGTCGAAGAGCTGCGCCGGCGCGACCGCCCTGGGAGCCAACCCGCGGACTTTCATGCCCGGATTCGTGTCCGCTGGTACGGCGCACCGCGCTTCGCGCGGGCCCAGTTGAAAGCGGGATCGAAGTGGCGCCTGAGCGTCCGGCTGAAGCGGCCCCACGGCTACTACAACCCCGGCGGCTTCGACTACGAAGCCTACCTGTTTCGAAAGCACATTCGGGCCACCGGATATGTCAGAGAGTCCCCGGACAACCAGCGACTCGCTCCGGCCCGGGGCTTCTCTCTGGAACGGCTGCGGCAGGCCCTGCGCGACCGGGTGAACGAATCGATGCAGCGTCTTCGCCACGGCGGATTGCTCCGCGCCCTGGCCATCGGCGACCGGTCGGGCGTGTCGAACCGGGAATGGGATACGCTGCGGGCCACCGGCACCACCCATCTGATGGCGATATCCGGGCTGCATATCGGGTTCGTCGCCGGCATCGGCGCGTTCCTGGGACTGTGGGCTGGCAGGATGCTGGCCCTGGTGGGGACCGGCTTGGCAGCCCCGCGGGTTGCCGCGGCCGGGGCCTTGTGCCTCGCCGCCTCCTATGCCGGTTTGTCCGGATTCGACGTGCCGGCCCAGCGGGCCTTCGTGATGGCGGCGGTGTTCCTTCTCGGTGTGTTGTGCCGCCGCCATGCCTGGAATATCCGTGGACTGTGCCTGGCATTGATAGCCGTTTTGGTGATGGACCCGGTCGCGGTCCACGCGCCCGGGTTCTGGCTGTCGTTCTGCGCCGTGGCATTCATCCTCGGCTGGCTCGGCAGGGCGGGCCGGGATCGTGAGGGAGGGTGGACCTGGCGTGCCAAGTTCCTGGAGACGGTCAAGCTGCAATGGATACTCAGCCTGGTGCTGCTGCCCCTGGTGGCACTGTTTTTCGGGACCATATCGACCGTGTCGGGGCCGGCCAACATGGTGGCGGTGCCGATAGTGATGTTCGGTGTCGTACCGCCATGCCTGCTGGGCACGGCACTGGCGGCCCTGGGCTGGCAATCGCCGGCGTTCGAGTGCCTGGCCGCGGCGGACCGCGTGCTGGATCTGTTGTGGCCCGTGCTGGTCTGGCTGGGACATCTGCGATACGCCAGCGTGGGGCTGCACCTGGCGCTCTGGCAGTCGATCGTTCTTCTGGTGGGGGCCGGGTGGACCGTGGTGGCGAAACCCGGGAGACGAAAGTGGGGACTGGTCTGCGTCGCTGTCCTGCTGGCGCCGGGCCCGGCGAAGCCGCGCCCGGGCGAGTTTCGGCTGGCGGTGCTGGATGTGGGCGAGGGACTGTCCGTGGTGGTGGAGACCCGTCACCGTGTCCTGGTCTACGACACGGGACCCCGTTATCCGGGTGGCTTCAGCCTGGCGAAGGCGGCGGTGATACCGTATCTTCACTGGCGCTCTGTGGAGCGGATCGACTCCCTGGTGGTATCCCACGGTGACAACGACCACCGCGGCGGCCTCGAGGAGCTGCGGGCCGAATTCCCGGTGGGCCGGGTCCTGAGCAGCGTTGCGGCGGACCTGGCGGGCGCCGGATACTGTGTCAGGGGTCAGCACTGGTCCTGGGACGGCGTCTCCTTCGAGATGCTTCACCCGGTCATCGAGCATGCGCCGCCGGGCAACAACTCGTCCTGCGTGCTCAAGATCACCGGGCGCTACGGCTCGGCCTTGTTGACGGCGGACATCGGGACCCAAGCCGAGTCTGCCCTTCAGCACAGCTCGGGAAGGTCGCTCGCCAGCGACGTCCTGCTGGTGCCCCACCAGGGCAGTGCCACCTCGTCCACGCCGTCCTTCATCGACCAGGTGAACCCGCGCTGGGCCATCGTGTCGGCGGGTTACCTGAATCGCTACGGTCACCCGCGGCCGGAAATCATGGCCCGCTATCGACAGCGGCGCATATCAACCTTTGATACTGCGTCCGTCGGGGCGGTCATCGCCCGGTTCTCGCGCAGCGGCGTCACGGTGGAGGGATGGCGGCGGGCGAGACCGCGATACTGGCTGACCCCGTCCTCCGCCGCACTCCCATGACACAATTTGATACACTTTGCCGCCGATATTTCCGACATCCAGGTAGACATCCAAGGTGCTTGAGCTTTTCCGATCCGGCGGCCTGCTAATGTGGCCGATCCTGGCCTGTTCCATCATCGCCGTGGCCATAGTCTGTGAGAGGTTGTGGGCTTTGAGCCGCCGTGCCGTGACGCCCACGGACCTGACCGCGGAGGTACAGCAGCTGATCGAGCGCCGGGACCTCAACCCCGCCCGTATCAAGATGATCCGCGATAACTCGCCGCTCGGACGGATTCTGGCCGCCGGCTTGGAGAACATCGGCAGCGGCCGCTACGTGATGAAGGATGCCATTGAGGAGGCGGGCCGCCACGTGGTCCACGAGCTCGAGCGGTTTCTCAATTCGCTCGGCACCATTGCCGCCATTACGCCGCTGCTGGGCCTGCTCGGCACCGTCATCGGCATGATCAAGGTCTTCGCCGCCATCACCACCTATGGGGTGGGCGACCCCACCGTTCTGGCGGACGGCATTTCCCAGGCGCTGATCACCACCGCCGCGGGCCTGTCCGTGGGTATTCCCAGTCTGATGTTCTATCGCTATTTCCGGGGCAGGGTGAACGAGCTCACCGTCGGCCTGGAGCAGGAGGCACTGCGGCTGGTGGAGATCATTCACGGCGATCGAAGCGCGAACCTCAACATCAACAATTGACCAAGGTATCGACCGAGGCATCAACCAGGGTCCGGGCCGTATGAAATTTTCCGATCGCAAGAACGACGATGTCGAGATCAATCTCGCGCCGCTGATCGACGTGGTGTTTCTGCTGCTGATCTTCTTCATGGTTTCCACCACCTTCTCCAAGGAATCGCAGCTGCGGATCCAGCTGCCCGAGTCCAGCGAGCAGCCGGTGCAGCGAAATCAAGACAAGACTCTCGAGATTGACATCAGCGCCGAAGGAATCTACGCGATCAAGGCGCCCGGTGAAGCCACTGCAAAGCAACTCCTGGGTACCGATCGCAAGACCCTGTACAAGGCGCTGGCATCGGCCGGCGGCAACCGCACGGATCTGGTGACGGTGATCCGTGCCGATCGCAAAACCCCCCACGAGTCCGTGATACGAGCCATGGACATCGCCGGCCGCCTCGGCTACACGGATATCACTTTCGCGACGCAGAAGGTGCTGGACGAAGAACCGGCCAAGTGACCCGGAAAATCAAAGCCTATTCCGACAGCGGGGTTCTGTACCGTCGCCTGCTGGGCTATATCGGCCCGTACAAGGGCGTTTTTGCCATATCCGTGGCGGCCATGGCCGTGACGGCCATCTCCGAGACGGCCTTCGCGGCGTTGTTCAAGCCCATCATGGACAGCGGTTTCGTTACCCCGGATCAGCGTTTCATCGCCATGATCCCGTGGCTGATCATGGCGGTGGTGGTGCTGCGAGCCGTATTCGGCTTCATCGCGGACTACTCGATGTCCTGGGTGGGCCGGCGGGTGGTGTTCGACCTGCGCGAGGCGGTGTTTGATCGCATGCTGCAGCTGCCATCGAGCTTCTACGACCGCCACTCATCGGCCGCCCTGGTGTCGAAGCTGATCTATGACGTCGAGCAGTCTGCCACTGCCACGACCGATGCCTTGACTCTGTCGGTGAAGGATGTGCTGACGGCGGTGGCCCTGATCTGCTGGCTGCTGTACCTGGACTGGGTGCTCACCCTGGTATTCCTGGCCTTCGTGCCGGTGATCGCTTTCGGCATAGCCAGCGCGGCGCGTCGATTCCGCAAGAGCAGCGAGTCGATCCAGAGCTCGATGACGCGGATCGCCCGCGTCGTCAAAGAGACCGTGAACGGCCACCAACTGGTCAAGACCTTCGGAGCCCAGCAGCAGGAAAAGGAATCCTTCGAAGATGCCAACCAATACAACCGGCACCAGGCGATGCGCAAGGCCGGGGTGGCGGCGTCCATGGTCCCGATGGTGGTGGTCGTAATGGGCGCCGCCCTGGCCCTCGTCATCACCATCTCGGTCACCCGAAGCGGGGCGGACGCGGTCAGCGCCGGCACCTTTGTCAGCTACCTGACCGCCGTGTTGATGCTGACGGCGCCCTTGAAACGGTTGGCCAAGATCAACGAGAAGATCCAGATGGGTATCGCCGCGGCCAAGAGCACCTTCGGCGTCCTGGACCAGGAGCCGGAGCACGATCCGGGCGAGGCGGATATGGAACGCGCCGGCGGAGAAGTGGCGTTCGAGCATGTAACGTTCGTTTACGAAGACAGCCGGTCGCCGGCGGTGCGCGACATTGACATTCATATCCGCTCCGGCGAGAGAATTGCCCTGGTGGGCCCCTCCGGCAGCGGCAAGTCCACTTTGATCTCCATGCTTCTCGGTTTCTACCGCCCGTCGTCGGGCGTGGTGCGGCTCGACGGCCGGGACATTCGGGAACTCACCCTGGCGAGCCTGCGCAGACAGTTCGCCATCGTGACCCAGGAAACCATGCTGTTCGACGGGACCATACGCTCCAACATCCTCTATGGCTCCCCGGCGCAGTCGGAGAAGCGGCTGGAGGAAGTGATCGAGGCGGCCCACGTTGCCGAGTTCGTGAGCCGCCTGCCCAAGGGCCTGGATACGCCGGTGGGTGAGCGGGGCGGGCGCCTGTCCGGCGGCCAGAGGCAGCGGGTGGCCATCGCCCGCGCCCTCTACAAAGACGCGCCGGTTCTCATCCTCGACGAAGCCACGTCCTCGCTGGACTCGGTTTCCGAGCGGCTGGTGCGCGATGCCACGGAGAACCTGGCGCGGAACAGGACCTCCATCGTGATCGCTCACCGTTTGTTCACCGTGGAGCATGCCGACCGCATTTTCGTCATGAACGAAGGGCGCGTTGTGGAGGAGGGCCGACATCGCGACCTCATCGAGCGCGGCGGGATGTACACCCGCCTTTACCAGACACAGCAGATGGAAGAGCAGCGCATCGCCGTTTGAGCCGCACTCCGAACCGGATGGCCAACACTGCAAACGCGGCCCTGCCCGGTGCCGCCGGCACGATCACCCGGCACATCCTTCATCGCTTCACGTACGCTCGGCCGACGACCAATGATGTCTGAGCTGACGTCACGTTATCTTCGGCTGGCAGTGCCGCGCCTGTGGCGTAGCCGTGGTCCATTGAGTCTGCTGCTGCTGCCCTTGAGCTGGATCTACGTCGCCCTGGCGAGCGTTCGGCGCGCCTGTTATGCCCTGGGAGTGTGCAGGACCGTCAGCTTCTCGAGGCCGGTGGTGGTCGTGGGCGGCGTTACGGTGGGCGGCAGCGGCAAGACACCGCTGGTGATGCACGTTGCCCGCCTGCTGCGGGAGCGGGGGTGCCGGCCCGGAATCGTCAGCCGCGGTTACGGCGGTGCGCCACGGCGGATGCCGCTGCTCGTGGGCCCTGACACGCCGGCGTCCGAGTGCGGCGACGAGCCGGCTATGATGGCGAGAAACCTGGACGTCCCGGTGGTGGTCGACGCCGATCGCCCGCGCGGGGTGAACGAGCTGATCTCGCGGTTTGGCTGCGATATCGTGATCTCCGACGATGGCTTACAGCACTACGCCATGGACCGCCAGGTCGAGATCGCGGTGGTAGGGGGAGAGGCGGGTTTGGGAAATGGCTTTTGTCTCCCCGCCGGTCCGTTGCGGGAGCCGCCTGGCCGATTGGACGAGGTGGATGCGGTGGTGTACAGCGGCGGTCCGGAACGCCCCGGCGGGTATCGCATGGAGCTTCGAATCGAAGGCTTGACCCGCCTCGGCAGCGGCGATCGCGCCGCTCCCGACGACTTCCGGGGTCGTCGGGTTCACGCCGTGGCCGGAATCGGAAATCCCGCGGGTTTCTTCGCGGCCCTGCGCGCGTTGGGCCTGGAGATCGAGGGGCATTCGTTTCCCGACCACCATCGGTACCTGCCGGCCGATTTTGCCGCCATGGCGGGGGCACCCATCGTGATGACGGAGAAGGATGCGGTAAAATGCATGGACATGCCGCTCCAAGATGCCTGGTACACGAATGTTTCCACGCAGCTGGACGGAGGATTCGACAACAAACTCATTGAGTTGCTGAACCTATGATTGACAAGAAGCTGTTGGATATTCTGGTGTGTCCCGTGACCAAAGGCCCCTTGACTTACGACAAGGAGCACCAGGAGCTGGTCAGCAAGTCGGCCCGGCTCGCTTACCCCATACGCGACGGCATTCCGATCATGCTCGAGGAGGAAGCGCGGCCCTTGACCGACGAAGAAGTGCAGGCGCTGAGGAAGTAAATCGCCGCCGCCGCGATGGGATTCAACGTCTTCATACCGGCGCGGTTCGATTCGAGCCGCCTCCCGGGAAAGCCATTGGAGCGCGCCGGGGGTCGACCCCTGATCGAGTGGGTGTGGAACGCGGCGCGTCGCAGCGATGCGGATCGGATAGTGATCGCCACCGACGACGAGCGCGTCGCGGCGGCGGCCGAGGCATTCGGCGCCGAGGTATGCCTCACGGGCCGGCACCATGCATCGGGTACCGACCGCATCAGCGAAGCAGCGGGGTGTCTCGGGCTCGATCCCGCGTCCATTGTCGTCAATCTTCAGGGTGACGAGCCGGGAATGCCCGGCGAGCTCATCAACGGTGTGGCGCGAACCTTGGCCGAATCGTCCGAGGCGAGCATCGCCACCGCCGCCAGCCCCATGGCCGATGAAGCGGATATGGAGAACCCGAACATCGTGAAGGTCGTGTGCAACCGCAACGGCGATGGCCTGTATTTTTCCCGTTCAAGGATTCCCTACCCGCGGGAGGCCGGCGCCGGAGCCGTCGCCTATCGGCACCTCGGCATCTATGCGTATCGTTGCGATTACCTGCGACTATTTACTGCGCGAGCGCCGACAGTGCTGGAACGGACGGAATGCCTCGAGCAATTGAGGGCGCTGGAATACGGCGACCGGATAGCGGTCTACATCACCGCCTCGGCGCCAAGCCCGGGAATCGACACCCCTGAGGATCTGCAGCGTTTTCGACGCGAGGTGGAACACGACTGATATGCGGCAAATCGTTGATCTGTCCGGAGCCTGTGCGAAGATACCGCGAAGCCAATCCGTAGCGGCTGCTGTGCTCGCTTTCGCGCGGGTATACTTTGGGCAACCGGCGGTATCCATGCATTGCATTGTCTGATTCCAGGGTCATGAGCCAGAAGCCCGCAGTTCGCGTACTATTTGTCTGCCTCGGCAACATCTGTCGTTCCCCGAGCGCGGAGGGCGTATTCAGGAGCCTGCTCGAACGCGAACAGCTCGCGTCCGTGGTACACGTGGACTCGGCGGGCACCCATGCCTATCACGTCGGCTCGCCTCCGGACGGGCGGGCTCAGGAAGCGGCACTGCGCCGCGGTGTCGACCTTTCGGGTCTGCGGGGGCGCCGCGCCGGCCCGGAAGACATCGAAGCGTTCGACCACATATTGGCCATGGACCGCGAGAACTTCGTGAACCTGGTTTCGATCGCCGGCGGACACGAGGAAAAGATCCACCTGTTCATGGAATATTCGCAGCGATTCGACGAAACCGAGGTACCGGACCCGTACTATGGGGGCGCCAATGGGTTCGAGCGGGTGCTGGACATGATCGAGGACGCCTCCGAAGGTCTGCTTCTTGAGCTTCGGCGCCGCCACGCCCTGTAACCATGGAGCTCGACCTGTCCCTGGCCCACCAGGAGCTGCGGCTTCTGGATGACCGAGGGGAAACGCTCTCGGTATACCGTGTTTCCACTGCCACTAACGGCCCGGGGGAACGCAACGGCAGTGAGTGCACGCCGCGCGGCGCTCACCGGATCCGCGCCAAGATCGGGACGGGCTGCCCGGTCAACACCGTGTTCCGGGGACGCCGGCCGACCGGAGAGATATACGGGCCGGCGCTGCGCAGGCGCTATCCGCACCGGGACTGGATCCTGACGCGCATCCTGTGGTTGAGCGGCTTGGAGCCGGGGTTCAACCGCCTGGGAGAGGTGGATACGATGCGCCGCTTCATCTACATACACGGCGCCCCGGAAGAAGATCCCATGGGCGTTCCGAGCTCGCACGGCTGCGTCAAGATGCGCAACCACGACGTCCTGGAACTCTTCGACCGGATCCCGCCGGGTACTCCGGTGAACATCCGGGACGAGTAGAGTGTCCGGCGGACAGTTGGGTCCACTAATCGTCGACCTGGACGGCGACCTGACCCTGAGCGACCGGGACCGCGAGCGCTTGCGACACCCCGGGGTGGGCGGCGTTATTCTGTTCACCCGAAACTTCGCCGACCGCGACCAGCTCCGCAGCCTGACCCGCGAGATCAAGGCGCTCCGCTCCCCTGAGCTGCTGATCACGGTGGACCAGGAGGGCGGCCGGGTGCAGCGATTCCGGGACGGCTTCGCCCGCCTGCCGCCTGCCGCCGTCTGTGGACGCCTCTACGACACCGACCCCGGCGCCGCCGGCCGGCTTGCTCACGACATCGGTCTGGTGATGGCCGGGGAGCTGATCGAATGCGGCGTGGACCTGTCTTTCGCGCCGGTTCTGGACGTATTGCAATGCGACAGCCGGGTGATCGGCGACCGGGCGTTTCATTCCGATCCCGAGGCCGTGAGCATTCTGGCGCTGGCCTGCATCGATGGCATGGAGGAGGCCGGCATGCGTAGCATCGGCAAGCACTTTCCCGGCCACGGCGGTACCGGCACGGATTCCCACACCAGCCTGCCGGAGGACGGGCGGTCCATCGCCGCCCTTCGCGAGTGCGACCTGGTGCCGTACCGCTCGCTCGCCGGCCGGCTGCGGGGTGTGATGCTGGCCCACGTGCGTTACGGGGATATCGACCCGCGGGTTCCCAGCTTCTCTCCATTTTGGATACACGATGTTCTCGAGAGCGAGATCGGGTTCCGCGGCGTGGTGTTCAGCGATGACCTGAGCATGGCCGGCGCCGGCAACGAGCCCTTGCACGCACGCTGTGCCGCGGCATTGCGTGCCGGCTGCGACCTGCTGCCGATCTGCAACGATCTCCCGGCGGTGGACGCGCTGCTGCAAGGGACGCGAGCGGACTGGGCGACCCTCGATTCAACGGCAGCCGTTGCCTCCCTGTACGGCCGCCCGGGGTCGGTGATGCCCCAAACGTTGGCGGCCGGACAGGAGGTAATCCGGCAATCGGCGACCGATGCCGGATAGGGAAAAGGGTCTGCCGGCGCTTACCGTAGCCCGTTGGTCCCACTCACCCCGACGCTCTCCCCGTGGGGGAGAGGGCTAAGCGCGCTCCACGTACTCCCCGGTGTCGGTGTTGACCTTGACCTTGTCGCCGACGCTCACGAAAGCCGGGACCATGACTTTCAGTCCGGTTTCCAACTCGGCGGGCTTGCCGGAGCCGGTGGCGGTCTGGCCCTTGATCACGCTTTCGGTATCCACCACCTCGAGAACGACGTTGGCGGGCAGGTCCATGCCGATGGGAACGTCGTTGTGGAAATTGACCTGAACCTCGGCGTTGGGAAGCAGGTAGCCGAGCTGATCCCCCAGGTCCTCGCGGGGGATGTGCATCTGCTCGAAGGTCACGTTGTCCATGAAGATCAGGGCATCGGACTCGGCGTACAGGTACTGCATTTGCCGGGGCTCGACGTGGGCTTTCTCCACGGTGTCCACAGACCGGAAGCGTTCATTCAGCTTGGTACCGCCCGTGATGTCCTTGAGCTCGACCTGCACGAAGGCGCCGCCCTTGCCGGGCTTGACGTGGTTTTTCTTGAGCACCCGCCACAGCTTGCCCTGGTAGTCGATCAGATTGCCGACGCGGAGTTCGAATGCGGAGATTTTCAATGCAGTACCGGACCCTGGTTTATGAGAGAGCGCGATTCTAGGTGAACCGCCGCCCGCGCGGCAACAGCGGCGGCAGGTCTGGCATACTACTTGAGTGGAACAGAGCTTCGATCCAGGGTGCCGGCGATGTGAGCGGCTGGCGGCGTTTCTGCGTACGGTAAAACGCGAGCATCCCGGGTATTATTGCGCCCCGGTCGCGCCGTTCGGAGACCCGCGGGCACGCCTGCTGATCGTCGGCCTGGCGCCGGGGAAGCATGGGGCCAACGCGTCCGGGAGACCGTTCACCGGAGACCACGCCGGAATCCTGCTTTACCGGACCCTGTACGATTTCGGTTTCGCCAGCCGTCCGCAATCCGTGGCCGCGGGCGACGGCCTTGTCCTGAGCGACTGCCGGATCACCAACGCCGTGAAATGCCTGCCGCCGGAGAACAAGCCTCTGAATTCGGAGTTGATCAACTGCAACGGGTTTCTGAAATCCGAGATTGAACAATCCCGTGCGGATCTTGTCATTCTGGCATTGGGGGCGCTTGCCCACCGCGCATTGCTGAGGACCTTCGGCCTGAAACAGTCGGCATTCAAGTTCGCCCACAACGCTCTGCATGAGCTGCCGGAGGGCAGGACCTTGATCGACAGTTACCACTGCAGCCGGTATAACACGCAGACGGGCCGCCTGACGGAACCCATGTTCAGGGATGTCTTCAAGCGGGTCGCGGAGCTCCTCAACTGAATGCGTGTCCATGCCGGAATTCGATTCCAAATCGCTGCTGTCGGGACTTGACGACTCACCCGGCGTCTACCAGATGCTGAACGGCGCCGGAGAGCCGATATACGTCGGCAAGGCGCGAAGCCTGAAGAAGCGGGTGGCCAGCTACTTCCGCGCCGGCGGCCTGCCGCCCAAAACTCAGGCCATGATGCGCCACGTCACCAACGTCGAGGTGATCCGGACTCACACCGAGAGTGAGGCCCTGCTGCTGGAGAACAATCTCATCAAGAAGCACCGGCCTCGATACAATGTGGTGCTGCGCGATGACAAGAGCTACCCCTACATACACCTCGATGACAGCACGGAGTTTCCGCGGCTGGGATTCTATCGGGGCAACCGATCCCAGCCGGGCCGCTATTTCGGGCCTTACGCCAGCGCCGGGGCGGTGCGCGAGGTGCTGGCTCAGCTGCAGAAAATCTTCCCCGTCCGGCAGTGCGAGGATACCTTCTACCGAACCCGGTCCCGGCCGTGCCTGCAATACCAGATCGACCGTTGCACGGCGCCTTGTGCAGGCTACGTCGACGCGGACCGGTATCGCCGCGACGTGGAGCAGGCCGTTCTGTTCCTCGAGGGCAAGAACGACAATCTGCATCAGTACCTCTCGGAAGCCATGGAGAAGGCTTCGGCCCAGCAGGATTTCGAGTCCGCCGCCATGTATCGGGACCGGATACGGTCCTTGTCCCGGATCCAGGAGACTCAGTCCATCGACAACGGTGGGGGAGACTGGGACGTGATCGCCCTGGCGATGGAGAACGGGGCGGCCTGCGTCGACGTGACCTTCGTCCGCGCCGGGCGACACAGCGGCAGCAAGGCCTTCTATCCCCGCATCGGCCTGGAGACACCGCCGGCCGACGTAATGAGCGCGTTCCTGGGGCAGTTTTATCTGGATAAACCGGTGCCGCCGCAGATTCTCGTGCGCCCGGCGCCGCGCCACGTGGCGCTGATGGAGCGCATGCTTTCGGACCGCGAAGGCCGGAAGGTGCGCCTCCAGGCCAGGCCCCGCAGCCGGAGGGCGCGGCTGCTCGACGGCGCGACGGACAATGCCCGTCACCGCCTGGCCCGGCACATGTCGGAGCAGGCCAGCCAGGTGGACAAGCGGGAGTCCTTGCAGCACATGCTGGGACTAGAGGCCGTGCCGCAGCGAATGGAATGCCTGGACGTGAGCCATACCCGGGGCGAGGCCGCGGTGGTGTCCTGTGTCGTGTTCGACGAGGAAGGCCCGGTATCGGCCGACTATCGTCGCTACAACGTCAAGCCCGGCGCGTCCGGTGACGACTACGGGGCACTGAGAGAGGCGCTGACCCGCCGCTACGAGAAGCTCAAGGATGGCGGGGGCCGCATTCCGGACCTGTTGATCGTCGACGGTGGAAAGGGCCAGCTCGCGGTGGCCGAGAGCGTCCTCGAGGAGCTGCAGGTGGACGGCGTCGCGGTGCTCGCGGTGGCCAAGGGGCCGACCCGCAAGGCGGGCTTCGAGAAGCTGTACCTGTCAGGGAGTGGACGCGCCGTGTATCCCCGGGCCCATTCGCCGGGCCTGCATCTCATTCAGCAGATCCGGGACGAGGCGCACCGCTTCGCTATCACCGGGCACCGGAGGCGGCGGGCGAAGACCCGGGTCACCTCGTCGCTGCAGCAGATTCCGGGAGTAGGGGAGAAGCGCCGCCAGGCCCTGCTGCGGCACCTGGGGGGACTCCAGGAGGTGCAGCGCGCCGGGGTCGACGACCTGTCCAGGGTGCCCGGCATCAGCGTCGATCTGGCGCGCAGAATCTATAGCCATTTTCACCAGCAGTAACCGCCAAGTACAGGAGATATACCAATCCCGTGCCCTATACCATTCCGAACATACTGACGCTGGTACGGATCGGACTGATTCCGGTTTTCGTTGTCGTCTACTGGCTGCCTTATCGCTGGGCGCCGGTGTGGGCCGCATGGATATTCATCATCGCGGGAATTACCGACTGGCTTGACGGATTCCTGGCCCGGCGGCTCGAGCAGTCGTCGCCCTTCGGCGCCTTTCTCGACCCGGTGGCGGACAAGCTCATCGTCGCCACGGCGCTGGTTCTGCTCGTTGGTGATCCCAAGATCCAGGCTTCGGTCTTCAGCAGTATATTGTTCGCGATCACTGCAGCGGTGATCATTGGCCGTGAGATTACGGTGTCGGCACTGCGTGAATGGATGGCGGAGCTCGGCGCGCGGGCAAGCGTAGCGGTGTCGGTGATCGGGAAGGCCAAGACACTGCTTCAATTTGTCGCTATCACAATGCTGGTATACAAGTACGACTTCATGGGCGTGCCGACCATCATCGTCGGGGAATGGCTTCTGTACCTGGCCGCGGCCTTGACCTTGTGGTCGATGGCCGTGTATATGAGGTCGGCCTGGCCGACCCTGAGCGGTCGGGAGGGACCTTAGAGTCCGACGGAGACTTGACAAGGTCCGGATGTGACTAGAGAATTACTCGCCCTCTCCCAGAGCGGGAATAGCTCAGCTGGTAGAGCGTCGCCTTGCCAAGGCGAAGGTCGCGAGTTCGAACCTCGTTTCCCGCTC
>CAVSUY010000020.1:0-53363 GCA_963731035.1 uncultured Gammaproteobacteria bacterium | reverse complement strand
TCGCAATGCGAAGGTCGGGAGTTCGATCCTCCTCCGCTCCACCACTATTTTCCTTCCCAATCAAACCCTTAGAGACGTTCCATCGTCTGCCTCCGTGTTCCAAGACCGCGGCGGCGCCGCTTACGCGTCAGGACGGTGCCAACATCCGAACGATACAGAAGCTACTAGCCATAAGTACGTCGCTACGACCATGATCCATCCCCATGTCGCCGGGCGTGGTTCAAGGCGATCCGCACACTGAACAGCAACCCCTGGAGCGGGGTAGCCGGCAGCGCGTCCCAGTTCACGACATACCATTGACCCACAAACAGTTACGCCATTGCGGATCCCGGTGGAAACAGGGCTACGGAGGGAACTGGGGATCCTCCCGGCACGGGCGCTTTTTCCTCCGGCTACCGGATCCTGCGAGCGCTCCGAGCCGCCAGCTATCGCCTCCTTCCCATAGGAGCATGGTTCTTACCAACCTCCTGCCAGTGGCAACCGGGGTCCGGATTCAGGCACCGAAGGCCTGCTCCGCAGATAAAACCCACCCCTTAACGGTCGAGCTTTGGCGACGATACCAGACTGTCGCCCTCACCCCTGCCCTCTCCTGCAAGCGGGAGGGGGATCGGGGGACATTCCTGCCTGCCCACAGACGGACCATCGATGGAAGGGCTTGCGCGCCGCCACAGAAGAGGAGCGCGCTGACTCTATCCTTTGCGTTCGCCCCGCGGACCGTGTCATCCTGACTCAACCGAGCCGCCGTCTGCAATGGCGGGCGGTGCAAAGACTGTTGGTAACCATTAGAATAGCGCCCGTTGTCACTCTCCGGACAGGACCATAAAAACCACCACTATTCTGTTTTTGCTGTGTCTCACTGCACCATCGTGGGCGCAGAGTGGGAATGGCTTGTACTCGATTAATGCGGATACCGTACGGATGGACAGTCGTGACGGTGTGAATGTCACTACTTACAGTGGCAATGCCAAGGCTCAGATATCGAAACTCACGGTAGACGGGGACACCATCTCGATCTACGGTGACGACGCCTTGCCGTCGAAGATCGTGGCAAGTGGCGATCCGTTGAAGTTCAGCTTTGCCGACAAGTTCAGCGGAACCGCCCAGAAGGTCGTACTGTTGGTGCAGGAACTGAAGCTGACCCTCGTTGATTACATCATAACGGATTCCTCCGGCAATAGAATGAAAGGCAAGACAGCGACCTTCGAACTCAGTCGCTGAGGATCCCGAGCCGGCGGCTGTCGAGAACGCATAGCTTTTTCAGGGAGCGTACACCTGGGCCGGAGCGACACGTCGAAGGATTCGCACCCGCTGCCTTATTCGGCATACGTCCTGGCAGGAATCCGAACAAGCTGCGTAGCCCACACTCAGACCACCACTCCCCGCAGCTTCTCCGAGCGGCGACGCACCATTTCCAGGGTCAGCAGCATGATGACCGCGAGGCCGAAGATGAGCGTGGCCACGGTGAGTATGGTGGGATCGATGCTAAAGCGCAGGTTCGTCCACATTTGCAGCGACAGGGTCGGCTGGCCGGGTCCGGTGAGGAACAATACCACCACGACCTCGTGGAAGGTGATCAAGAACGCGAACAGGCCCCGGAGAAGACTCCCGGAAACATCAGCGGCAGAATGATCCGGAAGAGGACGGTCACCGGGTGCACGCCGAGGCTCTGGGCCGCCCGCACCAACTGGCTGCGGTGATAAGTCGCGATGAGGGGAATCGAGGAGCGCCGTGGGGGTGCGTACACGATCAAGCGAGCCTGCACGGTGAGTTGCCTGGTGTCGGTCGAGAAGCGGACGAACTTCTTGGCAGCCTCGATGCCGTCCTTCGGCAGTCCCGAGGGAACAACCCATTCATCCCGCTCGTAGAGACCGTCGTCCCAAATGAAATCGAGCAGTTGGTCTCGCGACCTGGACGCGTGGGCACAAGACATATCGGGGGAAGTAGTGTCGCCGCTACTGCGTTAAGACCGTACGGTAGCCGGGTTGGTTCAACTGCCTCGTCAGCTCGGTGTAAACAAGACTTGGAACCAATCCGTCGGTGCTGGCATCCAAGTAAGTAACGGCGGCGGAGAGCCGTCAATAAACTTACGCAGTAACTATTGGAGAAGAGCAGATGACTACACGTAATGTGCTGAAGCAACTTGGCGGAACCACCATTCTCTTCGGGGCTTTGGCTCTGGCGCCGCTCACAGCGAGCGCCATGATGGCGAAACCCGGCGTCGATTCGCCTGCATCCACCGCCAACATGGGGGCGGAAGCCACTTTTTACGCTAAACCGTCCTCTCAGGGAGAGACGCTCGTGCCGCGAGTCGGCTACGTCAACACCAATGGTAGCCACGCCAAGGCCCATCCCAGGACCACGAGCACATCCCATGACGCCGATCTGGTGTTGGTGCCGAAGGTTGGCTACGTCAACGTCAAAGCGATTTCGTAGCTCGCGCTTTAAATCCAGCGAGGCGGCGGCTGCCGCCTCGCCCCGGCTTTCGACAAATGAAGAAAAGCCGCGCCTTGCGCGGCCTTTCTCCAGCATCCAGAAAACGCTTAGGGAAAAGGACCGGGGGAATCAAAAGACAATTCCCCGTTCCCTCTCGTCCCACATATCACATTTTGCTGAAAACGTCGCACACGTCGGTGGTCTCTGCCGGGCGGTGCTTCTCAGTATGGGTAACATCCCCGGTGACGGCGCCCAGCGGCACCTTCCACTGGTGATCGTGCGCTTTCGGATCGCAGGCGCCAGCGGAGCCGCCGCCGAAGTTGGAATCGATCCAGTAGTCGACGTCATACGACTTGCCAGTCTCCAACACACCTGAAAACGTGAATGAAAACGACGGGTCTGCCGTCTTCGATACAGTGCCCGACTGTGTGGCCACGACCTTGCCGGAATCGGCCTCAACCACGGCCACCTGGATCGCCTGCCCGCCGTGGGCTCCATTGAAGCTGCCGTCTCCCTGGAAGACAAGATTGGCCATCTCGCCGCCCATCGCCGAAGAGGCGCCGCCCAGCAGCAACGCCGCCGCCATCAGCGCTCCGGCCAGACTGAATGAACACATGTTAACTTGTTTCATGTTCTTCCTCTTGGGTTAAGGTTCACTTGCTAATGTACACCCATTGCAGGCCGGCGCAAGAAACACCTTGGGCAAACCGACCAACTGACTCGCGCAGGGGAAAGCGTGTCTTATCGAGACTCATGCGGGACGTTCGGTCGTGATCCGCTCGACCTCTTGAGGTAACAGGTCAAGATCCCTTGAAAAGTTAAGCTACCCTCAAACCATTTTTGGCGACAAGTCACTCATGAACTGATCCTATTGTCGGTACGGTCGGTGCGCGTATTCGCTCGTAATCGCGGTTCTTGGTCACGCTCGCGCGGCCAGCATGAACACCTTCGGGAGGCCGCCACGAATACGAATACACGGTCTGTCCCGAGTTCTGTTGAACTGCCCGAACGACCTGGTCGTCACAATCAAAGAGATGGTAGCCGATTGCGCGTTTCTCAACCGGTACACCGCCGAAAGCCCCGAAAACCAACGTCCCGCCTCCGCCTGAGTCCGGAGGATCACCGCGTCAGCGATGCCGATGGCCCTGTCATCGTCAAAGTCAGCCGATGGCGCTTGGGGGCGGAAGCAGGTTTCGTACGGTTTCCCGAAACTGCCTGGCACTTTCGTTCCAGTCCGGCCAGTCGAACGGTTGCGGTTGCGACTCCCCGCGCGTGTAATCCTCGACCCATTGCGCCAGTTTATCCGCGAGATCTTCGGGTGAGTTAAGGGAGAAGAACCCACAAGCGTCGCCACCCACCTCCCGGAAAGGAGGAATGTCACTTGCGAACACGGTTAGTCCCTGTGACAAGCCCTCAACCACAGGCAAGCCGAATCCTTCCGCAATGGAGCAGCACACGAGGCAATCGACGCGCTGAAAGATTTCTACGAGATCGGCATCATTGGCATCGGCGAGGTGAAGGAGTCGATGTCCGAGTTCAGGGTGCGTCTCAATCCGGTTCACGACTTCCTCGCTCTTCCAACCGACGCGACCAACGATGATCAACGTCATGTCGACATCGCGCGAGACGAGCAGGTCGAAAGCGTCCAGCAGGAATTCGTAGTTCTTCCTCGGCTCGATAGTGCCTACAGCAACAACAGCCGCGCCGGGCACGCTCCAAAGCCGTTCAGTCGACACTTTCGGAGACACGCTGGTTTTGAGGTCCAGTTCGGCCCCGAGCGTGAAACTGCTTGACGGGTAGCGGAACGGGCGCAATTCCGCATGCCGTTCCAGGTACTCTTTCAGAGCGTGCCGGGTCGCCTCGGAATTTGTCACGAAGAAATCAGCATGCACGACGATGTCCCTGAACCACGCGCCGAATCCTTCAACCGTCTCTCTCTGGCACGTTTCAGGCAGTGTCAACGGAAATAGATCGTGAATCATGACACCCAGGAGCACCTGACGACTCAATCGAGCCTTAACAAGGTAATCGCGCATGCTCTTCGAATTCCAAGTAGAGTCCATCAGTACGATTGTATCTCCAGGTTCGAATGAGATCGGCCGGGCGAGAAAGAAGCGCACGGGAAATGCCAAAAAACCGAGGACGGTGTACAGTACGTTGGAATTCGTCTTTACGCGCATGCCCTTTGTCAGACGTCGCGCGAAATCCCGAAGGGGAATCCGTATCCCGTCGGGCAGCGGCCGGACCACGACACTGACAAACGAGGTGACGTACCCCACCAGCTTGACAAGCAGTCGGCTGGAATACGCGCAGACTCGATAAACCCAGTGCGGGCTCTCGCCAAGCGGTTTCTTTGGTGAGAAGAATCCCACGCCAGCCCAGACGGCCGGCTTGATGATGGTGCCAGGTGTCGAGACCTTCGGGCCGTGGTTGGCAATGTTGCGAGCGACCCGCCGGATTCCCGAATTGCCGCCGGCCAGAAACGTGTACGTGCACTCCACGTAGATCCTCCGGGGAACCTCGCCCGGTTTCGTATCGCGCGTCTTGATCGAATCCATGCCGTACTTTCCAACCTACAGGGGGTATCCGTAGTTCTCGAGTGGCAGACCGAATTCCGCCGCTAACCACCTGTTCGTGCCACGCACATAATCCTCGATTTCCGCGACTGTCGACGGGGACATCTGTACCTTGACCTTCTCGGCGTCGATACCGGCGAGGTCGTCCAGCACCCTCGCCCGGTCGCTGCGCGGCCCGATTAACCAAAAAAACCGCTTTAACAGCGAGGACTGCGTCTCGCGCAACAGCTGCAATTGGGTGTGTGACAGCGAGCGATTGAACACCTTGCCGTGGCTCAGGCGGAGCGCCTCGTCAACGTCGATGCCGAGAAACTCGCAAATCCCGGTGTAGTACGCAGCCGGATCCGCCAGCAACTCTTCGAACACGAACACACCGACACGATCCTTGCCGAGAAGCTCGCTCGCTGCACGAATGTTGTCACCGTAACGGAGCATGCCACCGGGTTCGCTTGTCCACCCACCTTTGAGTTCCAACCACTTTTCGAATTCGACGTACGTATTGAACCCCAGATGCCGTCGGTTGCGTTTCCTGAATTGTCCTTTGAGCTCCTGCAAGTAGAGGGATTGCAGCCAGTTCACGGGTTTCCTCAGGCAAATTACCACGCGAACATCACCGAACAGGACGGCGAGTCGACGTAACATTTCGGTGAACCCGCGGGTACTGATATTGCCCAGCGCTTCCCAGGAACCGATCGTTACAACCTTTTCCCCGGCTCCTGGCGCGATTAGTTCGTTCACTCCCTTGCGCAGTCTCTCGACGTCAAACGTACGCCCCTTATTCCAAATCGCGGGCGTTAGTAAATCGTAGACTTCTCGGTTACGACACCCTTTGTCGACGGCGGATCGTCGATCCTTTCCAAGGTAGAAAATATCCGAATGCTGCGTGAACACCGCTCTTTGCAGGGTCGATGTCGCGGTTTTCTGCAGCCCGACGTGCAGCACCAGTTTCATGGTCATTTCAGATACCCGTATTCCTGCAATCGCAGATCGAACGTCTCAGACAACCAGCGGTTGCCGTCGAGGGTCAGTTCCAGAATCCGGTCACGCCATTCGTTCGTGGTACCAAGTTCGGCTCGTGGTCCGGCGACTTCCGGCACTCCGAAGCAATCGAGCCCGAGCAGCTTTCGACGCTGCTTGCGTTTCGCAAACCGATAGCGCATAGACTCGAGCCACGAGCTCTTTATCTTCAGGAGCAGATCCAATTGCGTTTGCGTCCAGGCGGTGTTGTCTTGTTCACGGGAAACAAGCCTTATGCCTTCATCCGGCGAAACGCCGACAATATGACAGACCCGGGAAAAAAATGCCGCGCTGTCGCGGCGCAAGTCCTCAAACAGCAGAACGTGCATGCGTTGACGGCCGAAAGTCTGCAAGTAATATTTGATGGTTTCCGCATACTCAAGGTGGTGTGCGACTTCCCGTTTCAATTCGCGTTGCAGCCATTCATTGATCGTGCAGTAGAACACCCCGCGCGTTCGACTGGCGCCGGGGCCCACGTTGTCACGTTTCAGTTGTTGCAGAAACGCCGATTCCAGGAGGTCTACCGGGTGCCGTATGGTGATGACGATGTTTGCGTCGCCGAAAACCTGCTTGAGGTTTCGCGCCCGTATCCGCCGGTTGGCGAGCATATCGGTAGAATATGACTCCCATGACCAGACCGGCACGAGGTCTCGCTCCGCCGCGGGCGCGAGCACCTCAGCAGCGAGCACTTTGCAACGGTCGAGGTCGGGGGTTCGAAATCGAGTGTAGGCGATTTCGCGCATCAGTTCCTGCACTCGAGCGTCACGGCACGCGTCCAATTTTCGGTACTGCTTGCGAAATTGCGGACCGTCGTACCGGCCTAGGTAGTAGATCTCGCTGTGCTGGCTGAAGATTCGCCACTGCAGCGTCTTGGTCGCGGTCTTCGGCATGCCGATGTGGACGGTCGGGATGCGCGCTCCCGAAGGTGGCGTGTTTGCTCTAGCCGCGGGCATCTACGGGACCTGGCCGGCCGTCAGCTTGGCCGGGGACCGGATGACTGACGGGCTCGGCGTCGTGGGTGGGCGCGCCGGCGCACGACGTGCACGTCCTCTTCGGTCGCGAGACAGACACGAAGGTTCACGCTCCACTCGGCGCACCGAAAACGGTATCGTGCGAGCACGCATATCAGTCGTCTTCGTCATCCTCGTCGTCTTCGTCATCGTAGAAACGACCCTCGCCTGCATTAAAGAAGTAGCACCCAGGATCGGGTTCGCCTGACAGCAGGTCGAACAAACAAACAAGGTTATCCTGGAAGCGTGCCACGGCGATCATCGATGCGGACAGTCCCTGGACGACACCGACGAGGTGTCGCAGTACCATCACGTATACAAATATCCATTCACTACTGCCTTCGAACATGCCGAATACGTACGCGGCGACGGCCAGGACGGCGAGCAGCATTGGGAAGGCGGATGCGATGGTGGTCGGTCCGCGCCTTCTTTCGCGACGTATCAATTCCTTCAATCGGACGCTCTCTCCGAGGGAGCTGTCGTCGATCAATAAACGGCCTTTCGATTCCACGTCCGCTGCCGTGGTCGAGGGTTCTTGAAGCGTATCGACGATTTCATTCACGTCGTCACTGCTTTTCTGCCCGTGGGCCTTCCGGTGTTGCACCGTGACCGCGATGCGCCGGATCGATCGCGAGTACAGAGCAAGGACGGGAACGATTGCGAAGGCCGCGATGACGGTCAGCAAGGGTTGAATCCAGAGCAGCACGACGAACAAGAAGGGCATTTTCACGACCCCAGAGCCTACGGAAGCGACCTTGCGCATCATGAACCCGGCGGAGCTGGCGACGGACCCGGTCAATGCCCGTACCGCTATCCGGGTACGCCGCTCGGGTGGAAGTTTGAGCAGCGCGACCAGAGCCATGGTGGCACTCTTCGCGATGATCGTGCTCTGGATCTCGAGCGTGATAATGTGAGCACGGTAGTCACTGCGCAGCGCGGCACCCAGAAGTATCACGGAAAGTATCAGAATCGATACGAACACGATCGCACTGGCATGGATCGTCACCGGTCCGAGCCCCAGTTCGCTGCTCCCGCGCGACACCGACTTAATCATCGGTACGAGCAAAAACAGGGCAGCGACGGTAAACATTGTGTTGAACAACCCGTGGGCCAGCACCAGCCGCAGCTGAGGTTTCACGGCGTCCCAGAACAAGTGGATCGACATGTAGACGAGGCCCAGCAGCCCTACCAGACCATGCGCTCGGTACATTCTTCGCTTTGAGGCTATGGTCCCGATTCTCCTTAGCCCTGCGGAGCCGATTGAGACTGATAAGAACATGTCGATGCGTCGGCGGCCGGCGTGCTTCGGGCACTCAGGCCGTGTAGCCCAGCCGGCTGGTTTACTTATTCCACTGTTCGTACGTGGCCCTATTCTTATACAGTGGCTGCGAGGGCGATGATATTTTCTTCTACTGATTGGGAATATACGCCGAACCCGTGCTGATTCAAATAACTACGGGTTTTCCGCGCACGTGGAACGATTCGGCCATAGGCAGCTGCGAGGCCACCGACTGGTTTCGCCCTGCAAGCCACACTTCACAGAGGATCCGATAGTATAACTACAGGCGGCGGTTGTAAACGCGGGCCCGACGCAAGCACGCGGCGAGCCGATGACCCGACCGCGCGGCGGCATGTTGCACACGCAGAGCAAAGTTGGAGGGGCCGAGTCCGCAAAGCGGTCATTGAACGAGGGGTGTCATATCCCCGGTTGTGGTGGCATGCTGACCGATGTGGCCAAGGCAAATACCTCGGGATTGGATTGTTTGGACAGCAGACTGCAATCGATACGGAGATCGTCAGGGTGCATCCAGAGAAGCGTCTTTCACCCCCGACATATAACGGCTACTATCAATATTCGTGATAGGGCCAGGTATCAGTCGGAAGCCATAATTGGGTTCGTCTAGACGCCATCACACGACCCGCTCTATACCACACTTATTCGGACCATCCTCAAAACCATGCAATACAAACTCGCGATCGCGTACTTAGCGTTTTCTTTGCTCGTCGGCGCAGCCTTCGTAAAAGACTCGCCCGCCGCATCAGACCGTCCGCCTAATGTCGTTCTCATATTTGCCGACGATCTCGGCTACGCCGACATAGGCCCGTATGGGCACCCCTATGCGGTCACACCGAACCTGGACCGGTTAGCCGCCGAGGGGGCTGTTTTCAAACAACACTACGTGACGGGAAACACCTGTGTTCCGAGCCGAACCGGGCTGATGACAGGCATCTACCCGGCGCGTTACGAAAAGTACCCCGAATACTATGGGTTTGGAGGCCGCGAGACTATAACCAGCTTGCTCAACAAACATGGTTACGCCACCGGTCACTTCGGAAAATGGCATATCGGCCCGGTCAGTTCAGAAGTCGACGGCACCTATGGCATCGATAAAGTGCGAGTGATAGAGTCTTCAGACACCAACCCGGAGGGCCGAGACGTCGCCATTTTCGACGCGGCCAGCAGGTTTATCAGGGAAAACGCTGACAAACCTTTCTACGTAAATATATGGATTCATAGCCCCCACTTTCCGGTGCGAGAATTACCCCTGCTTGTGAAACACTTTTCTTCTCTACACGTTAACCGTGCCGATTTTTCCGCAACCATGCAGACGAAATTCGACAAGTGTCTTCAAATCGGCTGCGACCTTGACGCTTCCATGCGTACATACATGGCTCAGGTCTACTCGATCGACGTCAACGTGGGAAAAATCATGAAAGTAATCGACGAACTTGGCTTGAACAATAACACCATTCTCGTATTCTCCAGCGACAATGGTCCTGCACCGATCAAGTTGAGTCGCAACCGCGAAGAGGCATATTCAGGAAACATGCTTGGCTACGCCGGCAAGCTGAGCGGTGGTAAACACGAATTCAAGGAAGGTGGAATTCGAGTACCCTTTATTATCCGCTGGCCTGGAAAAATAGAGGCCGGCCGCGTCGATACCGAGAGTATAACCTCGTTTATCGACTGGCTTCCGACACTTGGGGCATTGGCTGGAATAGCGACATTTCCGGCTGATTTGGACGGGCAAGACATTTCCGATATTTGGTTGAACAAGAGCCGCCCCCGCGGAAAGCCTTTGTTCTGGAAGCTATCTTCGAAAGCCTCTGAGGCTGTAATGCGCGAGGGAAACTGGAAGTTTTATATGCCGCACGGCGCAGCATCTTTGCCTGAACTCTATGACCTGTCAAAAGATCCAACGGAGGTCGAGAATGTCGTGGAAAGATATCCGGATGTAGTAGCTCGATTGAGAAAGAAAATAAATATATGGGTGGCTGGTTTGCCCGATAGCTACACAAAGAAGAAAAAGAAAGGAAAGAAAAGGAGCGAAACCAAAAACTAGGAGACGACAACTAGTCGCGGCGGCCGATCTCCAAAATGCCGATCGTGTGTAAATAGGCCGGTAGACATCGACTGGAAACTTGCGTCGAAGGATCATCGATCCCGTTCGCGATACCAGATGCCATCGAAAGTTGGCTGCGTATGATTCCCGTAGAATAAACGCGTCGGAAATCGCGTTCCTGGTTGTGGATGGACGTTGACGTACAACAGGTTGACACCGACTGAACTGGAAGGACAGCCGGGTAGGCACTAAAAGCCAATGGATTATTGGTCACTTGCCACAATCCACTCCGAGCTCCCGGCCCGGGGAGTGGGAACTATCCGCGGCCGGCGGTTGGAATTTAGAACCCTCCCAGGTTAGAAGTACGTTGTATCCCGGTCGACTACGAGTCCCTTGCGCCAGGACAAGCGCTTGGGCATAGTCGCCACCAAAACGCTCGACGATGTTTCCGCAGCCCGGCAAACTATGCGTCATGTATATCGGGTCGCGGAATTCGAAGTCTCCTCGGCCTTGAAACAACAAATCCGGAGCAGTATCCCGAGGAGGTGTAAGGCCCCACAAAGACTTATCAGCGTTTCCGGCGCAATATCCATGCGATTCGTCTACTTGAACAACGTACAGATCCAGAATTCCATCAGCATTGAAATCAAAGAACTCCAGGTCTGGGCTCGCATAATCCAGATCTGCTTCGAAGACTGGCTGATCGAATCGAATCCATGGTGCCGTATACTCGTTTGCGGGCTCATCAGCATCCGATCGGATGCCTTCAAATATTCGCAGATAGTGCTTGCCGTTCTTAGCTTCCCCAACGACGGCAAGGTCATTCAGGCCGTCTTTGTTGATGTCCACGATGCGGACGTTTCTCCAGCCATGCGCGTTCGCATGCGACAATTCCAAATGCCGATCCGACACAGCTCGCCAATCACCAGCGTGGTCTTGAATATAAATCCTTGAACCATCGTTTTTTCTGCGAGTACCTCCACACGCAACCAGGTCATCGATTCCATCACTGTTGACGTCCCCGGCAACTACGCACACGGGAATATACCCATAGTCAACCCAGGGTCCTGCAATTTCCTCAAAATATGGTGGTCGCTCAACGACCCTAAACATTCGGTGTTGATTCGGTTTGCCGTCCCTGCGCTCCTTCGCCTTGGTGGCGATGAAAATCAGGTTCTTCTTGCCTTTGGAATCGGGAGACCTTAGCGCCACCATGAAGCGGGTGCGCATATTCAGGTACTTCCATAGCCCGTGGTTCCTCTGTTTTTCCAGGCGATTATTCACCGAACTGGTGAAATAAAGCTCGTTGTACGCGCCTCCCATGCCTTTGTATGCACCGAGCACGCATACGATGTCGTCTATATTGTCACCGTTGACATCCAGTTTAACGCAGTCATGGCGGTCTAAATTGGGCGTCTTTTTGTTGGATCTGAGATCTATTTGTTTGTTGTCGTTGTCTTTGTCGATGGTGTCGAGGGATGACTCGTACCTGGGAAACCACTGTTTTTCATGCGCGTCGAAGCAGAAAGGGGCTTCATTTTCAGGCTGATGACCCACAAGCCAATATGTAGGACGGCCATTGCACCATGGTGTGCCTCCGGCATCTGACAAAGAACCGACTACCAGTGTTCCCTCGCGTTGCTCGCCGCAGCGCGCGTAGGTCCTGCGGGGGTCTTTGAGCGACGTCACGTCAATCAGGGTCACCGCCGGTTGGGCGTTGTGCTTCGCCTCATCCGCCAAAATCGGTGAACTTGACTCGCCCACACCGGCCACCTGATACAACGCAAGTAGTGACACAACAGTACATGTGGCGCGCGCCCGTTCAATATGTTTCATGTTCTGAGAAATATAACAAGGTTAAGGCGACGACAAGCGACCTCTCAAGACAAATCCGGCATCCTTTGCTGGGTCTCCCCCGAAACAGGCGGGTAGGATAGCGCATCGCTGATTAGAACTGACGCCCTATATGCATAGATTTTGGGGTCAGGAGCCGTCGGCGAGGCAACCCGATGATCCGGCGCCTACCGGACGCCCAATGACTCAGCGAGCGCATCCATTGCCCGTGTCGTATCCTCGGTGGTGCGGCACGAGCCCGCCCCGCCCGATGGAGAATTTTGTTCCTTTCCTGCTCGTGGGCTTGGTGACCTGGGAGTGGTTCGGCAATTCCATTTCCCATGGCATGCGCACCATTCACGGCAACGGGCAGGTCATGTGTCAGATAGATCTTCCCAAGGAAATCTTTCCGGCGGTCGAGATCACGATGGACGCAGTCAAGTTCGCGTTCGTGTTCGCGCTGCTACTGGTCTTTTTGTGGATCTACGGCACGGGCTTTCTCGAGCGGGCCCGGTTCGATGCATTGCGAACGGGACAATGCCATCGTCAGCGGCCGGTTGCCGGGGTTCCGTCGCCGGCAGGTGGAGGCACGCCTGGACGAAATCATCGCCTTCGCCGAGCTGGAGGAGGTCATCGACTATCCTCTCCACACCTACTCCACGGGCATGCGCGCCAGGCTGTGGTTTTCCGTGGCAGCTCAACCGGAGCCCGATATCCTGCTCATCGACAAGATGCTCGGCGTTGGCGATTCCGAGTTCCAGCGCAAGTCCCGCGGGGCGCTGGCACACAAGCTGACTGCCGACAAGTCCATGGTCCTGGTCTCCCACGACGCCGAATCGATTCGTGAGCTGACGAGCCGCGTTCTATGGATCGAGCGCGGCGAGTCGATCGCCGAAGGTGACCCCGGCGAGATACTGTGCGCTTACGAGACGTATAGCGAGCTCGACGCGGAGGTGCAGATCGGTTTCCTGAATTGCTGCAAAAAGCTCCGGAAGGAGAATTCCGCTGACGATCCAGCCGTTCTCCTGCGAAAGGTGTTCAAGGCGCTCGGCGTCACAGTCCAGGATTCCCACGCCGAAGCCGCTGGACCGACAGGACCCGGCCAGCAACAAGGCCCAGGTCGGCGGCTCGATTTCCGAATAGTCCGCGACCAGCGCCTGATATGTCTTCTCCGACGAGTTCGAATTCACGAACAAGGCATCCAGCGACCTATCCATTGAGTCACAGTCCGCGAAGAGCATGCATTGGAGCGGGACAACCCGCCAATTCGCGGCCGGAGTCACCACGCAGCGGCATCAGCCCTCGTCATTGCGAGACCCGAACGGCCGCGGCAATTCAGACCGCCCCGGATTGCTGCGTCGCTTTGCTCCTCGCAATGACGGTTTGGACGGCGTTCCGAGGCGATCGCGGCTCGGGCAACGCCGGCAACACGGCCCTCACCCGCCCTTCTCCCGCACGGAAGAGTCACGCCGGCAAGAGTGGGTGTGCTACTTACCCGTGTCCGCGGGAGAACGGTTCATGATCCGGTAGGACAAGAGCACGGGCACCAGGGTCACCAACATCACGGCGGAGACGACAACATTGACCTCCGGCAGGCGCTGACCCAGGCGGATGGCGCCGAAGATCCACAGCGGGAGGGTATTCTGGGCGCCGGCGGTGAAGGTGGTGACGATAACCTCGTCCAGCGACAGCGCGAAGGCCAGCAGTGCGCCGGAGATCAAAGCGGTCGACAGCATGGGCAGAGTCACTCGCCGGAAGGTAAGAAAAGTGTCCGCGCCCAGGTCCATGCTCGCTTCGCGAAGCGAGCCCGAAATGCGACGCAGGCGGGCGATGACGTTGTTATAGACGATAACGATGCAGAAGGTCGCGTGGCCGATGACGATAGTCCAGTACGAAAGACCTATGCTCCAGAAACCGAAGAACGAGTTCAGAGCGATGCCGGTGATGACCCCGGGCAGTGCGATGGGCAGCACGACAACGAAGGAGACCGTTTCCCGCCCGAAGAACCTGAAGCGGTGGACCGCGAAGGCCGCCGCCGAGCCCAACAGCACGGCGATGGACGTAGCGAGCAGCGCCGCCTTGATCGAAAGCCACAAGGCCTCGCGGATCTCTTCGTTGGCCCAGGCCGAGGGAAACCACTTGAGGGAGAAGCCGGCGATCGGCCAGCTCTGGATATTCGACGTATTGAACGCGTAGACGATGATGATGCCGATCGGAATGAACAGGAACGCGACCACCAGTGCGGTCCAGATCCCGAGAGCCCATTTGGTTGCGGTGCTTTCCACTCCTGTGCCCCCTACATCATCTCGAAGGCGCCCAGACGCCGCGCCGTCAGCAGGTAGATCACCATAACGATGGCAGGGATGGTGGCAAAGGCGGCGGCGAACGGCACGTTGTTCGCAATGCCGACGTTGGAATACACCACGTTGCCAATGAAGGACGAGCCGGGCCCACCCACCAGGATGGGCGTGATGTAGTCACCCAGGGTCAGGGAAAAGGTGAAGATCGAGCCTGCGATCACGCCGGGCACGACCAGCGGCAGGGTCACCTTCCGGAACGTGCGGAAACCGCGCGCCCCGAGATCCTGGGAGGCCTCGAACAGCGACCCCGGCACGCGTTCGATCGCGGCGTAGATCGGCGTGATCATAAAGGGCAGCCAGATGTAGGAAAACACGATCCACATGGCGGTGTTGGTGAAACCGATATTTGCCGGCGGCAGCCCGAACTGTTCCAGGGCCCAGTTCAACGCGCCATCGTGGGCGAGGATGAGGCGCCAGGCGTAAACACGAGCGATGTAGCTGGACCAGAGCGGCAGCAGCACCAGGGCGAACAGCGTGGCGCGCAGGCGCGGACCGGCGATGCGCACCATGAAGTAAGCACAGGGGAACGCCAAAATGATATCGGTGATGGTAACCGCCGCCGCGATACCGATAGTGCGCAGCGCGATGGTGCGATAGGTCTCGCTGGCGGCGAGAATTTCGAAGTTGTGCAGGCCCCATTTGTGGATGATCTCGCCGGTGAACTCGTCGACGCGCCAGAAGGACGACAGGAACAGGATGCCGAGGGCGGACACGTAGACCAGGAGGAACCAGCCCATGGGCGGTGCGAGCAGCATCGCTGCGGCGACGCGGGGCCGGCGCCACAGCAACGCGGAGAAGCGGCGCAGCGCCTGCGCGATCGGGGGACGGTCTCCCTGGTGCACGAGTTGAGACGCACTCATGGGCTCAGGATCTCGGCCAGCCCCCCAACCACCCCGTCATTGCGAAGGCATGCACGCGGCGCCTGCCCGTGTGATGGCAGGCGCCGCGGCTCTCTCGATCGCTTTGTCGGGCTGACGCCCGATATGCGGGGAGCGGGAATCCTCAGCCCTTGACCTCCTGCCAGGCGCGCAGCCAGTCCTGGTAGCCGGTGCACTCCCCGCCGCCGCATTCGGCGCGCGGCGTTTTCCAGAACTTGATCTGGTTGAAGTACGAGGCCGGCGCGTTCAGGTGCCACTTCTCGCACGAGCCCGCCTCCATCTTGTTCATCTCTTCGCAGGCATTCTTGTTGGCCGGCGTCTCGCCGAAATACAGCGCTTGCTGCGCCTGCACGCTGGGTGTGGACACGTACTTCATGAACATGTACGCGCAGTTCACATGCTCCGATTTCTCCGACAGCATCCAGCTGTCCGCCCAGCCTGTGGCCCCTTCCTTCGGAATGGTGTCCTCCACCGGTACGCCGTCGTTCTGCAAGGTGTTGGTCTGGTACGGCCAGGACGCACCGATGACTACGTCGCCGTTCTTGAACAGCTCGATTTCGTCGGAGGCGAGCGCCCAGTACTTCTTGATCAGGGCCCGCTGCTGCTTGAGAAGGACGACCACGGCGTCGAGCTGCTTGCGGGTCAGCTCGTAGGGATCCGTGATGCCGAGCTCCGGCTTCTGCGCCATCAGGTACAGTGCCGCGTCCGCGATCTGGATCGGATTGTCGGGCACGGTGATCTTGCCCTTGTACTTGTCGCTGTAGATGGCGCTCCAGCTGTCCGGCTTGCCGCTGACTTTCTCGGTGTTGTACAGCAGCGTGTTCGGGCCCCACTCGTACGACAGACCGTAGTGCACGCCGTTGATGGTGTTGTGCGGCGGCGACTTGAGCTGTTCCAGGAAGTTAGCGAAGTCCGGGATCAGGTCGACGTTGATCGGCTGGACGTCTCCGCCATAGATCAGCCGTAGCGACGCGTCGCCGGAGGCGGACACGAGGTCATACTCGCTGCCGCCGCCTTGGCGCATCAGGGCGACCATCTCGTCCGAGGATCCGGCGTACTTGCGGTTCACCTGGCAGCCGGTCTTCTCTTCGAAGGGCTTGACCCAGTCGTCCTGGGCGTAGCCTTCCCAGGCGACGATGTTGAGCTGGCCTTCCCCCGCACCAATCTTGGACGGATAGTGGGGTGCGACAGGGGCCGAGAAGCCCGGCGCGGCAAAGCCAAGCAGGGCGACAGCGGCCCCGGACGCCAGCGTGTTGCGGATACGGCGGGTTTGTTTCGAGTTCATCGTTGCTATCCCCTCCTCTTTCAGGGTGACCGGTCCGGCAGCGAATAGACGCTGTCGCGGCGCCAGGCCAGTTGCACGTTTTGCCCGGGAGCGACCCGCTCACGGACGGAAAAGCCGGAAAGATTCTGCTCGTAGACCAGCACCTCGATACCATCGTTCAGCTCGACGAGGTAGCGCGAGTACATGCCTACGAACTCGATCTCGCGCAGCTTGCCGGTTTCGATGTGCCAGTCCGACTCGTCGAAGATCCGGTCCACCGCCTGGTCGAAAACGCCCAGGCGGATCTTTTCGGGGCGGATCATGAGGCGGCGGCCGCCCCGCTCGATCAGGTTCGATGTGCCCAGGAAGTTCGCAACGAACTCCGTGGCCGGCTCCTCGTACAGCGCCACCGGCTCGCCGGTCTGCTCGACCTGCCCTTCATTGAACACCGCGATGCGGTCGCTCATGGTCAGCGCTTCTTCCTGATCGTGGGTGACATACAGGAACGTGATGTTGATCTCATGCTGGATGCGTTTGAGCTCGTGCTGCATCTCCTGGCGCAGCTTAAGATCCAGCGCGCCCAGCGGCTCGTCCAGCAGCAGCACACGCGGCTGGTTCACGATCGCCCGGGCCAGGGCCACGCGCTGGCGCTGGCCCCCGGAGAGTTGGGCCGGGTTGCGTCCGCCGTAGCTCTGAAGGCGCACAGTGCGCAGCGCCTCGTCGACGCGGCCTGGTATCTCCTGCCGGGGCACGCGCTTCGCCTTCAGGCCGTAAGCGAGGTTCTCGGTTACGGTCATGTGCGGAAACAGCGCGTAGTCCTGGAAGATCGTGTTGATGTCGCGGTCATAGGGCGGCAGGCTGGTGACGTCGATGCCGTCTATCTCGACATGGCCGTGGGTGGGACGCTCGAAACCGGCGATCAGACGCAGCGTGGTGGTCTTCCCGGAACCGGACGGACCGAGCAGCGTGAAAAACTCACCCCGTCGAATCTCGAGATCGAGGTGGGCCACGGCCACAGTGTCGTCATAGTCCTTGCGCACGCCACGCAGTCGGACGATGGAATCGGTCTGGGCGCTTCCCGGCACGGGGGCCGCCTCCAGTTCGGGCTCGTCCGCAGCGCGGTCGGCCATCGCCGGCTTCACTAAAGCTTGACCATCACGTGCCGGACAGCCGTGTAGTCTTCCAGCGAGTATGTCGACATGTCCTTGCCGTAGCCGGACTGCTTCAGGCCGCCGTGCGGCATCTCGCTGCAAAGCATGAAATGACAGTTCACCCAGGTGCAGCCGTAGCGCAACCGAGCCGCCGTCTCCATGGCACGGCCCACGTCCTGGCTCCAGACAGACGAGGCCAGGCCATAGTCTGAGTCGTTGGCCCAGGCCACAGCGGTGTCGACATCGTCGAACGGCGTCACCGAAACGACCGGTCCGAAGACTTCCCGCCGCACGATCTCATCTTCCTGGCGGGCGCCGGCGACTACGGTCGGCTCGTAGAAATACCCGCCGCCGCCGGCCACCTTGCCGCCGGTGGTGACCTCGACATGACCAAGAGCGGCGGCGCGCTCGACGAAACCGGCCACGCGCTCGCGCTGGGACTTGGAGATGAGCGGGGGAATCTCGTTGGCTTCATCACTTTGCTGCCCGTAAGCGATGCTGGACACGGCGCTGGTCAGTCCGGAGACGAGCTTGTCGTAGACCTTCTTGCCGGCGTAGACACGACAGGCGGCGGTGCAGTCCTGGCCGGCATTGAAATAGCCGAAGGTGCGCAGGCCGTCGATAACCGCTTCAAGGTCCGCATCATCGAAAACCACCACCGGGGCCTTGCCCCCAAGCTCCAGGTGGGTGCGCTTCACGCCCTTCGAGGCGGCAGTCAGGATTTTCCTGCCGGTGGCGACGTCGCCGGTCAGCGAGATCATGTCCACGCCGGGATGATTCACCAGCTTGTCGCCCACGGTCTCGCCGCGTCCGGTGATGATGTTCAAGACGCCCTCGGGAAGCGCATCCCCAACCAGTCGCGCCAGAAGTAATGCCGTGAGCGGCGTCTGCTCGGAAGGTTTGAGCACAACGGTGTTTCCCGCGGCCAGCGCCGGTCCCAGCTTCCAGCCGGCCATCATGAGAGGATAGTTCCAGGGCGCGATCGATGCCACCACGCCGACGGGATCGCGGCGCACCATCGACGTGTACCCTTCCAGGTATTCACCGGCGGCGCTGCCTTGCATGCAGCGCGCGGCGCCGGCGAAGAACCGCAGGACGTCGACGGTTCCCGGGACCTCTTCGGCGGCAACCAGATGGGCCGGCTTACCGCAATTGAGGGACTCGAGCCGGACGAACTCGTCGGCCCGTTCTTCGATCAGGTCCGCCAGCTTCATGAGGGCCACGGAACGGTCCCTCGGTGTGCGCCGCGACCAGGATGGGAAAGCCTTGCGTGCGGCAGCGACGGCCTCTTCCACTTGCTGAGGTGACGCTTCCGGTATCTCGCCGATGACCTCGCCGCTGAAGGGACTCAGGATCTGCTCGGCTTCCCCCTGCCCTTCGACCGAGGTGGAGCCGATCAGCATGCGCTTTTCGAGCGCGGATTCGCCTGCACCTTGCATGGATACACTCCTCAACGCTGATTGTTGTTCGGCGGCACTTGCGCCGCGCGGGTTGCCGGTTCCGTGCGGGATTCAGGTTTCGGGTCGGGCTCGTGGCGCCGCTTCCGACTCGCTTTCCGGCAGCGATCATACCCTCTCGCCCCTTTCGCTGGGAAGCGCCCCGGGAAGGTCCATGCACCGGTGATCCGATACGTCGCCCTCGGATTGTAGGAGCGACTTCAGTCGCGATTGCCGAGGTTGGCGGTTGTACCTTGACCGGCAATCGCGACTGAAGTCGCTCCTACAATCCGGGGTTCACCGTCTTGCGGGTCTACGCGCCGCGGGCAAGGGCGGTCCGGAACAACTTGCCGAAACCGGAAACCTCGTCGTCGTAGCCCGCGAGCCGCAGGCAATGCCATGCGGTGGCATGATTGCTGGACAGAACGGGCTTGCCGATCTCTCTCTCCAGCGATTCCACCGACTCCGCCAGCCGGATGCTGGTGCAGGCCACGAACACTGCGTCCACGTCCGTGCCGGCGGCGAGCTCCACGGCCGCGCGGCGCACGGTATCGGCGGACAAGCGCGCCACCTTGCCGTCGTCGGTGATGTTCCACGAGCCCATGATCGGCACCTGGAAACCGCTGTCGACGATGTAACGGCGCATGGAGCGATTAATCTCGTCGGCGTAGGGCGCCACCAGGCATATGCGTTCGGCGCCGAGCGCTCGGAATGCGGCCAGGGTCGCTTCCATGGGCGTGGTGCAGGCGATGCCGGGCCGCGCCTCGCGGATCCGCGCATGGACCTTGTCCTCGCCGATGACCATGGCGCCCGAGGTGCAGGCGTAGGCCACCACGTCCAGAGAGATGTTCGGAACGATCAGGCGCGTGGCCTCGGCGATGCGCGCCTCCATGTCCGCCAGCGTTTGTGGCGTGATTTCCGCCGAGTTGTAGATGCGGCTCTCATAGAAGGCCACCCCGGGGATGTCGAGCATCTGGCGGAGCTCGTGCTCGATGGTCTGGTCGGTGGCGAGCACGATGAGGCCGATGCGCCCGCGGACGCCGAGCCCGTCGTCGAGCTCGTAGGGCATCTTCTGCCGATCCACCTCGAGCGGTGAGTCGACGGTGGGAGTGCTGGAAGTCTGAGTGCTCATGTGGAACCCCCGTAGGTCATTCCGGTGAGATCGATGTCGGGCTTACGCCCGGCCACCAGGTCCGCGAGGACGCGGGCCGAACCGCAAGACATGGTCCAGCCGATGTGGCCATGTCCCGTGTTGAGGAACAGGTTGCGGTAGCGTGCCTGACCGAGGATAGGCGTTCCCTTCAGGCGTCATCGGTCGGAGTCCGGCCCAATAGTCCGGCTTGTCGTAGTCCGCCGCATTCGGAAAGAACTCTTTGGCGCTGCGCAGCATGGCACGGAAGTCATCCGGTTTGTAACTGCGATCGTAGCCGCTGAACTCCGCGGTCGACGTAAACCGAACGCGCTCGCCCATCGGGCAATAGGCGACCAGGTTGTCCTCGTCCACGCCGCCCATGCATGGCACCGTGCCGTCCTGGCGGCGCGGCACGGTGACGGAATAACCCTTGACCGGGTAGATGGGAAGGCGAAGCCCGATACGACGTCCGACGATTGGGCTGTCGCAGCCCAGGGCCATGACATAAAGATCCGCTTCCAATCGCCCGCCGTCGGTTGTGACGCCCGTGATCCGGTCGCTGTCGGTATCGATGGCTTCAATGGTCGTGTCGAAAGCGAACTCGACGCCCATTTTGCTCTTGCAGTGCTCGGAGAGGCCGCGGGTGAACATCCTGGCGTCGCCGCTCTGGTCCGTTGGCGAATAGACCGCGCCGGCGATCAATTCCTTCACCGACGCCAGCGCCGGCTCAATATCCGGCAGCTCGTCGCGCGACACCACTCTCATCTCCAGGCCCTGATCACGCAGGATTCCAGTGTGTTCGATGCCCGCGACAAAGCTCTTCTCACTACGATAGACGTAGAGGTTGCCGCCCTGCAGGCCGTCGTACTGGACGCCCGTGTCGCGTACGACGTCGTCCAGGGCTTCGAGGGAATACAGGCACAGCGTGAGCTTGCGAACGGTATTGATCCGAGCGCGCTCGTTGGTGCACTGCATCAGGAACAAGCAGGACCAGGACCACATGCGCGGGTCGGCGCGCAGCTTCAGGCGCAGCGCCTGGTCGGGCACGAACAGCGACTTGAGGAGAATCCCGGGCGCCTTCGGCGACGCCCAGGCGTAAGCATGGGCCGGGGCGACCAGCCCGGCGTTGGCGTAGCTGGTCTCGGAAGCCGCCAGACTCTGGCGGTCGACCACCGTCACCTCGTGGCCGTCGCGGGCAAGGTGATAGGCGCTGGTAATGCCTATCACGCCGCCGCCGAGCACGAGCACCCTCACGCGCGGCTCCGCTCGCTCCTCAGACGGCCGCCGTCACCATGATCTCGACGGTGAACTGCGGCGCCGCCAGCGCCGGCGATTGGACGCAAGCCCGAACCGGCGGATTTTCCGGGTCGAGCCACGCGTCCCAGACCTCGTTCATCTCGTCGAAGTCGGCCATGTCGGTGAGCCAGATGGTCGCCGACAAGGCCTTGGACTTGCTGCTGCCAACTTCGCCGAGCAATTCGTCGATACGCTCGAGGATGTTCCGGGTCTGGTCCGCCACTGACGCACCGGGCGCTCCCAGAGCGACCTGCCCCGCCACATAGACCGTGGAATCGTGCACCACGGCCTGGCTCATACGCGGGCCGACGTGGTTTCGTTTGATGCTCATTTCATATCCTCTCCTGTTTGGCTGCCCCGTATTCTAAACCGTTCGCGGGATCGTACGTAGTCCGCCGCGTTAGCGCCGCACTGCCGGCGCGTGCCCATAGCCGCCATATTCGCATTCCCACTGGGCTACAGCGCGCTTGAAGCACCCTGACACACTGCGAATCGACGGCCGCCACCGCCGGAGACATCACGGCGCCCCGCCATCCCGGCGCCAACTAGCGATAAATGTCGCGATGTCCTCGGACTGGACCACGTGACAATAGATCATGTTGATGACCTCGAGCTCGTGCTGGTGCAGCTCCATGGTTGCTGCGGCGCAGCAGTCCTCCACGACCAGAACGTTGAAGCTCTCGTCCGCCAGGCTGCGCACGGTGCTGCTGACACACTGGTCGGTGAATATGCCCGCCACAACGACGTTCTTGATACCGATGTTGTGGAGGATCAAGCGCAGGTTCGTGCCGGTCAGGGCGCTGTCCGTGGTCTTCAGGACCACTATCTCGTCCCCCCGTGGTACCAGCTGTGGGACCAGCTGGCTGTCCTCACGGTCCTTGGGCAGCAGCAGGTAATTGAAGCCGGGCTTCTTCTGGCTCAGCGAGCGGTCACGTCCGTCCTCGGTCAAACAGGCGATCCGGGCAAAGATGATCTCGCAGCCCCTCTCCCGGCAGGCGTCTATCAGGTCGACCGTGTTTGGAATGACTACGTTGTTCATCCGGCGAAAGAAGGAGCCCCAGCGCCCGGCTTCCGCGGTTTTCTCCGGCACTTCCATGTAGGTGTTCTGGATATCGACGACCAGCAGGGCCGTCTCCGAGGGCGCCAGCTTCGGGTCCGCGGGTTCCTCCGCCTCGGCGTAGTAAAAGGATCGGTAAGCGTTCTTCCAGTCGCTCACATACTTCGCCCTTTCACCGCTTTCAGGGTTTTGGTAATGACGTCCCTCGCTTTGACGAGGTCGCCGGTGTCTCCGGACATGAACACGCGCCCCGACACCCCCATCATCTGCACGTCATTGAGAACGGCATTGGGTGCCGCCCTCTCAGCCTCGTTTGCCGCGACACAGGCGAACAACGCGGGGCTCATCTCATAGAGCAGTAATGAAGTGCCCGGAACCAGCATGGAAGCGGACCGGGAGCGGTTCAGGATGATAGCGTGCTGGTCGGACAGGTTTTCGATGATGTCCTCGAACAACACGTCCGGCGTAAGCTGTTCCGTCGCCTTGGAGCCGATGCCCTCGAGTATCGCCCTGCCCGCCGCATCCAGCTCGCCGCGGTCCGACGAGTGGAGCTCGAGCAGCCCGAACTGCCGCTCCGTGAACAGGATGCCGGGCTCCATGTCCGGCGCCACCTTCAGCGCCAGGTCCGAGATGCGGTGTATGGCGAGCGCCGGCGAGACCTCGATGATCAGGCTGTGCTGACCCTCGAAGGGCGGATATCCACGAGCCCGGAGCGGCGTGCTCAGATAGGCGGCAAACTGCGGCTGCAGATCGTGGATGGGCAGATAGACCCTGAGTTCAGTCATGGCAATCCCGCCTCCGCTCGCCGGCAGCGAATCACTTGCCGGCGGTCAGGCTGAAGTGCTTGTTCAGATCCTGGTGCGGGCGAGGAATCACGTGAACGGCGACGACTTCGCCGACCTGGTTGGCCGCCTCGGAGCCCGCTTCCGTTGCCGCCTTGACGGCGCCTACATCGCCCACAATGACGACGGAAACCAGACCGCCCCCGACTTCATTGCGCGATACAATTTCGACGTTCGCGGCCTTGACCATGGCATCAGCACTGGCGAGCGCCGGTACGTATCCGCGGGTTTCTATCATACCTATGGCGTGATTGGACATTGCTGTGTCTCCTGGTGTTTCGGCCTGCCGGCCGGTTGCAAGTGAATACCGTAGTCCGGATCAACTCTGTTCATCGATCGACCCGATGATCAACGCGTCGATGGGTGCTTTGATCTTCGTGAAATAGCCCGCCGCTACGGACCCCTGGGTGACCAGGACGGCCTCGCCTTCGGCGCATCCCAGCGGGTCCAGTGCAATGAGGGCTCCGCCGCTTTCGAGCGTGACTTCCAAAAGAGCCCCATTGGGCATGGTTTCGACATGCTTGGTCGACCAAATGCGACCCGTTACGCGTCCACGAATCATTTCGTCATCCTCTTGATCTTGATCCCCGCCTGGCGCAATGCATCGCTGGCGAGCGGCGTAAAGCGCACAGTCTTTCCAACCTCGACCATCGAGACATCGTCGGCCAGACCACGTACCTGCCTCTCGGTCACCAGGGCACCCTGGAGCTTGGCGGTCCTTCCGCTGCCGGGGCCCGGTGCGCCCGTGACCGGCGGCGTCCTGGCGCCGGCACCCTGGCCCAGGCGGAATACATGGCGGCCGGATTCGATATCGGCGCGCGCCCGGTCATTCCTGGCCATGGTCAACAGACGCTGCACGAACCTCGCGAGATCCTGGTCGCAGTTGATGCTGACGACTTCCTCCCGCCTGCTCGCGGAGGCCGCGGACCCCGCGCCGGCTCCCTGGGACGCGAGTTCTTCGAGCACGAGGTTTCGGATCATCTGCCGCAGATCTTCGGACATACGCTACCGGGCTCCCCCGTCGCGCAGCACGGCTTCGACCCGGCTGCGCGCATTCCTCATCTCGGCCTCGTCGCCCGCCAGATAAAGACGGCCATTGGCCCCGATCATGCGATAGTCGATCACCTTGATGTTTGCTTCCTTCTCCGCTTCGTTGCACGCCAGGATCGCATACGACGCCGGACGGCATTCGAGCAGATACAGGGAGTCTCCCCCGAGAATCATGGAGCCCAGCTTGTTCCTGTTGATCAGGAACGCATGCTGGTGATCGACCCGGGTCACTATCTTTGATCCCAGGATTTCAGGCGGCGTGGCATCCTCGACCTTCGCTTTGAGCGCATCCAGGACAGCCTGCGCCCCTGTCTTGACCTCCGCCGTTGAACGGGAGTGGAACTCAAGGTATCCGTACTGACGCTCCACCACCAGCAGCCCGACCTTGATGTTCGCCCCCTTCAACGCCACGTCGGTCAGCGCTTCGATATCCAGACCGGGGGCGACTTCGATGATCTGTGCGGCCATGTTCCGGCGCGGGAGTGAGCCGCGCATCCACGTCGCGACGTAGGCCATGGTCTGCGGCTGCAGCTGGTCTATGAAGATGAAGGATCTGAGATCGGCCATGGGGAACCGCTACTTCCTGAGCGCCGCGCGCAGCTCTTCCGCGATCATGCGGCGCAGTTCTTCCCGGGTTACGTTGGAGATGCCACCCTGGGCCGCCTCCGCCCGCCGGGCCCGGTATCCACTCGATCCGGGCACGCCGTCGGAGGGTGCCTGAGGCAGGGGGCCGGCAAGCTCCGAGCGCAATCCCCGATAGTCGCCGAACGGCTCCGACGCATCCGAGTTGTAAGCGAGGCGTGTCCAATGCACCAGATGCTTGGGTCCGATGTTCTCACCGATGGAACTGCGCCCGAAGAAGCCGGTGCCCACGGTGAACGTCGGCGCCAGCGCGGTCTGAAACCCTGCGGCGCCCTGGGTGCACGGTACATTCACGACCACCCTGTAAGCCTCCACCGCGGATGCGAACGCCATGGTCACTTGCTCGTCCCTGGCGTGCACCGCCGCGGAATGTCCCGCACCCGCCAGGCGAAGCACCGCACGGGCCTGAGTGATGGCATGGCCGCGATTCTTCGCCACATGGTACGCCAGCACCGGGCACAGCTTCTCGCGCGAGAGCGGTTCCTCTATGCCGACCGCGCTGATCGGTGCCAACAGCACCAGGGTGTCGTTCGGAACCCGTATGCCGCATTCGCGAGCGATCCACAGAGCATCCCGTCCGACGCACTCGACATTGAAGCCTCTTTGGTGAAACAAGTATCCGCGCAGCCGCTCGACGTCATCCTCGTCGCAGACATGGGCCTTCGCCTGCCTGAAGGACTGGCGCAGGCGCGCGTCGACCTCCGGCAGCGTGATGATCACGCTTTCATTGGTGCATAAGGCCGAGTTATCGAAAGATTTCGACTCCACGATGCGCCGAGCCGCCTTGTCGACCTCCGCGCTGGAGTCGACGAACACCGGTGCATTGCCCGGGCCCACGCCTATGGCGGGGTTGGACGACCTGTAGGCGGCTCGTACCATTGCCGTGCCGCCCGTAGCCAGGATCACCGACGTTTTGGGCGACCCCATGAGCTCTTCGACCAAAGGAATACTCGGCTCCTCTATGCTCTGTATGACACCGTCCGGCGCTCCCGCGGCCACGGCGGCCTCGGCCAGCACGCGTGCCGCCTCCACGCTGCATTCGCGCGCCGCGGGATGCGGGCTCATGACGATGGCATTGCGCGTCATCAGGGAGATGAGGACCTTATAATTAATCGTGGCTATCGGATTGGTCGACGGCGTCAGCGCCAGGATCACCCCGGCCGGACGCGGGATCTCGACCATTTTCCGTGCCTCGTCGATGCGCGGATTCACGAAATCGTCGTCCCGATAGAAATCGACCAACGGATGGGCCGTCATTTCGTTCTTCAGCTTCTTGTGGGCGGCCACCCCGAAACCGGTCTCCTCCACGGCCCACTCGGCGAACCTGCCCGCCTGCTCGTGCGCCGCCGCCGCCACTGCATCGGCAATCGCCATGGTCGTATCGCGGTCGTAGCGGCGGAATATTTCCGCGGCCCACCGCGCCCGCTCCAGCACCATCTCGGCCTGCCCGGTCAATGCCGCCTGGGTGCCGGCAATATCCACGAGCTTGCGAACCTGCGGTTCCATCATGCGCTCCGCCGGTAGCGGCCGCCCATGACCTCGTCCCGGGCGAGGCCCACGCCGATCTGGACCCGCCGCAGGACTTCCTCACAGTCCGCCTGGGTCATGAGCAGACCGGGCTTGAACTGCAGCACGCGGGGATCCAGCGTGGAGAAGATGGCCCAGACACCGTTGTTGTACAGATGCTTCATCACCGGCTTGGCCCCCTGCTCGTGGTTGAACTCCAGGCCCATCACCACGCCGTGCTGCCGGATGCCGATGAAGAAGTCCGAATACTCCTCCATGATCTTCTCCAGCCCGGCGCGCATGTAGTCGGAAATGTAATGAACCATGGTGCGTACTTCCGGACGCTGCACGATCTCGAGAACCTTCATGGCGACGATGCAGCCCAACTCGGCCCCGCCTCCCGTGGAGATATGGCCGAATCCGTCTTCGGTGAGCCAGCCGCCGCAGTGCTTGCCTATGCAGGTGCAGGCAATGGGATACAGCCCCCCGCCGATGCCTTTGCCGGTGACCATGATATCCGGCTCCACGCCGTACTTGGTGCACGCCCACATCTCCCCGCAGCGCATTAAACCGGTCTGCACCTCGTCGGCGATGTACAGGGCATCGTATCTCTCGCACAGCTTCTTCACCGAAGGCAGATAGCCCTCCTCGGGCATCGGGAAGCCGTAGGTCGCCGGTATGGTCTCGAGAATCACGGCGGCCACGTCCCGGCCTCGAAGAGCGTCCTCCATGGCGTTGAGGTCGTTGAACGGAACTTGCACGAACTCGTGCTGCGTGTCCTCGGAAAGGAAGAGCTTGGAGAAACGGTCGTCGCCGGTCTTCAACGCCAGGCCGGTATGGCCGTGGTACGCCTTGACGATGGATACGATCTTGCGTTTCTGCGTCGCGTGGCGCGCGGTCTTGATGGCGATGTCGACGGCTTCGCCGCCGCCTGATCCGTAGGCGGTGTAGACCATGTCCGGGGATGGCGCGCACGCGGCGAGCGCTTCGGCCAGAGCCGTGCGCGCCAGCGCCGGGAAGTGATGGTTGCCCATGTCGAACCGCGCGCTTCCCGCCTTGAGCACTTCCACGAGTTCGGGGTGGCGGTGTCCGAGATTGTACGTGCCGCCGTTCAGATGAAGGTCGATCAGCCGCCGGCCGTCCATGTCGTAGATGTAATAGCCCTCGCGTCTGTCGATGACGAGGTCTACGCCCATGTCCTGCCAGTCCTGTGTCTTTCCAGGGTTCCAGAAAGCTCTGGAACGATCGAGAAATTCGAGTTTGGCTTCGCTCATGGTTCCGTCTCGGGGTGCGGATGCGACGATGACACAGCCCCATTGCGGGTGCTTGACAGTAACGGAGGGGACTTGACATCCAGGCGGTCGCCGCGGCCGAACCACCGCAATAACGACGCGCAGGGCAACGCGGCTGCGGGACGGGGCCTAGTCGTGCTTCGAGAGGAACGCCTCGGCCAACCGCGCAGTGACCGGCGCAAAGTTCGGCGCCAGCTCCCTGGCGGTGTCGACTTCGATGTGCGACCCGATCCAGGCCAGCAGGGCGAGCCGGCGCATCATGACGAAGGTATCGATCTCCGCCTCATCCGCGTCCAGCAGCTCGCGGCGCTTCCGGTATCCCCGCACCCAGGCGTTCTTCATGTCCGGGATCTGAGGATGGTCCTCGATGAAGCTGATACCGGCGGCGAAGTCGTACATGAACCAGCCCAGGCCGCAGTCGTCGAAGTCGATAAGCCGGGTCTCGCCGTCACTGATAATCAGGTTGGCGAGGCGCATGTCCGCATGAATCAGCCCGAAGCGCTCGGGGGACTTCCCGAACTCCCTCAGGCGGCGCACCACCGCCGACTGCAGCCGCCCCAGCAGCTGCTTGATCTCGTCCGTCACCTTCGGCGCGTCTCGCCAATCGCCCCAGTACGCGTGCGGCCCGAACACGGTCTCGAGGTCCCAGGTGAGCCGCTCGAAGTTGGCGGGCCGTCGCCAGGACGTGGAGTGATTGTGCGTCAGCGCGGCCATCTCCCCCAGTTCCTCGAAGGATTCCACCAGGTGGTCGGCACCTTCGTCGGGATGGTGCCCCGCGACGAACTCGAACATCGCCATGTGGCGCTCGCCGGGCAGCCCTTCAACCGCCGCCGTCTGGATAGTGCTGCCGTCCCGGCCCGGGATGATATGGGGCGTCCGTACCCCACCCTCCCTGCCCAGGGCCTTGGACCAGGCATGCTCGCAGCGGATGGCGTTGCGCGTGTGGTAGTTCTCCCGGTGGATGCGCAGGATAGACTTGTAGCCGTCGGGCGTCTCGACCAGAAATGTTGCATTCTCCGATACGTTGATCAGGCGTGCCGAGGCGCCCGCCGGGAGATCCCACAGCCCTAGGGACTGGTTGGCGAGAACATTCAGACGTTCGATCATGACGTCGTGAGAAATAGCGCTATCCGACATGGTTCTCTCGCGGTATTGATCGGGAACGGATTGGTCAGATTTCCTCGAGAGCCTCCAGCGACTCCGGAACCGTCTGACCGCCATCGACAACAATGGTCTGCCCGGTAATATAGGCTGCCTCGTCCGAGGCGAAGAACAACGCGGCGTAGCCGATGTCCTTGACGTCGCCGAGCCGCTTGAGCGGAATCGACGCCGCCATGGTGTCGAGATAGTCCTGTCCCAGATCCTGCAGACCCTCGGTGTAGATATTGCCCGGCATCACCGCGTTGATGGTGACGTTGTAGCGGGACAGCTCCATGCACGCCGTCCTGAGAAATCCGAGCTGGCCGGACTTCGACGCACCGTAGTGGGACCAGCCTGGAAAGCCCGTGATGGGACCGGTGATGGACGAGGTCAGCACCACCCGGCCGCCTCCCGCCTTCTCGAACTGCGGTATGGCGGCTTTCACGCACAGGAACGCGCTCTTCAAATTGGTCGCCAGCACCTGGTCCCATTCCGAAGGATCCATATCGATCATCTTGGTCTGGGGGAACGCGCCTGCATTCGCGCATACCACGTTGACTCCTCCGAAGGAGTCGGCGGTGATCGCAACCATTTTCTGCACGGAATCCCAGTCCGATACGTCGCACTGGCAGAACTCGGCGGTGCCGCCGGCCGAACGCAACTCCTTTACGGCGGCATCGCCGGCCTCCTCTCCTCTGGCGGCAATCATGACCTTGGCGCCCTGTTCCGCGAATACCCGGGCTATACCATTGCCGATGCCCTTGGACCCGCCGGTGACAATCACCGAACGACCTTTAATTGATGTCAACATGAAAGCACCTCCTATCTTCTGTTCAACCGTTCCGCATTTGATGATCGCGCACCGCACGGAACAGCCATGAGACGCCGAACGCGAGGATCAGCAGAATCAACGACGTCGCCACGGAGAGCACCCCCAGCGTCGGCACCAGGGGTGAATATCCACCGACCATCCTGGCGTACAACCACTCTGGCAGGGTCGAGTCCGCTCCGGTGGTAAACAGGGACAACGGGAAGTTGCCCCAACTCAGTAGAAAAGCGAACAGACCTGCGGAAACCACGCCCGGCATCAGCAGCGGACCCGTGATTTCCCGAATCACGATCCAGGTGGACGCACCCATATCACGCGCCGCTTCCTCCAGTGCCGGGTCAAAGCTGTAGGCGCGGATAGCGATAATGAGGGTTGCAATGGGAGAGATCCACACAAGATGCGCCACTACCGCCGTTCTCCAGTCGGGAATGATGCCGAGGGAGTTGAACCACATCAGCAGGGCCAGGCCAAGGACCCCTTGAGGGAAAAAGATGGGCAGCAGAATGAACTTCTGGAAAAATCGGCGAAATCGCCAGTGGTAGCGGGCAAACGCCAGTGCGCCGAAGAAGCCGGCCACCATAGATACCACCGTGACGATGGCGGCTATGGACAACGAAGTCCACAGCAGGTCGTGAACTGTCGAACTCTCCACGGCCTTCCCATACCATTTGAAGCTGTACTCCCTGATGGGAAAGGTCAGGTAGCGCGCCTTCGAAATCGAGGCAAACCCCACCGAAACCAACGGCAGATACAAAAGCAGTATGGCCAGCACGCCATACGCGTAAAGCGCCGCCACCATTGCCTTGCTGTTTCGCATCAGCGCCTCCGTCCCATGATCTCGTCGAGATCGACCCGGCTGACGCCGAACACGGCCAGCGAGCCGATGATCAGGATCAAGACAATCGACAGCGCCGATCCAAGCGGCCAGTTCTGGCCGTACGTGAACGCCGTCTCGATCTCGTCCGCCAGCACGATCACGGCCTGGCCGCCGAGCAGCTTGGATTCCGCCATCGCTCCGGCCGACAGGACGAACGTCAGCAGCGACCCGATCACGATCCCCGGCGCCGACAACGGCAGGTCCACCTCCCAGAATACCTGCCAGCGGGTGGCACCAAGGTCCGCCGCTGCCTGACGTGCGTCGTCGGGAATCATGGCAATTCCCTGCACCAGGGGAAACAGCATGAACGGAAAGTAAGAATACACCAATCCAAAGACGATGATGGGGACGTTGTATAGCAGACCGTCGAACCCCACTCCGGTCCACGCCCTGAGGTGCCCCTCGATCAGGCCGCCTTTCATCAGGGTCAGCACCCAGCCGAACAGTCGGATATTCTCCGACACGAACAGCATGATCACGACGGCGATGGTGATCACCAGGCTGAACCCCTTGAATACCTTGGCCATGCCGAAGGCCAGCGGCCAGCATATGATGAAAAGCAGGATAGTAGCGGCCAGCGCCATGCCCAGAGACCACAGCATCGAACGGTAGTAGCCCTGCTCCAGGATCACTCCGTAGGCCGAGAAGTCCGGCACGTACAGCAGGGAAAACACCTTCTGAGGCATGACGGAGAACAGCAGCACCACCAGCAGCGGCGCGACGAAGCTGAGCAGCAGAATAAGGCCGATTGGCGTGGCGCTCAGGAACCCGATCTTTCTGTCTGACCTTTCCACGGCGCTCAACTCTCTCTGATCAGATGCGCATTCTCGATATCGAATCCGAGCATTACTTCGTCGCCGATACCCCCCGTGAACCGGTCCTCCCTCAGCTTCTCCACCGTGAGCTCACTGCCTCCCGCAGACTCGACCCTGTATTGAATGCGCGACCCAAGCGCGTAGTCCGCCCGCAGAATTCCGCGCACGATCAAGTCCGCGGTCTGGCCGGGGCTCAGGAAGCGCACCGACTCGGGGCGCACCATTAGCGTGCCGTGCTCGCCCTTCGACAACTCGAGATCAATACCGGCATCCGCTCCGTTGATGTGAATCTCGACGCCGCGGCCATGCAGGCCCCCGGATGCGGTTCGCTCGACATCGAACAGGTTTACTTCCCCCATGAACTCCGCCACGAAACCGGTCCGCGGGTGAACATAGATCTCATCCGCAACATCGATCTGCTCGAGGGCGCCCTCCCGCATGATCGCAATGCGATCCGACATCACCATGGCCTCCTCCAGGCTGTGCGTGATGTAGACAAACGTCTTGCCGGTGCGCTCGTGCAGGTCCTTGAGCTCCTTCTCGAGCTTCTTGCGCAGACGAAAATCGAGCGCGGACAGCGGCTCGTCGAAGAACAGGATCTCCGGGTCGAACGCCAGCGCTCTGGCCAGCGCCACACGCTGGGCCTCGCCGCCGGAGCACTGATGTATGCGCTTCTCGTAGAAACTCCGTGGCAGGTGCAGGAGGTCAAGAAGCTCCAGCGCCCTCTCCTTTCGACGATTGGGGTTCTCGCCACGGATCTTGAGTGAAAATTCGATGTTCTCGCCCACCGTGCGATGCGGAAACAGCGCCAGGGACTGGAACACCATGCAGGTAGGGCGCAGATTGGCGGGTACTTTTTCAATCCGCCTGTCACGCAGCCAGATCCGGCCTTCCGTCGGTTCGTCAATTCCCACCAGCAGTCGGATGAGCGTCGTCTTGCCGCTCCCCGAGGGTCCAACGATGGTCAGGAACTCGCCTTCATGAATGTCCAAGTCAATACCGCGCAACGCCGTGAAATTGCCGAAACGCTTGACGATGGACTCGAGGCGAAGAACAGTGTCCAACTGCATGCGAATTGTGAATAAACCCGGTACGTTGTTGTCAACGCTCCGGCCGGGCATCAGGCACCCGACCGGAGCATCCATCGAACCCGCAGATCAGGCGCGTTTTTCCGCGTTGTAGATCTCGATCAGCTTGTCGTACGAAGAGACAACATCGTACTCCAACGAACGTTCGAGCTCATAGTCCAGGCTGTCCCACTGTATCGCGTCCAGCTCGTCCTTGTTGTACAACGCGAGCACCTTCGGGTTGCCCATCTGTGCGACCGGATTGTAGGTACCTTCTGCAAAGCTCACGACTTTGCAGATCTCTGGCTGCTGAACGAACTCCAGGAAGTCCGGCGCCAGCTCGGACGGATCGGGATTGTTCACCGGGGACGTCAATTCGGCCCAGACCACCCCTCCCTTGCCGTCGACCGGACCCGACTTGGGGGTGATGGCCCGGACATTGGTTGCACCGTCCAGGCGCGCAGGTGAAGAAGTGTAGGTGCCGCCGGTGAAATAGGCGTCGATCTCACCGTTGATCAGCGCCGTGTTCATCGCCACCAGATCGTCCGTGAGCAGCTTTGCCCCGGCGAATATGGTCTTCGCGGTACCCCGGAATTTCTTGAGGCCCGCCTCGTCCACGGGTTTGAACGGGTTCTGGTCGCCGGTCAGGCACATGTGAATGATATTCCAGTTATCGTAGGTCAGCAGCCCATACCTCTGCTTCATCTTGGGATCCAGAAACAGCTTCCACCCCTGATCCTCAGCCATATCGCGACTGATCTTGTCGGTGTTGACGACGAAGCTGAACGGACCATAGCGCTGCGGCATACCGATGAGATTCCCGTCGTCGGCGAAGGCCAACGGGTACGGTTTCGAAAACTCCGGCGACATTTTTTCGAAATACGGCAGGAAACGATCCTTGTCCAATGGCTTGATCAGCTTCTCCGGGTACAGCTGGGAGCGGGCCCATGGCTGGTTGACATTGATCAGGTCCCACACCTTTATCTCGCCGGCACGCAGCTTATTGATCATATCCGGATCCGACGTGCCGCTCTCGGCGCGCACGGTAGCCCCGGGGTGTGCTTTTCGGAACGGTCCGAGTACATCGTCGGTGTTGTAGCCTTCCCAGCACAGAATATTCATCTGATCATTGCGATCGGCGAAGCTGCGAAGGGGACCCATTGCGGCCAGACTGACCGCTCCGGCAACGGTCTTGTTGAATTGTCTACGAGTGAGCTTCATCGTATTCCTCCGGTTCGGGATTGTTCTGCCTGAAAAGTGCAGATTCTTGTGCAATACCGCCTCACTGTGCAGTATGCACCGTCCTCCGGCAACTCCGCTTGACAGCTTTTCCCTCTGATTTGACAGCAAAATCAGCACCTGCCAGCCATCCTCGGGCGCTGGCCGTGGTTGATTTCGGCTGGATATTAGGACATTCTGTATGCCTGAAACGGAGCGGACAGTTCCCATGGGGGCGGACTTCCGCGGGTGCCGGGATGGGTTGAAGGCAACGAATACACCCCGGTAGGTACGCTATGACCACCATCGCCGAGCCGTCCAAAGTACTCGCATCAGCTGCGTCGGGCGTGGCCGACATGATCCTTGTCAACAACGGAGACGTTGACTCGATATTCGGGGCCACCGCCCTGAGCCTCGAGGATCTGGACAGCCCTATACACGAGATCAGCCTGCAGCAATTCTGCCAGTTGTTCACCGAGGCGGCCCGGCAGACGGGCAACGACAACTTCGGACTCGAGTTCGGCGCCCAGTTCGAGCCCAGAAAGCTGGGTGCCATAGGCTACGCCGCCATCAGTTCCCCGACCCTGTCTGCGGCCCTGCGCAATGTCGAGACCTACTTTCCAGCGCACCAGGAGCAGTCGAGCTTCAGCCTGATTCAGGACAGCGACATTCTATGGCTGAGCTATCGTATCTACGATCCGCGAATCAGTGCCCGCAGGCAGGACGCGGAGTTGTCCATGGGCATGTTCTGGAATATCTTTCGGCGCGCGCTGGGCGAGGACTGGTCGCCGTTGGAGATCCGTTTCGAGCACCCTAAGCCGGACAACGGTGCCCAGCATGAAGCGGTGTTCGGCACCCCCGTATTGTTCGGTCGCCGCACCAATGCCATGGCGTTCAGGCGCAGCGACCTCGATGCACACATGCCGGATCAGGACCCGTACCTGTTTTCCATCATCGAGCCGTTTCTGAGGACACGCTGCGAGCTGCACGACAACCCCGAGACTTTCGCCGCTATAGTGCGAAACCAGATCAAGCTGAATCTCGGGACGACCCCGCCGAGCCTGGCGGAGATCGCGGATCTGTTCGGTCTGTCCGAATGCCAGTTTCAGCACGAGCTGCACACGCACGGCCTGTCGTTTCACGACCTGCTCCGCGCGGCGCGGCAGGAGCTTTCGCTGCACTACATCAAAGACCCCGATATGCCCCTCACGGAGCTCGCATTGCTGCTCGGGTACTCAGAGCTGTCCGCGTTCTCGCGCGCTTTCCGCAACTGGACCGGGATGAGTCCGCAGCGCTATCGGCGCACGCACAAGACTCCACCACAGCCACGCACCGCGAACTCGCGACAGCAACGAACGCTTGGCCGGAGCTAAGTACCGGTTGCCGGACCGTAGCGGAGGGTCAGCGCATCACGAACGGATTCGGCACCTCGGCAGCGGTCGAAATCCATACGCTCTTGGTCTGCAGGTACTCCCGGATCGCGTCCTGGCCGTTCTCGCGCCCAAGGCCGCTGCGCTTGTATCCGCCGAATGGTGACATGTAGCTGATCGCGCGGTAGGTGTTCACCCACACGGTGCCGGCCTGCAGCCGGTCCGCCATGGTGATGGCACGGCGGATGTCCTGAGTCCATACACCGGCGGCGAGGCCGAACACGACGTCGTTGCCGACGGCCACCGCCTCCTCCTCGTCCTTGAACGGGATCACCGACAACACCGGACCGAAGACCTCCTCCTGGGCGATCCGCATGGAGTTCTTCACGCCGTCGAAGATCGTGGGCTCCACAAACCAACCGTCGCCGCATTCAGGACGCGTCGCCTTCCCGCCGCCCAGCAGAGTCTTTGCCCCTTCCTCCTTGGCGACGGCGATATAGTCCAGCACCTTCTGGTACTGCGGCTTGTTGGTGACCGGGCCCACCTGCGTATCCAGGCTTTGCGGGTCGCCCATCTTCGCTGTCCTCGCGAACTCCACCAGCTTGTCCACGAACTCATCGTGAATGCTTTCCTGCACCAGCAGCCGAGATCCGGCGATGCAGGTCTGTCCGGTGGCGGCGAAGATACCGGAGATGACACCCTTGACGGCGTTATCCACGTGCGCGTCGTCGAACACGATGTTCGGCGACTTGCCGCCCAGCTCGAGGCTTACGCGCTTGAGGCCGCGCGCGGCGGTCTCGTAGATTCGCTGGCCTGTCTTGTCCGACCCGGTGAACGCCACCTTGCGCACCAGGGGATGCTCCACCAGCGGCGTGCCGACTTCGGGACCGAAGCCGGTAACGACGTTGATGACGCCCGGCGGAATCCCCACGTCCTCGATCACCTTCATGAGTTCCAGGGTCGAAGCCGAGGTAAACTCCGAAGGCTTGATCACCATGGTGTTGCCGGCGGCGAGCGCCGGCGCCAGCTTCCAGGTCGTCAGCAGAAGCGGCGAGTTCCACGGCACGATCGCACCGACCACACCCAGCGGCTCGTGGCGCGTGTAGTTCAGGTTCCCCGGCTTGTCGATGGGAATCACCTCGCCCTCGATCTTGTCGGCCAGCCCGCCGAAATAGTAGTACCACTGCGGTATGTACTTGAGCTGGCCGGCCATCTCGGCGATGAGCTTGCCGTTGTCGCGAACTTCGATCTCCGCCAGGTGCTCCGCCTTGCCGGCGATGGCATCGCCCAGCTCGCGCAGCAGTGCGCCGCGCTGGGACGCGGTCATTTTCGGCCACTCGCCGCCAGTGAAGGCCCGCTGCGCCGCCTGCACCGCCCGATCCACGTCTTCCGCGTTGCCCTTGGGTATGAGGGCCCACGGCCGGCCGGTGTAGGGATTGTCGCTTTCGAACTTTTCGCCGGACGCGGATTCCGCCCACTGACCGTCGATGTACATCCTGAAGGTCTCGAGCGCCTGCTTTGCTGTGTTCATGTGCCCCTCCGGAGAAAAAGAAAGAGGATTGTTACTCGAAAGCTTTCGTGCCGAGCACGGCTTCCCGGAAACGGTTTTTCAGGTAGGTGCCGTCGCGCGGTGGCAGTACCGTCGGATACGAATGGGCCGCAACCTTGACCGCGGCGAAGGTGGGCGCATTGTGCCGGTAGAGCCCGGGAATCAGGCTGTCCAGTGCATCTTCCTCGCCCACGGTCGCGGTGTAAGGAAAGCCCGCGGCTGCTGCCATGCCGGCAAGATCGACGCCGGAGTGGGTATGGGTGGCCTGCATTCCGGTCTCGCCGTAGTGTTCATTGTCGATCACCACGACGGAAAGGTTGGCGGGCCGCTGCACGGCGATTGTCGCCAGCGAGCCCAGGCCCATGAGCATTTCGCCGTCGCCGGTAATCACCAGCACACGCCGGGACGGCTGCGCCAGAGCCAGGCCGAGACCGATCATGGCGGCCCCGCCCATCGCACCCCAGACGTAGAAATTGCGAGGATCGTCGCCCGCCGCGGCGGCATCCCAGCAGGGACTGCCCAGGCCGGCCACCAGGAGGGCATTCTCCCGGTGTTCCAGGATCCTGGCCACCACATCGCGGCGGTCCAGGGTGTTGACCGTGGTCGTCGAAGTGCCTTCGCCTGACATGGTCTAGTGTTCCCCGCCACTGATATTGTGACATTTAGAGCGTTTCTGAGTCGTCAGGGGAAGGCGCGCTCCGCAGTGAATGGCCCAGCCCTTCACAAGGAGCGCAACACACCCATGGCGGCTCAGAAGCGCTCCCGCAGGGCGGTCCGCAAACCGCAACGCTTCACGCCGCCATCGCTCGCCCGCGGCGAGCCCGCGGGCCGGGCGGTCTTTGCCCAAGGATCGCGGGCCGCTGAATGGTGCAATATTGGCGGCGGGGTGCACTAGCGTTCCTGCCGCATTGTGTTCCAGTCCTTGAACCCGATGATTCGCTGGGAAATGACGACCGCAACCGCCCTGGACGTGCCAAAGGAGAGCCGGGCGGCGGCATTCACTGTTTCCGCCAGCCGGCCGGAATCATCGACGCGATGCACGATGACACCCACGCTGTCGAGAACACGCACGATGTTCTGGCCCATGGGCACCTGCCACGGATTGAACTCTCCCCATTCCCCGCGCATGGTGATCAGCATCAGGAGCGGGAACCGGCACTCGCGCACCATCGCCAACATATTGATGCAGTTTCCCGCGCCGCTTGATTGCATGAGCAACACACCTCGCTCGCCCCCGAGCCAAGCGCCGGCGAGCTGTGCCACCCCTTCCTCTTCCGTAGTCAGCGGCACGGCCTTGATCCGCTCATCTGCCTGACAGAGTTCGATCAGGCGGCTGTGCCCGGCATCGGGAACGTAGGCCGCCTGGCGGATATCTGTGTCTTTCAGCACCCGGAAGATCTCTGCCGGCCAAGCGATGCCGTTTGTGTCTCGATTGCGCATCTTCGACTTCCGGGTGAATAAGACACGGGATGATACCGCCGTGGAGCCCATACAGCGAATCCGTGACCGCAAATCCTTATACTGACGGACCAGGTCAGCATGGACGTCGATGGTCTGTTCGGCGTCCGACCGTACGCTCGCGCGCTACGAACGATAGACGGTTGCCGTCGCTATGGCAGCCATCATCACGGCCACGCCAATCGTCAGATATCGCATTTTCATGCAGTGGTCCCGCCCGAACGGTGATGTTCAGGGGTGGACAAGGAAAATATACAACCAATCCCGCCGGAATGTGGGCGCCACGCGGAACCCCGCCCCTCCAAGCGACGGCCACACGGCGAGTTTTCGACTAGGAGCCAGTCCAAGTAATCTTCGCGGGTAGTAGAACGATTACTCGGACAGGCTCCTAGTCCGGCTCGGAACTTGAAGCCGGGGGGTAGCCCGCTACGTAGCGGCGCGTCTCGGCCGCAGGCGGCAAGTCCGCAGCCTCTGGCCGGGGCCGGTCCCGGGCCGCACGCTCCAGCCAAACGTAGTGGGCGAACTTGATATATTCGATGACCACTTGGACCAGCCCGTATTCGGACCGCCACCACCTGTCCGCCAGATCTAGAGAGAACCGGGTTGCCACGCAGTAGAACTCCACTGAATCATCCCGCATGACGTGCCGAAATGTCCATTTCGCGCGGCGGGTGTGAAACGCGTCGGTCACGATCGCGACACTCCGCCAGCCGTGGGTGCGTATATGGCTACACAAGAGAATCGCTTCATCCCGGGTACCGGCGACCCAGCGATCCGACGATAGAATTTCGACGTCGGCATTCGCCACGCCGAGACGACGCAGGAGCGCGCCGGTGGTGTCGCTGATGTTGGGGATCACGCCCAGGCGCACTTCCTCGGTATCCGCCAACCTCGCGAGCAGCACCGGAGCCGGGTACTTGTTATAGAGTTCGACTGCCCGGTACGCCCTGGTGCTGATGTTGCCGTTAAGCAGCACAATCGCGTCGCACTGTCGTTCCGTTTCGTTCCGCACCAGGAATCCGGCGGCGGAACGAAGAATCCGGCGGCGCCCCACATACAGGATCGCGGCCGGCACGGCGATCATGAGCAAGAGAATGAGAGAGATTGACATGTGCCGTGACAGGTTTACGATGAGTCCGCAACGGATAACCGGCCCCCATGATAGACCACGCGATCCCTGAAGACCGCCTCTTTCGGGATGAGAGCGACTCCGGCGCGTGGCAGCAGGCCGGCGCCTTGGAACCCCGCTCGGGGCCGCGCGTCGGGCGGTATGGATAGTGCCGGGGCATGGACCTACAATAATCCATTATTCGCCCGGAAATGAAATCATGCGCTGGTCGACCTTGCTGCCCTTCGGAATCCTACTCGTTTGCGGGCTGGCGGCAGTGCCGGCCCACGGCGAGCAGGTCACGTACTATGTGTGGACCGACGATGAGGGCGTGATTCACGCTGAAGACGCCCCTCCCACCGACTACGACTACGAAACCCGGACCATAGACGTGGACACCAACGTCGCGCCCCCGGCGGATTCTGGAGCGTCCGGAGACAGCTCTTCTCCGGGGACAGAAAGCGGGGGCGGGAACGCGCCCTCCACCGAGTCCTCTCCCCGGGGGCCGACCACGGACGCCGACCGCGCCATCGCCGACGAGGAGCAGAAGCGACTGGAGCAGGGCATGGGCCCGGAATCGGGAGGTGCCGAGACGGCTCCCGGTGCGGATACGGCTAACCCGAGCGCTACCGCCCCGGCCGCCGATGCGGCCGCCGGCGGCTCGGCAGCGGAAGGTGCCGCGACCGCTCCCGGAGCGACGATCACGCCGTCGCCCGTAGTGGGTCCCTGAGTCCCTGAACAGATCCCGGCCAACCGGACAGCGGCAGACCTGCGGGCACAGCGCCCGCAATCCTATTGCGTGCCGTACAACAGGCGCCCGGCCACCATCGTTTGCTGCGGCTGCAAGCTGGAGTTCAACAAGGTTACATCTGCATCGTATCCCATGGCGAGCCTACCCTTGCGGCGATCCAGACCAAGCACCCGTGCGACGTTGAGAGAGATCAACGGCAGGGCATGCTCTAGCGTCAGCACCTTTCGCTGCACAAGCTGCTGCCAATCGCGGATCAGCGCGGTGTTCCGGGCGATACCCATCCCCGTAATGTTTCCGTCGCCATCGAACGCCGGCGAGCTGCCGTTGCAGTCGGAGCTCATGGTAATCCGCTCCGGGGCAACACCATCGACAAGCAGCCTGTGCACAGCATTGAACGCGGACAATTCGTCATCGACGGGACCATCAAACGCGGTTACGTCTATCGCGGCATCAAACTGCCCGGAGTATTCCGCCGCTTCGAGCAGCAGCTCGCGACGACGATTCACATGAGTGGGAATGATTTGCCCGGCCGGGATTTCGGTCTCGCTCAACAGCCTTCGCAGCGGCTCGAGGCCCCGCTCTCCATCGCCTATATGGAAGTGGCATATTCCGCGCTTGCCTGCCAGCATGGCGCCGACCCTGGCCTCGGCCACCAACCGTTCTATCTCATCCTGGCGAGGCTGGCTCGAACGATGATCTGAGATCGCAAGCTCCCCGAGCCCGATTACTTCCGGGATCCACGCCAGATCCCGCTGGACGTCGCCCGTCAGGGTCGGCGGAGGCACGCGATACGCGCCCGTGTACATGTATGCGGCTATGCCCTCCCCGCGCAGGGCGCGCACCTTGGCCAGCAGGTCGGCCGGCGACCGGCTGATGCTGTCGGTGCCCAGCACGCCCACCACCGTGGCAATTCCCATGGCGGCAATTTCGGTCGCGCTGATCTCCGGGCAACGTGTGCCCCAGCCACCCTCGCCGCCCCCGCCGGTAACATGAACATGCTGATCGATAAAGGCCGGGACAGCGGTCAACTCCCCCGCGTCGACAAGCTTCACCGGCCAATCCGACGGCAGGCGCATATCCCGCCCGAGCGCCGCAATGCGTCCGCCGGCAATCAGGATATCGGTGGCTTCCGAGGGCTCCGGCGTGAACACCCGCCCGGCGCGCAGCAGGGTCAACAGCGATTCTTTTGATCCGGTTTCCGGCGACACGCGCGGCTACGTGGCGTCCGCGACGCACAGACCGTATGTCGCCGTCGTCGGCCCGCTCAATTTCCGCCAACCACGGCGTCGGAGTGAAATCGCCGCCCCTTGAGCCGATCGATTGCGTTGTCGATATCATCGATCAGAAGCACCAGCAGGTCGCCCTCACTCGCCTCGTCCAGCGCTTTTTCGACGGCCTCTCGTTCATCAAGGAGCACATGCACCTGGCAATCGCTTCCCGCGGATTCCGCCCCCTCGCGAAGCAGGCCGGCAGCTTCACCGACCTGCCGCCGGCGCGGGTCGGGCTCGCAGATGAATAATACGTCATGCATTTTGGCAAGCTGGGCGCCCAGCGCCGAGAGGTCCTCGTCGCGGCGGTTGCCGGGGGCGCTGGCGACACTGATCCGACGATTGGCCGTGAAACTTCGCACCAACTCATCGAGGGCCTGCAGCGCGGGGACGTTGTGTCCGTAATCCACCAGCACCTGCACGCCATCCGCCTCGATAAGATTTGTCCGCCCGGGATTCTGTCCAGCGGTGGGATGGAAGGTCTGCAACCCCATCTGGATGTCGGCGATGCTGAGTCCCAGTCCGTAAGCCGCCGCTGCGGCGGCCAGCGAGTTGGCGATGTTGAAGGACGCATAACCGTCGAAGGTGATGGGCACGTCGGCAACGGGGATGATCTCGGCTTCGACCTGGCCCTGGCGCATGACGATCGAGTCGTTGTGCACGGTGAATGCGACACCCTGGGCCCGCACGTGCTCGAGCACCTCATCGGAATCGGCATCCATTGTGAAGAATATCACCTCGCCGCGCGCCCATTCCCGGGCCGCCAGGCAACGGGGGTCGTCGGCGTTGAGCACCGCAGTGCCGCCTTCCCGAACGGCGTCGACCACCACCGATTTGCAGCGCGCCAGCTCGTCGAGCGTGTGGATATCCCGTTCCCCAAGGTGGTCGGCGGCTACGTTCAGCATCACGCCCACGTCGCACTCGTCGAAACCCAGTCCCCGGCGCATGATGCCGCCCCTGGCAACTTCGAGTACGGCCTGCTCAACCGTGGGCTCCCGCAGGACGATTCCGGCTGCCTGAGGACCGCTGTAGTCACCACGCATGATTACGTGGTTGTCAATCTCAATGGCACCGGTGCACGCCATACCCACCTGGCGTCCGGCGTGGCGCAGCATGTGGGAGATCAAGCGAACCGTAGTGGTCTTGCCGTTGGTGCCCGTAACGGCGGTAATCGGAACCCGGCCGTTGCTGCCTTCAGGGAACAACATGTCCACGACATGCTTCCCGACATCCCGCCCTTCACCGTGCGTCGGAGACAAATGCATGCGAAAACCCGGACCCGCGTTCACTTCGACGACCGCGGCGGATTGCTCCTCGAGCGGTCGCGACAGCGTTTGTGCCAGCAGGTCTATGCCAATGATGTCCAGCCCGATCAGCCGCGATATGCGCTCGGCCGCATAGCGCATTTCCGGATGCACTTCGTCAGTGACGTCGGCGGCAGTGCCTCCCGTGCTGAGATTGGCGGTGGACTTGAGATAGATGATCTCGCCGTCGGGAATTACGCTCTGGAGACTGAGCCCCTGCTGGACGATCAGCCGGTGGGTCTGCTCGTCGACGCTGATCTGCGTCAGCAGGTTTTCGTGTCCGACGCCGCGACGCGGGTCCTCATTCTCCCTGTCAATCAGCTGCTGAAGCGTCGACTTGCCGTCACCGGCCACGTGTGCCGGTCGCCGCCTGGCTGCGGCCACCAGCTTGCCGTTGACCACCAACAAGCGATGGTCGTCGCCCTTGACATACTGTTCGACCACCACGGTATCGTTGCGGTGATATGCCGCGTCATAGGCTTCCCGCAGGCCGTGGTCGTCCGCTATGTCCGTGGTCACGCCGCGGCCGTGATTGCCAACCAGGGGCTTCACCACGACCGGATAGCCCACGTAGTGGGCCGCCTCAAGCGCCTCATCGAACGAATGGCACACCCGGCCGTAGGGCACCGGTATGCCTGCGTCGCCGAGTATCTGCTTGGTCCAACTCTTGTCGTCGGCGATTCCGTAGGCGATCAGGCTCGAACGCCACGTCACCGTCGCCTGGATTCGCTCCTGAAGATGACCATGTCCGAGCTGGACGTAGCTGCTGTCGTCGCTCAAGCGCTGATATGGTATATCGCGGCGCTTGGCGGCTTCCACAATGGACGCGGTTGACGGACCGAGCATGTGGGCGTCGCGCACTTCCCTGAGTCGATCGAGGATTGCCGGCATATCGACATCACGACCATTGAACACACGATCAACGAGATCCACCGCCTCGGTTCCCGCCGCCAGTCCGCACGCTTCATCACGATAGCGATAGATAACGTTGTAGATGCCCGTTTCGTAAGTGTCCACCGTCTTGCCGTATCCCACCGAAAATCCGATCAGATTTTGAAGTTCAATGGAGACATGCTCAACCACGTGGCCCGCCCAAGTACCGCGTTTCACGCGTTCTAGGAATCCTCCCGGCCTGCCGACGGAGCAGCGGTGCTCCTGCAACGTCGGAATCATCTCGACGAGGCGCTCGGCCATACCGGATACCGAGTCGCTGGGTCGTTCCTCGAGTTCCTCAATATCCAGCCGCATGAAGATTGTGAGGTATCTGCTGTAGTAATTCGGGCCGCGCAGCGCGCGGTGCTCAAGTACTCTCAATTTGGATTCCCTAAAGTGGCTTTGAGTGCATTGGAGTCGAGATAAACCCGTCGATCGACATCGTACCCGTATCCGCCGATCAGGGCGTGCATGACTATATGCTCAACGGCCACCGGCGCGCCCGTGGTGACCTCGGCGACGTTGGAGCTCGCCAGATCCCAGCTGTCCACGACAATCACGTGGCCCGGTCCGACGGCTTCCAGAATGCGGTCCGGATGAATAATCACCGCTGCGTCCTCGCCCAACCCGACGCCGAGCTGCTCCGGATTGGTCGCTCCGACTTCCATGAGACGCGTGAAGCGGCCACGCTCGAGGAAGTGGCTGTCGATAATCACGCCTTCGACGAAGCCGAATCCGGATGCCATCTTGACCGCTCCCTTGCGAAGGGCATCCGCCGCGGCGCCGTTGTAGATCATCGTCGACGACAAGGCTACCGCGCCGGCGCTGGTGCCCGCAACCACGATACCGGCCGCGTGGCATTCGCGTATGGCCTTCAACACTGGAGATCCGCCCAGTACATTCGTCAGCCGAAGTTGATCGCCCCCGGTGAAGAAGACCAGGTTGCACTGCCGTATCACTTCGACGGTCGCGGAGTCGCCGGCCTGCTCCCTGTGCCGAATATCCAATATATGCACCTTCTTCGCGCCAAGACGATCGAAAACGGCGTGGTAGGCCGGGAGAATCTCCTCGGGGATCGAACTTGCGGTGCCAATTACGGCGACTTCCCTTCCATTTCCCGGTGCCAGAGAGAATACACGCGACAAGATCTCCAGTTCCGAAGTCTTGTCCTCCGCGCCCCCGATGGCTACAAGGCGTCCGCGCGGCGCCGGGGTCATCTTTTTTCTTGCCATATCCAGCCTATCGTCGAAGCAACGATCTGTACGAGTAACGAATGATAGTGATTTGTCGGACGGAGCACAAAAGCGCGTGGCTCGAACTGGCCACAATCACTCGTTCCGACGCTTCCCATGAACGCGGATCGATCGAGAGGCATTCGAACTATTTCGCCGCCAATCCCGGTTCCGGTCTCAAGGGCCTGTCCTCGATCGGCGTGTGCAGGGCGGCTGACATCAGGCTCAGGACGAGAGCCGCCAGCCATACGACAGTGTACGAACCCGTCAGGTCGTAGCTGACGCCGCCGAGCCAGGCACCGAAGAAGGCCCCGACCTGGTGACTGAACATAACAACACCGAACAGCGTCGCCAGGTAGCGCGGGCCGAAGATCTCTCCCACCAACCCGCCGGTGAGCGGCACGGTGCCCAGCCACAGGGTGCCGAAAGTTACGGCGAAGAACCAAATCGTCCACTCGGTCATCGGCAACAGCAGTAGGCCGCCGATAACGGTCGCGCGCGCGATATACAGGAACGTCAGCACCCATTTCTTGCGGTAGCGTCCTCCCAGCCAGCCGAACAGGAAGGTGCCGATAATATTGAAGAAGCCGATCACGCCCAGCGCCGTGGCGCCGATCCAGGCGGGTAGGTTCTGGGACTCGACGTAGGACGGGAAATGCGTGGCGACGAACGCGACATGAAAGCCGCAGACGAAGAAACCCGCGTTCAGTAGTAAGTATCCACGATGGGAACGCGCCTCGGCGAACGCAGCGCCGAGGGAAAGTTCGCCGTCCTGCAGCGCGCCCGGCTGTCCGCGCAGAGGAAGGGACAAGGGAATGATCAGCGCCGCCACGGCCGACAACGCAACCAGGGCCAGTGACCAGCCAAGGCCGCCGATCAATACCTGGGTAGTGGGGAGCAGCACGAACTGTCCCATGGACCCGCCGGCCGTCGCGATGCCCAGCCAGGCACTGCGTTTCGCCGGCGGGGCGGCCCGTGCTACGGCGGACAGCACCAGTGGGAAGCTGGTGGCTGAAACGGCGATACCGGTGAGTACCCCGGCGCCCAAATTCAATCCCAGGGGCGTTTGCACCAGAGCCATGACCAGCAGCCCGGCCATGTAGAGCAAACCTCCCGCCGCCAGCAACCGGCCGGTGCCGAAGCGATCGGCCAGTGCGCCGCAGAAAGGTGTCAGCGCACCCCAGAGCAGATTCTGCACGGCGATCGCCAGGCCGAATGTCGTGTGGCTCACCGACAGCGCCTCGGTCATCGGCTCCAGGAACAGGCCGTAGGTCTGACGCAGGCCCATGTTGAGGCTCAGCATCAACGCGCCGGCAACGACAACCGCCGCGGCGGCGGGCATCAGGCTTCGTTTGGACATCCGGGACACTCGTGTGATCGTTGAATCCGATTTTCTCGAACGGCAAGCACCGTGGCGCCTCATCCGATACCGACGGGTTCCTGGGGCACCATTCTGCCGTTGAAGGCCGGGATTCTATCGCGGCAACGCTATGGTGGCACGAATAGCGACGTCGGCACGGTATGCCGGCCTGCATTCTCGATTCCCGGCCGACAACCCGAGCGCGCGCCGCCAGGTTGTGTTTCAACAGCCTGCTAGAATATTGCCAATCCCGGACCGACGACTATCCAAGGAGACGACTCCGCGGCGGCAGCGACCCCCAACGGATCCAGCGAACAAATGAACAGCAAAGAAGCCAGACTCAGCGTCATCATCCCCTGCTACAACGAGCGGGATACTATACGGAGCATCCTGGAGACGGTGCACGCCTCGCCGTGCGCACTGGCAAAGGAAGTCATCGTGGTCGACGACGCATCCACCGACGGCACCGCGGCTCTGATCAGGCAGGAGTTGCAGCCGCTGACCACGCATTTCCTCGAGCACCAGGTCAACCGCGGCAAAGGGGCGGCGATCCGCACGGGACTCGCGTCGGCAACCGGCGATATCGTCATCATCCAGGACGCCGACCTGGAGTACGACCCACGGGACTACGACGTGTTGATAGAACCGATCATCAACGGCAGGGCCGACGTGGTATATGGCAGCAGGTTTCTTGGCGGCGGTCCCCACCGGGTGCTGTATTTCTGGCATTACAAGGCGAACCAGCTCCTGACCACTTTTTCCAACATGTTCACCAATCTGAACCTGACCGACATGGAGACGGGATTCAAGGTTTTCCGCACCGAGATCATACGAAAGCTGGAGCTGCAGCAGGACCGCTTCGGCTTCGAGCCGGAAGTCACCGCCAAGATCGCCCGGATATCGGGCATCCGCATCTACGAAGTCGGTATCTCCTACTTCGGCCGAACCTACACCGAGGGCAAGAAGATCACCTGGAAGGACGGTATCCAGGCCGTCTGGTGCATCTTCAAGTTCGGCCTGCTCCGACGCTGAGCCCGGTACCCAGACCTGGACACGACCGAAATTCCGGATCGTGGGAGTGCCCTACCCCTGCCCGTCGCTCTGGGCGAAATGCTTGTAGATCTCGATCAACTCCTCGGGCGCGAAGCTGACGATGACGATCTCCTGCCCGGGGGTAACGAAGTCGGGATTTCGTCCGATGCGTCCGGTCTCAAAGTTGTAGACGTACGACTCGCGGGATTTCTCGTAGATCAGCCGCCCCAGGAACGAGCTCGACTGGTCCTGACGCAGCTCGTCCGCGTTGCGGGGGATCGCCACGCGGTAAGTGTTCAACCTGCCGCCGCGGCGCACGGCAACACCTTGGGCAAAGTTTTCGACCACCCCCTGCTGAACGATTCCCCAGATTCCCTGGACATCCGCATCACCGACCGTGTGTACGTAGTAAACGGCATCCGGCCGAACGTCGGGCCCGGATCCGACAATGTCGGCAATGGTGATGGGCGCCTGCTCGTTCAAGGGGAGGTCGACGGTCGTCTGCAACCCACCCTGCGTTCCTCCGGATCCCGATGCGTCCGCCCGCGACGTCGCCTCGGCGACCCGCACCTCGGCAGCTTGCGGCTGTGCGGACTCCTCCGTCATCGCTACCTCGGCGTTCTCTATCGGTTCGCCCGCTTGCATCTCTCCAGTGTCGGCAGTGCTGGACGCCAGGGTCTGATCAGGTGTTACGAACCCCTCCGCATGGTGCACCTCCAGAGGAAGATCTGAAGACTCGGTGAGCTGCTGTACGTACGATTCAGCCTCCTTCTGCAGCGCGGTTTCGGACTGGTCGCCATCCGTTGCGGAGCCGGTGTTGCTTCCGGTGGTTTCGTCCGCATTCTTGGTAGTGCGATCCTGTTCGTTATCTCCCTCTTCCTGGCTGACCGAATCTCCTTCTTCCTGGCTGACCGAAGCTCCTTCTCCCTGGTTGACCGAATCCCCATCTCCCTGGCTGACCGAATCCCCATCTCCCTGGCTGACCGAACCGGACACAGCGTATTCCGTCGGCTTGTTCCCCGTCCGCAAAACACCAGAACCCAGCAGTACGATAATCGCGACTACCACCGCGATCACAATAATCCCACCCCACTTCGCCTTGCTCATGTTTCGTTATTCCACATTGTGAGTGTTATGAGCATGGTGTGCCGGCGATGACCGGCACGCTGTACAATCGATAGTATGGATTCGCCTGCCGAGTATTGCCAGCGAGCGTACCGCCGCAACGCGGGAAATTGCGCCAAATAATAGAGAATCCGGCTCCCGCCGCTTGCCGGGAGATAAGGACCGCTTACGCGGCTGCCTGGCCCCTGGATTCGATCATCTGCTCGAATTCGTGGCGGAAGTGCTTGAGGAAGCTCTGCACCGGCCACGCGGAGGCGTCGCCGAACGCGCAGATAGTGCGACCCTCGATCCTGTTGGCGACGTCTACCAGCATGTCGAGGTCGTTCATAGTGGCTTGTCCGGCAAGGATACGGTTGATGACCCGATTCATCCAGCCGGTCCCTTCCCGGCAAGGGGTGCACTGACCGCAGGACTCGGCGAAATAGAACCGCGATATCCGCTCCAGCACCGTCACCATGCAGGTGGTGTCATCCATCACCATCACCGCGCCCGTGCCCAGGGCGGATCCCGCCTTGCCGAGAGAATCGTAGTCCATGTCGAGGCTCATCATGACGTCACCCGGCATAACGGGCACCGAGGAGCCGCCCGGAATCACCGCCTTGAGCTTGCGGTTGTCCCTGACTCCACCGGCTATCTCCAACAACTTGGGAAAGGGAATGCCCATGGGAAGCTCATAGTTGCCCGGTCGGTTTACATGGCCCGACATCGAGAAGATCAAGGTGCCCCCGTCGCCCTTCTGGGCCAGCTTCTTGAACCAATCTGCGCCGTTGCGCATGATGGCTGAAGCCGAAGCGAAGGTGAGGGTGTTGTTGACGGTGGTGGGTTTGCCGTAGACGCCGTAACTGGCCGGGAACGGCGGCTTGAACCGGGGCTTGCCCGGTTTGCCTTCCAAAGACTCGAGCAGGCCCGTCTCCTCGCCGCAGATGTAAGCGCCGGCGCCGACGAACGCGTGCAGCTCGAAATCGAACCCCGAGCCGAGGATATTCTTGCCGAGAAACCCGGCCTCTCGGGCTTCCTTCAGTGCCTGCTCAAAACGCGGCACCGGTTCGTCGAGAAACTCACCACGGATATAGTTGTAGCCGGCGGTGGCACCCATGGCGTAGCCGCCGATTATCATACCTTCGATGACGGAGTGCGGGTTGTAGCGAAGTATGTCGCGATCGTGGCAGGTACCCGGCTCGCTCTCGTCCGAGTTGCACACGACGTACTTGTCTCCCGGCTTGTCCCGCGGCATGAAGCTCCACTTCACTCCAGTGGGAAATCCCGCGCCGCCGCGGCCGCGCAGACCCGATGCCTTCATCTCGTCGATGACCTCGACGGGATTCATCTCTTTCAATACCCGGCGCAAGCCCTCATAGCCGCCTACCTTCCGGTAGGACTCGAGGGACCAGGGCGGATCCTGGTCCATGGTCGCGTAGGCAATGGGGCCCTTGCGCAGGCCCATATCGGAATCGCTCATTCCAGCTCCTCGATAATCGCGTCAACCTTCTCCGGCGTAAGGTTCTCGTAGTAGCGGTGGTCCACCATCATCATCGGCGCCCCGTCGCAGGCCGCCAGGCATTCTTCTTCTCTCTTGAGATAGATCTTCCCGTCCGGGGTGCTGTCGCCCACCTTGATGCCGAGCTTGTCTTCGAGATGCGCGAGGATCTGTTTACCTCCGCACAGCATGCACGACACGTTAGTGCACACGGAGATGCTGTGCCGGCCCACCGGCTCAACCTCGAACATCGAGTAGAACGTGGCAATCTCGTGGGCCCGGATCGGCTCGAGCTCCAGGTAGTCAGCCACTGCCTCGATCAGCTCCGGCGTGAGGTAACCGCCGTTCTCGTGCTGGGCGGCACGGAGGGAGTCGATCAGGGCTGATTGCTGCCGGCCCTCGGGGAACTTCGCGACCGAGTGGTCGATCTCCGCGCGCACGCTTTCGGACAGGAGTTGTGATGCTGTGTCGGCTGCAGCCATGAGCTGGAAGTACCTTGTCAGACCGTTCGATGCCGGAAATTATAACGCACATCGCCCGCTGGTTTCGCGCCATCAGCGCAAAGGCGGACCCCGGACCGCCGGGGCCGCGCCTGTCGTGCGCGGGGGTCGCCTCGGGTATCATAGACCGCGAATTCACCCAGCGAGACGCCTGACATGAACGACAACGACAACGTATATAAGGTCATCGAGCTGGCCGGCTCATCCTCCAAGAGCAGCGACGAGGCCATCGCCAATGCAATCTCCAAGGCCTCCAAGACCCTGAACAACCTGGACTGGTTCGAGGTGCTGGAGACCCGGGGCCACATCGAGAGCGGCAAAGTCGCCCACTACCAGGTCAAGCTGAAGATCGGGTTCCGGCTGGACTAACGAAGCGCCCGTCCCGGTAGCGCGCCACTACTGAATCGCGGCGGCTTCGCCGCTCCCCCTCATCCTGTCCTTCTCCCCGGGGGAAGGGGCGATTCATTCAATCTCGCGACCGAGGAACGGGCTCATGTCGATCCCGGCTACGGCGCCGCAGCGTGGGGCTGCTCCGACGAGGTGTCCCACCGGTCCGGCCGGCTCTTCTTCCAGGGACTGTGAAGGTACTCCGGTATGTCCTTGCCTTCGAGCAACTGCCCGGGCTCCAGGAAGTCGTAGATCTCGCCCAGGTGGCGCACCCGCAGATCATCGATCCGACGGTAGACGTGATGGGGTTGTATGTCCCGGGGATCGCGTATACCCATGGCGCCCATCAGCTCAAGACAGCCCTTGATGGTGCCGGCGTGGAAACGCGCCACGCGCTCGAATTTTTCCGTCACGTCCAGACCGTACACCAGGGCCGGATCCTGGGTCGTGATCCCCGTCGGGCAGCGATTGGTGTTGCAGCGCAGGGATTGTATACAACCCATCGCCAGCATCATGCCCCGGGCCGAGGCGCACAGGTCCGCGCCCAGCGCGAACGCCCGTATCATGTGGAAACCGGTGAGGATCTTACCGCTGGCGACGACCCGGATCCGGTCACGCAGGCCGACGCCCCGCAGCGCCGAGGATACGAACATCCACGCGTCGCGGGCCGGCATGCCCAGCGAGTTGCTGAATTCCAGCGGCGCGGCACCGGTAGCGCCCTCGCCGCCGTCCACGGTGATGAAGTCCGGCGTGATCCCGGTCTCGATCATCGCCTTGCAAATGGAAAAGAAGTCGCCAGGCCGGCCGACGCAGAGCTTGAACCCAACTGGCTTGCCGTCGCACAGCGCGCGCAGATGCTCGACATACCGCATCATTTCTATTGGCGTATTAAACGCGCGGTGCCGGGGCGGAGAGAAGCAGGTCTCACCGGCGGGCACGCCGCGAATGCGCGCGATCTCCGGGGACACCTTGTCCCCCGGCAGGATCCCACCGTGACCGGGCTTGGCACCCTGGGACAGCTTCAACTCGATCATGCGCACGCTGTTCCCGGCCGCCTTGGCGGCGAACTGGTCCTCGTCGAACCCGCCGTCGGTGGTGCGGCAGCCGAAATAGGCCGTGCCGATCTGCCAGATCAGATCGCCGCCAGGCTCGAGATGATACGCTGACAGTCCACCCTCGCCCGTATTGTGAGCGAAACTGCCTTTGGCTGCTCCCTTGTTGAGCGCCAGTATGGCGTTTTTCGACAGCGCCCCGAAGCTCATCGCCGAGATGTTCAGCAAGGAAGCGGAGTACGGCTGGCGGCAGTCCGGCCCGCCGACCGTTACCCGTGGCGCCTGTTCGGGTGGCTCCCGGGCGTCGACCGAGTGACCCGCCCATTCATACCCGACCCGGTATACGTCTCGCTGGGTGCCGTAGGGCCGGGTCTCGAGTTGGCCCTTGGCGCGCTGGTAGACGAGGCTGCGGAACTCCCGCTCGATGGGAAAGGCGTCGATATTGCTCTCGACGAAGTATTGCTGGATCTCCGGCCGGATTAGCTCCAGCCCGTAGCGCAGGTGGCCGACCAGCGGGAAGTTGCGCAGCACGGTATGGCGGCGTTGCAGAGTGTCGTATAAACCCACGGCGACAAGAGGGCCCACTATCACCAACGACCACAAGACGCCGGGATGGAACCACGCCGATACCACGACGCAAGCCAGGATCAGAACAGAGAGAATGTAAAACCAGCGACGAATCATTTCGAGTTGCTCCGGATTGGGCAGGCGCGGTCGGCCAATGCGCGGGCCTTCGATGTTTCCCAAAGCGCCGGCCGCCGGGACGTTGCCGGCGTTTTTACGCCTTCGTTCGGCCCGTCGCAAGCGTATCCGGCACGGGAACATGGCACCACAGCGCGAAACCCACAATCCGTGATCCACTCACGATGTCGGACAGCCGGGCTCGCTGCGCGGCAAGCTGTCGGGCGAATACCCTCTCTGCTCATTCGGTCAACAACTCCCGGCAACGCACGATGATCCCTCAGACTCACCATGCAGTCGTAAAAGGCCGTTGTGCGGGCCCGCGATGTATTCGTATCTACTGTGTCAGGATCACAAGGCGCTCGCATTAACAAAGTTAAATGCCACCCACGCGTCCCGACAGAGTGTCGGACCCAACGACGGAACGGGCCCAAAGCGGTGTGTTAAACTGCACGACAGGGCCGGTGCTCGCGATCAAGACGCTTTACGTGCCGGCCTCGACATTCCGGGATTCAAGACGACGCAGTTGCGGGAGGGGCGATGAAGAAGCAACAGATCTACGTGATCGGACTGAACGACTTCAACCTGAAGAAGCTGAAAGGCACGAGGGATGCCGGTTCGTGCGAGTTTCATGGTGTTATCGAGCCGGCGGCACTCATGGAAACCGAAGACTTCTCGATGAAAGACCTGATCGAGACGGCTCGTCGGCAG
>CAVSUY010000019.1:0-22805 GCA_963731035.1 uncultured Gammaproteobacteria bacterium | reverse complement strand
AATGTGTGGCACAAATCACTGGCCCGGGAGACCGGCCACCGGGCACTCCGGGGTCTGCTGAAAACAGCTCCCACCCTCCGGATAAAGCCCATTTTCCGCTCTTCGTGAGGCTAAGTCGACCTACCCTGCGTGGGGAGAGGCCGCCCTAAAGCGATTCGAAAGACCCGGACAGGGGGTACTGCACGCTGGCTCGCGGCACCAGGGTTGTGGTTCCGAACATGATAGCCGAACAGCGTGGTGGTACCTATCCGGAATCCCGGGTACCCTTCTCGGGACAAAGTGCATACAATGGGTTCCACCGCAGTTGCAGAACAATATCCGGGCACGTGGTGTGCCTCGTGTGCCCCCGGAAACACACCGCAGTCGCGATGACCGTGGGGAGGACGACCATGAACGGGAAGCGAGGCGAAACGACTGGCATGCCGGGTAATACGTCCCCCAGGACGGCCCTGTCCCGCCGGCGGATCATCACCCTGCTTGCGGCCGGCGGCGCCAGTCCCGCGCTGGCGACGTTGCCGGATTCGTGGACGCCGCCGGTGGTCGACTCGGTCCTGCTGCCGGCACATGCACAGACGACCGGGGGCAACCCGGATATCGTCGATCTGCAGGACGGGTTCTTCATCCTGCCCCAGGGGTTGGCCCTGGCGATCCCGGACAACAGCATACTCGACTATTTCGTCGCCACCGCCAGGGCCGCCGACACCGGCATCGTCGTGGCCTGCCTGACACTGGTCAACGAGCACCTGTTCATCGACGCACTGTTCGACATCGAACAACCGGTGTCAGGGGAGTTCGACGTTGAACAATGTCGTGCCCAAAATGCCGACGACATCCCGAGCGGCGGCGCGCCGCTTGGCGGGTCGGCAAACGTGCCGTACTTTACCGTCGTGGACGGTTCGAACGACGCCAACTGTTCGAACGCCCTCAACGCGACCACCCTGGAGTTTCTCTCCGTCAGCGGTGCGGCGCCCAACCGGATGGTCACGGTGAAGATCACCATCCCGGGTAATCCCGTAAACTTGTCGCAGACGCTGGTCTGCCCGGAAACCGACGAGTCCACCTGCGAGGGATCACTCCGGTAGGGTGCGCGTGTCCAGGCGTTCGAAGCCCGTCGCCGGCGCTCCCGTCGCCGGTTCCCGGGCACAGCCCGGCTGAACCAGTTCGACGAGGTCGGCGATCAGGCGTTTCTTCACCGCTTTCGAGGACAGCGCCGCCAGTTCCGGGCTGCGGTTGCATTCGATCAGCCACGGCCGCAGGTCACGCCCGATCTGCAGGTCGAGGCCGAGCAGTTCGAAGCAGTTGCGCGGGTTCACCAGGTAGGGTGACAACTCCGGCAGAAGCGCGTAGCCGATGGCCCGCGCGAGGCGGCCGAGCAGTGTCCGGATGGCGTCCCACAACCGCCACCCGGTGTCTGCGTCGGTCCCGAGCCCGCCCAGCCAGCGGCGTAGTGACAGCGAGCACGACGGCGCGTCCAGGCCGGTCAGCCGGGTCTGGACGTGGGTATTGGTGTTGAACACCCGCGGGTCGTCGAAGCCGTCGCCCCGTGCGACGTAGGGGGTCATGGCCAGGTCCACGTAGCCGTCGCGATAAACCCACGCAACCATCGGCGTGAGGCAGGTAATCAGCAGGTAGACCCGAAGGTTGAACTTGCGGCCCTCGTGGGTGAGCGGATCATCGAGGTAGCACTGCACCAGCATCGCCGGTGTATCCGGTATCGCCTCCACGTCACGGTACACTGCGACACCGTGTCCCCATGAGCCGTCGGCGGGCTTGTGCACCCACCGGTAACCGGGATGGGCGCGCGCGAACTGAAGGCACGACTCGCGCTCGTCGGGGAACCGCCAGGTGGGCGGATAGAAGTCGAACGCGGTCGCCGGATCGTGCAACCGCGCATTCGCCAGCGTATCGACCAGCGCCGATTTCGCCGTGTGTTGGCTGATTCCCGGGAAGTGATTCATCCGCTGCCCGGACTGGAGTTCCGCCAGCACCTCCCGGGGAGGGTCGCGTCCCACGTACCACAACAGGTCCCAGTCCGGGCCCCGGGTGCGCGACCAGTGCCGGGTCTCGAAGTACGCTTCGAGCAGCGATGTATCGAACCCCGTGGCGGTTGGGACAAGACCGTATTTCATTCGCGTGTCGGCTCGGCCGTTCGTCAGCGTCGACGATAGCACGGCTTTTCCGCACCCGCCGCGTTGACTACAATCGCCGCCAACAGGCCGGGCGACGGATTCCCCCTACGGATAGGAAGGATAACCCACATTCCCGACGTTCGAAAGCCGCTGAGAGAACGGTCTCGGCGAGGGCGTTGTCGTAGGAATCTCCCACGCTGCCTACAGATGCCTCAAGGCCGGATTCGGCCAGTCGTTCGGTGTAGCAGATAGACAGATATTGGCTACCTCTATCGCTGTGGTGAATCAGGTTATCGCGGTCCTGACGGGCGTGCAGGGCCTGCTCCAGCGCATCCAGGGCCAGATCGGTACGCAATGATCGCGATACCCGCCGGCCGACTATCATTCGCGAGTACACGTCGATCACGAACGCCGCATACACCCACCGGCTTCTGCCAGGTGCTGATATAGGTCAGATCGGCCACCCACAGTTGGTTTGGCCGATCGGCGACAAAATACCGATTAACGCGGTCCATGGGGCGTTCAGTTTGTTGCTCGCTTACTATCACAGCGCCTGGTGGCTGTGGCTGACGGCATTCGTCGGTGCCAACGTGCTGCGGGTTTACTTCACGGGCTTCTGCCAGATGGTGCGAATATTGGGCAGGCCGGGACTCAAGCCGGGAGCGGCGTTCGGCGAGAGGTGGGCCGGCATTCCTGTCGACGGCGAGGCAAGGGATGGCCCGGGAACATGTCGGGGTAGTATCCCGACTGCAGGGGCCGTCGCTGCAGATCGGCGCCTCCATGCCGACGGTGACATACGGGCGGTGCGATTCTGCTAGGATTCGCGCATGAATGACATCAGATCGCGAGCCGAGCACGAGTGACCCCCCTTATCACGCCGGAGCATGTTTATCTTGCCACCATTACGCACCTGATCTTCTCGCTGATCGCCGGGGGCTTGATCGGGCTCGAGCGTGGCGTCCAGGGGCGTCCTGCAGGATTTCGCACCCACACGCTGGTATGCATGGCATCGACCCTGCTTATGCTGCTGACTGTTTACCAGCTCGAGCTGCTTCCCAACCTGGCCACCGGCGTGATCCGGATCGATCCGACCCGCATGGCCCAGGGCGTGATGACCGGCATCGGCTTCCTCGGAGCCGGGGTGATCATGAAGGAACGGCTCAACATCCGCGGCCTTACCACCGCCGCGTCCATCTGGATGACTGCGGCGATCGGCATCATGATCGGCGTGGGGTTTTATTTTGCGGCCGTCATTGCGGTGGCGTTGACCTTGGGTGCCCTGTCGCTATTCCGCTGGCTGGAGGCCGTGATCCCGAGCCGCCACTATGCGCGCCTGGAAGTGCGCAGCCGGATCGCCGATCGCATCTCGCTGGACGAGTTGCGGGAACTGATGGCGCGCAACCATTGCGAAAGCGTCAATCCGGGTTTCGCGCTGGAGGAGGGCGGCACCTATTTCCGTTACGAGATGACCGTGCGCACGGTCAACAGAGAGAACTTTCACGCCCTCGCCGAGGACATGACCCAGCTGGAAAAGACCCCGGAGTTCAGGATCCGCTCGATGATGGAATGAGCCCGGTTCTCTTTATGAGGACGCCGGGGTTGGCCACGTTCGCGCTTTGGTCTTTGCCATCGCTGTTGCTCGAAAGTTGGGTGGGTGCTGGTTGCCCCGACACTTGACGGACACAAAATGTCGTGACGGAAGGCCGTGGGTGGCGTCCGCCAGGGCGGCGCTGGACGATGCGGTGCAGCAACTGGCCGAGACCATCATCGAGACTCTCCGCGATGGCGTCGTGGGCGATCTCGCGAGGATTACAGGGATCAGGCGACGGTCGAAAGGCTGGTGAGCTACCTCCTGGATGCAGGTGGACCTGAACAACTGCGCGATTGCGACTCTCGATGTGGATATCAAAGCGGGTATGACCATGGCGACCCTTATCAGGCCGCTTATTTTCCCCGGAAATATTGTCCGCAGCACCTTTCAGCCGCTAGACATGTGGGTTATCCTTCCTATCCGTCGTACGCCGGTGACGACGTTGTCATCGTGCCGTCATGTCAGGCGCCTAGTTTTGCCTGTGTTTTATATGGCTCAACGGGATCTCACGGAGGAGGAAAGCATGAACAAGTATGGTCGGGAGCGGCCCCGTTTCTGAAGGTGAGCGCGGAGCCGTGGGTGCTGCCGTGGCTTCGATGTTGGGAATCTACATAGGCGGGTCAGATTCACGCGCGGCTGGGGGGTCCAGGACGGTCAGGCGGGCGATGAATTCCAGCGGCTCAAGGAAGATGTGGGTGGTACTGTCGCTGTAAGGAGTTTTGTACCATCGGCACCCCAAACGTGGAATCGTGGTAATAGAGCATTGAGGAGAAACTGAAATGTACTCACGTAGTTCAATCCTGCAAGTTTTGTGTTCGGCGTCTATCTTTGCAATGGCACTCTCGGTTTGTGGGCCAGCCGCCGCGGCGGGTCAGCAGGCGCAATCAACGTCTGACATGAACGCTTTGATCGCAGCTGCCAAAAAAGAAGGTGAGCTCAGCGTGATCGCGTTGCCTGATACCTGGTGCGATTATGCCGACATGAAGAAGCAGTTCGCAGCCAAGTACGGGATCAAGATCAACGATCTCAACCCGAACGGTGGCTCGGGTGATGAGCTCCAGGCCATCATTGCCAACAAAGGTAACAAAGGCCCTCAAGCTCCGGACGTAGTCGATGTTGGCTTGGGCTTTGGTCCGCGAGCTGTCAAGCAGGGATTGCTCGCTCCGTACAAAGTGTCGACCTGGGACCAGATCCCGGACTCTGCCAAGGATTCGGATGGCTACTGGTACGGCGATTATTATGGCGTGATGGCGCTCGAGGTCAACGCTGATCTCGTCAAGAATCCGCCGCAAGACTGGCCCGATTTGCTGAAGCCCGAATACAAGAATCAGGTTGCGTTGTCTGGCGATCCACGCACTGCCGCGCAAGCCATCCAGGGTGTATTTGCCTCCGGTCTTTCCGCAACCGGCGGCGATATCGGCAAGGCTGGTCAGGCTGGGCTCGACTTCTTCAAGAAGTTGAAGGAGGCCGGTAATTTTGTTCCAGTGGTCGGCTTGGCGGGAACCGTTGCCAAAGGCGAGACGCCCATCAACATCCAGTGGGACTATTTGTCGCTCGCGGACAACGACAAGCTGGCGGGCAATCCGCCGATCCTCACCATAGTGCCCAAGAGCGGCGTCATTGCGGGTATCTACATTCAGGGGATCAGCGCCTATGCTCCCCATCCGAATGCGGCGAGGCTATGGGAGGAATACGTGTACTCAGACGAAGGTCAGACCGTCTACCTCAAGGGTTATTGCCACCCCATTCGCTTCAACCCCATGGCCAAGGCGAACAAGCTCCCGGCGGATCTGATGGCGAAACTGCCGCCCGCCGCGAACTACGCCAAGGCGGTCTTCCCCTCACTGGAGCAACAGGCTGCCTATACAGACACGATCACCAAGAACTGGGACAGCGTTGTCGGTGTGAGCGTCCAAAAATCCCAATAACCCGTGATGCTCTTCCCTCCTCCTCCATCGAAGGGGGAGGAGGGGTAATTTTGGAGGGCTTTCCGAGTTGGCACCAGCTACTCAAAGGCAAGGGCGAGTAGGCTCTCCACTATTCTCCCCGGTTGCCCGGACCCTTCTTGCCTGGGCAGGCGTCGCTCCCTTCCTGGTCTTTGTCAGTCTTTTTCTTTTCTGGCCGGCGAGTTCCCTGGTCGTGGGTAGTTTCCAGACCCCCTCGGGCAGTTTCACATTTGAAAACATCGCCGACCTTTTTACGCCCAGCATTATAAAGGCCTACAGTCTCAGCATTGAAATCAGCGCTGTCACGGCCATTGGCGGCGGGATCTTCGGCTTCATGCTCGCGTATGCGGCCATACTGGGCGGGTTGCCTCGCTGGATTCGAACCGCACTGACGACTTTTTCGGGCGTCGCTTCGAACTTCGCCGGAGTACCGCTGGCGTTTGCGTTCATTGCCACACTGGGCCACACCGGCTTTCTGACAGCTTTTCTGGCCAAGGTAATGGGTGTGAATATCTACGACCTTGGTTTCAACCTCTACAATTTCTGGGGTCTGGCGCTCACGTATATGTACTTCCAGTTCCCGCTGATGATCTTGATTGTGGCGCCTGCTCTGGACGGTTTGAGGAAGGAATGGCGCGAGGCCTCGGAGAATCTCGGTGCGAGTCCTTTTGAATACTGGCGCTACGTGGCGCTACCGATCCTCCTGCCGTCCTTGCTTGGTTCGACGATCCTGCTTTTCGGGAACTCCTTTGGCGCTTATGCGACCGCGTATGCGCTAACCCGAGCTCTCAATATTGTTCCTGTTCTCATCGGCGCCCAGATCAGCGGAAATGTGCTTTACAATCCAAATCTCGGATACGCGCTCGCCTTTGGAATGGTCGTGATCATGGCTGTCACCCTTGTATTGTATACGTGGCTTCAACGGCGATCGGCGAGATGGCTGCAATGAAAAAGAAGATCAATCTCTGGGCCTGGTTCTGGATCCTTCTCGGTGCCCTCTATCTTCTCGTGCCCCTATACGGAACCCTCGATTTTTCGCTGCGAGAGAAGCGGGGGGTCTTGAGCCTGGCTGCCTATAAATGGGTATTGACCGATCCCCGCTTTGTGGCTTCATTCACGTATTCTGCCTTGATAGCACTGGCGACCATCGTCGTCGGCCTGCTGCTGATCGTGCTGACAGCGTATTGGGTTCACCTGCGCCTGCCCCAGGTCCGGCCGCTGATTGAATTCATCACGCTCGTGCCGTTTGTCGTCCCTCCGATCGTGCTCGTTTTCGGCATGATCAAAATCTATAGCCGGCCGCCGCTGGCTCTCACGAGTAGCGAGCAACTGACCAATCTGCTCTTGTTGTGCGGGTATGTCATCATCACGATGCCATATACCTATCGTTCCGTGGATACAGGCTTGCGCGCGATCGATGTACGGACGCTCACGGAGGCCGCACAAAGCCTGGGAGCAGGCTGGTTCAGGATCCTGTTTCGCATCATTCTTCCGAATATACGGGCTGCGCTGCTGAGCGGCGCGTTCCTGACCTTCACCATTGTGCTCGGTGAATTCGTGCTGTCCAGCCTGTTGGCTCGCCCGGCATTCGGGCCATATCTCGTGTACGTCGGCAATAACTATGCGTACCAGCCGGCTGCGCTGGCCATCATCAGCTTTGCACTTACCTGGGCAGCCATTGGCTTGATTCAACTGCTCGGCCGCGGGCTTCCCGGGCAGCAGCAGGTGGGCGGTATGCACTAGAAGAACACCATGCCATTTCTTGAACTCTCCAATATTCGTAGACAATTCGGGCCAACTGTCGCCGTCGAGAACTTTGACCTGCAGATGGCGCGCGCCGAACCTATTTGGTTGCTCCATCCACTGGGTGTGCTGCTAACCGGTCACGGCCAGACCCGACCGGAAGGAGCCCACTAATGGCATATTTATCCATCGAAGGAGTGGCCAAGGAATACGCCGGTCTGACCGTGTTGCATGACATCTCCCTGGAAATGCCGGCGGGCGAGTTCCTGTCGCTGCTGGGACCATCCGGCTGCGGCAAGACCACCTTGCTCAGAATCATCGCCGGCTTCGAGCACCCGGACAAGGGACGGGTCCTCCTCGGCGACCGCGATATCACCGGCCTGCCCGCCAACCAGCGGAAAATGGGCATGGTGTTCCAGGCCTACAGCTTGTTCCCGAACATGACCGCCGCCGACAACGTGCGCTTCGGCCTCAGGGTCCGCAGGCTCAATGGCGCCGAGCAGCGCAAGCGGGCGGCGGAGATGCTGGACCTCGTCGGGCTCGCTGAGCACGCCGACAAGTTTCCACACCAGCTCTCCGGCGGCCAGCAGCAGCGAGTGGCCCTGGCGCGGGCGCTGGCCATCCAGCCCACGCTGCTGCTGCTGGATGAGCCGCTGTCCGCGCTGGATGCCAAGGTGCGGGTCCAGCTGCGCGAGGAGATCCGGCGGATCCAGCGCGAGACTGGCATCACCACCGTGTTCGTCACCCACGACCAGGAAGAGGCCTTGTCGATCTCGGACCGGGTGGCGGTCATGTACGAGGGCGAGCTGGTGCAGATCGGCGAGCCGGCGGAAGTCTACCAGGAGCCGGGGCACGTCTTCGTCGCCCAGTTCATCGGAGTGTCCAGCATGCTGTCCGGGCGGGTGGTCGATGACAAGCAGGGGCTGGTGGCGATCAAAGACGTACGATTGCATGCCGAACGAGCCCGCGGGCTCGGCAAAGAGCATAAAGTCCGTGTCTTTGTGCGTCCCGAGCACGTGCGGGTGGGTGTACTGAACGGGTCCAGGTTGCCGGAGGACACCCTCGCGGGAACCGTACGCGAGCGGGTATTCCTTGGCGCCACTACCCGGCTCACCATCGCGCTCGATGTCGGCGAGCAGGTCCTTGCGGACGTCCCCACCACCAAGGCCGCCGAGCTGGATATCGGTCGCCGCGTGCACACCGGTTGGGACGCCACCGAGGCACGGGTGTTGCCGGGCGAGCCATGAATCTCGTACACCTGACCGATACCCCCCTGCTACCGCCCGGTCGCGCGCTCTAGGGCCCACATCAGTCAAGATCCTTAAAGACCCGATAGACGAGGCGGCGCTCCATTGAGGCGCTGAGCCATGCCCCGCAACCCCGCTTTCCGCTGCCGGTAACTCACCCGGCGCGGGAACGACCGCGAGCCTTACCACGTGTTACGGCATCGGGCGGCCGAGAAGGCGCTGGCGGCGGACGCAACAATCGTTTGCTCCCATGAGACACCGGGGCGCAGCGTTTTTCGATTTCCCCCTACTGATTCACCCGGGAGGTAAAGCTGGAAAACTTCATTCCGCTTTCTAGGCAGGCGCTATGTCGATCTCGCTGATCGTAAATGTGGAGACCGAATGGATGAGATGAAAACTCGCAGTGTACGCTATGCTGTCAATTTCCAAAGAAAGTGAATGCGCATCATCGGTATTGCCGGCCGTGCAGGCCGCGTTCACAGTTACAGGTCCGTCATTCAACGTCCTCACACCGATCGCGGGGGTCGGTGGGTCTCCATCACCGTTCGGGTCATAGAGCACGTCCAACTCGTTGTTGGCCGTGGGGAGAGACTCAAATGGAACTGAACTCTCTTCGTATGATAAACAACCGTCTATGATGGCGAACGTATATCGTGTGACGACCCAGCCGTCCGATACGTCTACGCCGCAAACTATGGAGGTGCTTGGCAACACGGTTGACAGTTCACAAGAGCTGCCGGTCTGCGTTGGGCTCGTTTGTGCGTGAGCCGGCAGGACCATCGACTCCACCACGGGACGTTTCCAGGGCTCCGGTACCAGCCTCGTCGTAGCCAGGGCGCCTCCCCCCGCCGCCAGTCCCTTGAGCATCCTGCGACGGGTGGCCTGTTGTGGGTGTTTCTTATGCTTCTTCATACGTCACCTTCCTGTCTCTGTTCGTTGTCGAAACCTCGTGTAGCCGGTTGGGGTGCTTGAAAGGATGAGCAGGGTAGGGCATCTGCCGCCAGTGTCATCGACTTGGTAGTACCGGGGGATCGGGGCGGGGAGATCGTCACAGGAAAACGGCGGCGGGCCCGGGATGGTCAACGTCGGGTCCGGGCACCCCGAAGCCGCGCCCGGTGAGGTCGCGGCGTGGGCCGGCAGGGAGACGGCGACGACAATCGGTTTGACCCATTTCCGTGGAGGGACGACAGCCGGGCCCGAAGCGAGCCCGCCCAACAACAAACCTTTCAACAACCGGCGTCGCGGCCGGGATTCGGCTTTCTTATTGTTCATCACGTTGCTCCAAAAGGACCATCTTGAGACCCGGGTGTCCAATATCTTCCAATATCAGAATCAGTTGGGGAAGATGGTGGGCGCTTGAACCAGCAACCTCTGCCGTGTGAATTCAACTTACAACTGGTAAGTTCTTTTAATATCAATTGGTTACGCATTGTCGATCCACGTGATTGTGACCACAAGAGCCGAAGAAGGACAGGATTTGACCAGAGTTCGTCACAATCTGGTCACAGTCCTCGTTGGGTGGCAGACAGCGGCCGACGCGATTCCTGGTTGCAGCAATTCGGGGGACAGAACTGGACCCCAGATTTCGGACAGGCCGTTAAGTGAAATCTCCGCGTATAATTATGCCGCTTGCGGCAACTCGTTTTCACCGAAATATACGGCGTCCGGTGTGCGCCGGTCCAGGGCCGTATGCCGGCGGTGGGCGTTGCAATACTGGAAGTACTTTTCCAGGCCGCGCTGCAGATCGTTCGGCGTCTCGTAGGCTTGCAGATACACATATTCGTACTTCACGGTGCGCCAAAGACGCTCGACAAACACGTTGTCAACCCAGCGGCCTTTGCCGTCCATGCTGATGGTGATCTCATGAGCCTTGAGAACGCCTGTGAACGCCTCGGATGTGAATTGCGACCCCTGATCGGTATTGAAGATCTCAGGGGTGCCAAAGCGCCTGAGCGCTTCGTCCAGGGCGTCCACACAAAAGGTCGTATCCATGGTGTTGGACAGGCGCCAGGACAGCACCTTTCGGGTGTGCCAATCCATGATCGCCACCAGGTACATGACCCCTTGGCCATTGGCAAATAGGAGATGTCAGCAGCCCAGACCTGGTTGGGCCGGTCGATGGTCAAGCCCTTGAGCCGGTACGGATAGATCACATGGCCGGAACCCGGTGCCGAGGTGCGAGGCTTGGGATACAGGGCCCGGATACCCATCACACGCATCAGGCGCTGGACTCGTTTGCGGTTCACGATCCAGCCTCGGTCGCGCAGTTCGCCCGGGATCCGTCGCGCGCCCAGAAACGGGCGCTTCAGGTGGATCTCGTCGATCAGCCGCATGAGCACCAGATCCTCATCCGAAATCGTCCGCGGTTGGTAGTACGCCGTCGAGCGATGCAGGTTCAACAAGCGGCACTGACGGGTCACAGACAACGGGTTTTGACGGTCAATCAGCGCTCGGCGTTCTGTCATCGGTCTCGACCGAGCGCTTTGGATAAAAAATCCTTCTCCATCGTCAGCTCGCCGATCTTCGCGCGCAGCTTCTCGATCTCTTGCTCTGAGCCATTGCCGGCATGAGTGTTGCCGTTGTCAAACACGTTCTCGGCTTCGCTCATCAATCGTTTCTTCCAGTCCTGGATCTGGTTCGGGTGCACGTCGTACTGCTGGGCGATCTCCGCCAGGGTCTTGTCCCCTCGAATCGCGGCCATGGCTACTTTCGCCTTGAAGCTCGAGGAGTGGTTTCTACGCTTTCTCTTGGTCATCTTCTGCTCCGGTTTTCTATCGTCAATTTACCGCAGAAGATTTCACTTAAAAAGCCGGCTAAACTGTCCGAACGGCGGGGTCCAGCTCTACCTGCTTTAAAATTCCTATCCGTTCCTATCCGTCCCGGAACCGGCTCAGCGAAAGGAAGCTTGATGCCGACTCGCCAGGGCGGCAGCGCCCGCACTGCGCCCCATGGCCCCGCTCGTGCCCCAACCGCACTCAGCAGCCCAATTCCGCGCTGAGAGCTGCCTGTCGGCGACTTGCAGTTCGATCGCACGCAATTTCACCCCTCATCAACACCCCATTGCCCCCGCAAGACCCACCGCGCAAGCCCCTTCTGCCCCCCGGAGATATCGGGTATCCTGCCTATCCGTTCATCGATGCGCGAACATGAAAGTGATCCATCATGACAAACATCTTTCTGAAAGGCCTGCTCTTGTTCGGCATGGCCATGATTTGCTCCCTGATGATGCCAGGAAAGGCCATGGCGGCAGGCAAATGTGGCGGCGAAAACCAGAAGAGCTGCTGGAACGTGAACCCGAAGAAATGGTGCGATCCGGGCCTCAAATATGAGACCAAGGGCCTTCCCGGTTCGGGCCGCTGCGTCCGGCCCAAGGTCAAGGTGAAAAAGGCCAGCTGCGGCGGTCTGAACCAGAAGAGCTGCTGGAACGTGAACCCGAAGAAATGGTGCAATCCGGGTCTCAAATATGAGACCAAAGACGTCCCCGGTTCAGGGCGCTGCAGGGCGCGAAACTATGACAGCACGCCCAATTGCGGCGGACTGAACCAGAAGAGTTGCTGGAACGTCAATCCCGCCAAATGGTGCGACGACGGGCTGCAATATCAGACCAAGGGCCTTCCGGGCTCGGGGCGCTGCCGGCACAAGGTCGGCCAGGAGCAGGTCAAGCGGGTCGCCCGGCAGGTCTATGATCGGGCGCAGGCGCTTGGTGCCCACAATCCCCTGACGCAACTCGCCAATTGCCTGCATAGTGGCACGCATTTCGGACAATTGCAGAAGGCGATGCGCAGTCGTTCCGCCAACGGCGTCAACGGTGTGCTTGCCGCCTGTGACGCCAATCCGAATGCGCTGCGCAGCTTCGGTGCGAGCACCCTGGGCGCCAGCAATGGCGGTGCGCAAACCAAGGCGCTGACCATCGAGCTGGGCGGAACGGCTGTCGTGGTCGCTGGTGTGCAAGGCGGCATCGGCTATGTCATCGAACTCGAGAAGGACCCGATCAGCCGCTTCTATCTGACTGGGGGCCTTGGCGGCGGTCCTGGCGGTGAAAGCGCTTCGGCGGACCTTTCCCTCGGTCTGACCAGTGACTCCGTTCCGACCGGGAAATGGGCGAAGGATCAGGGCAAGAGTGTCGATTATGCGGGTCATGCGCTGGGCGGTGCGGGCGTCTCGATCGGCTTCCCGGGGGGCGAGGCGCTCAAGCCGAACGGTATCAGCATTTCGGCCGGCGGTGGTGTCGGCGTGGAGATTAACACGATCTTCTACAACTGGGACCTGTATCTCTTCTGAAGTCCGGGCTTCCTCCTGAGGCGCTGCCGAAGACCAAATGACGTCGGGAACATGGGGAGACCGGGGTGTGCCAATCGGCACGCCCCGGTTCCCGCGTTGCGTCACAACGGCGTGAAAGAGGGGTCTATTTTGCCGGCTTGGTCATTGCCGACTTGCCTCTTATCGAAGGACAGGGATAGCTTTGCGGGAAGCCATGGGCCTGAGGGGGAGGGGACCATTGACCTATCGCGCGATCATGGCCGACGATCACGAAATCGTGCGCCGCGCGCTGGCGGACATATTGGCCGACATTGGCAATGTCGACGTGATTGCCGAAGCTGAAAACGGCATTGAAACCATGGCGTTGGTCAAGCAGCACCAGCCCGACCTGCTGGCCCGTATAAGGAAAGCTTGCCACAGGGAGCCCGTGCAAGATGTCAGGACCGGCCGGGAAGGCCGATACCAGAAACGGCAAATGGAACTATGAACGCCGGCGCCCCGAGCAGACGCTGCTCTACCGGCTCGTTGCCGAGCACTATCCCCGATTCCTCGCGCTGTTGGCCGATCAGGGCCGTTCGCTGCCGCACTACGTGCAGCGCGAGTTTGACGACTTCCTCAGGTGCGGTATCTTGGAACACGGTTTCCTGCGGGTGCAGTGCCAGGAATGCCACAGTGAACGCTTGGTGGGTTTCAGTTGCAAACGGCTCGAGCCGCGGCCCGATTCCAACGCAACGCCCACTCACCGCGCCCGAGCACCGCCGGCGGCTGCGGTTCCGCGAGATGGATCTTGATGCCCCGGTAGCCAGGGAGGCAACGCCCGCACTGCGCCCCATGGCTGCGCTCGTGCCCCAGCCCGGGACGGGGCGCGAAAACTTGTCGTTAGCGCGACCAATTCGCTCGAAGGACCTATAAAAGCCGTCCCTTAGTCCATAAACGCCCCATTTTTTCTCCCATTTTCCCGACCCCACCCCTCCCGCAAGCGCCTTTCATCCGTCGGGCACCTGCTTTAAAATTCCTATCCGTCGGAGTATCCTTTGTCCGTTCGTTCAGCCAGAACGACAGCCGCAAAGCCGTGAGGAAGATAGTGGAATAGGCCCCTCACTCCTACCCCGGGTGCGGGCGCTGGCGACGACGGCCGGCATGATCCGCGATCCATCAATACAGGGGGGCCTGTTAAACCAGACAACGACAACGGGGAGCAACATGAAAAGACGAATCTTTACCCTGGGTGTGGCCGCCGGTGCGGCGAGCCTGATCAGCGGCTGTGGCGGCGGCAGCAGCGGCGGCGGCAAGGTGTTCCTGAAAGACACCACGGGCACCTGGAAAGAGGTGAACGGCCAGTTCATCAACGCCATCTTGACTCTGGTCCAGTCGGGCAACGCCTTGAGCGGATCGTGGGCGCCTCCGAAAGAGGTGAACAGTTTCCCGATTGTAGCGATGGCCGGTACCAAGAGTGGCAACGATATAGATCTGAAGGGTACCCTGCCGAACGGCACTGATACCGTGGCGATCAAGGCGACCCTGGTGTCCGCATCGCAGATGTCCGGACAATTCAGTTTCATGCAGAACGGCGTCACAGTATCCTTCCCCACGACCTATACGAAAGTAAGCTGACACCCCTGGCGGAGCCCCGTTCGGGTCATACGCGTGCCCGGTCACGCGGAGGCATAGGCAACCGCAGGTATGAATAGCGGGGCGGATCCTCCGCCGCTCCACATTCTCTTTCTCCTGAGGAAAGGTCAAGGCCGGCAGTGTGCCCGCGAGCGAGTTTTCCGTGCCGGCTGGCTACAAGAACTCAGCCTCCTGAGGCAGACCTATTCTTCGCGACCCGGTCCCTGGTACGACGCGACCGTGGCCGGGGCCAGCCCGGCGGGCGCGTCAGCTGGTTTTCGTAAAAGTCGTAACCACGGATATCTGGGTGTAACTGAACTGTCCGGACATTTGCGACCCGGATACCAGTGTCTCATTCAGATGCAATATAAGCGGAGGGTTGCTATTTGGTTGCGTGCCCGTCAAATCGACCACGTTGCCGTCTTTTGTGCCGGTCATCTGAATACTGCTACTGCTGCCGCCTTGCGAAAGCGTTCCACTCAGGGCCTTTCCGGATTGGACCAGGGTCAACATGGTACCGTTGAGCGGCCCGCCCGTCTCGGTCCAGGTGCCGGAAACATCTTTCAAGAATATCGTGCCGCCACTGCTGCTACCGCCGCCGCAGCCGCTGATGATAGTAACCGCTCCTGCGGCCATGCCCAGGTTGAAGGTTCTTCGCTTCATCTTGTTTTCCTCTTTATTATACGTCTGTACTCGCGAGCTCCCTCGGTCTAGCCGTCGGCCACGGGAGGCCCGGCAAATGCTCCGGCGCAAGAGCTGCAGTTCTCTCAGGGCAGCGTCGGGTAGCGAGTAAGAAGTCTGCACCAAGGGGTGGTCAAAGTCCAATACGGCGGGGGAGCGGTGCGGCACCACGGCCACCCCGAAAATCTCCTCCACGTCGCCGGTGAAAGACAAAAATGCGACCGTTTGTCGGTTTTCGGTGTCGACCACCCACACGCCGCATTCCCGCTTCTCAGGCCTTTCGAGTTCCGGGGACAGTATACCGAACCACCTCGATAAACCCTCGACCGGACCCCGAGCGTTCATAGACAGGTTGAGGGGTCTACGCGCGCTGGCTGATTAACGCCGTCAGCGGAATCGTGGCGCGAGGGTTTAATTACGCCCCGAAACTGCCCGAGGAAAAATCCGCGGCCCGAAACGGGTTCCGTCTGTTAAGTATACTGTCCCCGGAATCAAGCGGGAAGAAACCTGCCAAAGCCGCGGACAACGGCATGAGGACGATATTCGACTCCACGACGGAGATCGTGAAGGTCAAGGCCGGCAGTGTGCCCGCGAGCGAGTTTTCCGTGCCGGCTGGCTACAAGAACTCAGCCTCCTGAGGCAGACCTATTCTTCGCGACCCGTCCCTGGTACGACGCGACCGTGGCCGGGGCCAGCCCGGCGGGCGCGTCAGCTGGTTTTCGTAAAAGTCGTAGCTAAGGATATCGTGATGCCGTTCGCGCTGTAACCGAACTGTCCGGACATCTGCGACCCGGATACCAGTGTCTCATTCAGATGAAACATAACCGGAGGGTTGTTATTTGGTAGCGTGCCCGTCAAATCGACCGCGTTGCCGTCTTTTGTGCCGGTCATCTGAATACTGCTACTGCTGCCGCCTTTCGAAAGCGTTCCACTCAGGGCCTTACCGGATTGGACCAGGGTCAACATGGTGAAGTTGAGCTGCCCGCCCGTCTCGGTCCAGGTGCCGGAAACATCTTTCAAGAATATTGTGCCGCCACTGCTGCTACCGCCGCCGCAGCCGCTGATGATAGTAACCGCTCCCGCGGCCATGCCCAGGTTGAAGGTTCTTCGCTTCATCTTGTTCTCCTCTTTATTATACGTCTGTACTCGCGAGCTCCCTCGGTCTAGCCGTCGGCCACGGGAGGCCCGGCAAATGCTCCGGCGCTAGAGCTGCAGTTCCCTCAGGGCAGCGTCGGGTAGCGAGTAAGAAGTCTGCACCAAGGGGTGGTCAAAGTCCAATACGGCGGGGGAGCGGTGCGGCACCACGGCCACCCCGAAAATCTCCTCCACGTCGCCGGTGAAAGACAAAAATGCGACCGTTTGTCGGTTTTCGGTGTCGACCACCCACACGCCGCATTCCCGCCTCTCAGGCCTTTCGGTCAGCGGCAGGTCGTCTCCGGAGGATTCGCGCAGTCGTGACAGCCCGACGAAAGCCAGTCGTCCCAGGAAATCCAGACCTCGCGTGAAGCCGGGCAGGGCCGCCACGACCGTCTTTCCCCCGCCCACGTCGCTGATGAAGCCCAACTCGCCGCGGCCGGATTCCAGGAACCAGAGCCGGTCGTGGTGCCAACGCGGTGAATGCGGCATGCACAGTCCGTCGACCATGACCTCGTTCGCGGGTACGTCGACTATCACGCCGCCTTCGAGTCGGTTGTCTCGCCAGCCTTCCGCCGTATCCGTGGCGCCAAGGGCTGTCACGAACGCCGGCTCGCCGTCGCGCATGGTCAGGCCGTTCAAGTGACAACGGTCGCTGACGTCATATCCGGAGACGAAACCCGGCCGCCACCGGGGCACCACGCTGTACCGCGCATCCAGCGTGCACAGACAGGACATCCTGGTGTTGACCAGCCACAATCCGTCCTCGCCATAGGCCATCTCGTGAGCATCCACCTGCCCGGTCACGTGCACCCCGCGCGGCACGTAGCACGCGTCGTGGGTGCCAGCGGGCTCCACGTGCGGCGCCGCGGCGGGGAGGTTCTGGCAGCTCATGATCCGGTACAAGGTCGCGACTGCGAGCTTGTCCCCGTCAAGGGCGAGGCCCATGGGTCGATCCAGCGCCGTGAAGTGGGTGTTCAGGTCTTCACCCAGCGCGCGCACCACGAACAGCATCCCGGCCTGGTAGGTGGAAACCAGCAAAGAAACACCCAGTTCACTCAGCAGGGCGGGAAAGTTGCTCGTGTGCTGACTGGAAAATTCGGCAGGCATATCCTCAAGTATAACCTCGACCGCTTCAGCGGGACCGCGACGCGCGTCCTGCACATTCGTGGGGCATGGATTTCGGGGGGCTTGCATATAATGGCAGCCGGGTCCGGCGAGTCGCGGTGGTGCCGGTGAATTCGGCGCATTCTTGCTGAGCCGTAACCCACGGCTTCAGCGGCGCCTTGAACAGTTCTACCGGGACTTCCAATCCGGGCCAGGATTTGCCGGTTACAGGCGTCAAGAGTGGCAATACCATCCAATTCACTCTGGTTATACCGGGAACGCCACGTTTTGTGGTATGTATACCGGTGCTTTGACCAGCGCCAATGATATGTCCGGAACGTCCACTGAAACCGATGGCCGCAAAGGGGTTTGGAGTTTTTCGCCTGCCGAATAGAAACCGGGCCGAACCGGGGACAGTATACTGAATACAGCTTGACCAACCGGGGAGATCTGTCAGCGACCGCGCCTACGAGGCTATCCGGCGCGAGACCCAGGACATGAGCGACTACCTGGAGAACGAAGTGATGCGGCGGCAGAATGAGAGCGTCGTGCGGTTGACGGTGGTGACGGCATTCGGCTTGGTCGGCTCGGTTGCGACCGGCTTCCTCGGTATGAATCTGTTCAACCTAAGACATTGGAGGTTGGATGAAGCTGTTCTCTTTATGGTTGTCTTTGTACCGATCGCGCTGCTGACGGTCTACACGGTCAAGAAATCGCGGCGGCTGTCCGACTTGCTCGACGCCATTGCCGACGAGTCGCTCGATCTTGCTGGAAAGTGGCGCGCCTTCCGGCGCATTTGGTGAGGCACTGGCTCTCCTGCGATAGAGTAAGAGATCAACATCCCTGCCGGATCATTTGTCTTGCATCACGTCACACCAAAGTTGGTAGCCTCGACGCTGGGTGCATCGGGGGAGCCTCCCAAGATCATATCAACGGAAAGCATGTACGCTCCAAAGGGAAATGAAATACCGGAATGCGTGTCCGACAAAAACTCTTGCCCGCAGAAGTTCTGATACGCTGTACTGTACGCCTCGGTTGGGTTTTCCACCCTCACCAAGACCCCCGCGGAACTGAATGCGATGTAGATATACCCAGTGTCGGTTCCATTGTTCGGCTTGGTCTGTGTCTCGTTACCGATATTTACTGATCCAGCTTGGACCGTAAGAGGAAAAAGCGCATAGGACGGACAAGACGTACAACCGCAATCGCATTGGGTAGCCTTGACCGAAGTATTATCCTTCTTGACCACGAACTGGCACCCCGAGCCGTGATCGGTTGATGTCTGAGCATGCGCGGGCAACAACACGGATTCGACGATTGGTCGGGACCAGCCCCCGGGAAGAAAGGGAGTGCCGACGCGGCCAGAACGCCGCCTTTGAGGATACGATGGCGAGACGATGAACTGGAGCGCGCGGGAGCTGGGACAATTAACCTCTTCTTCTGCGAAGTCATGCGAGGGTCTGAATCGCCCCGGGATTCCCGGAGACTCCGACATTTGAGACACTGGAGTCATGAGCAAGTCAACGAGATATTCCCCGGAAGTCCGGGAACGAGCGGTTCGTTTGTTTGAGCAATCCCTCCCTGAGCATTCATCGCGCTGGGCAGCGATCGAGTCGGTGGCTGGCAAGATTGGCTGCACGGCGGAGACGTTGCGTCGGTGGATCAACCAGGCGGAGATCGACGATGGTAAACGTGCCGGTTTGAGCACGGACTAGCGACGTCGACTGAAGGAGTTGGAGCGGGAGAACCGGGAGCTGAAGCGAGCCAATGAAATCCTGAAGACGGCGTCGGCTTTTTTCGCCCAGGCGGAGCTCGACCGCCGACTGAAGAAATGATTTTGTCTGTATCGATCGGCACAAGGACCGTTTTGGGGTCGAGCCGCTGTGCGCCCAGTTGTCGATCAGTGCATCGATGTACTATGAGCACAAGGCGCGTGAGGGTGATTGTTCGCGCCATCCGCCGCGCTGGCATCGGGACCAAGGGCTGAAGCCCGAGATTCGACGGGTCTGGGACGAGAATTTCCGGGTCTACGGTGTTCACAAGGTGTGGAAACAGCTGAACCGGGAAGAGATCCCCACGGCCCGTTGCACCGTTGGTCGATTGATGAAGGAACTCGGCTTGCGCGGTGTGGTGTGTGGCAAACGCTACCGGACAACGATTCCGGACGCTGACGCGCAACGGCCGCTGGATCGGGTGAACCGGCAATTTATCGCTGATCGACCCAATCAACTGTGGGTGGCCGATCTGACCTATATCAGCACCTGGCAGAAACCGGTGCATGCGGCGTTCGTGATCGACGTGTACTCGAGGATGATTGTCGGCTGGCAGGTATCTCGTTCATTGCGTACTGATCTGGCCCTGGATGCGCTGGAGCAGGCCCTGTACGCCCGTCAGGACCGCGACAACCTGATTCACCACAGCGATAGGGGTAGCCAATATCTGTCGATCCGCTACACCGAACGACTGGCCGATGCCGGCCTTGAGGCATCTGTGGGCAGCGTGGGAGATTCCTACGACAACGCCCCCGCCGAGACCATTATTGGTCTGTACAAAACCGAACTGATCGAGCGCGAAGCGCCGTGGCGCAATTTGGAGCGAATCGAGTACCGGACCTTCCATTGGGTGGACTGGTACAACCGCAAGCGACTGATGAAGCCACTCGGCGACATTCCGCCTACCGAGTTCGAGCAGGCATACTATGCTCAGCAAGACCGTCAGGCGATCGCCGCCTGACTCACACGAAACGGTCTCCGGAATACCCGGGGCGGTTCATTATATCAATCCATTCTTGGGCGCGTAGTAATGTAGCTGCTATCTCCGTAAATGCGACCGCAGAACACCCCACAGTCACTACGTGGAAGACAAAGTTATAGAGAAAGAAAATCAATAATCAAAAAATATGGGACTCACCAGCTGCACGCATCCGCCGGAACCTTCTCCGCACCTTCCAACAACGAGGCACATGGGTTAGCATTCGTATCCGAGGCTTCCAATAGCACGAGAAGCGCACTACTGCGACAATCACTCAAGGTAGGTGTGTGATGGCGATCAACCGGGCAGATATCGGATGGGCGGTGATCAGGTGAAGATCACCGGGTTCGAGACACTCGTCCAGAAGGAGTCGGCTGTCGATGCGACCGGCAGGCTCCGTCAGGACGCGATCGACGGGGTGCGCTTCCGGCCGACCCGGCCGGTCCCTCACGAGGATGGAACCGTGGCGGAGGTGGCACGGACCGTGTGGCCCGAGATTGACCACCCCATCGTGCAGGTGCACGTCACGACGACTCTCCCGACGCGGATCCGGGCGTGGGGTCTGCACCAGGCCTCCACCGACCGGCTCTTTGTCGTGAAGGGTTTCGTGTCGATCGTCGTGTACGATGCCCGGGAGGAGTCCCCAACCTATGGGTGCTTCAATGAGTTCCGGGTGACCGAGCGCAACCCCGGCTTGCTCGTGATTCCTCCCAACCTCTTCCACGGATGGAAGAATTTCGGTATGGACGAGGCTCTGATCATAAATATGCCGTCGTCTTTGTATGAACACGAAGGCCCCGACGCACTCGACCTCCCGTACGAGTCCGAGAAGGCCGCGGCCATCGTGCCCTTCCGCTGGTGGTGAGCCCGGGTCGAGATCAGCAATGCCGCGCGTGACTGTCGTAATGGCGACGTACAATTGGGCGCCGGTGCTGCCGTATTCGATTGCCAGCGTGTTGGATCAGACTTACCGCGATTTCGAGCTGCTCGTCGTGGGGGATGGCTGCACAGACGAGTCGGCCGACGTGGTCGGCAACATCGATGACCCGCGGGTCCGGTGGCACAACCTCCAGACGAACTGCGGGCAGCAGTACGCGGCGAACAACTGGGGCACCGCGCACGCGAGCGGCGACGTCATTGCGTATCTCGGGCACGATGACCTGTGGCTTCCGCGCCACCTCGAGATACTCGTAAGTGCGCTCGACCGCGGCGTACCCGTCGCCCATGCGACGATCCTGGTAGTAAGACCCTTCAAGAACCCGGCCTGCCGGCCGGACCACGGTTGGCACTACGTGCCCGGCGTTGGGATCGCGCCGACGTCGCTCGCTCACGACCGCTCGCTCAGTCTTGAGGTTGGCGGATGGCGCCCGCCGTGGGAGACGGGCAAGATCAATCCAGACGCGGATCTGTGCAGGCGGATGTCCGTGGTAGCCGGACCGCCCTACCGGGTAAGCCGGCTCACCAGTATCAAGTTCCCTGCAGCACGCCGTCGCAATGTGTACCGCGACCGGCCACACCACGAGCAGGAGGCGTGGCTCCGCCGGATTCGCAGGCACGCCGATCCTGAAGCGGCGTTCACACGGAAGTACTGGGGATCGACTGATTTGTCCGCGCGCAGGATCATCAACAAAATCCGGTCGACGATCGCGGTGCGCACGCGCCTGCGCAGGCTCGGCCTGCTCCCGGCTGGTCAACCCGATCCACCACGGACCGTCCCGAGGTCCAGGACAGCCGAGGAGCGCCGCCTCATCCATCGGGCCTTTAAGGGTCTTGACTGACGTGAGTTCATGATATGCAGTCACAGTTCTCGTGCTCTGGCGGGATCACCGGTGACTTCTGTTCGAGGAGATGGGGGCGCAAGCTCGCCACCCGCCCTGCCGCCGGCAGAACTTGTCCTGCTACGTGGCTCATCGCGAGATGAGGATGTAAGACTCTTTGTGAGCGGTGCCCGGGAACGGCTGGGTTGTTGAATCGCCCACTCCTGGAAAGCATTCGAACAGGCGCCATCGCTGCAGTGTAGTAAGCGGGACCGGACCGTCCGGAATGGGTTGGTCGCTGTCCTTCCCTCCCTGAACCGTAGTTTCTCCGGCACGCCGCATTACGGACCGGGGTGGATCCGGACGTCGACGTCTGCCCTCGTCCATTGGGGTCCTGCCCTGTTGAGGAGGTAATCTACCGTCGACGTTTTCTATCCAGGGATGATGCAAGGGCGACCATAGGCTCTGTTAAAACGGTCTATGCTGTAGGTAGTTGTATTGGGATATAGCGATCCATGATTGAAATCCCCCAGATGTGCAAGAAGTGTCGCCAGGCCCTGCTTCATCTGGCAGCCAAAGACGGTGGGGTAGTATTTTGCTCGCATCGTACCAACTCTGCTGCATCCGGCGTATTCGTCGCCGCGGTGCCGGTCGAAGACGGTACGTGCAACTTGCACATTGTCTACCCATGCACAGAATCAATGGCCAGAGAAAGAGCTAGACAACTTCTGCATGAAAAGCTGCAAGCGACGCCACATTGATGTCCGCTTTGGGTTGGAAGCGGACTTAGCCTCGTTTAGTACCAACGTCCGGTAAGGGACCCACAGCAGACATGATGGTGGCCAGGG
>CAVSUY010000018.1:0-218538 GCA_963731035.1 uncultured Gammaproteobacteria bacterium | reverse complement strand
ACTGCTCTCGGTTCCGACCCTTCTTGTGCGGTAGTACCTGAGATTCGTATCTATCCAGAACATCGGAGACAGTGAAGTTCTTGGCGGTAGACGTATCCAGATAGACATTTCTCTCCAGTTCGGATTCTGTTTTCCTGGCCCAAGCTTGAGCCGTCTTCTTGCAGGAGAATGTCTTTGTAAGCGTAGGGGCTCCATACCGACGGATACGCACTCGGTGGCCGTTTCCACGCCTTTCTATGGCTGCCATGAGTAGCCTCTCCATGGTTGCCATGGTCCTTGGTGGACCATGAGTGGACCAAAGAGAGTTCAGACAGGAGGGAAGGCGTTGTAAGTTATTGTTTTAATTGGTGGAGCGGAGGAGGATCGAACTCCCGACCTTCGCATTGCGAACGCGACGCTCTCCCAGCTGAGCTACCGCCCCACGGTTCCGGGTTGGACGGCGTATTCTAGTTGAAGTGGGGCGGGGACGGAAGCGGGCCCGGGGCTGTCGGCTACTGCTGGGTGGCCTGGGCCCTCAAGTGCTCGTTGACCAGGGCCAGGCGCTGTTCGGGCGTGTCGGCCTCCAGCACTTCCAGTTTGAAATCATTGTCCGGGGGGAGGAGCTCGGCCAGGCGATAGGCGACCCAGTCGGGATCGTCCCAGCGGGGCTGCTTGTGCTGATACAGGGGGCCGGCCTGGGGCAGGGCTTTCTGCAGGATCTCCACCAGGGGTTGGAACTCCTCGTCGATGCCGGTCTGGCAAGGGTCTTCCAGGATCTCGATATCAGCGGTGACGAGGTGGTCGGCGGTGATCCATGAGTCGCGGACTACGAAGCGCTCGCCACCCCGGGCGGTGATGCCCAGGTGGCCGTCCGGGAGCTGGTTCCAGTCCTCGATGCGGGCCAGGGTACCGTGGTCGTGGGGTATGGCGGCCTCGCCGGCTTCCCTGCCCTCGGCGATCAGGCACACGCCGAAGGGGCGGTCCTTCTTCATGCAGTTGCTGACCATCTTCAGGTAGCGCGGCTCGAAGATGCGCAGAGGCAGCGGTCCGCCCGGGAACAGTATGGTGTTCAGCGGGAACAGCGTTAGGGCGTGTTCTGTAGTGGGGCCGTCGGAGCTCAAGGGTCGTCGGTTGCCTGGGTTCCGCTTTGTTGAACGGTTGTCGTTGCTGGTATAGATTCGATCCTCCCAATCATAACATCCGTGTCCTTCCGGTCTGTTCGCTTATGCACAAGACACTCGTTTCCGCCGATACGCTCAACGATCATCTCGAGGATCCGGACTGGTTGATCTTCGACTGCCGTTTCCAGCTCGACGACCCGGACTGGGGTGGGCTTGAACACCAGCAGTCGCACATCCCGGGCGCCATGTATGCGCACCTCGACCGCGATTTGTCGTCGCCGAAGCGGCCGGATACGGGGCGTCATCCCTTGCCGGATGCCGGAAAGTTCGCGCGGTGGCTGGGCGAGCACGGTGTCAGCGACGGCAAGCAGGTCGTGGCCTACGACCAGGGCGGTGGCGCGTACGCGGCGCGGCTGTGGTGGATGCTGCGCTGGCTGGGTCACGATGCGGCCGCAGTGCTGGACGGCGGCTGGGCGCTATGGACATCTGAGGGGTATTCGGTCAACGATGCGATTCCCCAGCCGGAGCCGGCGGCATTCAAAGCCGATGTGCACGACCGGCTGTGGCTCACCGGTGCGCAGCTCGAGGCGGCCTTGAAAGAGAACCGGGTGCGCCTGGTCGACGCGCGCGGCGGCCCGCGGTTTCGCGGGGAAGTCGAGCCTCTCGATCCCAAGGCCGGCCACGTGCCCGGGGCAGTGAACCGGCCGTTCACCGAGAATCTGGACGAGCAGGGCCGATTCAAGGATGCCGCGGCGCTCAAGGCCAGGTTCGGGCCGGTGGCCGACGAGGGATCGGGGCCGCAAGTGGTCCACATGTGCGGCTCGGGGGTGACCGCCTGCCACAACCTCCTGGCGATGGAAGCGGCGGGACTGGCCGGGTCGCGCCTCTATGCCGGTTCCTGGAGCGAGTGGATCACGGACCCCAGGCGGCCCATCGCCACCGGGGAATAGGCATGAACCTTCTCGACCAGCTCGCCGAAGCCAACATCGAGGAGGCGATTGAGCGGGGGGCGCTGGACGACCTGCCCGGCGCGGGCAGGCGACTGGAAATGGACGACGACTCCATGGTGCCGGAGAACCTGCGCGCGGCGTATCGAATCCTCAAGAACTCCGGTCATCTTCCGCAGGAAGCGACCATCCACTCGGAGATCCGCGACGTTGAGTCGCTGATCGGCCGGATGGAACACGGTGGCGAGCGCGCATCGGCGGTGAAGAGGTTGAGCCTGCTGCGAACACGGCTCGGCAGTGAGCGCTGCGCGAGCCTGTCGCTGCAGGGCGATTACTACCAGCCGGTGATGGAAAAGCTGGGGCATGGGTAGCCGCGCTCGCGCGGCAGCCCTCGGGCTCGCAGCTGATGCTGCTGGCTTTTCGCGGCGCGGCCGCGACCGGGGAATCATCCGGGCAAACGGGCATCAAAGACTATGAGGAAGCACGGATTCTGTTCTGGCACCAGCTTTACAGCGGGGGCGGGCATACGCTGTACTGCAACGAGCCGTTCGGCGGCGGCTACAATCGGGGGATCAACATCGAGCATGTGTTCCCGATGTCGTGGGTGACCAACGCGCTGCATTGCGGCCGGCGCAAGGAGTGCGAGGCGTCGAGTCCCCGGTTCAACCGGATCGAGTCGGATCTGCACAACCTGTTCCCGGCGCGCTCGGACGTGAATTATGCCAGGGGCTCGATGAGCTTCGGCATGGTGTCCGGTGAGCGGCGGTGGTCCGGCGGCTGCGACTTCGAGGTCGATGAGCGCCGGCGAGTGGCGGAACCGCGGCCCGGTGCCCGGGGCGAGATTGCGCGGGCGATGTTCTACATGCGGGATACCTATGGGCTGGTCATTTACAGGCGGCTGGGCGACAGGCTGAAACAGTGGAACCGGGAGGACCCGGTGAGCGCCTTCGAAAGGCAACGCAATGACGCCATCGAGAAAATACAGGGCAACAGGAACAAGTATATTGACCATCCTGAACTCGCAGACACCATAGAGTTTTAATGACTAAAGAGGGCATCATGAAACTTCGCTATTCACCCACTTCGCCTTACGTTCGCAAGGTGATGATCACCGCGATCGAGACCGGCCAGGAGTCGGCGATTGAACTCATCCACACCAACCAGTGGGACCCGGGTACGGACCTGCCCAAGGACAATCCACTGGGTAAAGTGCCGGCGCTGATCCTCGACGAGGGCTTGGTCGTGTTCGATTCACCAGTCATCTGCGAGTACCTGTGCAGCCGCGTGGGTGCGTCGTTGATTCCGGAAGAGGGTTTCGACCGCTGGCGGGTGCTGCGCATGCAGGCCCTGTGCGACGGCATCCTAGACGCAGCGGTGTTGCGCCTGCTCGAGGGCAAGCGTCCCGCCGAGATGCAGAAGGCGGATTGGATCGAGCGCCAGAAGGGCGTCATCAAGCGGGCGCTGGACAGCGTCGAGGCGTCGGCCAGCAACTGGACTGACGAGGTGACCCTGGGGCAGATCACCGCCGGAGTGGCCTTGGGGTATCTGGATTTCCGGTTCCCCGGCGACGACTGGCGCAGCGGGCGGCCGACGATCACCCGGTGGTATGAGACGTTTTCCCAGCGCCCGTCGATGAAGGCCACGGTTCCGCACGAACCCACCTGAGGGGCCGATACCGGTTTTGGCCAGGCTCTCGAGCCCCGGATTGTAGGAGCGGCTTCAGCTGCGTTTTTCCTCCGTTTACCAGGGGTTATCGCGGCTGAAGCCGCTCCTACGATACGGGGTTTCATGCCGTGTCAGGTGAATAGTGAATATTTAATTGAATATTCATAAAAACCCGGATATCATACCCGCCGATGACCCTGCTTAAAGAAGACATCGAAGCGGTCCGCGTCCGGATTCTTGACGCGGCGGGGGACCGGTTTCAGCAGTTCGGGTTCGGCAAGACGACCATGGCCGAGATCGCGGGAGACTGTGGAATGTCGGCGGCCAACCTGTATCGCTACTTCGAGAGCAAGCACGACATCGGCGCGGCGATGGCGAAGCAGTGCCTGTCGGACAAGGTGCAGGCGCTGAAGGTGGTGGTCAAGGATGGGTCGCTGTCCGCCAGCGACAAGATCGAGTCCTTCATTCTCACCAACCTGCGCTACACGCACGGGCAGTGGTCGGATCGACCCCGCATGAACGAGCTGGTGGACGCGGTCTGCCATCAGCGGCCGGCCCTGGTGGAAGAGTATCTCTCGCAGGCCTGGTCCATGCTGGGCGCCATCTTGCAGGAAGGCGTCGATGCCGGGGAATTCCAGCCCTGCGATCTCGAGGCGACTTCGGAGGCCTTGTACGCAAGCATGTTCATGTTCGATCACCCGAATGCCATGAGCTTGTGTTCCCTGGAGACGTTCGAGCGCAAGGCCCGGGGCGTGGCGCGCCTGGCGCTGAGCGGGCTGCAGAAACGCTGAGCGGTTGACGGCGGGGGAAGGGGAGTCTTGGCGGAGCTGGCGGTGGCCGGATCCGGCGCAGGGTGCGGACGTTTCTGGAGTCTTCGAGTGCTGGACGCTGCTATCGCGCCCGCTGACGACTTCCTTATCTGCTCGACGACAATTGGTTTCTATCACCGTCGTCAACAAGACGCCCTGACTCAGGTCAGCCAAGTCTCTCTCGCCTCTCTTCTGTTGGTGAGAGCACCCGAGACTTCGCACCCAATCGGGCCGGTTGCCACGGCATGAGTTATTGCCGGCGACGGAAAGACGAAGCAGGAATCCCTGTCGGTACCTGCTGTCCGACTGGTAAGGTTCGAATGCCGACATAGGTTAAGGAGGGGCCTAAGGGTCCGTCACGATTCGCACTCGCGGTAGCCCCAGCCGCCGCCATATTTGCCGACTTTGGGCTGCAGTCCGGCAAAGCCGACACGAGCACCGGCAGTGAAATGTCCTGAATCTCCCCCGGCTTGGTCATGCTCGCCGTGGATGCGAACCGGGGTAAGCACTTGTTCGCCAGCAAGGGCTGCGTGGCGTGCCACTCGATCAACGGCGTCGGCGGCACCGACGCGCCCAAGCTGAGCGCGGCGACGATGAAGCCGGTGATGAATCCCTTCGAGTTCTTTGGCAAGATGTGGCGGAGGGCCGTGCCGATGATCGCCATGCAGCAGCATGAAATCGGCCATCAGATCGAGTTCACCGGGCAGGACCTGGCCGATATAGTGTCCTTCGCGCACCACGTGCAGGTCCGAAGTCCTTCACCGTCGAGGACATTCCCGACAATATCAAGAGGCTGATGGAAGAACATGAAGACTAGGACCAGGACACTTATGTCATTGACCCACGTCGAAATCCGGACGTGGCGCAGGCGGAATCCCGGCGCGTGTGTCGCGGCGATACTTCTCGTGCTGGCGACCGTTGCGTCGTTCCCGGCCGGTGCCGCGCAGGCTCCGGTCCAGGCGAGCCTCGACGCCGCCATAAACGGGGCTCAACGTTCACCGGAAAACGTCGAGCGGGACCGCTACCGGCACCCATTGCAGACCCTCGAGTTCTTTGGAATCAAGCCGGACATGACCGTCGTTGAGGTGCTGCCCGGAGGAGGTTGGTACACCGAGATACTGGCGCCGTTTCTCCACGATCACGGCCGCCTCATCGAAGCGACTCCACCGTCGACCAGCTCCAATCCCTTCGCGCGGCGCATGGCCGAGAAGTATCGGAAGAAGCTCGAGGCCGACCCGAAGGTCTATGGACGCGTCGAGCTGCAGGCTTTCGAGAATCCCGACTACATCGATCTGGGGCCACCGCACTCTGCCGATATGATCCTGACCTTCCGGAACACGCATGACCTGGTCTATGGCAATCCCCACGACGAGGTCACCAGCGCCGTGTTGGACGAGTTCTTCCGTTCAGCGTATCGGACGCTCGAGCCGGGGGGCGTACTCGGCGTCGTGGCTCATCGCGCCGATCCGGATCAGCCGGTGGGAAAGACCTACAGAATGGGACGGCTTCCCGAACCCTACGTGATGCAGGCCGCAAAGCGAGCGGGTTTCACACTGGCGGCGAGCAGCGCTATCAATGCCAATCCGCAAGATAAGCGCGACGTGCCCGTGTGGTATCTCGCTCCCTCCCTGAGATCCCCGGAGAAGGACCGCGCGAAGTACGAGTCGATCGGCGAATCCGACCGCATGACCCTCAAGTTCGTAAAGCAGTAGAGTCGGGCAAGCAGCGCGCTCGCGCCCAAGCGTGATACAAGTCAATGAAACCAGGCCACGCGGCGGGTAGGATTACGTACCGGCTGGAACGATCGCCCTGTCCGCGGGTTACAGCAGGTACTGGGGCGCTTTCTCGCTCGAGCCTCGTGCTGTGCGCCGGGTTGTAGGAGGCGCGATTTAGCCGTTGGAATTGAATTCCGGGAGAAATTAGATGTATACGTGGCGTTTAATCCTGTTTGTTTTGGTATGCAGCCTTGGTCTTGCCGGCGCACCTGTTTTCGCCCAGTCGAGCGACGCGGCCGGTGGCGAAGGCACGTCGATGATGGGGTCCGGCTCCGGCGGGATGATGGGTTCCGGTGCAGGCTCCACCATGGTGAGCAATTCAGCGGCCGGTTCGCAACGGGCCGGCGGCGACTACCTCGATGCAATCGGCGATCAAATCGCCAAACGGTATCAGTTGATGCAGCACATCGCCGAGTCAAAGGACAAGTCGGAGAGAAGGCAGCTGGTTCACCAATATCTTCAGACGACCCATGGATACGGTGGACATGTTGGTGCAGGTGCCCGCCGCTCGCGCGGCGGGGGTCCGGGAATGATGGGTTATGGCCCCATGGGCTACGGAGCGATGGGCCCGGGGATGATGGGCTATGGTCCATGGGCTACGGCGCGATGGGCCCGGGGATGATGGGCTATGGTGCCAGGGGTTACGGCGCGATGGGCCCGGGGATGATGGGCTATGGTGCCAGGGGTTACGGCGCGATGGGCCCGGGGATGATGGGCTATGGTCCCAGGGGTTGCGGCGCGATGGGCCCGGGGATGATGGGCTATGGTCCTGGTCAGGGTATGACGGGTCCCGGAATGATGGGCCCAGGAATGATGGGGAATGGGACGATGGGGAATGGGACGATGGGATACGGAAGAGCAGGCCGCGCGATGATGTCCCCGGGTGGCTTGACGGACGAACAGCTCGACCGGATGGCGGAGCACATGGCCGAGAGCTACAAGGACATGCAGCAGATCGCCCAAACCACGGACAAGGCCGAACGACGCAAGCTGATGCGTGAGCATTTCAAGGATATGAGGAATTTCTGGCAGGACCAGGACCAGAACGAGGACCAGAACGAGGACCAGTAGCGACGACGCTTGAAAACTGGGCGGCGCCAATCGTTATGTCTGATGTCGGACATAGTCGACGATGAAAAGGTCGATTCGCTATGGCTGTCTCCTGGCGGCGTCCGCGTTTGTTTCCCTATTCTACCGTGCGATGCAGGTCGGTTCGCCGCAGTACCACTGGCATTTCGGGGACATGCTGCCAGTTCAGAACGTGGGCGACAAGCAGGCGGAGGAGATCATCGAGTTCGTGCGGTGGTTTCAGCAGGATGCCGGGTTGTATTGAAGCGCAGACACCGTTGAGCATGTCTCGCCGCGATATCGAACGAGTCGACGAAGGGTTTGGGTTTGGGCCCGGTCCTACTTGATACATGTCCGATACTTGGATCGGTTGGCTGATTCCGATTGTTCTGACCCGCAGCCGCCCTCACCCTGGCCCTCTCGGCGTCCGGCTCCGCCGTTCCTCCCTCCGTCGCTGGCGTCGTCCCGCCAGCGAGAGACGGAACCTGTGGTTCGGGATTTTCCCCGTCGTCGAAGGAAACACCTCTTCCTCCTGCGGGCGGCTGAGGGTGGAAAGAGCGGCTCGATCCTCCCGCGGACAGGGAAGGAATGGGACGAAAACCCACGAATAGCCCCTGAATTCAAGCGAAATTTCCCCCGAAACAATTGCAACTCGCTTGCGTTCCGGGTACTTTAGCCTCCGGGAAGGTTCAACCACGGGGTGTAAGAATAATCCGCCGCCAGGGAACTCAGTGCTGGCAGGCGGGCCGGGGGTGTTGCGGCACCTTTATACGGATACGCCCCAAAACTCGGGGGATCATGCATGGGCGCACGTTCGATCCTGGTGATCAATTCCAAGGGGGGAGCCGGCAAATCCACGCTGACTTCCAACCTGGCCAGTTTTTACGCAGTGCGGGGCTACCGGACCGCGCTATTCGATTTCGACCGTCAAATGTCCGGGGTACGCTGGCTGGAACGGCGTCCCCACACCGCGCCGGAGATCACCGGCGTCACCGGCTGGACATTCCGAGGCGTGGATTCCTTCGATCGCGTGATCATGGACCCGCCGGCCCAGATCCAGACCAAGGACATGGCGATGCTGGTGGCGCGCTCCGACGCGGTGATTATCCCGGTCCTGCCGTCGCCCATCGACATCCATGCCGCCGCCGACTTCATCCGCGACCTGCTCATCGACGGCAAGGTGCGCCATTCCAATAAACCCGTGTGCGTGGTGGCCAACCGGGTGCGCACCAACACCCTGATGTTCGACCAGCTCCGCAAGTTCCTGGGCAGCCTCAAGATCCCGTTCGTCGCCACCTTCCGGGACAGCCAGAACTACACCCACGCCTCCATGAAAGGCCTTGGTATCTTCGAGATGAACCGGGACATCGTGGCCACCGACCTGGTGCAGTGGCGGTCCCTGATCGAGTGGATCGACGGCCACATAAAGCGGGCCGACGTCCGGGAGCATACCCGCGGCCTGGGAGACAGGCGCCCATCCCTGAAAGTCGTTCAGTAGCATCTTCGCCACCGTTCCTCGTTCGCCAGGGCGCCGCCGCGGCGCCCGTGGTAGTCTGTTGACTGTGACTACGTCCTGCTATCGGTGTTCGGTTATGAGTGAGAACCTTGCGGGGGTGCCCGTCGACTGCTTCCCCCGGCGGACAGGACCGGCGAGACAGGTACTCGCGGTGTTTCTTGCCGCTGCCGTCGCGGTGTTCCTGAGCGCTTGCGCGCGGGAGCTGCACGTATCGGCGACATTCAACAACAGTTCCGGCCTGGCGACGGGTGTTCCGGTTTATCTTGACGATGCCAAGGTCGGCGAAATATCCGGTCTGACGAGAACCGGGGCCACGGTGCGGGCCCGCCTGGCTCTGGATCCGGACCTGGTTGCCGCGCTGCGCTCGGGCTCAGCTGCGCTGCTCACCACCCGGGGTGGACACACTGTTATCGAGCTGTACAACTACCGGCCGGGCGGCGATCCCCTCAAAGACGACGCCGTGCTGGTGGGTCTCAACAACTCGCTGGAATACGCCGCCTGGCAGGCGGGCGAATCCATAGACACCGGCACCAAGTCGATGAACGACCTGGCCAAGACGGTGCACGACTACTTCCAAAGCGACGAGTGGGAGCAGAAGAAGAACGAGATGAACCGGCAGTTCGACGACCTCAAGCAGCAGCTGGGACGCAGCTATGACGACACAAACAAGGCTTACCAGAAGTTCTTGGGAGACCTCGAAAGCCAGTCGGAGGAGGCCCGAAAGCAGGCCCGGGAGTCCTACGCAGAGCTTGCCCGCCGCCTGAAGGAGCAGATCGAGCACCTCAAGCAGCAGGGCAACGAGAAGCTGGTCGAACCCCTGCAGCGATTGCTGGACGAGCTGTCCCGCGCCATGGCAAAGAAGCCCGACCGGGAGTCCACCTGACTTGCGGGCCTGCAGGTTTCACCGAGTACCAAACCACGGATCGTAGGAGCGGCTTCAGCCGCGATGGCTTCGATCCGGGCTGATCGCGGCTGAAGCCGCTCCTACAAGCCGGGGGTCAGACACGGTGCTGAAGCCGCGGCGGGGAACAGAGAAAAACGGCCCCGGGGAGCTCCCCGGGACCATTCCACAGCACTAAGGTTTCCATGTCTGACGATTGCCATCAATGCATCCATCCGTACCGGTCGCGGTCATGGCGGCGGTTGTCCCAGTCGTGGTCGTCGCGGCGATTGTCGGGGCGCCAGTCATGATCCGGCCGCAGCAAGGGCGCGTAGACGAAACCCCTGCGATGGTGAGTCTCGACCACGAACCAGTTGCGGCCTTCGACCTTGCCGATGACCTTGACGTGCTGGCGACGATACAACCTGTCGGTGATGCCGTAGCGCGTGCTGGGTCCGGTACGGACGTTGCTGGTGGTCCTGGCCTCGAAGATCCTGTTGATTGGGCGTATCTCTATCGCGTGCCCGTAGGACCGGCGCCGCGGATCATGGTAGGTGTGCGTCCTCTGGTACCGATCCCTATCGTTGTGGGCGATATTCTGTCCGATGATGAAACCGCCCACGGCACCCGCCGCCGTTGTGGCCAGGCGGGCCGTGCCGTGCCCAACATTGGATCCGACGAAGGCGCCGACCGTGGCGCCGATGGCACCGCCGATGTTTTCCCTATCGCCGGCCATAGCGGGACTCGCCGCGATGGCGGCGGACAAAACCAGGATAGTTGCAAAGCGTTTCATGATGTTGGCTCCTGACTTCGTGAATGTGAGCGCAACCTTGCCATGGGGGCGTTGAACGCACTCTGAATCGAAGATGAACTGAGACTGAACGGCCGGATGGTTCAGGGTAGAATGCCGGGTGCCGGGAAAGGTCGTGGTCGCCGCCGGCTCCTGCGGGCCGGACCTTCGACCCGGTTGTCATTGGGATGTCGTCGGCATCGAATGCCGACCTGAAAACGGGGGCAATAGACGGTGGGCGATGAAATCAAAAGCAGCCATTTCTCGCTGAGTGATTTCACACGCTTCGAGCGGGCCCTCAGGCATGAAACGGAGCTCCTGCGCGGATATTTCGGCAATGAGCGGTTCGTGGAGGCCCATCCGGTCGCCGGGTATGAGTTGGAAACCTGGCTGGTGGACGATAATTTCGATCCAAACCCCTGCAACGACCGTTTCCTCAACTGCCTGGACGGTTCCTTGTCGAAATGGATCGTTCCGGAGCTGGCGCGCTTCAATATAGAGCTGAACGCCCAGTGCCGCGATCTCCAAAGCGATGTGCTGCGGCGCATCCACGAGGAGCTGGACGATACCTGGCGCCGTGCTTCCCGGAGCGCCCGGGAACTTGACGCACGCCTGGTAATGATCGGTATATTGCCGACGGTGCGCCGGTCGCAACTCAACCCCGGGAGCATGTCCGACCGCGACCGCTATCGGGCCTTGAACGAGCAGGTGTTCATCATGCGCGGCGGGGAGCCGGTTCATCTGCACGTGGAAGGCGTGGAAACCCTGGATCTTATGCACGAAGACGTTATGCTCGAATCTGCTGCAACCTCCCTGCAGGTGCACATACAAGTCAATCTGCGCCAGTCGGCCGACTATTTCAATGCGGCCCAGGTGGTATCGGCGCCAATCGTCGCGGCCACCGGCAATTCGCCGCTGCTGTTCGGGAAGGACCTGTGGGCGGAGACCCGGATCCCGCTTTTCGAGCAGTCGGTGAACACCGTCAACCGCCGCAGCGACCGCTACCGGACGCCTGCGCGGGTGACCTTCGGGAACGGCTACGTCAAGCAGTCGTTGCTGGAGTTGTTCAATGAGAACCTGGAAACGTTTCCGGTCCTGCTGCCTTTCTGCTCCGATACGGACGAGGCGCTTCTTTACCATGTCCGGCTGCACAACGGAACCATCTGGCGCTGGAACCGGCCCCTGATCGGCTTCGACTCCGCAGGCGCCATGCACCTGCGTATCGAGCACCGCGTGATCGGTGCCGGGCCGACCGTGGTGGACACGGTTGCCAACGCGGCCTTGTTTTGGGGCTTGGTCCATGCGCTTGCCGAGAGCGACCACGACTGGCGCGCGGACTTGTCCTTCGAGGAAGCCCGCGACAACTTCTATCGCTGCGCGCGTCTTGGACTCGATGCCGACGTACACTGGTTCGATGGCCGCCACGGCTCGGTCCAGCACCTGTTGTTGGACGTACTGCTGCCGTTGGCGCGGCGCGGGCTGTTGGGTCTGAACGTAGACGAGGCGGACGTGGAGCACTACCTGGACATCATCGAGCGGCGGGTACGGAAGGGACGTACCGGCGCACAGTGGCAGCGCGACTACATCAGGCATCGCGGCCGCGACATGAGTGCGCTCACACGGGAGTATTGGCGACAGCAGGAAGCGGGTAGACCAGTCGCCGAGTGGGAGTGGCCATGTTGAAGGTAATGAGCGAGTTGCCGGATGGATTGCTCGACTGCGCCCCGCGCGAAGTCGCGGACGCGGTGCCCGAGCCGACCCTGATCCATCTGCAGGGACGATCCGGACGGCCTTTGTTCGTCTCCATCCTGCTGCACGGCAACGAGATCACGGGCCTGCTCGCCATGCAGCGCGTGCTGAAGTACTACCGGGGGCGGGAGCTGCCCCGGCCCCTGTCCCTGTTCGTCGGCAACACGCGAGCCGCCACCGCGGGCAAGCGCCTGCTCGAGGGCCAGCCGGACTACAACCGCATCTGGTCCGCGGGTGAAGGCCCGGAACATGACATGACCCGGGAGGTGTTGGAGCGCATGCGGCAGATCGAGCCCGTGGCCTGCCTGGATATCCACAACAACAGCGGCCGCAACCCCATGTACACGGTGGTGTCGCGGCGCGATCAGGCGAACCTGTCCCTGGCCAGCCGCTTCTCGAGAACGGTGGTGTACGCGACGCGGCCGGATACGACCTGCTCGGCGGGTTTCTCGCATATATGTCCGGCGGTGGCGGTGGAGTCCGGGCTGCCCGGCGACCCGGAAGGCGTCGACGCCGTGGTGCGCTACGTCAGTGACAGCCTGGAGCTACCCGATCCTATCCACCACGTCGAGTTCGACATCGACCTGTTCCACAGCGTCGCGGTGGTGAAGCTGGCAGCCGACTGTACCTGCAGCACGACGGGAAACGACGCGGACCTGCAGCTCGACCCGGCCATCGAGCGCTACAACTTCAAAGAGATCGGACCCGGTACGCGCCTGGGCCGAATTCGCCCGGGGAGATCATCCTGCATCGACGTGCAGCCCTTCGAAGCCGGCGCCGACAGGTCCTGGCTGCAGGTTCAAAACGGTGAGCTCACCACCGCCAGAACGCTGATGCCCGCCATGCTCACCTCGGACCCTGAGATCGTGAAGTGGGACTGCTTGTGCTACGTGATGGAGCGGCTGCAGTAGGCGTACTGGTGCTCGCGGCTGACAGCAATTGTTCCCGACAATCTGCTGCACTTCCTCCATCCATGGAGGTCGAAGCCGCCCTATAATCCAAGGTTCCGCACTGCACATGAACCCAGGATTGTAGGAGCGGCTTCAGCCGCGATCGCTTCTCCAAAGCGAATTAACCCACCGCTTCAGATTTTGCTGGCGTTGATGTCACCGTGAAGAGTTGCGGTGGCCGTGATCCCGTTGTATGTACAGGTGACCGCTGACGAAACGAGGTTCCCGGTGATGGTTTTGCCGACATGCACCACCGCGTTGATGGTGACGTTGAAGGTGTCTGGCGTACAATGGGAAGCTACCTCCGGATAAACGGGTGCCGTGCCGGTAACCTTGATTTCGTTGCCAGAAATGGAACCGCTCTGCTCGATCCCGCCGTCGATGTCGGTGAACTTGACGGTGCCGTTGCTCATGATATCGAACTGAATACTGTCCGACCCGGCGGGAATCGCAGCGGCGGTGTTCACAGTGAAGCTCACATTGCCCTTGTACACGCCAATATTCGCCGCCGGCGTAGTACCGCCGCCGGTACCACCGCTGCCGGTGCTCCCGCCGCCAGTGGTCGTGTCGCTGCCGCCTCCGCACCCCGCCAAGCCGAGCGCGAGCGAGGACAACAGTGCAAGTTTGCAGCCGGCGCGGCCGGTGCTGACCGGTATCAAATTACGCAGCATCTGGAGTTGTCTCCCCGTCGTTGATTGTGGTGGCCTGAAGCTTATGTGGGCTCGCGACGGAAGTCCACGCCGTATCCGACAAGCAGATTAGAATACGGCACGAGAGACACGTGCAGAGCGAAGGAGACTACTCGAGTTGCCCGAAATAAAGATTATTTCCGGTGCCCAGACCGGAGTGGACAGGGCGGCACTGGATGCCGCGTTGGACAACGACGTCGAAACGGGCGGCTGGTGTCCCGAAGGACGACTGGCCGAGGACGGCGTCATACCGGAGCGGTATCCCGTGCAGGTCCTGCCCGGCGCCGGCTATCCGGAACGTACCAGGCAGAACGTGCTGGACAGCGACGGAACGATGATCATCTATTTTGGCTATCCGAGCGGCGGCACCGGGCAGACCATACTGCGTTGCATCGAGGCGAAGAAGCCTTACCTGCTGATCGACGCAGAGGAGCTTTCAGTGGAGCGGGCGGCGGCCAGGATCGGGGAGTTCCTCGATCGGTTCGGGATCTCGACCCTCAATGCGGCAGGGCCTCGGGCGAGCGGCGACCCCAGGGCGTACCCATACGCCAAACAGGTGTTCACGCGCTTTCTCGAGGGTCGTTGAGCCGGATCAACCCCGGCGCGAAGTGGCATGGCAGGATGTTTTGGCGCAGAATGGACGGCGTAGTGGCCACGGCTGTGGGTGCCGCGTATCAGCGCCCGAGCACGGCAGCGCGGGAGGTTGCCGGTGCCGCCATGACAACTCGAGGAGGTAATTCCAATGAGCAAGCACGTGCATAGCTTCGCCGAAAGGCATCCGAAGCTGCGAGACAAGATACTCGAACTGGCGGATCGCAGCTCATCGTTCAATGACGTCTGCAGCCGGTTCGGGCACCTGTGGGACCGGCTTAACGAGCTCGAGAACGAGCCCGTCGAAGCGGAGCGGATCAAGAGGGAGGTCAAGCACCTGGAGACCGAGATGCTGGCAATGGTGCACGACCAAATGCGGATGTAGCGCCGCCATTCACTATCCCGACGTTGATCCGGCTGCCGAGGGCTCCAGCACCAGACGCATACGGATCCTGGCGGGGCTCTACGTCGCTCTGTAAGCGGCACCTCCTGCTTCTGCGGGACCTGTGGGTCCACGATGAGGCGCGCTACGGCGACGTGGTGCGGGAGATGCTGGCCACCGGCCACTGGTTGGTTCCCTACGTCAACGGCCACCCTTTTCCGGAACGCGTGCATCTCCCGGGTCCGCAACGACGCGGCGCGCAGGTCGTCAACTCCGAGGTATTTCCCCGGTTCGCCCGCCAGGCACTACCTCATGCCCCGCCTCCTCAGGCTCATCGTCCACCATCTGCGCCGGGAACCCGGGCGCCAGAATCTCCAACCCGCAGGCTTCCTCCAGCCGTTTGATGATGTTCGGCGACCACTCCCGCGCCCCATACCGCTCCAGCCCGTCCCGGAATATCCGTATCAACATCGGCGAAATCTCCAGGGGCACCGCGTTGCGCTCCGCGATCTCCTGGAATAGCGATACATCCTTGATCACCAGGTCCATGGTGAAACTGATATCCCGGCTTCCGTTCAATATCACCTGACTCTCGGTCTCGTGAACAAAGGAATTGCCGGACGAGATCCGGATGGCTTCGTAGGTCGTGTTGAGGTCCAGACCCGCCTTCGCCATCGTCGCCAGGGCCTCGCACAGGCTCACCAGGTTGGCCGTCGCGAGGTAATTGGTCATCACCTTCAAGGTCGACGCCGAGCCCAGCGGCCCGGTATGCAGAATGCGCCGCCCGAGCACTTTCAGGACCGGCAGCACACGCTCGAACGTGCTCCGCTCGCAGCCCGCGAAGATCGATATGTTGCCCGTGGCCGCCCGGTGACAGCCGCCGGAAACCGGACAATCGATCGGCTCCCCGCCCTTGCTGCTCACCAACTCCCCCAGCCGCTTGACCTCGCCGGCATCCGTGGTGCTCATCTCCGCCCAGATCTTCGCCGGTCCCATCCCGGCGAGTATTCCATCCTCCGCCTCCATCACCGTGGCGCTGGCGGCAGGCGAGGGCAGGCAGGTGATCACCATGTCGCACGTCTGTGTCATCGCCTTGGGACTCTCGCCCCACCTGGCGCCCTTGTCCAGAAATGGCCGGGCCGCCTCGGGATCCAGATCCCGAACCGTCAGGAGAAAGTCGTTACGCAGCAGGGAACCCGCCAGCTTGCCGCCGACGTTGCCCAGGCCGATGAACCCGATCGATTGCACACTCATTCACTCAGTCTCCGGCAGGAAAATCCCGGCGGGCATCATACCGCCTTGCACGGCCGACCTGGAAGTGGATACTGTTTGCCGGTCGATCGAGTGGGACGGTAGTCGGGTACCAATAATCACTACTCAGACGGTGCAAGGTTCCCTGTCCGGGTACAAGACGGAGTTCGTGAGCAGTCGCGGAATCGCCGCGGTCTGCGATGTTCGCCCGTCCAGCATGCAAAGCGACTCCACGGCGCTCACCGCCGCTGACTATCGGAACATCCAGGACGGGCAGGTGGTCTACGTGACTACCACCCGGTTTCCGGACTTCCTGTCGGAGATACTGCCAGGGATCGACGTCCAGTTCGTGCTGGTAACAGGGGACTCCGATATCGCTGCACCGGGCGGACTGTGGGCTACGCGCGCCATGCCCATCCCCGCGGCGAGCCTGATCTCCGATCCCCGACTGAAGCACTGGTTCGCCCAGAACTGCGACATCGACCATCCTAAGGTGACCCCCGTTCCCATCGGCCTGGACTACCACACGCTGGCGGAGTGCCGGGGCGGCCACCGATGGGGTCCTTCCGGGACGCCGGCGCAACAGGAAGCGGAGCTCAAGGAGATCATATCGTCGATGCCGGTCCTCGGTGATCGACCGCTTCTTTGCCTGGCGAATTTTCATTTCAGCCTTTTCGGCGAACGTCACAAGTGCCTCCGAGCGCTGCGTGGGAAACCGTTCGTGGTCTTCCAGAAAGAGTTCCTGCCGCGCGGGAAAACCTGGAAAGCCCACGCCGGATGCAGCTTCGTAGCGAGCCCTCCCGGCAACGGTGTGGACTGCCACCGAACCTGGGAGGCCATGGTGTTGAATACTATTCCCATCGTTCGTCGAAATAGCCTCCAGGCCTTGTTCCACGACCTTCCGGTGATGCTGGTGGACGACTGGAACGAGGTGGACGAGGCCGCGCTCTTGCGCTTCAAGCAATCGATCGAAACCAGCACCTTCAATACCCGGAAGCTCACGCTGGACTATTGGGCCCGGGAGTTCAGGGCGGCGGCGGAAAGCCGTTAGGAGCCTGTCCGAGTTATCTTCACGTAACGGTGAAGTGGTGCGCCACCTCGCGCTCCATCGCTGACCCGCCCGAATTCAGGTTGTGCGACATCGCATCACGACTACAATGGAGTCCGGAACGAACCACCAAGCCCTACCAGGAAGGGTTCTTCACGGGCCGACCTTTGGGGGAACACGAAATGAAATGCTTCGCCAATCTCTATCGCGACTCCGCAGGACGCGGTGTCTTCGGCAACACATACGACAGTCCGGAGCTGGCCAGACAACATACAACAGGAAACTTCGATCTCAATGATGTCGAATACGTCTGCACTGTCGGAATCATCGTGATCAGCGATGCGCCCAACATATCACAGGACCTGATAAAAAGTGCGTTGCATAACTCTGCAATTGACACTGCCAAGAATACTGCAACATATACATACAAAGAAAAGTACGTGATACATGCAAAACCTTACCAGCTTGCCGACACCGGCGAATGGGTGGTAAATATTACTATCGTGTGCGATCGTGGAGCCGACACGAGGATTGACCAGTATACAGACGACGAAGCCCGCTTTGATACGTGCGACGAAGCAGTTTCTCAGTGCTTCGCGTTCGGACGGCAAGTCATCGATGAGCAAATGCCGCGCTGATCGCCACGACAAGCGCAACTATCGTGACCACGCCCGCTTACACGAACGATTTCGGCTTTACCCGCCGCTTCCCATGTTTCGGCCACGTTGACGTCGGAAGCTCTTCGATCGGCCACCTGGCGAGCAGGCCACGGGGATCCGCGAACCGGTCATCGCGACAACCTGCCGTGGGCCACTGGCGGCCGGGCTAACGAATCAGAGACTCGCCACGCACGCCGCAGATGCGCAGCAGCGCTTGAAACAGGATAAGGGCCGCCGCTACGACGAGCATGATACAAACGGAAAAAGCAGCGGCTTGATTCTGATTGCCCGAGTCGTCCAGCAACAGCACGGAGACCGCGGCGAGCTGCGTGGCCGGGGTAATCAGAAAGATTACGGCCGAAAGGGTCACCATGCTGCGCACGAAGAAGAAGACGCCGACGCTGATCATGGACGGCCAGATGATCGGCAGAGTGATGCACCGCATGGTGCGCAGGAATCCGGCGCCGAGGGTGGCAGATGCCTCGTCGAAGGTGTCACTCACCTGCTTGACGCTGGTGGTGGCGATCAGGAATCCCTGGGCGTGATAGTGATACACGTTGCAGATCGCGAGGATGAGCAGGGTTCCATAAATTGCGTACACCGGATTATCGGGGTCGTTGAACGCGAGGATGTAACCCAGGCCGAGCACCATACCCGGCACTGCGGCCGGAAGGATAGACATAAAGTAAAGAACGCGCATTAGGCGGTTTCTGATCTTGTGGATTACGAAGGCAGCGCCGATGACAAAGACGATTCCGATCACCGCGGCGATGAGCGACACGATGATACTGGTCCAAAGCGGCTCCATGCCGTTCTGAACATCGAATGCGTAGTGCCGCAGACTGAAGGACATGTCATAGGGCCACAGCTTGACGAAGCTGGCGAAGAAGACGATTCCGACGACCGAGATGATCCCTAGACAAATGATAGAGGCATAGACGAGCATCGCCGTGTCAAATCGGCGATGGGGTCTGACGGTCAGGGGCTGCGAGTGCGCCCCGATCAGGGTGTATTGGCGGCGCGTCACCCATTTCTCCACGGCGACCGCGATGGCGGCAGGCACGAGAAGCACCATGCCGATAACGGCGCCCATCTCGAAGTTGGCCTGGCCGGATACCTGGTTGTATATCTCGGTTGCCAGCACATCGTAGTCACCGCCGATGACCATGGGGTTGCCGAAGTCCGTGATGACGATGGTAAAGAGTACGAAGATCGCGGACATGAGTCCGTACTTGGTGGAAGGCAGTGTGACTGTAAAAAACATGCGCAGATCGCTCGCCCCGAGCGTACGCGCCGACTCGTAGAGCCTGGCATCGGCGACGGCGAGTGCGGCGGAAAGAATCAGATAAGCGTGGGGAAAGCTATAGAACACGTCGGAAACCACTATTCCCCAGAAGCCGTAAATGTCGATGCCCAGGTCGAAGGTCCGATTGATCAATCCATTCCGACCCAGGAGGAAGAGTACTCCCAAAGCCTGCACGAGCGACGGAGCGAACAGCGGCATCAGGGCGACGAGACGCAGTATCGACTTGAAGGGCATGGCCGAGCGGTGCATGGCATATGCGAATCCGTACGCCAGAACGACGGTTATCGTCGTAGCGCAGGTCGCAACGAGCAGGCTGTTGCCCACGATCCCGATGAAACGCGCATCGCTGAAGTATTGGATATAGTTGTCGATTCCGTAACCATTCGGGGTCACGAAGCTGCGCGCCAGGATGCTGGACAACGGCAGGACCACGAATACGAACAGAGGTATCGCTACGGCGAGAGCGAGGCCGGCGGCGACCAGCTTATCGCTATCCAGTGACCGTGGGACGCGCCGCGCCACCACCGCCGGACCGATCACGAAGTGATGTCCTCGAGCTCGTGGATGGCGCCGGAAGGAATCTTGACGGCGAGCGACGCCCCGGGTGTGAGGTGATCCGGGCCGCCTCGGTGTTCAAGGTCGATTCTTTGTCCTCCGACATCCAGCGTGACACGGGTCAGGTTGCCGAGATAGACGACCTTGTCGATACGCCCGGTCACCACGTTGTCCTGCGCTGACGAGTCCGCGACGATTTCGACGTCCTCCGGACGGATACCGATGATCTGAGATCGGCGGCCGTCGACGCGCTGGATGGCGGAGCCGGCAAGACATGGAACACCATCCGGACCCTGCTCCAGTTCGAGGACATTAATGCGACCGATGAACTCCGCGACGAAGCGGGTCGAAGGGGCCGTGTAGAGCTGCACCGCATCTCCGATCTGCTCGATGAGCCCATCGTTCATGACCAGGATCCGATCCGCCATTTCCATTGCTTCGTCCTGGTCATGGGTGACCATCACGGTAGTGATATCAAGCTCGCTCTGGAGATCGCGAATCTCACTTCTCAATCCTTCACGCACCTTCGCATCGAGGGCCGAGAGCGGCTCGTCGAGAAGGAGCATTCGGGGTTCCGGTGCCAGGGCACGGGCCAACGCTACGCGCTGCTGCTGGCCACCGGAGAGCTGGTGCGGGTACTTGACTGCCTGGTCGCTCAAGTGCACCAGCGTCAGCATGCGTTCTACGCGTTCGGCTATACGTTGGCGGTCCCACTTGCGGCAGTGCAGACCGTACGCGACGTTGTCGGAGACCGTCATATTCGGAAACAGCGAATACGATTGGAAGACGACGCCGAAGTTGCGCCGTCGCGCCGGGACGTGCGTGAGGTCCGCGCCCTCGAGAAGGATTTCTCCGCGGTCGGGTTCCTCGAGACCCGCGATCACCCTCAGGAGCGTGGTCTTGCCGCAGCCGGAGGGACCGAGAAAGCAGACGAAGGCACCTTGCTCGACTTCGAGACTGACGCCACGAAGGGCCGCGACTCCACCGAAGTTCTTGGCGATATCGCGAAGACTTAGAAACACTTCTCCTCCGGGGATGGCCGGCTGCGTACGCAAGCCGGCCCCCCGGCGACTTTCGCCGGGAGGCCGGAGACGGGTCTCAGCGCTCGATCCGTTTCTGCCATTCGGCGAGAATACGCGCCTTGTTCTGTGCCGACCATTCAAAATCCATCTTGTACAGTACCGTCGACAGGTCCTCCGGTAGACCGGCGTCCAGAACCTCCTTCGTCGGCTTGGATCCGGGCACGGACGACATGGCCGACCGTTCGCCGTACAGCTTGGCGGCGTCGAGCGTCAGCAGCCAGTCGAGGAATGTCTTGGCATCGGCCTTGTTCTTCGATGTCTTCATGAGTGCGCTGGCTTCCAGCTCGTAGCCCGCACCCTCGCTGGGGATGACCAGCTTGATTGGGTAGCCCGTCATGATCTGCTTGACGCCGCTGAACGCGAACGAGGCGCCGACCGCGTATTCGCCGGCGGCGGCCGTCTTGCACGGTTTGGAGCCGGACTTGATGTACTGGGCCATGTTCTTGTCGAGCTCCTCGAGGAACTTCCAGCCTTCTTCCTCGCCCTTCATCTGCAGGATGCTCGAAATCTGCAGGTATCCGGTGCCGGAGCTGGCTGGATTAGGCATAACCAGGTGGCCCTTGTAGACCGGATTCAGGAGGTCCTGCCAGGATGATGGCATGGGCAGTCCTTTGTCCTTGAGCACCTGGGTATTGACGCAGAACCCGGCGAGGTAACCGGTGGTCGCGAACCATCGGTTCTTGCTGTCTTTGTATGCCGCATTGACCTTGTCAATACCCTTTGGCTTGTAGGGCTCGATCATCTCCAGGATCCGCGGATCGACCATCTGGGTGACTGCCCAGCCCCAGATGACATCCTGGCGGGGATTGGCTTTCTCCGCCAGCATGCGCGCCCCGAGGTCTCCGGTGGACAGCCGCAGAAGGTCGACCTTTATGTCCGGATGGGCCGCCTGGAAAGCTTCCAGATATACGCGCGCATCGTCCTCCTCGAGCGAGGTGTAGGCCGTGATGGTACCGGCGTGCACCGCAGTCCCGCCAAGAAGCAGGGCAGCGGCAAGACCGGCGATTCGCAATAGATGCCTATTCATTCACGTTACTCCCAGTTGGTGGTTTCTTGGCTTGATGTGCGGCAGTTACGCAAAGAGGCAGCGGCGCCGCAAACAGTTGGAACGCTAGCACGAGGATTGTTGGAAATGCAACATATAGTGTTGTTGGTCCAACAGTGATTCCGCAAGGGCAACATCCGGGCACTCCAATAACGTCGCGTCCACCGGACGCGGACCAGGGTTGAGTTCGCCCGCGCTCAGGGCCGGATGCGGCCCGGCGCTGCGTTATTGTGCCTGCAACATGCCGGAGACTGTTGACGCAATGCCCTTTGCTCGACTCGGCGCGATCGAGCGTGGCTGTTGGGAGAGGCCGAATGTTGTTCTTGCAATATCTTATGTGAATGTTGCAAACTCCTGGCCGTCGCGGTCGACCCGGCCGCGTCTCCGGTACAGGCGAGTGGAGTGAGAAGATGGAGTTCATTTTCATGCTTACGCGGCGGGATCAGACGGTCGAAGATGCCCGCCAGATCCTTGATATGGCGGTGACTACGGGGGTCCGGAGAATCGGCTTCAAGGACGTGGGCGCGTCCCGCGACGCGTTGCAGTCCTTGGTCGATGCGATTCGAGACGCCGGCGCTACTTCTTACATGGAAGTGGTGAGTACAACAGACGATGCAGTGCGCCGTTCAATGGCGACTGCCCGCGCGATTGGCGTCGATTATGTCCTGGGCAGCCAGGATCTGGCGCTGGCCCGGGAAATGCTGGAGGACGGCTTGGCCAGGTTCTGTCCGTTTCCAGGAAGGCCCCGCGGACATCCAACGGTGCTGGACGGCACTCCGGAAGACGTGGCGAGGGATTGCAGAGCCTTTGCTGAAGCCGGCTGCGCGGGCGTGGATCTTCTGGCCTACCGCGCGACCCAGGCTGACCCGCTCGAACTCGTCAAGGCGGCGCGGGCCAATCTCCCGGGCCGTGAGCTTATCGTGGCAGGCAGCGTCGACAGTCCCGCGCGGATCCATGCCCTGGCCGAGGCCGGGGCGGACGCGTTCACCATTGGTTCAGCGATCTTCGACGGATCGTTCTCGCCGACAAAAGGCTCATTTATCTCCCAGCTCCAAGACGTTCTCGAGGCCTGTGCGACCGCACCGCGTGCAGCGTGAGCGGGATACTTGTCGGAATAGACATCGGTACGCAAAGCCTCAAGGTCACGGTTGCGCAGGAGGACCTGCGTGTGCTTGGGCAGGCATCGCAGGATTACGACGTCCGCTATCCAAAGCCCGGCTGGGCCGAGCAGGATCCAGGGGTCTGGGAAGCGGCCGTGTCACCCGCCACGGCTGCCGCGCTTGAGGACGCGGGCGCAGTTCCCAGCGACGTGGCCGCGATCGGGATCTCGGGGCAACTGGATGGTTGTCTCGCGGTGGACCGGAGAAACGAGCCCATCGGTCCGTGTCTGATCTGGCTCGACCGGCGCGCCGAGCTGCCCACAAACAGGGAAGTTCCGGCGTATATCCGGGACCACTGCGGGATCGTGGCCGATCCGAGCCATATGGGCGCCAAGATTTCCTGGCTCAAACGCAACGGTGTGGAACGGGCCGTATGTTTTCATCAACCGGTGTCGTATCTGGTGAGCCGGCTGACGGGACGGGCGGTCATGGATCATGCGCTCGCATCCACCACGATGCTCTACGGGCTCGTATCAAAGACATGGGATCCCGAGCTGCTCGAGGTCTTTGGAACTGGTGCCGGGGAGCTTCCGGAGGTCGCGAATGCATCGGAACGGGCGGGGACGCTTACCTCGGTCGGGGCCCGCCTCACCGGATTGCCGATGGGCATTCCAGTTGCAGTGGGAACGGGGGATGACTTTGCGACGCCTCTGGGGGCGGGAATCGTCAGCCCGGGGCGGCTGGCATGCGTGCTCGGAACCGCGGAGGTGGTTGGCGCGTTGGATGCCGAAGCGAAGATAGACGAGGCAGGACTGCTGGAGACGCACGCGTACGTCGGTGGCTGCCACTTCATAGAAAATCCCGGATGGTGCTCGGGCGGTGCCATTGAGTGGTTCATTCGAACTCATCGGCTCGCCGGCGTCGATGAGCTCAACATGCTGGCGTCGCAGGCTCCACCGGATAGCGGCGGTGTTCTATTCCTGCCCGCACTCAGCGGGGCAATGGCACCGGAGTGGAATGCCAATGCAAGAGGCTGCTTCTACGGGCTGACGACTGCTCATGGTCTGCCTCACATGGCGCGCGCCGTCATGGAGGGATGTGCCTTTGCCATGCGCGATGTAGTCGATCGCCTTCACGCCCTGGACGTACCCCTGCACGCAATCCGGCTTCTGGGCGGAGGGGCACGAAGCCGGCTGTGGGCGCAAATCCGCGCCGACACGGCACAGCTCCCGGTCGAGCTTCCGGCCGAGGTTGATACCTCGCCAATTGGCGCTGCCATGCTTGCGGCAGTTGCCTCCGGATACAGCCCCGATGTCGTCACGGCCGCGAGCTGCCGCAATGACGTCCGGTCAATTGTTGAGCCGGGGGAGGGGGGGCCCTACGATGCGGCATATTCGAGATACCGCGCGTTGTTCGAGGCGTTGAAGCCCGTCTTCGATGCCCCGCGGGAAGGTCTGAAATGAGTCGCAGGGTGGACCTCCTCGTAGTAGGTGGAGGCATCAACGGTTCGGGAGCAGCTCGCGATGCGGCAGGGCGCGGCTCGTCCGTGCTGCTCAATGTGTCGCCAACATACCCTTCGAATCCAAAAAACACAGATATATGCCCGCAGACAGTATCCAGCTTCTGATTGATGGCCGATATCCGGATCCCGACGGCGACGGCTTTGTCGGCGTCCCTGTCCGCTGCATAGCCATCGAGAATTCGCTCGCCGGGGATGAGGCGGATCTGGTGCGACAGACAGGGCTCACGGGTCGTCTCGCCGTGGTATCGGACCCCAGGACCCACGAAGCCCTGGGGGAGCGAATCGTAAGATCTCTATCCGGGCCCGGGCAGATCGTATCCGTGGTATTGGGCGATAATCCTCATGCGGACGAGGACACGGTCGACTTTCTGGAAGCGCGGACGAGTATGTGCGACGCGCTGATCGCGGTCGGCTCGGGAACGATCAATGATCTATGTAAATACGCGGCGGCACGGACCGGCAAGCCCTATGCGGTCTTTGCCACGGCGCCCTCCATGAACGGCTATACATCGAGCAATGCGGCAATCACCATCGGTGGGCACAAGAAATCGCTCCCGGCATCGAGTGCGGCCGGTGTTTTCGTCGATTTGACGGTCCTCGCCGCAGCTCCGGTGCGCATGATCCGCGCCGGGCTTGGCGATTCCAGCTGTCGCAGCACCGCACAGATCGACTGGCTGCTTTCCCATCACCTGTTTGGCACCCCGTATCGGATTGCTCCCTTTGCATTTCTTGCCGATGACGAGCCCGGTCTTCTCGACGAGTCGGCAGCCCTGGTGAGCGGTGACCTGGCCGCCATGCGTCGTCTTGCGCGCACACTGATTCTCTCCGGACTTGGCATGACGATCTGCGGCGGAAGCTATCCGGCCAGCCAGGGTGAGCATCTGATCAGCCACTACATCGATATGATGGCGCCCGGCGATCGTCGTGAGATATTCCACGGGGAGCAGATCGCCGTGACCACGCTGACCATGGCTCGACTGCAGGAGAGCTTCCTCCGTTCAGATGAGCCTCCTCGGCTGGTCGCGACCCGGGTCACCCGCGAGGACGTCCTTGACCATTTCGGCCCGGAGGTCGGCGATGCCTGCTGGCATGAGTTCGAGCAAAAGGTTCTGACTTTGGATGACGTCGACAATGTCAACGAGCGTCTGGCCGCTTCGTGGAGTTCCGTAGTGGAGGATTGCGAAAGGGTTGCCGTCGACTCGCGCCGATTGCAGGAAGTGCTGACAGCGGTGGGCGCTCCCACATCTCCGCACTCGATAGCTTTGGATACCGCCTTCTACAACGCCGCCGTAGAACATGCGCGCGAGTTGCGAAACAGGTATACTTTTCTTGATCTTGCCGGAGATACACACGGCCTCCATCACCGCGGCGATGTCCCTTGACTATAAGACCCTTGTCGGAATTCCCGGTGGCGGCGGCGCGGCAAGTGCGCTTTGTCTTGTGCGACATTGACGATACGCTGACAGACCGCGGAAGGCTATCCGGCCGCGCCTATACGGCGCTTGAGCGGCTCAGGGGGGTCGGCTACAGTGTTATCCCTGTAACGGGCCGGCCGGCTGGTTGGTGCGACCTGATTGCGCGCCAGTGGCCCGTTGACGCGGTGGTGGGTGAGAACGGCGCATTCTACTTTTACTATGACGAAATAAATCGACACATGCGCCGACGTTTCTGGTACGACGCCGAAACGCGACGCCGTCACCGTGTCTCCCTCGAGACATTGGCGGGGCGCATCGTGCGGGAGGTCCCCGGGGCGGCAGTAGCAGCGGACCAGGCGTATAGAGAAAGCGACCTGGCGATCGACTACTGCGAAGATGTCCCACTGCTCGGTAGGGAAGCGATAGACCGCATTGTGGAGATCTTCCAAGAGGAAGGCGCAAGAGCGAAAGTCTCGTCCATTCACGTCAATGGGTGGTTCGGTGAGAACGACAAGAGCGCTATGAGCAGACTGTTGCTTGACGAGGTGTTTGGCTACGATCTGAACGCGGATCCCGAGAAGTCGCTTTTTGTCGGTGACTCACCCAACGATTGCCCGATGTTCGAATCGGTGGGGCACGCCGTTGGGGTGGCAAACGTTATCGAGTTTGCAGACCAGCTTGCGCCGCCTCCCAACTGGATCTCCCGGCACCGGGGCGGAGACGGTTTCGTCGAAGTGGCCGATTATCTGGTCGCGGCGGGTCGGAATATCAGGCCATGAATCTGCATCGCCTCAGTCGTGAGGAGCGGCAGAAACGCCTTCTTCAAATTGCCAGGACCGAAGGTTCCGTACGAATCAATGCATTGGCCGAAACCTTCGAGGTGACGGGCGAAACGGTGCGGCGGGACCTGGACGAACTCTGCGGACGGGGTTTGCTGCATCGAACATACGGAGGGGCGGCCGCACTCTCGCTGACCCATGAGCCGCAGGTGTCGGAACGTCAGCGGAGGCACGTTGACGAACGCAGGCGAATTGGCCGATACGCGGCGGACCTGGTCGATCCCGGCGATGCGATTTTCGTCGATTGTGGATCGACGACAACGTTCTTCGCCCGCGCCCTCGCGACGCGCGCAATCAAGGCTACCGTGGTGACGAATTGCATACCCGTGGCGACGGAGTTCAGTGTCGCCGAGGAGATCCGTGTCATTCTCTGCCCGGGCGACTACGTTGCGCGGGAGGGTGGCGTCTACGGGTCCGCGGCGCTTGACTTTATTCGCCGATACACGGCGGACAAAGCCTTCATTGGGGCGGGGGGGCTGACGGTGGAGGGGGCCGCCGATGCCGACACCCAAAGCGTTTCCATCAAGCGGGTCATGCTCGAACGCAGCAGGCGCGCCATTCTCCTGGTCGATAGCAGCAAGTTCGACCTGCATCAACTCGAGCTGATCGGGCCGTTGAGCAGCGTGAATGATGTCATAAGTGATCGAACACCGGGTCCGGAGCTGGCAAGTGCTCTGGCAAACGAAGGGGTGGCGTTCCACAAGGCTGCAACGGCATCCTCTTACGGCTCGTAATTGCGCCTCAGCACCCCACGCAGCCAGTTCCTTTCTAATTCTTTGCTCCAAAACGACGAATTCTATTGGACTCTCCTTCTCCACACAAGCAGCCTCTAAGCGGATTCGAGGTCTTTCTCAGGGACTTTTTCTAATGACAGATGACGTCCGCCGACTTCCTCGAACAGTTGCTCTCGACATGTAAACACAACAATCTGCACGCGTTGGGCGACCATGTTTAGAATGTCAAACATGCGGCTCATCCTCCGATCATCAGAGAATACGAGAGCATCATCCAGCACGACGGTCGCCGGATGTCCCTGTTCGACGAGCATCTCGGCAAAGGCAAGACGAACCAGGACGGCGATCTGCTCCTGCGTTCCCATGCTCAGGTGATGAAACGCTTCCTCATAGCCGTTATCCCGAACGACACCGACGATGTGGAGGTTTTCGTCAATCGTGATCTCTGCACCGGGGAACAGGAGCTGCAAGTATGGCCTGACGCGGTTGAGCACTGGCGACAGATACCGTTCCTTTGCGTCGCTCTCGGCAGAACGAAGCGTCGATAGCAGCAGCGAAAGCACAGCGACTTCGCGCTCATAGCGGTGCCGCTGCCCATCGGCCAACTCGATCTCGCGCTCTTTTTGCTGTATTGCCTCGTCGAGCCCAGCGCCCTCGAGGGCTTCGATATGCGACCGAAGCCCGGCTATCTTCTCTTTCAGATCAGCGCGCTTGTCGCGCCTTTCCTGAAGTGCCTTGTCCAACCGTGAAATCCGTGCATTCAGTTGTGGCAGCGTCTCGCCCTCACGTTGCCCCCCAAGCTCGGAAACCGCCTTGTCCTGATCGGCCAGCGCCTTTTCCGCTGCCGACACTGCGGACTCAAGATCGCTATCAGAGTTTTCCTTTTCGCCTACCGCGAGCTCGGCCCTGAGTCTTTTGAGACGGTCCTTTTGATCCTCGTACCGGGTATTCACGCCACCCAATTCGGTCTGAACGCGCCCAATCTCGCCTTCCGGCCCGACGAGAGCCGCTCGGGCGCCGGATAGCGTATCCCTGGCTGCCTGTGCGTCTTTCTGCGCAGAATTATGGGCCTGCTCCGCCTCCTTCTCAGTAGGCAACGTTGCGGTCCCAAAATCACTTAACTCTCCTTCGAGGAACGTCTTCAAACCTGCAATGTGATCCCCAAGAGATTCCGCACCGGCTCCGTATTCGTCTGTCCCCGGCGCGTGCAGTTCCGCTTCCTGCCGTGCAATCTCCGCGTCGCGAAGAAATTTCTGGCGTTTCGCGAGCTGATCCTCGGCTGCATCAACCGACTTCACGCCGCACTCTTCAAGCGCCGCCTTGAGGGCTTGGTTCACCTCGCGCTGTTGTGCGATGAGTTTGTCGCGATCCTTTATCGCGGGCTGAAGGGAGATGCTGCCGTAGTCCGGAATCGCTATCGTCGTTGCTTCGACCGCTTGCACTGACATTTGATCAGCGGCAAGTGACGCGCCATCGACCTTGATCTTCGCCAATCGGTCTGAACGCATATCGAATGAAACCAGCGTTGCAGCAGCGGAAAGGCGGGAACGGGCTGTTTCCAATCCTTTGGCCGCATCCCGTATCGTTGCTATGTTTTCGTCGGTGACCAGAATGGCTGCCGCACCTTGTTGTGCAACCCTCCGCCTTGTTTCAGCCTCGTGGGCTTTTTCGTAGCGTCCTTGGAGTTCGCGTATTCGGGTGTTTCGCTGGACGGCGTTAAGGACGCGGCGTGCCAGCGACACAGCCTTATCTTCCCCGGTGACAGAATCCTCGGCTTCCTTCACATCTTTGCGAAGGTCCTCGACTTGCTTGCGCAGGTCCTGTTCCGTCTGGCGAACCTCGTCGAGCTTCTTCTTCGCCACCTCGACCGCTTGCGTATCGTTCTCTATCCGCCTCTTTAGACTGCGACGCTCGACAAGAGTCTGCTCAGCCTGTTGCAAATTGCGCTTCTTCAGCTCAACTTCCGTGGTCGCTGCCTCGATGCGAGACTCGAGCCTGGCAAGGTCGGCATGTCGGGCTCGTGCAGCGTCCAGTTCTTCCTTGTCCGCCTGGTCGCGGTCTCCCGAAGAAAGGCGGCCGAGCGTCTCCTCGGCCGCTTCGAGGTCTTCCAGGGTCTTGGAGAGCTCGTTGCGGCGACTTCGTAGTACTTCGAGTTCAGAGCGCAGGGTCTCTACTGCGTCGACCAGCTCCTTGTAGTCTCCGCGTGGTCTGCCGGTGGATGTAACGAGCTCGGAGAGCTGTTTATCCACCGCGTCGGGTAACGCCTTCCCACGCTTACCTCCGAGAACTGCGCCCACTTCCGATTCCAGCGCGCTGTGAAGGTTCGAGCGCGCGCTGTCGGGGAGATCGAGCGCACCGAAGGACTGGCCTTGCTGAACCCAAAGCACATTCCACATACCGAGGGTATCGGGCTTTGCGCCCGTCTTGCCGGGCTCTTCGAATCCGAGAAGATCGCGCAGCGTGTCTTCCGCTTCGTCACCTTCCAGCTTTCGCCCGTCCGGGCAAAACAGGTGGGCGTATGGCTTCTTCACGAAGCGCTTTCTGATCCGGTAAACCCCGTCATCGACCTCGAACGCCAGTTCAACGACAGGTGCGGCCTGATTACGGTCGTTCTGTAGAGCAACAATAGGTTGCGCCTTCGAGCTGTATTTTTCAAAAAGAGCGGCACGCAATGCATCGAGCAGAGTCGACTTTCCCATTTCGTTGGGGCCGACAACGACATTCAAACCGTCGCCGATGTCGTTGAGACTCATCGGCGTCGTGAACTTCTTGAACTGATTAACAGCGATGGAGCGGATTTTCATTGGCTCCTCGTCTGCAATTTCATGTGCTCTACGTACAGCCGCTGGAGTGCCAGCGCGGCGATCTCGTGCTCGGGATCGCCCATGCATTCGGATTTCTGCTTCAGGACATCGGCGGCGGTTCGCACAAACCCGCCCCGGTCGATCTGATCAAGGTCCTCTTCGCTCGGGCTCGGGAAGAGCCGGGTATCATCGACCCGGAGATAACAGAAGGCGGCGGAAACCTGTTCCACTATTTGCTCCTCAAAATGCTGCCGATCCCGAAGCGAAACAGCGCCTTCGGCGAAAAGGCGCACCAGAATCCGATTCAAATCATCGCCGCTACTGCGAAGCGTGCTGGCCAGTGCATCAATATCTTCTCGGTTGTTGACCCGCTCGCGTAATGTCACCCACCGGTAGTGACCCGTCTCGACCGGTTTAACAACCGGGATCGCACCAGCGCTTTCGATTTCGACGAGTAGCGCCTGCCCGCCGCCATCGACATCAAACGCATCGGTCTCGTGTGTGCCGCTGTACCAGACTTTGTCGTTGATCTTCTTCTGTCCGTGCCAGTCTCCCAGCGCCAGGTATGCAAGCCCCGCAGCGATCGGCCTGTCCGGGCTGATGTAGTTCGGAACATCCTTATCATCGGAACCAAACCCCGTAACCGTGCCATGCGCGAGCCCTATTCGGATAGTCCCTTGCGGAGTAGCTGCTTCATCCATGTAAGCCGTTGGGTCCTGAAGCGTGCGACGATACTGGAGTGGTGCCGCAAGCACAGCGAAGCCGTCGCTTTCGAAAATCCGCGACTCGGTCGAAACGTGAACGATCACATTGTCCGGTGCGCCCCGTCGCAAGAGCTGGTCCCAGAGGCCGTTCGGTCTATTCGGGTCATGGTTTCCGGGCAGCAGGTGCCATGTCACCTTCTCGAATTTCCGCATGCGTTCCATGGGCTGATTTAGGGAACGGGGAGACAATGCCTCCATATCGTAGACATCCCCGGCGACCAGAACATGACGGGCACCGTGCGCAACCGCCAGTTCACCGAGCCGGGCTATTGCGGCGAGGCGCGCCTCCTGAAGCAGGCCCATTGTTCCATCATCGACAAAGCGAAATACTTTGCCGATCTGCCAGTCCGATGTATGGATAAACTTCAGGGTCATTGCACAATATCCGCAGACATAGAAGGGTCAGTGGACGCACAATCGGGGACGGACCACGGTTCTCATGCGCATAGCGCGCCGAACAGACACGAAAACCGCGATCTGTACACGATTTACGTTAGGTGCGGAACTCTGCCAAGTCATTGGGTGTTTCCTGTATTCTCACACATGGGTGTATATAACTCTTCGCGGCATCAAGAGTTGGCCCAAGGTCCTACAGGTCTGTAGCCTGATTTCTGAGGCCGCGAAATTCGTGCAGCAACGTCACGTCATCCGAGGCCAATGAACCTTCCTCAAGTAGCCGACGCATCAACGAGATGGGACAGGAGATGTGTGGCGGTGGTGAGCACCCCCGAACCGCTGAAGCGCAGCCCTTTTCAAGCCAGGAAGCCGTGCTTCAAGATACCACACTTGAGGAATTCGTCGAACTCACGGTGCGCGTAGTCCGGCAGCGAGCGACCCTGATCCGCTGACAGCTCGGGGAATCGGGGGTAGTGCTCCGCGACGAACTGGTAGAGCAACGTGCGTTCCGGGCCGCGGCGATCGTGGCGACACGGGTCTGCCCTGCTTCGGCTTTCCCGGCCGTCTGTGATGACATCCTCACCTCCGCCTTCCCCGCGCGCGTGAGAGAGAGATGGTTTCGGGCAACTCAGGTGTAGCGTGTTGTGTCCTCAGAGTGAGAGGGGGGTCACGTCGGAAGATGTCCTCTCAACTCGTCGTCCGCTGCACCACCTCCGTCCCTTCACTGACGCGCCCGCTGGGATGCACGACGATCTCGTCTCCCTTCTTGAGACCATCCAGCACTTCGGCCTGAATGCCGTTGCCGCGGCCGACCTTGACGATCTGGCTGTGGGCGGTTCCGTCCTCGATCTTGAACACGGCCCAGTCGTCGCCCTGGCGGAACAGGGCGCTCAAGGGGACTTTCAGGGCGTCGTTGGATTGCCAGAGAATGATGCGGCTCTCGACGCGGTAGCCGTGGCCTAGGTTCTTCCATTCCTCGTGGGGGGTATTGATGTCGACGATGACGTTGACGCGCTGTTCCTCGATCCCCAAGGCGGAGACCTTGGTGAAACCGTAGGGCTCGACCCGGCGCACCACGCCGGACAGCGGTTCCGCGCCACCCCAGTCGTCTATGATGACTTGCTGTCCGGATTTCACCTTCACGGCGTCCGTGGACAGCAGGTCTACGACGATTTCCAGGTCGGCGGGGTCGCCGATCTCTACCAGCTCGGTGCCCGCGTGAACGACGTTCTCGCTTTCGGCGAGGATGCGCAGAATGCGGCCGCTGACGGGAGAGTAGACGTTGACGCAGTCACAGCCCTTGCGGTCGACCCGGTTCTGGCTGGGCGGCACCAGGGCGGCGCGGGCGTGCTCGAGCTCGTATTGCCTGACGCCGATCTGGGCCTGGGATTCCTCGAGCGCGGCGCGGCGGGTCTCGACCTCGCGCTGCGACTTATCCAGGGCGCTTTCGGAGATGTTGCCGGACTTCGCCAGGCGGCGGGAGCGCTCCAGTTCCGACAGGGCGTACTCGAACTCCGCCTTTGCTCTCCGGACGTCGGCCCTGGCCAGCTCGAGCGCGGCCTCGGCGCCCTTCACGGTGGCCTGGGCCTGCATCTCGCTGCGGGGATCGAGGAACTCCGGGTCGGTGGGTACGATGGTGGTGATGACCGTGTCGTTGGCGACCACCGGGTCGCCCACCTTGTAGGTGATGCGTTCCTTGACGCCGGCGACCGGCGCGGACACCACGAAGACGTTCCGGATCCGCGTCTCGCCTTCCTCGTCCACGGTGACTTGCATCGCGCCGCGCTCGACCGTGGCCATATCCACCGGTACGGGCTGCGGCCGGAACAGCCAGATCAGGGCGGCCGCCAGCAGCACCGCAAAGGGCGACCAGAACAGGATACGGCGTTTCGTGACAGGACTCATACCAACTGTTACTCCCGGGTTTTCAGCACACCAATCAAATCGAGCCGATCGAGCCGCCGGCGTACGACGATGGCCGAAATGGCCGCCGCCGTTACACCGGTAACGATCGCCCAGCCGAAAGTGGACAATTCTATGACCATCGGCACGCGGTACAACTCGGTAACGAATTGCTTTGTAATCAGGTTCGCGAGCCCGAATCCGATGGCGCAGCCCAGCGGCAGCGCCACCAGCGTCAACACGGCGGTCTCGCCGAGCAGGATGTAGGAGATTTCGGCCCGCGAGAAGCCGAGCACCCTCAGTGTCGCCAGCTCGCGCCCGCGCTCGGACAGAGCGATGCGGGCGGAATTGTAGGTGACGCCGAATGCCAGCACCCCGGCGAAGCTTACGAAGAAGGTGATGAAGATATAAAGCGATTCCGCCAGCGTGTCATAGAAGGTGTCGAGGGCCGCTTGCTTGATGTTCAGTGACGCAGTCTCGGGCGTCTTCTTGAGCGCGCTGAACAGTTTCGCCTGCTGGGTCGGATCCACTCGCAGGTGCACCGCCGATACGGAGGGCGCCTCACGCATGACGTTGTTCAGCGCCCGGATGTTCATGTATGCCGGGGTGCCGATGTAGGTCTCAAAGGTTTCCACCACGGGAATCTCGAGGACCGGCCGCCTCCCTTCGAGCACCTCGACGGTGACCGTCTCGCCCGGGTTGACGCCTAGTATCTGCGCCAGCATGGTCGACAGCACCAGCCCGCGTGGCGGCATGTCGACCTGCCGGCCGTCGGCGTCGTAGACGAGCTGCAGACGCTGGTGCGCCGGGACCCCCAGGATGCTGCCGCGGTGCTCATTCGAGCCGTGCCGAAAGCGGACCGCCACCGCCCGCTGGCCTTCAGTCGCCATGACCCCGGGCAGGTGCTTGAATCCATTGAGCGCTTCGGTCGACCGTACCTCGGAAAGACCCACGCTGATGTCCTGGCGCTGTGCCTGCACGAAGTAGACGTCCGCCATGTGATTGATGGCGTCGATCCAGTGCAGCGAAGTGATGAGCACCGCCACCGCCATCCCGATCCCGGTACTGGTCAGCAGCGAACGCAGCGGCCAGCGCAGGATCTGGCGGAGGATGACGTGGGTGGGCTGATCCAGCCGCCGGAACGGCCACTTGTCCGCCAGCCGGGTCTTGGTAAAGGTTGGCGGAGCGGGCGGGCGCATGGACTCGGCGGGCGCCAGGCGCACGGCTCGGCGCACGGCGGACAAAGTGCCGATCAGGGCCGCGCCGAGACTCACCAGGGTGGCGATGAGAAAGGGCTTCATGCTCGGCCGGAACACCAGGAACGGCAGCCGGTAGAACTCCATGTAGGTCCGGGTGTTGTGCAGGCCAAGCCAGAATCCCAGCACGCCGCCGATCAATACCCCGACGAGGCCGATGGCCAGGGTCAGCTTGATATAGTGCCAGCCGATCTCGAAGCGGTTGTAGCCGAAAGCTTTGAGCAAACCGATCTCCGAGCGTTCCACGGCGATCAGCCGGGCCAGCACCATGTTGGTCAGGAACGCGGCCACCGCCAGGAAGATGGTCGGGAGGATGGTGGACATGGTTTCGAGCTGGCGGATCTCGCTGCTCAGGAACCAGTTCGAGATCTGATCGCTGCGATCGTAGGCGCCGATGCCGCCGTAGGCCGCCAGCAGGTGGTCCAGTCGGTCGATGATCCGCTGCTGGTCGGCGCCGCGCAGCGCCCGCAGACTGATACTGTTGAAGGCGCCGTCGAGATCGAAGGCTGTCCCCAGCGCCTTGCGTCCCATCCAGATAATGCCGAAGCGCTTGTCGTCCGGCATCAGGGCCCCGGGTCCCAGGGTGTAGACGTATTCGGGGGACAACGCCGTGCCCACCACGCGCAGTTCGCGCCAGTTGCCGTTGATGACGGCGTGGAGCTTGTCGCCGATATCGAGCCCATGGGCCTCGGCGAAAGGCTCCGAGAGCAGCACTTGGTCGCTGGACGCAGGCGCGGGAAAGCGGCCGGAGCGGATCACCAGGCGATTCAATACCGGCTGGCCGTCGTCGGGTACCGACACCAGCCGGCCGACCACCGGCTCGTCAAAACCCTGGATATCGAGGATCGCGGATTCGACGACGCGTGTTTCCACCGACTGGACGCCCGGAATACGGGCGACGCGCTCCGCAATCCGCTCCGGTGCGCGCTTCACGTCGGCAAACACATCGGCGAAGCGGTAGCGCTCATAGTACGCGGCCGCCGACTCGCTCAGCGCCTCGATGTTGGTGAGTGACATTACCAGCACCGCCACGCCCGAGGCCATCACCAGCGCGATGGCCAGGACCTGGGCTCTGATGTGCCACAAGTCACGGGTCAGCTTGCGGTTGAGCGGCGTCATGTGCTCACCAGCTCAGCTCGGCGGCGCGCCGCTTATCCTTGTTGCGCCGCTCCTCGACGACGCGGCCGTCGCCGAAGATCACGACCCGGTCGGCGATATCCGCAATCACCGCGTTGTGGGTGATCAGGGCCGTGGTGGTGCCCAGCTCGGCGTGGATGTGCTCGATGGCTTCCAGCACCAGTATGCCGGTCTGGATATCCAGCGCGCCGGTGGGCTCGTCGCACAGCAGTATGTCGGGCCGCTTGGCGATGGCCCGAGCAATGGCGACACGCTGCTGCTCGCCGCCGGAAAGCTGCGCCGGAAAATGCAGCATGCGGCCCTTCAGGCCCACCATCTCCAGCGCCTCGCTCGCCTTCATCGGATTGCGCGCGATCTCTGTCACCAGGGTCACGTTCTCCAGGGCGGTGAGACTGGGGATGAGGTTGTAGAACTGGAACACGAAACCCACGTGTTCGCGGCGGTAGCGGGTCAGGCCGCCCTCGTCCAGCTGGGAGAGGGCGTGGTCCTGGAACAGCACCTCGCCGCTGGTTGGAGTGTCCAGGCCACCGAGAATATTGAGCAGGGTCGACTTGCCGCTGCCCGACGGCCCAAGCAGCACCACCATCTCGCGCGGAAACAACTCCAGGTCCACGCCCCTCAGGGCTTGTACCTCTATCTCGCCGGTGTGATAGACCTTGGTCAGGCCGCTGGCTTTCAAGGTGGCTTGGTGCTTGTCGACGGAGGTTGGCGATAGGTTGCTCATGGCTGTCCCGCGGATGTTCCAGTCCCGTACGGGACCAGCGGTCCGGAGGGGTGGAGAGTGAAACCTATCGCTATCGGTGCCGGCCGGGATTGATCTGCATCAAGCGACAGACCAACGCCGGTATAATGCGCCGTGATATGGACGAGCTCTACTACTTCGCGTACGGATCCAACATGTCCAGCCGGCGGCTGAGGCGTCGGGTTCCCAGCGCCCGGCCGATCGAGGCGGCGAGGTTGAGCGGTCACCGGCTGGCGTGGCACAAGAAAGGCGGAGACGGCTCGGGCAAGTGCGACATCCCGGTGGCGGAGGGCGACGAGGTCGTATACGGCGTTCTTTACAGCATGGACTGGGCACACAAGCCGGTCCTCGACGGCTTCGAGGGCCTCGGACGCGGCTACGGCACGAAGCAGGTCGATTTGTGGCTGCCCAATCGTGGCGACGTGGTGACAGCGATGACGTACTACGCGCTCATCGTGGATGTGACGTATGTGCCTTACGACTGGTACCGGGACCATGTCCTCATCGGGGCCCGCGAGCACGGCCTTCCCGAGCACTATGTGCGAATGATCGAGAACGTGCCGACGTTCGAAGACCGTGACAAGACCCGGGAGCAGGCGGAAAGACGCGTGCACGGGGACGCGGCGGCGTCATGACCAAGGATTGGCTGATCGCCGGCCTGGCGATGCTGGTCCTGCTGGCGCTCGTTCTTTCGGGATGGGATCCCTACGACCGCGGCACCTGGATACTGGAGGTGGCGCCGGTTTTCATCGCCGCTCCCATCTTGATCGCAACGTACCGGCGGTTTCCGCTCACCAGCTTGCTTTACGTTCTGATCTGCGTTCACGCGCTGGTGCTGATTATCGGCGGCGCGTACACCTACGCCCGGGTTCCGCTCGGATTCTGGATGGAAGAGGCGTTCGGACTGAGCAGGAATCCGTACGACAAGATCGGCCACTTCATGCAGGGGTTCGTTCCCGTGCTGATCGCACGCGAGATTCTGTTGAGGGAACGCTACCTGAGCAGCCGGGGTATGACCGCGTTCCTGTCCGTCTGCGTTGCCCTGGCCGTGAGCGCGTTCTACGAGCTGGTGGAATGGTGGTCGGCGCTGGCACTGGGGCAGGACGCCGACGCCTTTCTGGCGACGCAGGGCGATCCCTTCGATACGCAGTCGGATATGTTCTTTGCCCTGATCGGCGCCTGCCTCGCGCTGCTGGTTTTGTCCCGCACGCAGGATCGACAGATCAGCGCCATGACCGCCGACGCGAGGGACGGTTCGCAGCTGTAGGTCGGCTTTCCATGCCGACAGGCTCCTAGGGTTTACCGGATTCCGGCTGGCTGAGCACGTGGTCCACCCACAGGTTGGCCAGGTGCTCCTGCACCCGATTCTGGGACTGGCGGGCCACGAGGTTGTCCACGTCTATCCACATCAGGGGCTGATCCTGCATGGCGCAGGAGAACACCGCCTTGGTGCGCTCCCCGGTCTCGGGATCGATCTGCCATTGCAGGCACTGCGCGCAAACCCCCTTCAGCATGCATTGCATGGGGCTGCCGACGGTGCCGTTTACGACGATGTCGTCGCGGAAGATACCGGTGAAGTCCGTATTCATGGCGGACTGCATGCCCTTCAACAGGCGGCTGGAACCCATCACCAGGATTTCGTCTACCTCGTTCAAGGGCACGGCGGGAGGGCTGTCGAGCTCGCCCCGGTGGTACTGCTTGATGAGCTCGATGATATCGACGGTCTGCACTGAACAGTCCTGGGACCTGTGTGCCTCGATCAGGTCCCGGCCCGCCGTGGCCCACACGATCTGGTCGGTGACGCTCTCGAGCTCGTCCCGGCAATACACCTGGCCGGGGTCGCCGAAGGCGCCGATGTACAGTACGCGGTTGTCGTGCTCGCGCATGCGCTTGCCGAGTCCCAGCATGACAGCCGCACCCCAGGTTCCTGCCACCACCAGCACCGTCTTATTCCGGTGCACCGGCGTGGGGGAGCCGCTGGGTCCCATCAGCACCAGCGGGTCGCCGGGCCTCAGGCGCTGCACAAGGCGCGCGTTGGCGCCCCAGCGCAACAGGAATAGGCGCACGATGTCGCCGTCGACGCCGGCGCCGCTGATGGTCTGGAGCGGGACCTGTAACCGCGTGTCCAACACTTTGTCGCTGGCGGTCTCCAGCATCTGCAGACGGAAGAACTGCCCCGGCTGGAAATTCCGCGCCGCGAGGGGCGCTTTTACCCGCAGTTCGATTACCGCCGGGTGCCCGGTGTCGAGCGATTCCACGCGTACGTCGAGGTTGTGGTGCACCTGCTCTTGGAAGGTATCGAGATCCACTCCCGGCTCCGGGGTTTCCTTCAGCGCTTTGAGTATCTCCGGGTAGCTGCGGGCCGACGACGCGATGGCCTTGACCACGCTACCGTTGAACACCGGGTGGGCGTCGCCCAGAAAGCTGACGATACGATTGTCCTGAAGGTAGGACGTGAACGGCCCGAACTCCGGCGCCTTGCAGTGCTCCGCCACCCGAACCGGCTGCAGCGCATGGGAATGCTCTACATGGGCGGCGAAGTGGTTGTTCTCGATGCGGAAGGTACCCGGGTGCTCATGCTCGTAGATGGTATTCGGGAAGGTTCCCGCCGCCACCAGTATGGCCCGCGCCGGAAAGCTCACTTCCTTGCCGGAAGCTATCCAGCGGCCTTGTTTTTTGTTCCGCGGCCGGCAGACCAGCGCCTCAACGTGGTCGTAGCGATCGAGGTCCGCGCGCACCGGATCCATCCCTTCGACGTAGTAGATGCCTTCCTCGAGCGCCTTGATGATCTCCTCGTGATTGCGCTGATACGCCGGAGATTCGTTGATGCTTCGGCGGTAGAGAATGGACACGCCACCCCAGCCGCGGATCAGCGATATGAAATCGGGCTCGCGCTTGCGCTTGTCCGCTTCGCGCCGTTCGGCGCGCACCGCGCGGCCATGCTCGAGAAACTCCCGAAGGATATCGCGGCTCTCCTCGTCCAGGGGACGCAGAATGTGGTTCTCACCGTAGGCCTCCACCAGCGCCTCGTAGTGCACGAGGACCTTTTCCACCTGCTTGATGTAGTAGGCCTGCACCTCGGTGGCGGTGTCGATCGCAGTCAGTCCGCCGCCGATGACCACCGCCGGCAGGCGGATCTGCAGGTTCGCCAGGCTGTCTTCCTTGGCCGCGCCGGTGAGCTGCAATGCCATGAGAAAGTCGTTGGCCTGGCGCATGCCACGGGCCAGGCTGTTGCCGATGTTGATTACCCTGGGGTAGCCGGCGCCGTTGGCGGCGCAGACGTGGTCGAAGCCCAGCCCCCATGCGTCATCGAGGGTGATGGTGCCGCCGAAGCGGACCCCGCCGAACACCTGGAAGGTCGGCCGGCGCGCCAGGGTCAGGTAAATGAGCTTCAGGAAATTCTTGTCCCAGCGCACCGTGATGCCGTACTCGGCGACGCCGCCGAAGCCCGCCATGATGCGTTCATCCAATTCCTCGCACAGCGACGTATAGTCGCGCACCGGCTCATTGACGAGCTTGTCGGGGAGCGGCTCGATCTTGAGGCCGTCGATTCCCACCACTGCGCAGCCCGCCATGGTGAGGTGGTGCGCCATGGTGAAACCGGCCGGACCCATCCCGGCAATCAGCACCCGCTTGCCGTTGTGGGGCTGCATGATGTGCTGGGGCGTGCGCAGGGGATTCCAGCGCGTCAGCAGGTCGTAGATCTCGACCCCCCACGGCAGCGCCAGCACGTCGGTGAGCACCCGGGTCTCGATCTGCGGGATGTTGACAGGGTCCTGCTTCTGGTAAATGCAGCCCTTCATACAGTCGTTGCAGATTCGATGACCGGTGGCGGGAATCATCGGGTTGTCCACCATCGCCACGGCCAGGGCCGCGAGGGAGTGGCCGTCCCGCTTGAGTGTGTGCATCTCCGAGATCTTCTCATCCAGAGGGCAGCCGGTCAGGGTCACCCCCAGCGGGTCGACTTTCAGTCCCAGCTCCGGTTGCTTCTTTTTTTCGGGAAAACCGATGGAACAGAAGTCGCCGGCGTTCTTGTGGCAGTACACGCAGTAGTTGATCTCGTTCACGACCTCGCGAAGGGACATCCGAGGGTCGGTCAACCGGAAGCCGTCGCGCTGGCGGAAGCGGCCGGAGGCCGATTCGAAATATTCGTGTTCCTCGCCGTCGCGCCTGGCGAAGGGCACCAGCCGCGCGTGATCCACGGGCTGGGGCAGCTTGAAGCTGGTCCAGCCGCGGATGAGGGTCTGGCCTTCGACATCCTCCCTGGCGCGTATACACCATTCAGTCAGCCGGTCGACGGGTTCTTCATTGCCTTCGTCGCGCAGCAGCTCCACCGCGAAACGCGCCACCGCGAGCTCCCGGTCGACGCCGTCCCTGCGGCCGATCTGCGAGCTCAGCCAGTAGTTCAGCTCCGAGAAGGAACGCTCGGCGTCGGGCTTGAAGCGCTTGGTACGTTTCTTGACGAACTCGTCCTTGAATATCGTTATCGCGTCGAGCTCCCGGACTGCGGCGCGTTGCCGGGACAGCGCGTCCTCGATGTCGAAACGTGCGCCGAGAAAATCCTGCAGGCACGGCGCGACGGCGATCAGCAGCTCGCTCAGTTCTGTCGCTGCCAACGTTGCGCCGCGGCGATAGGCGGTCAGGCGGGCATGCAGGTCCGCATCGTTCTCGTGCAGCGCGTCGAGAAATGCTTTGTCCAGCGCCTCCAGGCCACTCAGGGTCTGCAGGTCGCGGAAATCCAGGTGGTCGGAAATCGACGTCATAGAGCCATATCGAATCGAGGAGCTTCGATTATGCCCAACGCCGGCAGGGTCAAGATAGTGCGAGTAGTCTTCAGTCGAGCGGCGGTATGGGCTTGGGGCGGCCGTGGTCGTCGAGCGCGACGTAGGTCAGCGTCGCGTCTGTGACACGCACGACCTCGCCACTGAATTTCCCCAGCGTGCTGCGCTGGACGAATACTTCGGCATACACCGTGAGCGATGTGTTGCCGACGCGCTGTACTTCTCCGTAGATACTCACCAGGTCACCGACGTATACGGGATGCTTGAATGTGAACTGGTTGACCGCCACCGTGGCCATGCGGCCGCGGATACGGGATGACGCCACGATACTGCCGGCGAGGTCGACGTGGGACATGATCCACCCGCCGAAGATGTCGCCGTTGGGATTGGTATCCTTCGGCATCGGGATGATGCGGATCACCGGCTCGCGGTCGGTGGGCAGTTGCGTGATGGTGGTCATTGGATCCAGCCGGGCGCGTCGACTACCATTTCTCCGTCGCCGGACGCAGATCCAACTCGAAGGTCCAGGCGGATGGCGGCTGTTCGGTAAGGTTGTAGACGGTCTCGGCGATGTGGTCCGGCTTCAGGAAGAACAAGTCCTCGCGGTCGGGAAACCGTTCCCGGGTACGGGGGATGTCGATCACGCCGTCGATGATGATGTAGCTCACGTGCACGCCATCCGGTCCAAGATGGCGGGCGATGGACTGGGCCAGGTTGTACTGGGCCGCCTTGGCGGACGCGAATGCCGCGAACCTGGCGCCGCCGCGCTTGGAGGCGGTCGCGCCGATGATGACGATATTGCCGCCGCCGTTCTTCATCCCGGGAATCACCTGTTTGCAGCACAGAAAGCAGCCGAGGGCGTTGACACGCCAGGCGTTCTCGAAGGAAACCGAATCGATGTCCTCCACCGAGCCGAATACCCCGGCTCCGGCATTGTATATAAGAGTGTCGATCCGGCCGGCCTGGCTGGTGATCGCCTGGAATGTGTCGGTTACCGAGGATTCGTCGGTGACGTCGCAGACGACAGTCCGGGAGCCGGGCACCTGCTTGGAGATCTCCGCAAGTTTGGCTTCGCTGCGGGCCAGCAGGACGACATCGTAACCGGCGGCCGCGAAGCGCTTACCCAGCGACAGACCGTTGCCGGGGCCGACGCCGACGATGACGCATATCTTCGACATGATTGAGTACTGTGTATCGAGAGTTCCCGGACAAGGTTACACAACAAGGTCTTGAAAAACAAAGGCCCCGGCGCGAATTCGCGCCGGGGCCTTTCGATACGTCCCGGTATCGGTTTCAGGGGTTTGCGCCTGAGACCGGTTTCCTTTACGCGGGCCGTTTGATCCCGCTCTGGGCCTTCTTCATCACCTCGGCGGAGTCCTTCAGGCCTTTCTGGAACAGCTTGTCGTAGGCCGTCCGGGTCTTGTTCAGAAGCTCGGCTATATCGCGGGCATTGCCGGCGACCTGCTCGCCGATCTCCTGGACCAGGGTGGACTGCGCCTCGAACGCGGAGGGGGCGTCCTTGTACTCGGCGATGATTTTCGCCTGCTTCGCGTTGAGCGCCATCATCTGGTTGGCGAACTGGAGCTGCTTTTCCAGCACGGTTTCAAAGGTGCTGGCGTTCAGGGCCGATACTTCCTGGGCGGCGTCGAAGGCCTGCTTGCCGGCCTTGTTGACGGTGTCGATGAATTCGTTCTGCATGGTCTTGCTCCTGTTGAGGTTGAGATTCGTAACTACACTGAATTGTGCAGTGCAGCATATTTGTTGCAGTGCAACATAATCCAAGTCCGACGCCATGTCAAGCACTTAGAAGCAAAATATTATCTTCATATAAATCAATGAATTAAAGGATTCTTTGATGATTGTCGGAGGGGGCCTATTTCCATGGGTCCGCTGTGGGTCGAGCTTTAGCCCGACAACGCAGTTGGCGAGGAGGATTGACGTGGATGCCGGTCCATGCTTCTACGCCGATCCCTTCGTCTCCAAAGTCGTGCCTCGAACCGCGGTCTGGGCGCTTATCGAAGGGTGACGTCGTGTAGGCATGGTCCCTTCAACTACCACTACCCAGCACAACAGCACGAAAAAGTCTGCCCGCTTCTCGAGGGAGACCGGATCCGTTAGTCGCGCCTGGTCAGCCGTTGGAGGAATGACTGCAGGATTGCCGGGCCGCCGCTTTACGATCACGGTGGCGGGCTTGGCCTCGCGGGCGATGCGCTTGGTGGACCTGGCCGACAGGCGGTTTTCACCTTCGCGGCGAAACAGGTGGATCATGGGCGGCTCTCTCGCTGGCGCCGAGGATCAGCATGTCGAAGTCCTTGGCCGCCTCGACAATGGTGTTGGCCAGGCTGGATCCCGCTTCGACCCTGGTCTCCAGTTTGCCGTAGCTGATGTCCTTGAGCAGCCGCTCGAACAGCGCGGTTTCTCCGTCCTCGGCGGCTGCCTTGGTGCGGGTGACCCGTAACAGCGTGATCTCGGCATGGGCGCGCCCGGCAACGTGGCGCCCGAGGTCGGTGGCCAGCTCCACGGCGAGCCGGCTGTTGGGGCCGTTGTCCACGGCCACCAGGATGGTCTTGACGGTCTGCTTGGTGCGGGCGGCCGGCCGGACAATAGCGATATCGGACGGGGGTGCCGACAGCAATGGATCGATGGTGCGCCCGTAGGTTCGGCCCCGCTTGTTCTGGCCGCTCCAGCCCAGCACCAGGAAGTCCGCATTCCGCTCGGCGACGAGGTTCTCCAGGGCATTGGCCACGCGGCGGGAGATCATGATGAGAGTGTGGGTGGCGACCTTGCGCGCCTTGGCCGCGTCCTTCACGACTTCGAAATAGCTGCGTCCGGACTCTATGAGGGTGCGGCCCTCGTTCAGGCTGAGAGGTCGGGGCACCTCCAGCATGTGGGCCGCCAACAGGCCGCCGCCGCGCGCCTTCGCGAGCGCCGTCGCCAACCAACCCAGGGTGCCCGCGCCCTTGTCGTCCTTGACCGCCACCAGGACCGTGTAGTCGTGCTGCCCGACGGCCTCCTCGTGGACGATGGTCCGCGGCGTCTCGAGCGCCTCGCGGTGCTCGAAATACATGTAGTAGGCGAGCAGGCCGGCCACGATCCAGCCGAAGGCCGTCCACACGGCCACGGCATCAATCGAGATCATGTACAGCACCAGGGCCCCATTGGCGGCGACCGCGATCAGGGCGGTGGCTGGAAACAGCGGGATCCTGAAGCCGCGCGGGACATCGGGCCGCGTGCGCCGGAGGAAGATCACCGCCAGGTTCACCTGGATGAACATCAGCAGGAACATCATGCTGCCGGCCGTGGCGGCTGTCTCGATCGGCAGCAGCAGTGCGGCCGACAACATGAGCACCCCGCTGGCGAGCACCGAAACGTAGGGCGTCCGGCGCTTCGGATGGATGCGGGCAAACGAGGTCGGCAGATTGTGCTCGCGTCCCATGGCGAAGGATACCCGGGAGGCGGAGAACACCGTCACGTTCAGGGCAGAGACGGTGGCGGCCAGGCCGCTGATCAGCATGAGGGCCCCGCCGGTGTTCCATGGGAAGACCTGACGCGCGACACTGACGATGGCGAGCTCGCGCTCGTGGCCGAGGAACTCGAAGGCCGCCATACCGGGCGGCGGGTTGATGGCGCCGATGGCGACGATTCCGACCGCCACGTAGATGAACAAGGCGATGCCGATGGACAGGAAGATGCCGCGCGGCACGTTGCGGGCCGGCTTGATGATTTCCTCGCCGGACTGGGCGATGATCTCGTAGCCCTCGAAAGCGATGAAGGTGAGGCCCATGCCCGCCAGGATTCCCGCCACGCCGTTGGGCAGGAAGTGATCGAAGAAACGCGGCTCCCAGTCGCCGGTGTGGAACATGGCGGCGGCGCCGAAGGCGATGAACAGCGCCAGGATCGCGATCTTGACCACGGTGATGACGGCGCCCATGGTGCCGGTCTCCGCGGAGCCGAGGAAGTTGAGGCCGGTGAAGACCACGATCACCAGGGCCGTGAACAGGGTTCTCAGCGCATCGTCCGACAGGCCGGCCGTGGGCAGGCCGGCGGCCGACCAGGCGCTCAAGGCGAAGCCGCCGAAGGCGATGGCATACAAGGCGCCCGCCACCACGTAGCCGAACCAGCTCATCCATCCCGCCAGGAAGCCGTTGCCGCCACCGAGGCCTTCCTTGACCCACACGTAGCCGCCGCCAGCCCGTGGAAACGCGGCACCGAGCTCGGCGTAGGCCAGGGCGGTGAGGAAGGTGACCACGCCATTGAAAGCGAACACCAGTACCACCGCCGGTCCGGCTTGTCCCGCTGCGATGCCGCTCAAGGCGAAGATACCGGCGCCGATCATGCCGCCGACGCCCATCATGGTCACCGAAAACAGACCCAGGTCGCGGCTCAGTCTGACCTCGGCCTGTGGCCCCGCCTGCTTGCCGTTGGATGTCGACATCCGTCGCTACCCCTTTTGTCTACCTTCGTCGGGGCCGCGACTATACCAGCTTGCCCTCTGGCAGGGCGGCACGGGACCGATTGTGGGAGCGACTTCGGTCCCTCCTGCAATCGGCATCCTTGATGCCCAGTGTGATTCGACGCCGCATGCGTATAATCCGGCCGCGATGGCGGCAACTGTTTCTTCTTTACGCAACGTCACTCACGTGACGCCTGTGGTGGAATGATGTTCGAGCTCGTCGTGTTGATCCACTTCGTCTTTATCGTGTGGGTCGCGATCGGCGGACTGCTCGCCATCAGGCGTTGGCGGCTGTGCCTGCCGCATTTGCCGGCCCTTCTGTGGGGAGTGCTGGTGGAATGGAACGGCTGGATCTGTCCGCTCACGCCAATAGAGAATGAGCTGCGGGCGGGGCGCGGCATGCCCGTGTACCATACCGGGTTCATCGAGCACTATCTCATCCCGGTGATCTATCCGGACGGACTGACCCGGGACCTCCAGATGGCGCTGGCCGTCTTTCTGGTGCTGGCCAACGGCGTCGCCTACGGTTTCATGATTCACAGACACTTCCTGAAACGAGCAGAAAATCCGACAGCATGGCTGACCACGAAGACACGATCGACGAACTGACGCGGGAGTACCCCGTGGTGATAGAGATGGAAGTGCGCTGGGGCGACATGGACGCTTTCAACCACGTTAACAACGTTTCCTACCTGCGCTATTTCGAGAGCGGCCGGATCGCCTATTTCGAAGCCCTGGACCTGGCGGACTTCTTCGGGACCAACGGTGTCGGGCCGATTCTGGCGGAGACCTCCTGCCGGTACAAGTTCCCGCTGACCTACCCTGACCGCATCTCCGTGGGGACCCGGTCGAACAACCTGGGAACCGACCGCTTCGACCAGCAGTACATCGTCGTCAGCCACCGGTACGGCCGGGTGGCGGCAACCGGAGACGGCACCATCGTCACGTTTGACTATACTGCCAACAGGAAGAGCCCGATTCCGGACAAGGTCCGGGAACGTCTGGGAGCCCTGGAAAACAGCGTCCGCGACAAGCGGTAAGCTCAGGAACGACCGGCCCCCGTCGATTGGTCGCCGGGGCGGTTGCATTACGCCCGGCCGGGACTACAATACGCGCCGGTATGACCGGTTGCGGCCGGTCCGGTGGGTGTGCACTTATGCTGAAACCAGTAGAAATCCAGCGTCTCAATAACGGGACCGTCAAAGAAATCGACGGGATCCCGAGTATCTACTACGACGGATACTGGATCCGGTACTACGAGCCTCCCGCGGACAGCCTGGTGGCCCGCAGGCGACTCATCGAATCGCTGACCCGCCGTACCTTCCACCATACGGAGCCGGGGATCAATACGCCCGGAGAGAATCTCGAGCTGGCGCGCGCCGCCTACGAGGAGGAGACCGATCCGCGCAGGAAGCGGGTCAAGGGAGCGATGCTCGCCGGCGCTTTGTTCAACCGCGCCGCCGATATATTCACGGAAGTGGTCGAGCTGTCCACCAAAGGCGTGCAGATCAGTCAGGAGAACGAGCTGATGCGCGAATGCGCGGAGCGCTTCGAGGAAGCACTCGAGGTCGGCAAGTGTGTTCGCCACTACAGCGGTGAAGAGGGGATCGACGAGTTGTGGGGAGAGCCGTTCAAGGCGTTCACCATGCCTCTGGAGAAGTTCTACCAAAGCCGCTACATCAAGATCGCCCAGGCAATGCGCGCGATCGATACCATCATCTCCAAGATGCGGAAGGTCTTCTCGGGGCAGCCTGAGTTCTCCGTCGCGGTCGCTCTGCTCGACGAGCTGTGCGACGCCGCCAAGCGGGAAGCCGAGACCATGCGCAGCGACCCGGCGATCTTTGAAGTGTGGCCGCGCTACGTGGCGGCTGCGGATGCCATCGATGACTTTCACCCCGATGTCGGGCGAAGGAAGCTGGACGACCCGGAGTTCCGCCGCGTTTACGACGGTTTGCAATTGCTTCGCCAGGGCAAGGACGTGATCACCTATCTCTCCGGTGCCCGCGTTCCCATGCCAAAGACCACGGCAGAGTTTCTCGCCAGGTGCGACGAGTACCAGGTCAAGGGTTACATTCCCCGGAGTCTCTAGCGCGCCGTTGTGGCGTGGTGCCGGATTCTGTTGTGTTGCGGCGCCTGGATGCAAATCGCGGCTGAAGCCGCTCCTACAATTCATTGCCACGCACCGCGGTGGAACCTCGGATTGTAGGAGCGGCTTCAGCCGCGATCAGCGCCGCAAGGCGGTATCCTGTAGTTCAAAACTCCATCTTCAACTGCTTGAGCGCGTACTTGGCGTCCAGGCGGAACAAACAGAATGTCAGGTCGTCGGGATGGCTCGGCAACTCGCCGCCGCGGTTGACCATGCGCTTGTGGGTCTCCGACTGCAGGTGTGCGGCGGCCTTCGCCAGCGGGCCCACCCGCACCGTCTCCACGATCTCCTCGACGTAGAGATTGTCGCTAAGCCCGTCGCTCGCAATCAGGATGGTATCCCTTGGGGCGAGCTCGATGCGCGGCCCGATGTCGATATACATCTCGGTGGTGCCTACGAAGTTCGATACCAGGTTGCGCTCATGGTGGTGCACGGCGTCGTTTTCGTCGATCAGCCCGGATTCCACCGCGTACCCCACCGGCGAATGCGCAATGCTTTGAAACTTGATCTTACCGCGCTGACCGGTGACGATCACGAACGCGTCGCCTATGTGGTAAGGACGCACGTGCCTTCCTTCGATCTCCAGCACGGCCAGGGTGGAGCCGCCGTAGTAGCCGTCTTCCATGATGCGTCGATTAGCCTGGTCGATGCCGTGCAGAATCGCCTCGCGCAGGCTGGGCTGGCCGGCGGCCGTCACCTCCGTGATCGCCTCGATCACGGTGCGGGCCGCGAGGTCGCCCCGGGGCTGGCCTCCCAGCCCGTCGGCGACCACCATGATGCCGGAGTGGTCGTTGGTGGGGATGATCGCCAGCGCATCTTCGTTCTGCACTTTGTCCGGACCCTTGCGGGTGAAACACGCAACGTGGCCGTGGAGGAACCTGCCCGCACGAGGCGCTTCGAGGTCAGAGGCGTAGTAGATCCATGGCTGGTCCACGGCTTCTTCCGCCGTCTTTGTGGAGGTGTTCACCAGGTGAGTTCCTCCAGCTGTTGGCGCAGCTTGTAGACGTTGCGAAACTTCTTGACGATCAAGCCGGTCTTCAGGCCACAGCAGATGTCCTTGATGACCTGGGGCTGCTTGGCGTAGTGCTTCTTGCCTCCCACCGCCTCGTACAGCAGGTGGACGAGGTCGATGACGTCCGACTGCAGGTTTTCCGCGCTGGGGGAGCCCCAGTGGAACATGTCGATGACCTTCGGTTCGAATTCCAATCCATGGCGTTGCAGAATGACGTTGTCCGAATGCAGGTCGCCGTGGTACTCGCGGTGGCGGTGGATGCATTCGATGCCGGTGGCCAGCGCATACAGCAAGTGCAGCGCCTGGAACGGATGCAGCCGCTTGCCCGGCTGGCGTTGTATGAACTGCGTAAGGCGCTCGCCGGGAATGTATTCCGATACCAGAAACCTCACGGGCACGTCCTGGTAGGTGAACGTTTCCTGGGCGTGGTACTGGATGATGATCGGGCAGCGCCGGAGCTTGTGGAGCTTCTTGGCGTAGAATCGGAGGGTCCGGTCGCCGACATTGCGCTGGGGAAAGAAGAACTTGGCGGTGCGCTCGATGTTGACGTGTCGCTCGCGCACCAGATACACCTCGCCTTCCCAGCCGCGCCCCAGATGCTCGATGACTTCATATTTGCCGACCAGCACCGTGCCGGGCTCGAGCTGGATCCGTTCTATCTTGGGGATGGTCTTTTTCTTGGATGCCATGGTTTTCGGAACTTACCTCAATTGCGCCTCAATCGGAATCGACCAGCCCGGCTCCGGCGCCGTGCCGCCTGGATGCGTGCGAGTCCGGAACCAGGGTCCGCTCGTAGAAGCCCTTCAGCGCCACCAGGGTTCTCGAATCGACGGCAACCCCTCGCGCGAAAAGATGCTCCATCTCCGGTGCCAGCCGGCGCCGGGACCGGTGCGCGTGTCCGGCCTCGACGGTCAGTACCGGGAGCGGGTCCAGCAGAATGTCCGCGGCCCGATCATCGAGGATGTTGCCGCTTATGGCCGTACCCGAGCGCGACGCGTTTCCCGGGCAGAGGGCATCCCAGCGCACCGTTTTGGTGCCGGGCTCCAGGCATTGGATGCGCATGTTGCCGATGCCTTGGCCCATCGCAAGGCGGGCGAGGACGAGACAGGGCTGCACGACGTTGGCGAGCTTGATCCGCCGGACGGCGCGCTCCCGGACGACGGTGCCGGCGAAATCGCGCGCCGCCGGCGCCGCGTAAAAAGGGCAGGCCGGACGCCCGTCCGCCGTATTCAGCACGAGCATCGACTCGCTGCCCGTCGATATGATGGTTCCGGTCTCGCCCTGCGACCGGGCGTGGAGCGCGGCAACGAATCCCGGGAGGCAGGGCGTGTCGGTGGCGCACAGCCACAGCAGGGCCCGTGCCGCTTCGAAGGCGTGGCCGTGATCCACACCGGCCCCCACTGCCGCCTTGCGAGCCAGTGTTTCGAGCTCGTTGACCGACAGGCGCATCAACCGACCGTCGCGAAGGCCCAGTCGTCGGCGCCGTCCAGGTCCAGTTCGTCGGCGAGCGGTGCGCCCTGGTACAAAGTGATGCGCGTCCAGCGGTCCGACCGCGGATCGAACTTCAAGGCCCCGAAGTAAGCCAGCTTGCAGCGCAGCAGATCGATGGGCCGGCAGGTCTCGTCGATCAGGTTGTCGTTGATTTCGCCATAGGGATGGCCGGCGACCGTCTGGATTCGCGTCAAGACATGTCGCGTGTGCGGATGACGCAGTGCAAATACGGCGATCGACTCGTCGTCGAGAGTTCCGGCGAGCAGCCGGTACAGCGTGTTCACGTCACGGGCGATAGCAAGGGGCATCTCGCGCTCGGCACCGGGTTCGTCAAAGCGCCGTCCCAGGCGCGGCTCGAGCTTGTCCTCGGAGGTGTACCAGAACAGGGCTTGGCGGGCGTGGTCGTCGAAGTCCGTGTCGATCGCCCAGCGGTAGCGGGCCTCCAGACAGCGCTTGACCTCGCCCGTCGTCCAGGACGTATCCAGCTCTTCCACGAACTCGCTGCTCAGCCCGTCTTCCAGCGGGTCCACCAGCGACGGACAGGTCTCGAGCAGGAGGCTGACCACCAGCTCCTGGGCCTCGAGGCCGCAGTGATCGGCGGTCCAGCAATGAATGGCGCGCCAGGGTCGTCGCCGCGGTGCCTTTCCCTCGTCCAGCCAGGTGGACAAGGCGTTGAGCTCCCCGCGCAACGCCTCGATTCGGGCTGACTGGATTTCGTCGTCGACGTCCCATTCGTGCACGTGCTTCAGGGCGCGTGCCAGGAGCGCCTCGAATTGGACGGTATCCCCCGGTGTCGGCGTTTCCACCGCAAGCACGCGGCTGAGCGCCAGTTCCCTGGCGTGGATCCAGTTGTGGATCAGTGCCGGGTGAGTTACCAGGAAAGGCGCCATGCCGAGGCCGGTGGAGTTGCCGATACCGAGGATGCGTTTCAAGTCACGGTCGAGCGGCACCGCGTCCCGGCCGCCTCGACCGCGAGCCACATGTTCGACCAGGTCCAGGGTGAAGCAGCGAATCAGGTACACGGTGAGGAGCTCGGCCTGAAAGGGCGCGGCGAGCTCCGGCCGGCCGCGGATCCGGCCACGGTCGGCGATGCCGAACTTGCCGTTGCCGTATACCGCGGTGGTGCGCATCAGGTAGCCGATGCGGCCCAACAGCTCGCGGTCGGGTTGGACGCCGTGGCCGAGGCTGCCGCAGACGTGTTCGAACAGGCGCACGCTCTTGTTGGCTCGCGACACCACCAGGTCGCGGGGTTCGAAGCGGCCGGCTTCCTGCTTCGGTGTGTTGGCGCGCAGGCGTTCGATGTCGTCGGTGCCGGGACGGCCGTCGAACAGCGTGAACGTGGTGTCCCAGGCGTCGGCGATGACGCGGTCGGTGCGCCTTTCCGGGTCCAGGGCGTTGGAGAACGCCACCAGGCTGTAAACGCGATCCGGGGTGACTGCCTCGTAGACGGCGTGGCCGAATCCGTGCTCGTCGAGTGCGACCTCGCGGGGCGCGATGCGCCAGCCCTCGCGATGCATGCGCCGGATCAGAATGCGCATGAAGCTCAGGCGTGTCGGGAAGGCGCTGCCCATGCGCGCAAGGCGCATGACCTCGCCCGGCGGCCGCAGCAGCGGCTCGGTCGTGGAGGAAGCCCTGGCGTCAGTCGCCATCGGCGCTGTCCTTCGGTCCGAACGAGCGCTCGAAGAAATGCAGCCAGTTGCGGCCCATGACGCCCGAGGCCTCCCCGGCACTGAATCCTGCATCCAGGAGCCCTCGGCGAATATTGGGAAAATCACGGTTGTCCCGGAACCAGGTCGGCTGCTCCGGGAACCCCGGCCGGTCGCCGGACCCCTCGCCGAAATCGCGCTCCAGCGACCAGCGTCCATTGCGCATCCACTCCACCACCGAATCGGGCTGGTTCTGGCACAGGTCGCTGCCGATGCCCAGGTGCTCGACACCCATTAGCTCCGCCGCGCGCGCGGCCATCTCGCAGAACCCGGACAGGGTGCAACGGGATCCGTCCGCGAGATGATGGGGATAAAGAGATAGCCCGAGCATGCCGCCGGAGCCCGCGAGTGCCTTCAATACGTCCCGGGACTTGTTGCGCCGGGCGGGATGCCAGAATGCGGGGTTGGCGTGGGTAATGGCGATGGGGCGCTGCGAGTGCTCGATCGCTTCCAGGGTCGAGCGCTCGGCCGAGTGGCTCATGTCCACCACCAGGCCGACCCGGTTCATTTCCGCGATCACCTGCCGGCCCATGCGGGTGATGCCCGGGTCCTCGTCCTCGTAGCAGCCGGTGGCCAGCAGGCTCTGGTTGTTGTACGACAGTTGCATGAAACGGGCGCCCAGCCGGTGGCAGGTCTCCACCAGCAGGATATCGTCCTCGATGGGCGAGCAGTTCTGGAACCCGAAGACGATCGCCGTCCGATTCTCGTTCCGCGCCCGGCGCACGTCGTCCGCGCACCGGCCGTGGCGGATAAGATCGGGATACCGCCTGAACCGCTGCTGCCACAGGTTCATGTTGTGGACAGTCTCCCGGAAGTTCTCGTGATAAGCGATAGTGACGTGTACCGCGTCCACGCCGCCTTCGCGCATCTGGCGGAAGATCTTTTCCGACCAGTTGGCGTACTGCAGGCAATCGATTAACGGGTCGTCGTCATGCATCGGCATCGGCGACGGGTCAGTGGGGCTCGCCGGCCCGGATGTAGCTGGTCTTCATCTGGGTGTAGAACTCCACCGCGTGCCGGCCCTGCTCGCGCGGCCCGAAGCTCGAATGCTTGCGCCCGCCGAACGGCACGTGATAGTCGGTGCCCGCAGTGGGAAGGTTCACCATGATGCAGCCGGTCTCGGCGTTGCGGCGGAAATGCGAGGCACATGCCAGCGAGCGGGTGACGATCCCGGACGTGAGCCCGTATTCCGTGTCGTTCACCACCGCCAGGCCTTCCTCATAGGAATCGACTTCGATGACACAGGCGATAGGCGCGAACATCTCCTCGCGGTTGACGCGCATATCGTTGGTCGAATGTATGAACAGTGCCGGAGACATGTAGTGGCCCTCGGGCTCGATCTCCAGACGCTCGCCGCCGGTGATGTGTGTGCAGCCTTCTTCCCGGGCGAGGTCGACGTAGCGAAGGTCGGCTTCGAGCTGGCGGGCCGACACCACCGGTCCGATGCGGGTAGCATCGTCCAGGGCCGGCCCGACTTTGAGGGTACTGACCGCGTCCTTCAGCCTGTCCACGAACTCATCATGCACCGCGCGGTGCACCACCAGCCTCGATGAAGCGGTGCATTTCTGACCGGTGCCGGAGTAGGCGCCGGACACCGCGCACTCCACGGCAAGCCCGATATCGGCATCGTCGGTGACCAGCAGTGCATTCTTGGATCCCATCTCCAGCTGAAAGCGGGTGAGATTGGCCGCCGCCGCGGCGGCGATGGTGCGGCCTACTTCCAGGGAGCCGGTGAAGCTTACGGCGTGGATACCCGGGTGACGCACCAGCTCGTCTCCGGTGCCCTCTCCGGGGCCCATGAGCAAATTGAACAGCCCCGCGGGGAGGTCCCGGGAGGCGAAGATGCGAGCCACCTCGTGGGATATCGCCGGAGTGTCTTCGGCAGGCTTCCAGACCACTGCGTTGCCGTAAGCCAGGGCGGGAGCGATCTTCCAGCTCGCCGTGGCCACCGGGAAATTCCAGGGGGAAACCACCGCCACCACGCCGACAGGCTCGCGCTGAACGTCGATCTCGACTCCGGCACGCACCGAGTCCGCCTTCTCGCCCATCTGTCGCAGTGTTTCCGCCGCAAAGTAATCGAAGAACTGCCCGGCCCGGTACACCTCGCCGACACCCTCCGCCAGCGGTTTGCCTTCCTCGCGCGACAACAGCCTGCCCAGCTCGCCCGAGCGGGACTTGAGTTCCGCGCCGATGTCGGACAGCACTGCTTGTCGTTGTTCCGGCCCGCAGTTGCGCCATTCCCGCACCGCAGTCTGCGCGGCTGCCACCGCACGTTCGACCGAGGCCGCATCGGCGGCCGCGAACTCGCCGAGGCAATCCGAGACGTCGGAGGGGTTGTAGCTGGCCAAGTGCGTCGCGGAATCCACCCAGGATCCGGCGATGAAGTTGCGATGGGTGTCGGACATGGCGCTCGGCGGGGTCTTTGTGTTGGATTTCGGTTGTCGGCTCGGGCCGGGCGCTGGTGACGGCGTTCGGCGCTGCCCCGGCAGTGTAAAGGTTTTTTCTGTTTCGGGTTTACTCGAGACCCGTTATTCAAGAAAATGCTCATCACTGCTGTTCTTATACAATTTTATTATATGAAGCTGCGCCAACTCGAGTATCTGGTGGAGGTCGTGCGCCAGGGATTGAATGTTACTGAAGCGGCCCGTGTGCTGCACAGCTCCCAGCCCGGGATCAGCAGCCAGATCAAATCTCTGGAGGAGGAACTCGGGTTTCCGGTGTTCGTACGCCAGGGCCGCCATCTTGCGGACCTCACAGATGCCGGCCGGGACATTCTCGTGCACGCGATCCGCATGCTGGACGAGCGCGAGAACATCAAACGGGTGGCGCAGGAGGTCAATGCGCCCAGCCACGGCAGCTTCAGCATCGCCACCACTCACACCCAGGCGCGCTACGCGCTGCCGGAGGTGATCGCGCGCTTTGCCAAGAAGTACCCCAACGTGTCGCTGCATATCCAGCAGGGGACGCCGACCCAGATCGCGGAGATGACAGTCAACGGCGACGCGGATCTGGCCATTGCCACCGAGGCGCTGGAGCTGTTCGAGGACCTGGTACTGATGCCCTGTTACCGGTGGAACCGATGCGTGCTGGTGCCCACCGGTCACGAGCTGGCCGATTGCCGCGACCTCACAATCGAGCACATAGCCAAGTACCCGGTGATTACCTATGTTTTCGGGATCGCCGATCGTTCAGTGATCAACCAGGCCTTCAAGCAGGCGGGGCTGGAGATGAAGGTGGTACTGACCGCCGCGGATGCGGAGGTAATCAAGACCTACGTCCACACCGGCCTCGGTATCGGAATCATCGCCCGCATGGCGTTCGATCGCGTGAGGGATGCTCCTTTGATTGCGTTGGATGCGGGGCATCTGTTCCAACACAGCGTCACCAGTCTGGCGGTGCGGCGCAACGCGTGGCTGCGTGGGTACATCTACGACTTCATCCAATGGTTCGCACCGCATCTGGATCGCGCCATGGTGGAGACTTTCATGTCGTCGTCCGACAAGGGGAAGACGACTAGCCTGTTCCAGAAGCAGGCGATGCGCGCGGAGATGCGCTGAAACTTCCGGCGCAACCTATCACTGTAGCATAGCGGGTCGTCTTCCTGACAGTTGTGTTCGCGTTTAGCAGCAACCGGCTGAGAGTGCTGGTTTTGTATCGTTTCCGCGTTGCTGTAGAAACGGGTACAGCGAATCGTCAACCGTCGGGGGTGCGTTGTACCTATGAGTTCCGCAATCGTCGAGACCGCAAATATCGAGTCCTTCTTTCACGAATCCATCGTTGATTCGGTTTCCAGCCAGAACGTAGACATATGCGAAGAAACCATCGTTTACGTTACCCGCCTTCTTTGCAGATATGCCCGCAGCGAGCAGCTCTTCGAGCACGACGAGGACGGCGTGCAGATGAAGCCGCTGGCGGTGTTGTACTGCAATGCCGCTTCGGCGCAGGACGACAAACTGCGCCGCGACTACCTCAGGAAGTTGGGTGACCTTGCGCTGTTCGTGTCCGGTTGGTTCGCGCGGAACCTGGAGCGGCGGCGGGTCGGGGTGGGTTACTACGTGCAGATGGGCGAGTCCGCGTACGACTGGCTCAGCGAATGCCGCGGCGGCAGCGTGCGCAGCCGGGTGTTCACGCACATCTTCCAGGATCTGGCGGCGCATTTCTCCGAGCTGCGCAACGTGATCTCCGAGATACACATGTCCGTCGGCGTGCGATCGGATTCCGACCTGCTTGGACTGTACGAGTTGTGGCAGCAATCCGGCAGCTCACGGGCCGCAGAACGTTTGCGCTCCGAGGGTATCGACGTACTGCCGGAAAGCTCCGGCACCCAGCGCCCCCACTGACTCGACGCCGCCGCATGGTCCTCAATACGCTGCAACGGGTGATCCAACGCGTCTACGAGATTGATCTCAAGCACCGGGTCGCTGATTTCACCACCTCGGATCCGGCCTTCGCCCGCTGCTTCGGCAGCGCCCACCAGCCGATGGAGCAGCTCATCTTCCGCGAGGACGGGGACGACGTGGACGTGTCGCTGTATCTGGACGACGAGGTTGTGAACGCGCTGGATTCGTCCACGGATACTCCGTCGATGAACATGGTGTGTCTGGCGGTGGAGGGCGTCAGCCATTTCGTCCATTTCTGCTGGCGCCACCACTACGGCGTCGACCTGTCGCTTCTGGAGCTGGAGATCCAGGCGGAGGTGGACAAGTATGTGTTGTTGACGGACCTGTATGGCGATGAGGGCATGCACCGGCGCTTGTTCGAGGAGTATCTTCTTCAACGGGGCATGAGCCGGCAGCTCCAGGAACGCTACAAGTCCGCCAACCGTTTCGCCGCCAAGTACTGCCACAGGCTGGAACGCGACTATATCCAGCCGGGCAGAACGGACGAGATGCTGAACGAGCTGCGCCGCTTCTGCCGTAAGACCCAGCGGGAAAAGATCTACGCCATAGAACAAGGAGCGTAGCGCCCAGCGGCATCTCGCTCCCGGCGATCTGCCTCACTTCTTGACCTCCATGGATGGAGGAAATGCTGGGATTGCCTGGAGCAATCCCAGCATATATCCCTGTAGGTCGATATTTATCCCGGCACGCCGCGTCGGGCTGCGGTCGTGGGATTTCAATATCGTTTTTGGGGGCGCTGGGTGGTGGGGTGTTCAGATTCGTGGCGGGAGTGCTGTGCATGAGCCGGGGAGGGGATTTCAGCGGGACGCCGCAAGTACCTCCCTGTAGGCTCGCTTCCGGCATCCTTGCCTCCAGACGCCCGCTGAAACCCCTCCCCGGTTCATGCCTTTACGCCCATCCCTTCGTTTGGGAGGGGGGCGGGGATACCTGACACATCCGTGGTGTTTCTCGAAGGGGGACGCCGCTTAGGCATGGGTTGGGGGAGGGTTTCGCCGACCGTCTGGAGGCAAGGATGCCGGAGGCGAGCGTACAAGGATGTATTTACAGCGTGTCGGCGAAAACCTCCCCCAACCCATGCTTGCCGTGGTCCTGTCAACTACCGACCAGGCACCAGCACAGCACCATTCCGAACGTCGTTTGCCCTTACCCTGGCCCTCTCCGTGGCCCTCGCCCTAGCCCTCCCCCTGAGGGAGAGGGGACTCTTCGTTTGAAGACGATTGTGCGCAGCAACGCGCCAAAGAGCTCTCGGCTCGCGGATCCGCGTTACCTCCTCCGTCCCTGGAGTCGTCCCACAGGCGGGAGAGGGGAGTGTCGCGTGGGGATTCGGTTCAGGCTTCGGTGAGTCTCTGGATCTTGGCTTCCTGGCCCGGCAAGGGGGTGGGCAGCTCGATGTAGTTGCCCTGGGCGTAGTCGATGCCGATCCTCTTGGTTTCCTCGAATACCCGGGCGTTCTCGACATGCTCGGCGATGGTGTCGATGAGCATGACGTGGCCGACCTGGTTGATGGCTTCCACCAGATGCGTGATCGAGGGTGTCGTCGACGATATTCTGGACGAAGGAACCGTCTATCTTGAGATAGTCCACCGACAGATCTTTCAGGTAGGCGAACGAGCTCAGGCCTCGCCCGAAATCATCGAGCGCGAAGTGGCAGCCCATCGACTTCAGCTCGGCAACGAACTTCACCGCGTGGCGGAGGTTCGATATCGCCGCGCTCTCGGTGATCTCGAAACAGATCTGCGAGCCCGGGATTTCGAATTCTTTGAACTGGTCCTGAATGAAATAAAGGAAATCCTGCTGACTCAGGGAAATGCCGGAGACGTTGATGAAATAGACATTGTCGCGGGATTCCGGGGTCGACTGAATCGATCGCAGGCACTCTCGGATCACCCATCGGTCCACAACAGGGCTAAGGTTGTATCGCTCGGCCGCCGGCAGGAACTTCGACGCTGGGATCAGCTCGCCGCTCTCGTCCAGCAGGCGTACCAGGATCTCCTGGCGTCGAACCGGATCCCGCGGCAGGGGCAGCGGTTCGATGCGCTGGCTGTACAGCAGTAGCCGTTCGCCGTCCAAAGCGGACTGGATGCGCGTGATCCACTGCATATCCGATTGGCGTTTGCGGATCTCGCGGTCGGATTCCCGGTAGATCTGAACTCGGTTGCGCCCTCTGTCCTTGGCGGCGTAGCAGGCCATGTCCGCGGCGCTGAGAATCTGCTCGACGTTCACGGACCGATCGTTGATCTCCGCAATCCCGATGCTGGCGCTGACCGTGAAGATGTTGCCCTCCCACTGGTAGCGGATGGTGTGGATGTAGTTATTCAGATCCAATGCGATGCTGCGGGCGCGATTCACCGGACAATCGTAAACCAGTACCGCAAATTCGTCCCCACCCAGCCGCGCCAACTCGTTCGGCTTGTGGACGATGCTGGACAGGCCCTTGCTGACCTGCAACAGGAACCGGTCTCCCGCATGGTGCCCGTAGGTGTCGTTGACCACTTTGAACTGATCGAGATCGATGTAGATCAGTGAGTGCCGGATGCTCCGCTCGCGGGCCGTGGCCAGCGCACTTTCGAGGCGCGACTCGAACGCCCGCCGGTTCAGCGATCCGGTCAACGAGTCGTGGGTTGCGTGGTAGGCCAGCTCGCGGGCCATGGTGATGGATTCCGACGCGTCGTGTACTACCACCACCAGGCCAATGCGCTCGCCGTCGTGATCCTCGATGGGCGCCATCGTGTAGTAGACGTCGTGAGAGGCGCCCGTCGCGCTGAGGAGGCGCACGCTCTTCTGGCGGGGCGGCCCCGAATCCTCGTGAAGCAGGTCGTCTTCGACGGATTCGTCTCGATCGATGTCCTGGAGCCGGAAAACTTCGGTCAACGGACGACCCAGTGCGTCGTCCAGGGGGATACCCGTCAAGGTCTCGGCAGCGGGGTTTATGTAGGTGACGGCGTTGTGGCAATCCGTCGTTATCACGCCGTCGCCGATGGATTGGAGCGTCACCTGGATGCGTTCCTTTTCCGACAGTACCGACTGTTCCGCGGTCTTGCGGTCGGTAATGTCCAGGATGTAGCCGTCGTAGTGGGTGACGTTGTCGGAAGCGTCGTAGACGGGAACGGTGTGGTCGTATACCCACCGTACTTCGCCGTTGGGCAGTTTCAGGCGGTAGTCCTTCGTCAGTGCCGGGTGCTTTGCATCCAGTCCGTCTATTGGAGCCACCTTGTCGACCAGGCTCAGATCCTGGGGATGTATGAAACGGTCGTAAGATACGTTGTCCGCCCGCAGCTCTCCCGGATCCAGGTGAAACTGCCGCACGTTGGGCGAGACATACTCGATGGGCCATCCGGGCGCGTTGCGCCAGCGGAACACCACGACCGGGCCCTCGAGGAAGAGCTTGCGCTCTCGCCACAGGGTCTTTTCCATGGCGGAGCGCTGCTCGATTTCCATGTCCAGGTCCTCGTTCATTTCCGCCAGATTCTCCACCAGCTCCGTATTGGCGAGCTGAAGAGCGATCTGGGAGCGGATTCGCTCGTGGATGCTGCGGGCGATCAGGTACATGACGCAGCCGAACAGCAGTACCAGCAGGGCGAATTTCCCGGCGCCGGGAAAGTCGCTAAGTCCGAGCCTGACCACCGCGGGGCCCAGCATCAGCGATGCGAAGACCCCGAATACCGGCAGCGACGCCGCATAGGCGGTGGCCCCGGCGCTGATGAGGCCGGCATAGGCAAGGAACATGTAAGCCTGGTAGGGACCGGGCCACTCGACTCGGTAGACGAGTATCGTGACGCCCCACATGAGGCCGCTCACGGCTACACCCAGAATGAAGCCGCGCTTCCATGGGTCGATGTTTCGAATTGTTGTCTGACGGTTCAGAAAGTTCTGTATGTAGTACAAGCGCGCCATCGAGACGGCGGCGTAGATCGTCAACCAGGAGAAGACGATGGTGCTGTCCACGAGCGGCAGGAACAGGAAGGCGGACGCGATGGCCACGGCGAGGCCCAGCAACTGGGTCGTCCAGCCGACGCGGTAGAGCGACACCCAGCGCCAGCGGTGTGTGTCGCCGGGTTCCCAGCTCCTGTATCTATCCATGTTACTGGGCTTGAGCACGCGCCGGCTTCCGCTGTATCTCCGGATCCGGGAGGCCTACGAGCCCGATCCCAGCGCCTCGTCCAGCGCCATGATGTGGCCGATGTTGGCGCCGAAGTCCGCGCGTCCGACACGCGACCGGGATGCGATGTGGACTGCGGTCCTGTCGTTCGCCGCCTCCCGGAGTGTGACGTAAACGTCGTCCTTGAATTGCAACAGGGGGGTCGATACCACGGCATGGACGGAGTAGCGATCACCTTCGTCCGTCTGGATCTCCCATCCGAGCTCGACGATCGCCGCTTTGATCCGCTCGAGCATTTGCACCCTCGACATTGCGTAGGAGCGCGTACGCAACTCCGGGAAGACGTGATCCGGACGGGTCTCGGCCGAGTTCCTGGACAAGTACACCATTAGACGCGCGAGCGGACCAGGAAGCTGCCGCAATGGCACCTTGTTCCCGGCGATGGCGCCGCCCGCCAGGATGACCACCACCACGAGCAGCGCAAGGAGTGTCTTTATGAGCATTGTCGTTGCAGGCCGGGCAACTCCAGGACCCGGGCGCTCAGGTGTCCGTTTTCAGTTTATTCTTTTTTATCAGTGACTTAGCCTTTCAGCGAAGAACCGGCACTCCCCCGCGCCAGCAGCCCTGCAATGTATCAGAAACACGGGCCATATGGCTGTGGCTTGCATCAGATTTCGTCGCGCTGGCTGATTCCGGGTGCGCGGATCGACTAATCCGTTTGTCGGCCGTACTTTCTGAAGCCGGCATGCAAGGCCATAATCGGGCGCCAATGAAGACCCGCGGGCGCGGGCAACGCGGAACTGAAACAGGGGGCTGGACCCGGCGGGGGAACTCTGCTTTATTGCGTCCCAAATTCCGAAAACGGTGCACGTGTCCACACTAGCGGGGAGTTTCCCAGTCCGTTGAAGTATCCAGGAGCGCCGGCTTCCAGCAGCGCGTTGGCTATCCGGTATCGCAGATGTCAGTGAATGATAGAAGTATCCTGGGCCCGCGCTTCATGGCGCGGGTGTTCGTCGCTTTTCTGCTGCTGGTATCGGCGTCCCACGCCAAGCCGCCCGTCGTGGAATCCCACGATCTGCAATGCAACGACGCGTTTCCCTGCCCGCCCGAGATACATCGCCGGGTTGATTTCTGGATCAAGGTCTTTCGCACCTGGGGGACCGATCAGATCGTTTTCCACGATCGCGCTCACCCCGCTCGCGTCTATTCCGTCATCACCAGCAAGGCCACCTGCCGCCACTCCCGGTCGGCGCACGCCGTGGAGGCCGAGCGGAAGCGCGTGGAGCAGATGCTCCGAACCGTAGCCAAGAAGGCGACATGGGCAAAGCCCGGCTGGACCCGGGAAGAGCGGGCGTACCTCGACCTGTTTCCGAACAAGGACCCCGACGAGATCGCCGGGGCGGCAAATCGCGTTCGCTGCCAGGAAGGCAATCGCGACCGGTTTCAGGAGGCGCTCAAACGCTATGGCCGCTACAAGAACATCATTATCGATGTGCTCAAGAAATATAATTTGTCCGAAGATATTCTTTACCTGCCTTTCGTGGAATCCGCCTACAACCCGCAGGCGTACTCGAGCGCCGGTGCCGCTGGTCTGTGGCAGATCATGCCCGCCACGGCCCGCAAGCTGGGGCTGCAGCTCGACGCCACCATGGACGAACGCTTCGATCCCCACCGGGCCACCCTGGCGGCGGTCAAGTACCTGCGCCGCAGCACGGACGTTCTGACCGAGGTGGCACGCGAGCTGGACGGCTCGGTGAAACCGGCCCAGGTGAACCCGTTCGTGATTACTTCGTACAACTACGGTATCACCGGCATGGCGCGGGCGATACGCAGCGTCGGGCCGGACTATATCGATGTGCTGGACAAGTACCGCTCCCGGAGTTTTCGCACCGCGGTGAGAAATTTCTATGCGAGTTTTCTCGCGGCCCGCTACGTAGCCCGCAATGCGGACAAGTACTTCGGCAAGGTGGAGACCGACGACGAGCTGGATGTCGCTCAGGTGGTGCTCAAGCAGCCCACATCGGTAGAGCGCATCGTCAGGGTTTTCGGGGTCGGCGAGGACACCATCAAGGGGCTGAATCCGGCGTTGACCCGGTATGTATGGAAGGGATGGCGACTGATGCCGGGGGGCTACGCACTCAACATTCCCCGTCGGGCGGGCGGTTGGGACAAGCAGGTGTCGAAGCTGGAACAGCTGCCGCCGGAGCAGCCGCAATTGAGCGGGCGCAAGTACGTGGTGGCGCGGGGGGATACGGCCTGCGAGATCGCCAAGGCCTTCTCCGTTCATTGCAGGGATCTGATTCAGCTGAATGGCCTCGGGCGGCGGGCATTGATCCGGGTCGGCCAGAAACTGGACATCCCGGGCCAGCCGAAACCCACCGCATCGCAGCGGGTGGCATCCGCGCAGGACGGCCACTACGTCGTGCGCAAAGGCGATACCGCGTGTGAGATCGCTCGCTCATTTCGTATGGACTGCCGCCAGCTTATCCGCGTCAATGGGCTCGGCAGCCGCGCGATCATACATATCGGGCAGAAACTCCGAATACCGGGCCTGGAGGGCAAGACCCAGGTCGTCAAGGCCGAGCCCAAAGCGGGAAAGGACGCCGAAGGCTCTGCCGGCGAGGAGCAGGCGGAAAGCGGGGCCGGCCCGGAGAACAACGGGCCCATTCCCGACCTCATGGCGGAGATCGACGTTGCTGTTCGGGTCGTGCAGGCGGACGGCAAAACGCGCTACCTGGCGAGAGTGCTGCCTGAGGAAACCCTGGGCCACTATGCCGACTGGCTGGGCCTTGGCGGCACCCGGGAGCTGCGGAAGATGAACAACATCTCATCCAGCGGCGAGTTGCGTTCGGGCGAGGCCATCGAGCTGCCGATATCTGACGATACCGAGCGTCTGGCCTTCGAGTCCGACCGGTTCGAGTTTCATCAGACCCTGGTGGACGAGTTCAATCAGCATTACACGGTTACCGGTGTCGACGACTATACCGTGAAGCCTGGCGACACCCTTTGGCGGATCGCCGAGCGGCACAACATTCCATACTGGGTCCTGCGACGGATCAACCACGACACAGACTCTCCGAGAATCGGCGAGACCGTCCGTGTGCCGGTGGTTGCGGCGCGGCGCGAAGACAAGAAGCCCATGGTGGAGAACAATCAGAGCGAATGAACGAACCGACACTCGACGACATCGCCTGCTTGAACGCGAAGCGGTTAAGCGTCGAGCTCAAGTCGATTATCGGACATCACTGCGACGTATGGCAGATGTCGGTCCATCGCTTCCGGAACCGCGAGCCCTATGATGTGGTTATCAAGAAATACCGCGGCGCCTGCAGTTTCAGGCAGCTCCAGGTGCTGGACAAGGACTACCGTCGATTGAAGGCCAGCCTCGAGGACATCGTTCCGAATACCATATTCGTTCCCGTCCGCACTGCTCACGAGGACAGCGCCATCGCCATCAGTCACGCGGTGGTACCGTGGTTCAACCTAGCCAACCCCATCAACGAGGCGGACGCGGTGCCGCTGCTGAGAAAACTTCCCAAGGCCCGGAACCAGCTGATGCGCTTCTGCCATGCCGCCAGGAAGTGGTGCTACGAGAAGCACAGCAAGATCATCGACCTGTACGGCCTCGACAACCTGGTGTTGAACACCAATCGTGAGATAAAGTACCTGGACAGCTTCCATGTATTTTTCTACGCCGACATGTCCCATTTCCTCGAAGAAGAGGACGATCAGCTCTCCCAGAAGATGGAGATATCCGTCAGCCGCTTCGAATACCTGGAGCATCTTCTTACCCAGGTGCGAAAGAAGAGCTCATGAGCGCTACTGATCCGGCGACACGGCACATGTTTGAGCACTTGCGCGGCATAGCCGGGCGGGTCGCCGGTTGTTCGGGTGACATCATTTGCATCCGGACCGTCATCGATGATTTCTCCGCCCTCGACGCAGCAACCCGTACCGTCGACGGCCGCACGATTTCCTGCGAGGAGCCCCCCGGGGAATGGGTCGCGGCGGCGCACAGTGACCCGTCCCGGCGACTGCTGTATATTCACGGCGGCTCGTGGATGTCCGGCAGCCCTTACGGCTATCGTGCGCTGGCAGCCCGCCTCTCCCGAGCCACCGGTTGCGTGGTGTTCGTGCTGGACTATCGACTTGCACCCGAGAATCCGTTTCCCGCGGGCCTGGACGACTGCGTGCGGGCCTATCGATGGATACAGCACAACGGTCCGGAATCGGCTGCCGCCGCTCGCAGCCTGGCCCTGGCGGGGGACTCCGCGGGCGGCAACCTGGCCGTGGCCACGGCATTGAGATTGAAGAGCGAAGGCGTCGATCCGCCGGCGGCACTGGTCGCGCTGTCGCCCGCGGTGGATCTCACCTGGCAGGGTGCGACGCTGCAAACCCACGCCGCCGTGGATCCGATTCTGCGCCCGGACCGTCTGGGCCTGGTATCGCAGGCCTACGTGCAGGGCGCGGAACGAATGGACCACCCCTACGTGTCCCCTCTGTTCGGAGAGTTCCATGGCCTTGGCAGGTTCCTGATCCAGGTCGGCGACCAGGAGATCCTTCTGGACGACGCGAAACGGCTCAGGGACCGGGCGCTCGAGCACGACGTCGCTGTCGAGCTTCAGATCTTTCCCGGCATGCCGCATGTCTTCCAGATGTTTGCGCCCACCGTCGCGTCCGCGGCGGAAGCGGTGCAACGGATAGGAGAGTTCGTGCGCGCCTCGATGTCCTGATCACAGCCGCGGTGCGGCGTGTTCTCATCTTTCGGGACGGTGTTAGAATAGCGCCGGCGATCATAACAACGCGGTGAATACGCTAGTGTACCCCGTCAAACAGTCTGTAACTTATCGGCGGCTTGCCGATCCGGGTTGGATTGTTCGATAGAGCATCGAAAGGGCGCCGCCGGGGTCTTTTTCACCAAGCGAGTATCGGGGAGCGACTGAAAAAGACCCCGGCGGCGCCCGTTTGCGGATCGGGGCCACCGTCATCCCCGCCTGAAATGATTTGCATCATTTCTGGCGGGGTACACTAGCAGGCTGTTGAAAAACAGCCCGCTAGTGCGAGACAGGGATGTCTCGCCGCGAATCAAGCACTGTAAGTGCTTGATTCGGCGTAGCCGAGTGCGGACAGGCGCCGCGCCCGGCGCGTTGAAAAAGGCCAGGAAGGCGTTTTTCAACATCCTGCTAGGCTCCTTGGGGAGGAATCGAATTTGTTGAAGCATGTGCTTTATACCGGTGCCTGTGGTTTCATGGTCGTGTTTTCCGGCATGACCCTGGCGCAGCAGACGGGCGTTGCGGTCCTCGACAGCGGGACCAACGACGCGGGTGTCAACGTTGTCGGTGGCTTCAATTTCGTCGACGGTACGCAGGACACCTCCGATCCCACGGCCGACGGCCACGGCACCACTGTATCCAGGATCGTCGATCAGGAATCGCCGGGCGTTCCCCAGTACCAGTTCGTCGTAACGGACTCGGACTTGATGCCGTCTTCGTCCGCCACCGACGCCGCTGTGCTGAGAGCGGCCTCCAATTCCGATATCGGCATCATTGCTTTCAGCGCCGCGACCATCTCGGCTCCCTCCAATGCGCTTCCCAACGCCTCTCAGGCAGGGAAGTTCATCGCTATCCGGACCGGTGACGGGGGCAATGATAATCCGGACGTGGCGGCGGTGGCGGCCAGCGGTCTGTCGGGCGTGGCGGTGGTCACGGGCACCGATGACAGCGGTGTGCTGCTGCCGAACTCCAATGCCTGCGGCGCCACCTCGAGCCGCTGCGTCGCAGTGCGCGGCACCACCGAATTCAGCGGCAACTCGGGGACGTCATTCGCGGCGGCGCGACTGGCGGGCATCGCCGCCGCCGTTCTCGAGGCGGCGCCTTTCCTCGACGCGGAGCAGCTGGCACAGGTGATCTTCGCTACCGCTGAGGACACCGGCGATACCCGGCTCGGTCACGGGTTCATCCTGAACGCCGCCCAGGTGATCAACAGCCCGGCGGGTCCGACCACCATCCCCGACGGTAGCGGCGGCTCGGGAGGAGGTTCCGGCCTCGCCGCCGGTGCCCTGCTGGTCGGGGCCGCGGCGGGCGCCGCGATCCTCTACAACAGCCGCGGCAAGCTCGAGAAGACCCTGGTACTGGACTCATATGGGCGTCCGTTCCAGGTCGACCTGACCAGGATGTCGACCATCGACGACCAGCGCAGCTCGATCTCGAGCTTCTTCGAATCCCTGGAGCAGCGTCACGCCGCCACCCGCATTCGCCTCGACGACTACGATACCCTGGATGCAGCTTATGTCACCTCCGACCGTCGGGGCGCGGATCCGGCGAAGTACTTCGCATTCGATGACGACCCGGTCTTTGCCGACCGGAATCTCGACTGGGTCATGTCCTTGTCCGGAGACTATCCAAGCGGCTTCCACTACCAGGTCAACAAGAACCGCGATCCCTCGCTGAACTTTGGCGTCATGGATTCGGTATACGGTGACTCCACGGTCGGCAGATCCCGTTTCCTGTCGGGGCAGTCTTTCGCGCTGCCGATCCTCGGCTTCAGCTCCAGCGCCGACAGCGTGGGTATGGGCTTCGGCGGCAGCAGGGGCTTCGACGTGGATTTCGGTCTCGTGAACACCCGCGAGGACCGGGCCCATGGCCGTGGCAGCGTGGCCGCGGTACTGGAGGGCAGCTACAATTTCAACGATCGCGGCAAGCTAAGCATTCAGGTCGGGCGGTTGCAGGAGGACGGCAGTCTTTTCGGCGGTGCCTCGAACGGCGCGTTCAGCGTCGACAACACCGATACATTGGCAGCCAGCGTCTCCGCCGGCCTGCGGCTCGGCGAGCACGCGCACCTGATAGGCAACTATGGCGTCGCCCGAAGCCAGGTGGCCGAGGCGAATACCGGCCTGCTGAAGAACTTTTCATCCATACGCAGCGACTGGTTCGGGGTCGGACTGGTAGCGGATGGCCTGCTGCGCACCAGGGACCAGGTGGGCCTGGCTGTTTCGCAGCCGCTGCGAGTGGCCGGGGGCCAGGTCGACATGTCGGTTCCCTACGCCAGTGACTACAAGGGAAACATCTACCGGAACGTGGACCGGATCTCGCTGGTGCCTAACGGCCGTGAATATACGCTGGAGTCCTACTATCTGTACGACCTCGACCGCCGCTCGTCCCTGGGCGCCTACTTCATGCTGCGTCGGCAACCCAACCACGTGGCGAATGCGGGAACCGAGTTGACCGTCCTGGCGTCCTACCGCGCGAGGTTCTAGACACAGAACGCTGTACAAGGAGTGCCTCGGCGATTCGAGGCGCTCCCGTCCCTTGACCGTGTACTTATACAACACCCTCAGCCGTTGCAAAAAGCGTTTCGAACCCGGTGATCCCGGGCGCGTGACCATGTACGTGTGCGGTCCTACCGTATACAGCTACGCCCATATAGGCAACGCGCGACCGGCTGTCGTCTTCGACGTGTTGGCGCGCCTGCTGCGCCATGAATATCCGAACGTCGTGTATGCCCGCAACATCACCGATATCGATGACAAGATCAACAAGGCGGCGAAGGAGTCGGGGGTGCCCATCTCGGAGATCACCGACAGGTACACCGGGGCTTATCACACGGACCTGGAGGCCCTGGGCGTGCTGCCGCCGGATATCGAGCCGCGCGTCACCCGGACCATTCAACAGATCGTCGAGATGATCGGGACCCTGATCGCGCGCGGCGCTGCCTACGAAGCGGAGGGCCACGTGCTGTTCAACGTCCCTGCCTTCGAGCGTTACGGCGAGCTGTCCCATCGCGACCGCAAGGAGATGGTGGCCGGCGCCCGCGTGGAAGTGGCGCCCTACAAGAAGGACCCCGCCGACTTCGTGCTGTGGAAACCTTCCACGGGCGGCCTGCCGGGCTGGGAGAGCCCCTGGGGCTACGGCCGGCCGGGCTGGCATATCGAATGCTCGAGCATGATCGAGACCTATCTCGGACGGACCATAGACATCCATGGCGGCGGCAGCGACCTGATATTTCCTCACCACGAGAATGAGAATGCCCAGAGCACCTGCGCCCACGACGGCCAGTTGTTCTGCCGCTACTGGGTGCATAATGGATTCGTGAATGTGGCAAGCGAGAAGATGTCCAAGTCCCTGGGCAACGTACTCCTGGTGAAGGACCTGCTCGAGCAGGCGCCGGGCGAAGCGGTGCGCCTGGCGTTGATCAGCGCTCACTACCGTGCGCCGCTGGACTGGACCGACGACGGCCTGGAGCAGGCCCGGCGGCGGCTGGACGGACTATACCAGGCGCTGCGCGATCTGCAGGACGTGGCGGCCGCGGCAGAAGGATACGAGCCTTTGATGAAGCCATTCCTCGACGAGCTGGAAAACGACCTCAATACGCCGCGGGCACTGGCGGCCCTGTCGGCGCTGGCCAGGGCCGCCAACACCGAGCAGGACCCCGTCGAGCGCACCCGGCTCAAGGCCGCGATCCTGGCGGCGGGCGAGCTGGTCGGACTTCTGCAACAGGATCCCGAGCAATGGTTTGCCGGCAGTGCCTCGGATATGGACGTCGACACCATCGATGCGCTGGTCGCCGAGCGCAACGAGGCGCGTAGAGAGAAAGACTTTTCACGGGCCGACGAGATCCGCGACCGGCTGGCCGGGATGGGTATCGAGATCGAGGATGGATCAGGCGGCACACGCTGGCGCAAACGCGGTTGAGCAGACCATGAGCAACGAAGTGCAACAGGCGCAGCGGGAGGTGATCGACGAGTTCGGGCTGTTCGACGATTGGATGGGCCGTTACGAGTACCTGATCGACCTCGGGAAGGAGCTGCCGGAATTTCCGGAGGAATGGCGCAGCGACGCCAACAAGATCCGCGGCTGCCAGTCGCAGGTCTGGTTTCACACCGAGCTGGAGGAAGGACGCATGCGGTTCCGGGGAATCAGCGACGCCGCCATCGTTTCCGGTCTCATAGCCGTACTGACGCGGGTCTACGGCGACAGGCGTCCCGGTGACATTCTGGACTCTTCCCCGGATTTCATCGGCGAGATCGGCTTCGACGAACATCTCAGCCCCACTCGCAGCAACGGGCTGCACGCCATGCTTGCCACCCTGTATGGCAGAGCCAAAAGGTACCAAGAGCAGGCGGTGGGCGCGCCATGACGGTCCGAACCCGGTTTCCCCCCAGCCCGACCGGTTCTCTGCATATCGGCGGCGCACGCACCGCCTTGTTCAACTGGCTGTTTACCCGGCGGCACCAGGGCCGGATGGTGCTGCGCATAGAGGATACCGACCGCGAACGGTCGACCGAGGCCTCGGTGCAGGCGATATTCGACGGCCTGGCGTGGCTGGACCTGGACTACGACGAGGGGCCGTTCTACCAGACCCGACGCCTGGACCGTTATGACGAGGTGATCCGCAAGCTGCTGGACGAGGGCCGGGCATACCACTGCTATTGCAGCCGCGAGGAGCTGGAGCAGATGCGCGAGCAGCAACGCGCCCAGGGCCTCAAGCCGCGCTACGACGGGCGCTGCCGCGAGCGCACCGAACCCGTACCCGGCGTGAGCCCGGTGGTCCGGTTCAAGAATCCGCGCGAAGGGGACGTCGTCATCGACGACGTGATCCGGGGCCGGATCGTGATCAGCAACGGCGAGCTGGACGACCTCATCATTGCGCGGTCGGACGGGACGCCCACCTATAACCTGACCGTGGTGGTGGACGACGTGGATATGGAGATCACACACGTCATCCGCGGTGACGATCACATCAACAATACCCCGCGCCAGATCAACATCATCAAGGCCCTGGGGGCGCCTCTGCCCGTCTACGCCCACGTGCCCATGATCCTCGGCTCGGACGGCAAGCGCATGTCCAAGCGCCACGGCGCGGTGAGTGTCACCGAGTACCGGGAGCAGGGCTTTCTGCCCCAAGCCATGTTGAACTACCTGGCGCGCCTCGGTTGGTCCCACGGAGACGACGAGATCTTCAGCGTCGAGCAGCTCGTGGAGCTGTTCGACATAGACGCGGTGCACCGCAGCTCGGCCGTGTTCGATCCGGAGAAGCTGCTTTGGGTCAACTACGAGCACATGAAGGCAACGCCCGTGGACGAGTTGAAGCACCACGCGCGCTACCACTTCGACAAGGCCGGCATCGATATTGATGCGCAGCCGAACTGGCGGGGAGTGATCGAGGTGAACCGTGATCGCTCCAAGACCCTGGTCGAGCTCGTGGAGCGGTCGCGTTTCTTCTTTCAGGAGGTGAAGGACTACGACCCCAAGGCCTTGAAGAAGCATGTCCAGGGCGATGCCGTAAGGATCCTCGCCGCCTTGCACAGTCACCTCGGGGCCCTGGAGCCCTGGACGGCCGAGGCGATCCATGAGCGGCTCCATGCCGTGGCGGGGGAATTCGACGTGGGACTCGGCAAGGTGGCCCAGCCCGTGCGCGTGGCCGTGGCCGGCGCTGCGGTGTCGCCACCTATCGACCAGACGCTGGCGATCCTGGGCAGGGAACAGACCGTTCAGCGAATCGGCCGCCTGATCGATTACGTCAACAGCGTGTAGCTCGGCGGCATCTCGCTCCCGGCGGTCTGCCGCACTTCCTGACCTCCATGGACGGAGGAAATGCTGGGATTGCCTGGAGCAATCCCAGTGCACCTCCCTGTCGGTCGGCGGCATCTCGTTCCCGGCGTAGCGGGATTTCCGGCGGCGTGGTCGCGGCTGAAGCCGCTCCTGCAATCCGTGATTTCAATTTCCGGAAAGGGCGTAGGCGGACTCTCCCTCTCCAACGAGTGGGAGAGGGACGGAGAGAGGGTTGACGGTTCGCCTGTTTGCCAAGACTGGCGACATGCCATGTCTCTGGGGGCCTGCGCGTGGCGGGGCCTTCAACCGCGGTTGTTCAACGCCGGTCTTCGTAGTTGTCGAACTGCAGTCGCTGTCCGTGTACGCCGGGAGCAACCTTGCCGTTGAGGTAGGCCAGGCGGCCGTTGACGAAGGTGGCGACGATCGACGAGTGAAACGTGTAGCCCTCGAACGGCGACCAGCCGCATTTGTATAGTATGTTGCTCTTGGTGACCGTGAACGGCGCATGGAGGTCGACCACGGCCAGGTCCGCCCAGTACCCCTCGCGGATGAACCCACGCTCCATCACGCCGAACACGCGCGCCGGGGCATGGCTGGTCTTCTCGACGATGGTTGGCAGTGTCAGGCGTCCCAGGTGGTACTGCTGCAGCAGGGAAGGTAGGGCGTGCTGTACCAGGGGCAGGCCCGCCGGCGCGCTGAAGTAGGGCTGCTGCTTCTCCTCCCAGGTGTGGGGGGCATGGTCGGTGGCGATGACGTCGATGCGGTTCTCCAACACCGCCCGCAGCAGCGCCTGCTTGTCCACATCGGTCTTGATTGCCGGATTGCACTTGATCAGTGTGCCCTTGGAGGCATAGTCGCTGTCGTCGAAGAACAAGTGATGCACGCACACTTCGGCGGTAATGCGTTTCTGCGCAAGGGGCGCATTCGAGAACAGGGTTAGCTCCCGGGCGGTTGTCAGGTGCAGTACGTGCAGCCTGGCGCGGTGCTGGCTGGCGAGGTCGACGGCCAGCGAGCTCGACATGTAGCAGGCATCCGCGCTGCGGATGTGAGGGTGCATCTCCATGGGAACGTTCTCTCCGTACACGTTCCGGTAATGTCGTTCGTTGGCCAGTATGGTAGGCGTATCCTCGCAGTGAGTAACTATCGGCACCGGGGAGCGCGCAAAGACGGCGTTCAGCGCCTCCGGGTCGTCCACCAGCAGGTTGCCCGTGGATGCCCCCATGAAGACTTTGACGCCGCATGCCTGGTTCGGGGCCAGGGACTCGATGTCCCGGATGTTCTCGTTGCTGGCACCGAGGTAGAAGCCGTAGTTGGCGCGCGCGTTGTCGGCGGCCATACGGTACTTCTCCTCCAGACGTTCGCCGTTCAACGTGGGCGGATTGACGTTCGGCATGTCCATGAAGCTGGTGATCCCGCCCGCTACCGCCGCCGCGGACTCACTGGCGATATCGCCCTTTTGGGTGGCGCCGGGCTGACGGAAGTGGACCTGGTCGTCGATCATTCCGGGTAGAATATGCTTGCCCTGGACGTCGAAGGTTTCCCACCCGGCCTGGCCTTCGATGGAGCCGGCGATCTTATCGATGCGGCCGTTATGGATGAGCAGATCGACTTCGCGGATACTGTCCTCGTTTACGATCCGGGCGTTGACTATCAGTCGTTTGGCCATGTCGAGCTGCCGCGAATTGCTGAATGGATGCCAGTCGTTATAACATAAACGACGCCAGGCAGCGCCTGGCTTTTTGTTTGATTTCCAGGTTCCGTGTCAGCGTCCGTTTCATGCACAGCCGATCCGGATTTGAGCACACTGCCCACAGCAGTCAAGATAGAAGAGTATAGAAGTATGTCAATCGATGTGATGTTTCCGGACGGATCAATCCGTTCCTTCGACGCGCCTCCGACCGGCCTCGAGATCGCGGACGGAATCGGCAAGTCTCTGTCGAAGCGGGCGGTCGCCATCCGTGTGGACGGAATTCTGGTGGACCTCACGCGGCCCATAGAGCGCAATGCGGGAGTGGAGATCGTCACCCGCGATTCACCGGAGGGGCTGGATCTGCTGCGCCACGACGCCGCCCATGTCCTCGCCGAGGCCGCCAAGGAGCTGTTTCCGGAGACCCAGGTCACCATCGGCCCGTCCATCGAAAACGGCTTCTACTACGACTTCGCCCGCGAGGAGCCGTTTACGCCGGACGACCTCGAGCGCATGGAGGAGCGCATGCGCGAGATCGTCGATCGCGATGAGCAGATCGTGCGCGAGGTCTGGGACCGGCAGGAGGCCGTCAACTACTTCCGCGGCGTCGGCGAGGAGTACAAGGCCCTGATCATTGAGGACCTGCCCGATGACGAGGTGATCACCATCTACCGCCAGGGCGCCTTCGTCGATCTGTGCCGCGGCCCGCACCTGCCCTCGACGGGCAAGCTGGGCAAGGCGTTCAAGCTCACCAAGTTGGCCGGCGCCTACTGGCGGGGCGACTCGAACAACGAGATGCTGCAAAGGGTATACGGCACAGCCTGGTCCAACGACAAGGACCTGAATGCCTACCTGACGATGCTCGAGGAGGCGGAGAAGCGGGACCATCGCCGCTTGGGCCGGCAGCTGGACTTGTTTCACTTTCAGGAACAGGCGCCGGGGTCCGTGTTCTGGCATCACAAAGGGTGGACCATCATCCAAACCCTCATCGAATACATGCGACGCAAGCTGCTCGCATCCGGCTACCAGGAGGTCAATACGCCGGACATGATGGACCTGAGCCTGTGGGAAGCCTCAGGCCACTGGGAAGCCTTCGGCGAGAACATGTTCACCACCGATACGGACAAGGACCGCACGCTGGCCATGAAACCGATGAACTGCCCGGGGGCGGTGCAGATCTTCAACAACCATCTGCGCAGCTACCGGGAGTTGCCGTTGCGGCTGGGGGAGTTCGGCAAGGTACATCGCTTCGAGCCGTCCGGCGCCCTCCTGGGTCTGATGCGGGTGCGCTCTTTCATGCAGGACGACGGCCATATCTTCTGCACCGAGGATCAGATCACCGACGAGAGCAAGCGCTTCTGCCAGTTGATCCAGGAGGTCTATCACGACCTCGGTTTTGACGACATCCGCATCAAGTTCGCCGATCGACCGGAGAAGCGGGTGGGGGCCGACGAGGTCTGGGATACGGCCGAAAAAGCTCTTGAGGACGCTGCGGTCGCCACGGGTCTGGAATACAGCCTGAATCCTGGCGAGGGTGCCTTCTACGGCCCCAAGCTGGAGTTCGTGCTGCGCGATGCCATCGGCCGCGACTGGCAGTGCGGCACGCTGCAGGTGGACCTCAACCTGCCGGGGCGCTTGGGCGCCTACTACATCGGGGAGGACGGGGACAAGCACGTACCGGTGCTCCTGCACCGCGCCGCCCTGGGGTCCCTGGAGCGCTTCCTGGGAATTCTGCTGGAGCACCATGCCGGAGCGCTGCCGCTATGGCTCGCGCCGGTGCAGGCCGTGGTTGCCACGATCGTTTCCGATGCCGACGATTATGCGATGGAGTTGACGGCGGCGCTGCGGCAGCGGGGCGTGCGGGTGGACGTGGACCTGCGCAACGAGAAGATCTCCTACAAGGTGCGCGAGCACAGCGAGATGAAGATCCCGATGATGTTGATTCTCGGACGACGTGAGGCGGAAGAGCGAACCGTCACCGTGCGTCGTTTCGGAACCCGGGATCAGGACACGCTTGCCTTCGACGATATCGTGAACGGTCTCGCGGGGGCCGCCGGCGCCGTACCGCGGGACTGACGCGATTTGCGCAATCCCCGGATGTACTTGGTTTCAGTCCTGCTCGCTTGCCTGGCGGTCACCGCGGCGCCGGCCGGCGTGCTCTCTCTGGACGGTCCCATGGAGCAGGGAGGCATGGTGATCGGCCGCGTCACCCCCGGTTCCGAAGTAAGCCTGGACGGCACCAGGGTGAACGTGTCGCCGGCGGGCGTATTCGTGATCGGCTTCGATCGGGATGCCGCGCCCGCCGCCCGGCTGGACGTGGCGTACCCCGACGGTGGCGTCGAGCACCGGACTCTGCGGGTGGAGCAGCGCAAGTATCCGACCGAACGGATCAATGGACTGCCGTCGGCCGAAGTGACCCCCGGCCCCAAGGCCCTGAAGCGTATCCGCAGGGAGAGCGAGATGATAGCGAGCGCGCGCACGACCGATGGTTCCCGGACCGACTTCACGGCGGGGTTCATCCGCCCCGTGCCAGGTCGTGTCTCGGGCGTGTTCGGGAGCCAGCGCATCCTCAACGGAAAGCCTCGTCGGCCGCATTACGGCGTCGACTTCGCGGCCCCGAAGGGTACCCCCGTCAAAGCGCCGGCGCCGGGCGTTATCACTCTGGTCGACAAGGACATGTACTTCACCGGCGGCACCGTGATCCTCGATCACGGACACGGCATCAGCTCGGTATTCATTCACCTCAGCCGTATCGACGTGAGCGTGGGCCAGCAGGTTGCAAGAGGCGAGGTGATCGGCGCGGTAGGCGCTACCGGCAGGGCGACCGGGCCACACCTGCACTGGGGCGTGAACTGGTTCAAGACGCGCCTCGATCCCGAGCTTTTACTTCATTGACGGCCCGCCGGCCGTAACCAGCACCCGGACCGGGCGTCTCTTTGAGCAACGAGCGCGTGCTAGACTGGATCGTAGCGCGCCATCCAAAACCTCGACTTGGAGCAATTCTCACATGTTCATTCGTGCCTTGTTGATCTGCGTGACGATGTTGGGTCTCAGCACTTCGGTGCTGGCACAGGAGCTTACTTCGCAGAAAGAGAAATTCAGCTACACCATCGGCTACCAGATGGGATTGTCCCTGCAGAGCCACGAATTGGACCTGGACAAAGATATGGTTCTGCAGGCCGTTCGCGATGCGCTGGAAGGCAGGGACCCAAAGATCAGCCGCCAGGAAATGAACACCGCCATTGCCGAACAGCGAAAGATCATGCAGGGCAAGTTGCAGGAGCAGGCGGCCGAGAACCTCAAACGCAGCAACGAGTTTCTGGAGAAGAACAAGCAGCGCGAGGGCGTAAAGGTCACCGACAGCGGACTGCAGTACGAAGTCCTGACAAAAGGGGATGGAGCCAGTCCGAAGGCTTCGGATACGGTGGTAGTGAACTACAAGGGGACCCTGATCGACGGAACGGTGTTCGACAGTTCCTACGAGCGAAACACCCCGGCCACCTTGCCGTTGAACGGCGTCATCAAGGGTTGGCAGGAAGGATTGCAGCTCATGAAGGAAGGCGCCAAGTACAAATTCTATGTTCCCGCCGACCTGGCCTACGGAATGAAGGGTGCGGGCGACCGGATCGGTCCCAACGAAGCGTTGATCTTCGAGGTGGAGTTGTTGAAAGTGGAGTAGACGCGCCCCCTGCAGGCGCCTCGAAGCCCGCATCTCCAGGGGCCGGCGGCTGGAGCCGACGAACTGGCGGGATTGTGCGACAGGGGGTCCGACGAAACGGATCGTCAGTGCTGCGAGTGCGGCTAAACTCGAACATGGATGTGTCATAAATTGCCACAGGGAGTATTTGTTGGAGTCAACCGCCGAATGCAACCGATTTTCGTCACACTCTTCGCTCTGATACTTGTCGGTGCCCTGTGCGCCTGGTACATCAAGGTGTACCACAAGCGGCCGAAGCTCGAGGACGACACACCGTCTTATCTGAAACGTGAATCACTCCTGCTCGAGCACGAGCAGCGGTACTTCGCAACTCTTATCCAGGTGGTGGGGCGGTACGCGCGAGTCTTTCCGAAAGTCAGGCTGTCCGATTTCGTGCAGCCCCACGGAGTTCAGCCGGAGCAGCGGGCGCATTGGCTGCGCGTTCAGCGGCGCTGCGTGGACTTCCTCCTTTGCAGCCCCAACAACCTTTCCCCGGTGCTGGCCATAGATCTGGATACGCGCGTCAAGAAGCGCCGGCGAGAGCAGTCCCCGGGCGGTGACGTCGTGGAGAAGGCGCTGAAGGCCGCTAATATCCCTCTGCTCAGAATCCGCGCTACACGTGAATACGATCCTCACGAGGTGCTGCACCAGATCCGTCTCGTGCTGGCCAGCTCCGAGGAACCGGTGCAGGAATGGTTCGCTGAGTACGGGGAGGAAGACGAGCCCTGGTGGCATTCCATCCTGAGCCGCGTGCCCAGCCTGGGCCGGTGGACGTCCGAGCTGCGGGGAGCCGTCCGCCGCGCCTGACCGAGCCCGTCGGGAAGCTCAGCTCCGATTCATGGCCGTCAGGCCAGGGCGGCAAGGATTCGCTGCTTGACCTCTTCGACGTCTCCGATTCCGTCCACGCGCACGTATTCCGGTGCTTCGGCATCGCCGGAGCGGCCCCAGTCGGAATAGTATTCGATCAGTGGCGCCGTCTGCTGATGATAGACCTGCAACCGCCTGCGTACCGTTTCCTCCTTGTCATCATCTCTCTGGATCAAGGGTTCGCCGGTGACGTCGTCCTTGCCTTCCTCCCTGGGCGCGTTGAACACCACGTGATAAGTACGTCCGGACGCCAGATGCACACGGCGGCCGCTCATGCGCTTGATGATCTCCTGGTCCGGTACAGCGATTTCCACCACGTAATCGACCCCTATGCCTTCGTCCTTCATGGCCTCGGCCTGGGCAATGGTCCGGGGAAAGCCGTCGAACAGATAGCCGTTGGCGCAGTCCGGCTCGCGGAGACGTTCCTTGATCAGGCCCATGATGATGTCGTCGGATACCAGTCCACCGGAGTCCATGACCTTCTTCGCTTCCTTGCCCAGCGGACTGCCGGCCTTGACTGCGGCCCGAAGCATGTCGCCGGTGGAGATCTGTGGTATGCCGAAATGCGTGGCGAGAAAGCCGGCCTGGGTTCCCTTCCCGGCGCCCGGTCCACCCAATAGGATCAGTTTCATCTGTTTGTCTTCCTCCTGGCGCCCGGCTTTGGCGCGTTTGCGCGGACAGTCAGTTGTTTTGATCGGCACGGAACTCTAACATACGCACGTCCCCACCATAAGTTTCCCCGGCTCAGGAACAGGACCCTCCCCACATGTCCAGCACCGGCAAGTTCATGATATTCGCGGCGTGGATCGGAGCGGCAGCGTTGCTGACGTGGTTGTTCGCCGGGGAGTTGAGCCGGCAGGAAAACCCCAACCAGGTGGTGGAAACCGCGACCCAGGGTAGGGCCGTGGAGGTCAAGCTCACCCGCAACCGAATGGGGCACTACGTGGCCACCGGACGCATAAACGGCAAACCGGTTCAGTTCTTTGTGGATACCGGCGCCACCAACGTTGCTCTCAGCGCGGGACTGGCCGATGAACTGGGCCTGATGCAGGGCGTCCCAGGCTATACACAGACCGCCAACGGCACCGTCGAGACTTATCAGACGAAGTTGGATAGCGTGGCCCTGGGCGGCATCGAGATTCGCAATGTGACCGCCAGTATCAATCCGGGCATGTCCGGCGACGAGGTACTGCTCGGCATGTCCTTCCTCGGGAATCTCGAGATGATTCAGCGCGGCGACCAGCTGATCCTGCGGCAGGCAACCCCGCCGACCTGAAATTCCCAAGGAAGGCAAGCCGTCAAATGTCGGATGGGGGAGCGGCTTCAGCCGCGATCGTCCATCTCCATGGAATCGCGGCTGAAGCCGCTCCTACAATCCCGGGCTTGAGTCGCCGGCAAGCCCCGTCGGCCTCCGGACCCCGTTCAGCGTCCGTTCATTTCCAGTTCAGGGTGGATTTAGCCCCGCGCGACTATCTTGTGCGCCAACATGAACCATGCATAGAGGTGCAAGACGATGAAGAAGTGGCTGATCAAGACTATCGCGATCGTTGCCGTGACGGGCATATCGGCCACGGCTATGGCCGGTGGACGCTACAGTGAGGACAGATACTACGACTACGCCCCGGTCCTTCGGGCTGATCCCATTACCCAAGTGGTGCGGGTGGACGACCCCCACAAGGTGTGCTGGACCGAAGAGGTCACGTACCATCGGCCCGTGCGTCGCCCGACCGCCACGCCGGAGATCGTCGGCGGTATCATCGGCGGTGTCGTCGGGAACCAGTTCGGCCATGGCAGCGGCAAGGGCATCGCCACTATCGCCGGCGCCCTGCTGGGCGGGTCCATCGCCCATGACGTCAAGCGCAATCGCGCATACGGATACGCGACCTACACCGAGCCGGTGCAGCGATGCAAGATCGAGCACGACTACCATGACGAGGAAAACCTGGTCGGTTATGATGTGAAATACCGGTACAATGGAAAGATCTATCACACGCGCATGGACCGGGATCCCGGCAATACTGTGCGAGTGCGGGTCGATCTGGATCTTGCCGAATAGTACGGCTTATTTCGAACCGCGGGGGATTCGAGGCGCAGCGGCTGCTGCGCCTCGAACTTTGAAAGATGCGATTGATTGCCTGTATTTGCCTGTTGACTCTGACTCTCTCCTTCACGCTCGGAGTTCCCGCCGCGACTGCGGCGAACCAGAACGGCACGACCCTGGACGAGGCAGTCAAGCGCATGAAGGCAAAGCCCGGTGTGCGGGTTCTGGCTGCGGAACGCGTGACCAAAGACGGCAAGGCGTTCTACCGCATCAAGGTTCTGACCGGCGACGGCCGGGTGAAGTACGTCTGGATCGATCCGGGGAGCTGACGGAAGATGCGGATCCTGGTGGTCGAAGACGAAGACGCCCTCCGGGAGCAGATCGGCTCCCGCCTGAAGGAGGAGGGGTTCGCCGTCGACCTGGCGGCCGACGGTGTCGATGGGTCGTTCATGGCCCAGGAGTATCCGCTGGACCTGGCGGTGGTGGATCTGGGGTTGCCCGGCGTCGACGGGCTCGAGCTGATTGCGAAGGCCCGGGCCCAGGACAGGAAATATCCCATCCTCGTGCTGACGGCGCGCAACCGCTGGCAGCAGAAAGTGGAAGGACTCGAGGCCGGGGCAGACGACTATCTGACCAAGCCGTTTCACATGGAGGAGCTGCTCGCCCGGGTCCGCGCCCTGTTGCGGCGCTCCAAGGGCGTGGCGCAGTCGGAGATTCGCAACGGGTCAATTATCCTGGATACCTCGGGACAGACCGTCCAGGTGAACGACAAGCCGGTGGATCTGACTGCTTACGAGTACCGCCTGATCGAATACCTGATGTTGCACCCCGGCAAAGTGATATCCAAGTCGGAGCTGGCGGATCATGTCTACGATGAGGAAGCGGACCGCGACAGCAACGTCATCGAAGTATTCATCGGCCGCCTGAGAAAGAAGCTCGACCCCGAGAGCCGGATCAATCCCATTGAGACGCTAAGGGGGCGCGGATACCGACTAAACGTATCGTGATCCGCTCCATACGGACGCGGATACTGCTGGCCGCGTCGCTGGCACTGGCGGTATTCCTGGGGGTGACGGGCATCGCCCTCGACCGCGCGTATCGCAGTAGCGCGGAATCTTCAGTGCGTAACTATCTGCAGACTCAGGTCTACGGCCTGCTTGCGGCCGCCGACCTGTCGCCGAACGACAGTCTGGACCTTCCGCCTACGCTGCCCGAACCGCGCCTTTCCCAGGCCAGCTCGGGACTGTACGCGTGGGTGTCGGAGCCCGCCGGCGGCACCGTGTGGAAGTCGCCTTCCGCCCTGGGGACGAGCATCGCCCCGCAGACGCCGCCCCCGCCGGGAGAGTCCACGTTTCGCCGGGGCGCTACCGAGAGTGGCCATCCGGTATTCCTGCTCAGCTACTCGGTGGTCTGGGAGAAGGGTGATGGCTCGGAGCTGCCGTTCATGGTGACCGTGGCCGAGGACTATTCGTTGTTCCAGTCCAAGGTCAATGAATTCCGCCGCAGCCTGTGGTCCTGGCTGCTCGGGTCGGTGGTTCTTCTGGTGGTAGTGCAACTGACCGTTTTGATGTGGCTGCTCAGGCCATTGCGGAGCATCGCGTCCGAGGTGAACAGCGTGGAGCGCGGCGAGCGGGACCGGTTGAGTACCGACTATCCCGACGAGCTGCAGTCGCTGGCACTCAACCTGAATGCGCTTCTTGGCAATGAACGCAAGCAGCGGCAGCGATATCGCGATAAACTTGACGACCTCGCGCACAGTCTCAAGACGCCCCTGGCGGTCCTGCGCAACGTCGCGGACCGGGGCAAGGTAGGCGATTCCGGGCTCCTGGACGAAGTTGCCGGCCAGGTGGACCGGATGCAGGATATCGTCTCTTACCAGTTGCGGAGCGCAGCGAGCGGGCGCGGGGAGTTCTCCCTCGCACATCCGGTGAGACCGGAAATCGAGAAAATCCAACGCAGTCTCGGGAAGGCTTATTTTGACCGCGACATTGAAATCATTATCGACGTACCGGCCGACTGCAGGTTCCGCGGCGACGTCGGTGACTTCGTCGAAATCATGGGCAATGTCATGGACAATGCCTGCAAGCACTGCCGGAGCAAGGTCCTGGTGTCGGTAGCACAAGGCGAGCACAACGAGGAGTTGGTCATAACGGTGGAAGACGACGGGCCCGGCATCCCCGAGCGGGAACGCGCTGGCATACTCGGGCGCCGGGTGCGGGGCGACACCCGCGCCGAGGGCCAGGGGATAGGACTGGCCATCGTGGATGATATCGCCGCCAGCTATGGAGGCTCCGTGGATATAGGAAGCGCCGCCGCCGGCGGTGCCAGGGTCGTGATCCGTTTTCCGGGAGCCGTCGGCGCATGAGCTGGTGGGGAAAGATCGCCGGTGGTGCGTTCGGGTTCATGCTGGGCGGCCCTCTCGGCGCTGCCCTGGGGGCGGTTCTCGGGCATCAGTTCGACAAGGGCGTGAGCGGCGCGGCGCGTATATCGCTGAACGATCAGGAGCGGGTACAGGCGGCGTTCTTCACGGCGACCTTCTCGGTGATGGGGTACATTGCCAAGGCGGATGGCCGGGTGTCGCGCAGCGAGATCGCACTGGCGGAGCGGATCATGGCGCAGATGCACCTGAATGCCGCCCAGCGCCGGATCGCTATCGATCTGTTCAACCAGGGTAAGCGGGAAACGTTTTCCGTGGACGAGGCGTTGGAGCAGCTGCGCCAGGTGAGCCACAGGAACCGCAATCTGCTGCGCATGTTTCTGGAGATTCAGATACAGGCGGCTCTGGCGGACGGTGTGGTGGACGACGCGGAGTACAAGGTGCTGGCGCGGATAGCCGACCACCTGGGCTTCGACAAGGCGCAGATCCGGCATATCCTGGACATGCTGCAGGCCGGCGGGGTGCCGGGGCGGGGGAAGCCGAGCCTGGACGATGCCTATCGTACCCTTGGCGTCAAGCCGAATGCCGACTTCGAGGAGGTCAAGAAGGCCTACCGTCGCTTGATGAACCAGCACCATCCGGACAAGCTCGTGGCAAAGGGCCTGCCGGAGGAGATGATGGCGGTTGCCACCGAAAAGACCCAGACCATTAAAGCCGCCTACGAACAGATCAAACAGGCCCGCCGCCGGACCGTTCATTGACAGAAATGACGATCCCGCGACCCGGCCCGAATTCTTCGAATTTCGAATGCAGACCGTTGAAACGAGGAGGTCATCCATGACGCACGCTATCCGAATCCACGAGCCGGGCGGACCCGAGCAGATGAAGTGGGAACCCGTGGAGGTCCCGGAGCCCAAGCCGGGGGAAGCTCTGGTGAGGCATACCGCGGTGGGGCTGAACTATATCGACGTTTACCATCGCGGCGGGGCCTATCCGATGGAGGAGCGGCCGTACGGGATCGGGACGGAAGCCGCCGGGGTCGTCGAGGCGGTGGGCGAGGGGGTAACGCGCGTCTCCAAGGGAGATCGAGTCGCCTACGTAGCCCTGCCGCCGGGCTCCTACTCGGAGCGTCGTAATATTTCCGCAGAGCGCCTGGTGCGTCTTCCCGATGGCATCGACGACAAAACCGCGGCGGCCATGATGCTCAAGGGCATGACGGCGCAATACCTGCTGCGGCGCACTTACAAGGTGCTGCCGGGGAACACCATACTCATTCACGCGGCTGCCGGCGGCGTGGGCCTGATTGTCTGCCAGTGGGCGAAGCACCTCGGCGCCACGGTGATCGGTACCGTGGGCTCGGACGACAAAGCCAAACTGGCGAAGGCCCACGGCTGTGACCATCCCATCATCTATACACGAGAGAATTTCCTCGAACGGGTGAAAGAGATCACCGACGGAGCAGGCGTGCACGTGGTCTACGACTCGGTCGGCAAAGACACCTTCATGCAGTCTTTGGATTGCCTGCGTCGTTTTGGCATGGGCGTGTTGTTTGGCCTGACTTCGGGACCGGTGGAGCCCATGGACATCAGTTTACTGGGTCCCAAGGGCTCGCTGTTCGTTACCCGCCCGACTCTGTTCCACTACACGGCGTCGGTGGAAGACCTGGACCGCACCGCCGCGGAGCTGTTCGAGGTGGTACAAAAGGGCATCGTCAAAATCGAGATCAACCAGACCTACCCCTTATCCGAGGCCGCCCACGCCCACCAGGACCTGGAGACCCGCAAGACCACCGGTTCCACTGTCCTGCTGCCATAGAGATCTGGAAACGAGGTTCCTCTTCCCCTTGTGGAACGACTCCAGGGATGGACGCCGCAGCGCGAATCCGGGAACCGAGAGGCCTTTTTTGCGTTGCTGCGCACAATCGTCTTCAAACGAAGAGTCCCCTCTCCCGATTGCGGGAGGACTCCACGGACGGAGGAGGTAGGGCGAAACAATCCCCTCTCCCGCTTGCGGGAGAGGGTTAGGGTGAGGGCAAACGGCGTTCGGAATGGTGCTGTGCTGGTGCCTGGTCGGTAGTTGACAGGACCACGGCAAGCATGGGTTGGGTGAGGCCTTCGCCGACACGCTGTCAATACTTCCTTGTACGCTCGCCTCCGGCATCCATGCCTCCAGACGGTCGGCGAAAACCTCCCCCAACCCATGCCCAGGCGGCGTCCCCCTTCGAGAAGCACCACGGATATGTCAGGGATTCCCCCCTCCCAAACGAAGGGATGGGCGTAAAGGCATGAACCGGGGCGGGGTTTCAGCGGGCGTCTGGAGGCAAGGATGCCGGAGGCGAGCCTACAGGGAAGTACTTGCGGCGTCCCGCTGAAACCCCGCCCCGGTTCATGCACGGCACTCCCGCCAAGAATCTGAACACCCCCACCAAACAGCGATTCTTCTCACAAGATATTCGAATCCCACGACCTCAGCCCAACGCAGCTTGTCGGGATAAATCCCGACCTACAGGGATGTGCACTGGGATTGCTCCAGGCAAACCCGGCATTTCCTCCATCCATGGAGGTCAGGAAGTGTGGCAGATCGCCGGGAGCGAGATGCCGGCGACCTGCAAGGTGCCGAATCAGATTGTGCGCTCTTGCGTGTGCTCCATGTGCCGGACCCAAAGGACCGTGGCGCCAGCCACGGCGACGGGCATCAGGATCAGGTTGAGGCCCGGTATCAGAGCCAGGGCAAAGACCGTGCCGCCGAAGCCCCATAGATGGGCCCGGTGGGAGCGGGCATGGACGCGCAGGGCCGCGAAGTCGAGGTGGTCGTTCGAAGCCGGGTACTCCAGGTACTCCAGGGCCAGGAACCAGGCGGCCAGCCAGGCCCACACGAACGGCGCCGCCAGCTGCAGTCCCGGCACCAGGAACAGCAGCAGCGCCGGCAGCAGCCAGCGGGCGAAATAGATCCATTTCACTACCTCGTGGCCGATCGCCGCCGGGAACGAGGCCAGGATGGCGCCCCAGGACTGCTCGGATTCCCGCGGCCGCCGGGCCAGTTCCGCGGCCACGGCGGCGGACAGGGCCTCGTTGAAGGGGGAGCCGATCAGGTTGGCTGCCAGGGTAAAGGTGAAGAATGAGACCAGCACCACGGCGGCGCTGAACAGCGCCCAGAGCAGCCAACGCAGCACCGACCACCACATGCTCTCGGTGCCGGCGAGATAGTGGTTGAGGAGCGTGTCGAAAGCCTCTCCGCTGATCCAGATCAAGCCGGCGAACACCAGGACGTTGATGAGCAGCGGGATCCAGGCATAACGCCGCACGCCGGGGCGGCTCACCAGCGCGGCGCCGCGGAATACGCAGGCCGACCCCTGCAGGAGCCTCGAGAGGGGCAATCTCAGCCCCTGGATCCCGGCAGGGCCACGGGCTCGGGGGCGACCCAGTTATCGGCGCGGTGCTCCACGACCACGTCGGTATACAATCCCCCCCGTACGTTGAATCTGGCGGAGAGCCGTGCGAACCGCGGCTTGAGGGCGGCTACCAGGTCGTCAAGGATCCGGTTGCTGACTGCCTCGTGGAACGCCCCCTCGTCGCGAAAGGACCAGATGTAGAGCTTGAGCGATTTCAGCTCGATGCACAGGCGGTCCGGCACGTAGGCCAGATGCATGGTGGCGAAGTCCGGCTGCCCGGTCATGGGGCACAGACAGGTAAACTCAGGGATATCGATATGGATCGTATAGTCCCGCTCCGGTTTGGGATTGTCGAAGACTTCAAAATTCTTGGATGGTTTCGTGGTCATCGCGTATTGCGTTATGGTAACTTTCGGCGCGTGAAGTTTAACAGCATAAGGAAGGTGCACCCGCCTTCTGCGGGCGGTACCGCCGCGCTCGTTCGCGGCAGGGGATGATGCCCCTTTTCTGTACTGATGATTCTGTCCTGAAGATACGGAACCGGGTCCGTGAGCGTCGATTGAGCTCGAATCCGGACCCGAACACGCGCGGCAATGTGGATTCCTGACGCAAAGAATGCGGCTTAAGTACATTAAACTGTCCGGGTTCAAGTCCTTCGTGGACCCGACCACCGTCTCGGTGCCGGCCAACCTGGTGGGTGTCGTCGGTCCCAACGGCTGCGGCAAGTCCAATGTGATCGATGCCATTCGCTGGGTGATGGGCGAGTCGTCCGCCAAGACGCTGCGCGGCGACCAGATGGCGGATGTAATCTTCAACGGCTCCACGGCCCGCAAGCCCGTCAGCAAGGCGTCGGTGGAACTCGTATTTGACAACACTGACGGCAACGCGCCGGGTCCCTACGCCAAGTACAACGAGATTTCCGTCCGCCGCGAGCTCAGCCGCGACGGTCAGTCGAATTACTTCATCAACAAGACGCGTTCCCGGCGCCGGGACATCACCGACATCTTTCTAGGCACGGGCCTGGGGCCGCGCTCCTACTCGATCATCGAGCAGGGCACGGTCGGCAGAATCATCGAAGCCAAGCCGGAAGAGCTGCGGGTGCTGATAGAGGAAGCCGCCGGCATCTCCAAGTACAAGGAACGGCGGCGCGAAACCGAGACCCGTATCCGCCACACCCGGGAGAATCTCGAGCGGGTCGACGACATTCGCAAGGAGCTGCAAGGGCAGCTGCAGCGCCTGCAGCGCCAGTCCGAGGCGGCGGAGAAGTACAAGACTCTGCGCCAGGAGGAGAGGATGCTGAAATCGCAGCTCTTGAGTCTGCGCTGGCAGGCGTTGACCGGGGGAGTGGGCAAGAAGGATACCGAACTGGCCCGCCTGCAGAAGCTGGCGGACGCGGCGCTGGCGGAGCAGCGCGCCACTGAAAAGAACATCGAGAACCTGCGCACCCGGCAAACGGAGGCCAACGAGTCGTTCAACAAGACCCAGGGCGAGTACTACCGCACGGGCGCGGATATCTCGGGAGTCGAGCAGAACATCAAGCACCTGCGGGAGACCCGGGAACAGCAGCAGCGGGAGATGGAGCGGTTGGACACGGATCAGCGCGAATCCCGCGAGCATCTGGACACGGACCGACAGCGAATTCTGGTGCTGCAGGAGACCCTGGGTGGCAGCGAGCCTGCGTTGAAGGAATCCGAGGAACGCCTGTTGGCAGCCGAGGCCGCCTTCCGCAGGGCCGAGGAGGACATGGTGCAGTGGCAGACGGAATGGGAACGGCTGGGAGCCGAGGCCGCGGCCCCCGACCAGGAGCGCCAGGTCCAGCAGACGCGCATAGAGGAGTACGAGAGCCACATCCTCAACCTGGTCGACCGGCAGCAACGACAGGAATCGCGAATCTCGGAGGTCGACGATGCCCTGGAGCAAATCGGCATTGATGAGCTGAAGCAGGAGGCCGCCGGCGCCGACCAGGACTGCGACAGCTTGCAGGAGCGCGTGGCGGAGCTGGACAAATCGGTGAAGATCCAACGCGCGGAAATCGAGCAGGCGGGCGACGAGGTGCAGGATCTGCGCGACGACCTCGGGCGCTTGGAGGCGCGGCTGGAATCGTTGCGCGAACTGCAGTCCTCGGACCTTCGGGCACAGGACGACGAGGACCTGGCGCGGTGGCTGGAGCGTTCCGGGCTCAACGACGCGCCGCGGCTGGCTTCGGAAATGGATGTCGACGACGGCTGGGAGACCGCGCTCGATCGGGTCCTGGGCAGGCGGGCGGGAGCGTACTGCCTCTCGGACTGCGACCCCGCCCGGCTCAAGGACGGCACCGAGATCGTGGTGGTCGAGCGCACCCGGTCCGCCGATGTAGAGGCGGCCCGGCTGCCGCAGCTGATGGAGAAAGTCCACTGCGAAGGTGTCGATCTCGGTCCCTGGCTGTCGGGTATCTACGTGGCGGATGACCTGGACCAGGCCCTGGCCTGGCGGCCGCAGTTGGATGCCGGGGAATCCATCGTAACCCGGGACGGCGCCTGGGTGGGAAGCAATTGGATCGAGCTGCGACCCACACGGGAGCGCACCGGCGTAGTAGCGCGGGAATCGGAAATCGACGATCTGAGCGAACGCGCCGGAACGGTCTCCGGGGATCTCGAACAGAAGCAGAAGGATCTGAGCGACCGGCAGGCCCGGTTGGCGGACCTCGAAGAGCAGCTCGCCGACGCGCGCCGTGGGCTCAGTAAGAAGGAGTCCGAGCGGGCCGAGCTTCGCAGCGAGCTGGCGCGCATCGAGACCCGTATCGGCGAATTGCGGTCCAGGCGCGAGCAGAGCCAGGCGGAGCTCGCCGATGTGGTGTCGCAGCTCGGCAAGTTCCGCGGCCGGGTGTCCAGCGCCAAGGAACTGTTGTCGCGCGCCGAGCAGCAACGCCGCACCCTGGCCGGCAGCCGGGAAGATCTGCTCCAGGAACGTGACCGGATCCGCAAGGCCCTGGAGGATACGCGCGAGGAGCTGGAGGCGGCCCGCGATCGCAAACACGAGGTGGCGTTCTCCCGGCAGCGGGAGGAAACGGAGCTGGCGTCTCTACTGGAGAATGCCAAGCGACTGGAGCGGCAGCAGGAGAGCATGCAGCAGCGCAAGCTGGAGCTCGAGTCGGCCCTGTCCGATGACGCGGATCCCGAGGAAGACCTCAAGCACAAGCTGGAGGCCTTGTTGTCGGAGCGCGTCAAGTGCGAGCATCGACTGGCGGAGGCGAGGCGTACCGTCGAGAACATAGAAGGCGAGTTGCGCCAGAAGGAGCGGGAACGCCATGGCCACGAGCAGTCGGTGCAGGGTACCCGTGAGCAGATGGAGCAGGTCAGGATCGAGCGCCAGGATGTGGTGGTCAGGCGCGACACCGTGCGGGAGCAGATCGTGGAGCTCGGTCACCGGCCGGAGGACCTGGTGGACGCGTTGCCGGAGGAAGCTGATGAGGCCACCTGGCAGGAAAAACTCGACAAGATCGTCCGGCGTATCGAGCGGCTGGGTCCCGTCAACCTGGTGGCTATCGAGGAATTCGAGGAGCAGTCGGAGCGCAAGACCTACCTGGACCGGCAGTCCGGGGATCTCACCGAGGCGCTGGCCACCCTCGAGTCGGTGATTCAGAAGATCGACAACGAGACCCGGGCCCGTTTCAAGGAGACCTTCGAGAAGCTGAACGTTCGGTTCCAGGAGTTCTTTCCGCGCCTGTTCGGCGGCGGCAGCGCCTACCTGGAGCTCACCAGCGACAATCTCCTGGAGACGGGGGTGGCGGTCATGGCCCGGCCGCCCGGAAAGCGCAACAGCACCATCCACCTGCTGTCCGGGGGCGAGAAGGCACTCACCGCCGTGGGGCTTCTGTTCGCCTTCTTCGATTTGAACCCGGCACCATTCTGCGTACTTGACGAGGTCGACGCGCCCCTGGACGATGCCAATGTGGAGCGCTACAACGACACGCTGAAGACCCTTTCCAGCCGCACCCAGCTGATCTTCATCACCCATAATAAGATCACCATGGAGTCGGCGGATATCCTGGTGGGGGTCACCATGGGGGAGCCGGGCGTATCGAGGTTGGTTTCCGTGGACGTCGAAGAAGCGGTGGAAATGGCGGCCCAATGATTTCCCTGCAGATCGCGTTCCTGATTGCCGGGATCGTCGTTTTCTTCGTGGTCCTCATGATCTCCTATGACAAGATCCGGCACACCCGGCTGCACCGGCGAACCGATGCCGATATCGATCCGCGCATTACCGACGCGGAGTCCGAGCCTCTACTGACGCCGCGGGCCGCGGCTACCGGGGAGCCGGCGCGGCCGACGCCTCACTACCGCGAGACTCCGCAGGCCCCCGGTTCCGACATGGCCGGCGCGCGCCTCAAACCCGAGTTCCTGGATATCGAGTCGGGCGTAGACGCGCCCGCTCCGGCGGAGGCCGATGCCGGCACGTGGGAATCGGAGCTGAGGGACGTCGAGGACTTGGCCAAGACGCCCATCGACGGCGTGCCGGAGATGCAAGAGCACCCTGGTGAGGAAGGGATCCAGGTCGAGTACGTCGCCCGCATCCCGGGGAAGAACGTCATCAAGCGCGATTCCGCCTTGGGGATCTACCGGCAGCACGAGTTCGATATGTCCAAGCCGCACAGGATCTTCGGGCTCAGTCACCCCACCCGCATGTGGTGCGACCTGGAAAAGCAGCCCGAAACCGCCCGCTTCACCGACTTCGGCCTCACTTTGCAGCTGGCGGACCGTCAAGGGGCCATCGACGAAGGCGAGCTGAACCAGTTCTCGCAAGTCGTGCTCAAGCTGGCCGACGTCTTCGGCAGGCGCTTCCAGTTTTCCTGTGGCATGGACGAAGCCCTGAACCAGGCCGAGCTTCTGGACAAGCTCATAAAGAAGTACGATGCCCTGGCCATACTGAACATCGTGGCGCGCAACGAATCCTTCCGGCTGGAGGACGTCGACGAAGCGGCACGTGCCTTGGGGATGGTGCCCAACGCCCGCAAGGTCTACGTGAAGTACCAGAATGATCGACCCGTCTATCGTATGGCGGACAAAGAGAAGACGAGCGGGGATTCGCAGGAACGTGGCGCCGCCGAACTCACCCGGGGTGTCACACTGTTCATGGACATTCCAAGAACCCTGGATCCGGCACGTGTGTTCAACGAGATGATCGACGACGCGAAGGAGCTGTGCAAACGTCTCGACGGAAAGCTGGTGGACGACAACCACCGCGGCATGACCCAGAAGGGCCTGAAGCGTATCGCACAGGAGATCCGGACCATGGCCGCGGAGATGGAGCGGGATGGTATCGCGCCCGGCCGAGAGTGCGCGTTGAAGCTGTTTTGACCGGGCGGCCGTCCCGTGGCCTTCCATGAGCACCCCCGCGAAGGTCCGGCAGCGCGCCAGGAAGCTGGCGGAGGAGCTCGACCAGCACAACTATCGTTACTACGTGCTGGACGACCCCAGCGTCACCGACGCCGAATATGACCGGCTGCTGCGTGAGCTGCAGGAGATAGAAGAGGACTATCCAGATCTGAGGACACCGGAATCCCCCACCCAGCGCGTGGGCGCAGCGCCGGTGACGGAGTTCGCGACGGTACGGCACGGCGAGCCGATGCTGTCGCTGAACAATGCCTTCGACGAGGAAGAGGTGCTGGCATTCGACCAGCGGGTCCGCAAGCTCCTCGATTGCGACGACCTCACGTACGTTGCAGAACCCAAGCTGGACGGCCTGGCGGTGAGCCTCACGTACGAGAACGGCGCCCTGACGCGGGGCGCGACCCGCGGCGACGGCCATACGGGAGAGGACATCACCTTGAACGTGAGGACCCTCCGATCCGTGCCGCTGAAGCTGCGCGGGCGCGGCTATCCCGGGCTCATGGAGGTTCGCGGCGAGGTGATCCTCGGACACGACGGCTTTCGGCGCCTGAACGAGGCCCAGGTCGAGGCCGGGGCCAAACCCTTCGTCAATCCGCGCAACGCGGCAGCGGGCAGCCTGCGTCAACTCGACTCCGGCCTCACCGCCGCGCGACCGCTGGAGATGTTCTGCTACGGGGTGGGCCGCGTCGAGGGGGGCGGGTTTCCGGACACCCAGTACGACATGCTGGTCCAGCTTAAGAAGTGGGGCTTGCGGGTGTCGCCACTGGTACAGAGGGTCGAAGGCATCCAGGGCTGCCTGCGCTACTACCGAAATATGCAGGAACGGCGCGCCGACCTGCCCTACGACATCGATGGGGTGGTTTACAAGGTCAACAACAAGGCCGCCCAGGATGCCCTCGGCACGTTGTCGCGTGCTCCCCGCTGGGCACTGGCCCACAAGTTCCCCGCGCAGGAGCAGTCCACCGAGGTGCTGGACATCGAGGTGCAGGTGGGACGAACCGGTGCGGTTACGCCGGTCGCACGGCTGGAGCCGGTGTTCGTGGGCGGGGTCACCGTCTCCAATGCCACACTGCACAACCGCGCCGAGATCGAGCGCCTCGACGTCCGCAAGGGAGATACGGTGATCGTGCGCCGAGCCGGAGACGTGATTCCGGAGATCGTCTCAGTGCAGAAGGAGAAGCGAAAGAAGGGAGCGCGACCCTACAAGTTTCCCACGCTCTGTCCGGTGTGCAATTCGGAGATCGTGTACGAGGGCGGTGAAGGCGTCATCGCCCGCTGCAGCGGCGGGCTGTTCTGCGATGCCCAGCGCAAGGAAAGTATCAAGCACTTCGCCTCGCGCCGGGCCATGGATATCGATGGACTCGGGGACAAGCTGGTCGAGCAGCTGGTGGACAAGGGATGCGTGAAGGATGTCGCGGACCTGTATCGCCTCGACGCGGAGCAGATCGCGGGGCTCGACCGAATGGCCCGGAAGTCCGCGCAAAACCTGGTCGACGCCCTGGAGGAAAGCAAGGACACGACGTTGGACCGGTTCCTGTTCGGGCTCGGCATACCCCAGGTGGGCGAGACCACGGCCCGGCAGCTGGCGGAGTATTTCGGCGGCCTCGATCGATTGATCAAGGCGGACCAGGACGCCCTGCGGGAAGTGCCGGACATCGGTCCCATCGTTGCGGGGAGCATCCATACGTTCTTCGCGCAGCAGCACAACCGCGACGTGATTCACAATTTGCGCAAGGCCGGCGTCCGCTGGACGGAACACGAACCGCAGGCCGGGCGGGAAGGCCGGCAGCCTCTTTCAGGGCGGACCTTCGTGCTCACCGGCACACTCGAGTCCTTGACCCGGGACGACGCCAAGCGGGCCCTTCAGGCCCTGGGCGCCAAGGTCACCGGCAGCGTCTCCAAGAAAACCGACTATGTCGTGGTGGGCGCCGGCCCCGGCTCGAAAGCGACCAAAGCGGAGGAGTTGGGCGTCGAGATTCTGGACGAGGAGGAGTTTGCCACGCTCTTGAAGCAGCGCTGACGTGCGAATCCCTTATCCGCGGTTTTCGCTCATCCTGTCCTTTTTCCCCAGGGGGACAAGGGATCGCGGCTGAAGCCGCTCCTACAATCCCGGGCTCAGCACCGCGATAATCCTTGGATTGTAGGAGCGGCTTCGACCTCCATGGATGGAGGAATTGCAGCAAATCGCGGGGAGCGATTGCCGTCAGCCGCGATCAATCGATGCATGTGCTACGCCATTCCGCGATCGACCGGCCGCCCCCAGAGGTCGTGTTCATCACAATCCTCGATCACGACCCGGGTCACGTCTCCCGGCGCAAGACCGGACGCATCCTCCAGGTAGACCACACCGTCGATCTCCGGCGCCTCCAGCTTGCTGCGTCCCACGGCGTGGCCGTTCTCGACGGCGTCTATCAATAATTCGTACTCCCGGCCGATCCGCTCCCGCAGCTTGCCGGCGCTGATTTCCGCCTGCAGCGTCATGAATCGCTCGAAGCGTTGCTCCTTGATCTCCTCCGGAACGGGATCGGGCAGCTCGTTGGCCCTGGCGCCTTCCACCGGTGAATACTTGAAGCAGCCGACGCGGTCGAGGCGTGCGCCTTCGAGAAACGACAACAGCTCCTCGAAGTCCTGCTCCGTTTCGCCTGGAAAGCCCACGATGAAGGTGCTGCGGATGGCGATGTCGGGGCGAATCGAACGCCACTTCGCGATTCGCTCCAGCGTATTCTCCGCCGCAGCCGGACGCCGCATCAGCTTCAGAATCCTTGGGCTGCCGTGCTGGAAGGGGATGTCCAGGTAAGGCAGTAGCCGGTCCTCGGCCATCAAAGGAATCAGGTCGTCCACGTGCGGGTAGGGATAGACGTAGTGCAACCGTACCCAGACGTCGAGCTGTGACAGCTTCTCGCAGAGGTCGGACAGCCTCGACTTGACCGGCGCGCCGTTCCAGAAGCTGGTTCGGTACTTGATGTCTGCCCCGTAGGCGCTGGTGTCCTGGGAGATCACCAGCAACTCCCTGACGCCGGCGGCAGCCAGGCGCTCGGCTTCGGCGAGAATGTCGCCGGCAGGCCGGCTCGCCAGCTTACCGCGCATGGAAGGAATGATGCAGAAGCTGCACCGGTGATTGCAGCCTTCGGAGATCTTCAGGTACGCGTAGTGCCGTGGCGTCAGCTTGATGCCCTGGGGCGGGACCAGCGAGGTGTAGGGATCGTGCTGCGGAGGCGGCACGTGTCGATGGACCTGGTCGACCACCGCCTCGTAGGCCTGGGGACCGGTAACGGCCAGCACCGCCGGATGGACGGACTCGATCTCTCCCTTCTTCGCGCCCAGACAGCCGGTGACGATCACCCGCCCGTTCTCGTCCAGGGCCTCGCCGATGGCGTCCAGGGACTCGGCCTTGGCTTCGTCGATAAAACCGCAGGTGTTGACGATCACCAGGGCGGCATCCTGGTAGGTCGATACGATCTCGTAGCCGTCGATGCGCAGCTGCGTCAGGATACGCTCGGTGTCCACCAGGGCCTTGGGGCAGCCGAGACTGACGACGCCGATCTTGGGGTTGTCGGTCATAGTCTTATTTGTGATTCCGGATTCTATCGCGGTGACGTTTACGTCGGCGTGGAATGCCGACCTACATGTATCGGTCGCGCAGGACCTTCTTCTGCACCTTGCTCATGGCGTTGCGCGGCAAGGTATCTGTGAAGTGCACGGATTTGGGCGCCTTGAAGGGCGCCAGTTCTCCCTTCAGCCGCTCGATCAGTATCGACTCGGTCAGCGCGCTGCCCGGCTGCTTCACAACCACCGCGCAAACGGCTTCCCCGAAGTCCGGGTGGGGCAGGCCGATCACCGCCGACTCCACCACCTCCGGCATGGCGTCGATGCACAGCTCGATCTCCTTCGGGTAGATATTGTATCCACCGGAAATGATCAGGTCCTTGTGCCGCCCTTCGATCCGGATGTAGCCGCTCTCGTCGATGGAAGCGAGATCGCCGGTGATGAAATAGCCGTCGTTGGTGAACTCCTCGGCGGTCTTCTCCGGCATGTGCCAGTAGCCTTTGAACACGTTGGGGCCTTTGACCTGCAGAACACCAATCTCCCCCGTTGCTGCAATCTTGTCGTCCGCTTTGACCACCCGGGCGTCGACGCCCGGCAGCGGCGGGCCCACGGTACCGGGTACCCGCGGTCCTTCGAGCGGATTGGATGCGTTCATCCCGGTCTCGGACATCCCGTAGCGCTCCAGTATCCGGTGGCCGCTGCGCTGCGCGAACTCCTCGAAGGTCTGGGGCAGCAGCGGCGCCGAGCCTGAGATGAACAGGCGCATATTGGCGCAGGTTTCGCGGTCGAATTCCTCGCTGGCGAGCAGCCGGGTGTAGTGAGTCGGCACCCCCATCATGACGGTGGCTTCGGGAAGGAAGCGCAGGATTTTGGCGACGGCGGGATCGTGCAGAAAGCGCATCCGGGCGCCGCTCCACAGGACGCAGTGACAAGCGACGAACAGACCATGGACATGGAACAGCGGCAGAACGTGCAGCAGCACGTCGCGATCGCTGAAGCCCCAGGTGGATACCAGGGCCTGGGCATTGCTGGTGAGGTTGCCGTGGGTGATCATCGCGCCTTTGGGCCGGCCGGTGGTACCGGAGGTGTAGATGATGACGGCGACATCGTCGCCGTCCGATTCATGACAGCCTGCAAAGGGATCGCTATCCGCGGCCGCCCGGGGGAGCGTGCCCCCCGCGGATTGGTCGAGCGTGTACAAAGGCGCGCCCGGCGGCAGCAATTCGGCGAGCAGCTCCTCGGACTCGGGACGGCCCACCACCATGGCGGGCTGGGCGTCGGTGAAGAAGTAGTCCAGCTCACTGCGCTGGTAGGCGGTATTCAGTGGCAGGTAGATGAGCCCGAAGCGGACGCACGCCAGGTACAGGAACAGAGCCTCGGGCGATTTGCCGATCTGGGCTGCCACGCGGTCCCCGGGCGCGAGTCCATGGCGGGCGAAGACTCCGGCGAAGCGGGCGGTGGCCGTGTCCAGGTCGTCCCAGGTGTAGGCTCGGCCGGCGTCCGTCTCGATCAGGATCCTTTGCCGATCGGCGGGAAACCGCTCTTGCAGGCGGGCAAACAGGTTCTCATTCATTGTCGGTTCACGCTATGCATGGGGGTATTGACTTGGTGTATCCTCCGGCTCCGTCGACAAACACCGCTCCGAAAACTGAGTATGAACAGTCCTCTTCCCGAATCCTGCACCTATGTCGTAGTCGGCGCCGGCGTGCACGGCCTCAGCACCGCCTGGCACCTTGCCATGGAACTCCAGAACCGCGGCAAGGGCAGCGGGTCCGATATTGTATTGCTCGACAAGACCGGTCCGGGTGCCGGCGCCACCGGCGTCGCCTGCGGCTGCGTGCGCAATTTCTACATGACCGGACCCCTTCACGCGATTCTACGGGAGTCGGTGGACGTATGGACGTACGACCCGGTCAAGCTGGGGTTCCAGCAGGTCGGCTACGTCTCCGCCGGGGAGGACAACCAGACCGCGGACTACGAGCGCATACACAAGAGCCAGAACGCTGCCGGCTACCCTTCGGACCTGTACGTAGGCACCGACGCCCGGCGCTTCCTGAAGTCCATCTGGCCGGACTTCAAGACCGACCAGGTGGATGTGGTGCTGCACGAACTGCCCTCCGGTTACGCCGGCACGAGCCAGGTGGTGTGGGGGCTGGACCAATTCTGCCAGCAATACGGGGTAAATCGCCACTACGGGGTGGAGGTCACCGGCTACGAAAAGACCAACGGCCGGGTGACGGCGGTGAAGACCACCCAGGGGTCGATCAAGTGCGACGCGGTGGTGCTGGCGGCGGGAGCCTGGAATCCGAAGCACTGGGCCTGGCTCGGTCACGCGCCGACCTTGGACCTGCACTATCCGGACGGCGGCGTCATCAACGGCCAGGACATGTGGACTTACTGGCGCCTGTTGGAAGGGGAGGTGTACATCCACGAGCCCTATCGCACTGCCGACGACCGCGACCCGCCGGTGCTGCACGTGGAGCTGATGAATACGCCGGTGCTGGACCCGCAGTCCGGCGGGGAGCTGGGGGACCACATGTACGCCTACGTGCGCTACGCCAAGGAGCGCATGGACAAGCCGGGAGTGCAGGGTGGGACCATTCCAGTGAAGCTGGGACCGGAGGCAGTGGTCGATCCCTACGGCCACGCCAACGACGAGTATCAGGCCGAGCCCTGGTTCGCCGACTACTACTGCGCGGCCTTGGGCCAGCTCATGTCACGTTTCGAAGACTGCCGCCGGGATTTCAGGGAACGCCGCAACGGTGGGATCGGGGCATTCACCCCGGACAACGTGCCGATCTTCGACTGGATCGACGACAACGTCTACATGGTGGCGGATTCCAACCACGGCTTCAAGATGATCGGTGTGGGTAAGCTGCTGGCCCATCACCTTGCCACCGGCGAGTCGGTGGCGGAGCTCGCGCCCTTCTCACTGGACCGCTACGCAACCGGCAAGTCCTTCGGCGACCGCAACAGCAATTGTCCCTGGGTGTAGGGTCCCTATCTTGGGTGTAGGTTCCCTATAAGGGGCAGATTTCCTCTCCTTTTCAGGGAGAGCCCGGGGCAGTCGCAGCGGGTTTGCAGTGTACTGAAGATTGGAGGGAGTGCTTGGCATGAACCGGGGCGAGGGCTCGGCGGGACGCCGCAAGTACTTCCCTGTAGGCTCGCTTCCGGCATCCCTGCCTCCAGACGCCCGCCGCCCCCTCGCCCCGGTTCATGCTCTTGGCGCCCATCCCTTCGATTGGGCTGGAGCACGAGGGGCTGCATCCCCGTGCTTGCCGGAGGGGGACGCCGCTTGAGCATGGGTTGGGTGAGGTTTTCGGCGACCGTCTGGAGACAGGGATGTCGGAAGCGAGCGTACAGGGAAGTATTTACAGCGTGTCGCCGAAAACCTCACCCAACCCATGCTTCTCCGCAGTCCGATCAGCTACGGACCAGGTCACAAACGCAGTACGGCCCCACATTCCGTTTGCCCTCACTTGGTCCTCTGCGCCGGGGAGAGGCGATTACTTCCCGCGGGCGGGGACGCTCATTCCCCCCGGTTGCCGGGAGGAAAATGCATCGGAAACGGGGTAACCTTGCCGCTCTTGTCGTCGCCCGTGGACAGGATCTTGGCGCTGCCTTCCTTCTCCACCTCGTCTATCCGGATGACGGCGTGCAGCGGGAGGTAGGTGCGCTTGACCCCGGCAAACTGATTCTTGAGCTGTTCCTCGCTGGGGTCCACCACCAGCTTCGAACGCTCGCCGAATATGAGGTCGCCGACCTCGACGAAGGCGTAGAGGCTGGTCTGGCTCACTTCGCGCGCGTACATCTCAATCACGTTTCCCTGGTTGTGAAACACGATTCTGTAAATGCTTTTCTTGTCGCTCATCCGGGCCTGGTTCTATAGAGTCGGGATTTCCGGCTATCACCGGGAACACCGTGAGAATGGTGCCTACAATTCTAGCAGGCTGTCTTAAAAACGGCCCGTCAGTGCAGGGCATGGATCTTCTGCCTCGAATCGAGCACTGCAGGTGCTTGATTCCGAGCAGCCGGTCCGGGCAGGCACCGGGTGCGGCGCGTTGTATTCGTTCGTTGAACAAGGTGGCAAGTTCGCCCTTGTTCGACATCCTGCTAACCATAGTCGGATTACACCCGACCTACCGCCTGCGGGCAATGGGCCAGCCGGGGGCACGATCAGGTATTGGGGTTGGTGAGTGAATTATTCAATGGCGGCCGGGAGGCCGCGGCAGAGCGAACCGTGACGGAGGAAGCGGCACCGGCGGGCGAGTTGAGCCGGTTTTTGGCGCGTTTGGCGGACAAGCATTCCGACGCCGACGCCGTGTTCTCGCTTCGCCTTGCCGAGACCGCGCTCGACACGCTGGAGCGCGAACCGCCGCCCGTGGCAGCGCTGGCCGTCGTGGGTCCGACGCAGACGGGCAAGAGTACGGTGGTCAACATCATCGCCGGCGGCCGGTATGTCGAGACCAGCCCGCTGGCCGCGCACACCCAGCGGGCTTCGGTGCTGGCCCTGAATACGTCCGGAGAGGCTCTACCGGAGACGTACCCGATGGATCCGACCCTTGCGCCGCGCACGGTCGAATCGGACGCCCCGGCCTGCCTCATCTGGGACACGCCCGACTTCGACTCGAATGCCTCCAGGGTCTACCGGCAGCAGGTGGCCCGCGTCTGCGCGCGGGTGGATCTGGTGGTGCTGGTGCTCAGCAAGGAGAAGTATGCCGACCAATCGGTCTGGACCGTTCTGGAAACGCTCGCACCCTTGGAGGTTCCGGTGGTCATCTGCCTGAACAAATGCGACATCGAAGTCGATGAAGAACACTCCCGGGGACGTTCCGACGCCGACGTGTTGGTGCCTGCTATTCAACGCAGGCTGGAAGAACATCCGCGGCTGGGCGGCGGCATCCCGGTCCTGATCCTGCCCCTAGGTGCCGGGTGGCGAGTTGGAATCCTTCCTGGCGCGTCCGGACGTACAGAGCTTCCGGGCGGACGTCTTCGGCCGGCTCCAATGCCGTTCCAAGGAGGCCCGTCGCACCGGCCTGGACCGGCTCATGCGAACGTACTGGTCCACCTGGGTCGCGCCGGTGGAGCAGGAACTGGTCTGCCAACGGGAATGGAATACGCTGATCAGCGCCGCGGTGGGGTCGTTCCGGGACAGGTATCGCACCGAGTACATCGAGCATGCCCGCCACCACGATGTCGCCCGCAAGGCGATCCTCGGTCTGCTCGAGTTGCTCGAGGTCCCGGCGCTTTCCGGGCCCGATCTCCCAGACCCGACGGGTGCTGACCTGGCCCTTTCGCAAGCTGTTCGGCAGCGCCGGGGAACCGGCCAGGGACCAGGAACTCCAGGTCATCGACACGGCCCTCGAGCACTGTCTGTTGTCGTTGCGCAGCGAGGTCTTGACCCGACGGCATCCCTGGTGGCGGGCGTTGGCGGAGGAACTGGTGGGATGCGAACCCGATATGAGGCGGTGCTTTGGGGATGCCGTCGATGATTACAGGCGGGATTTCCAACCGCGCATCGATCGCCTGTCGGAAGATCTGTACCAGCAGCTCGAGCGCAACCCCGTTACCTTGAATGCCCTGCGCGCCACCCGGCTGGGCGCGGACGCCGGCGGCATCGTGCTGGCGATCAAGACCGGAACTCTGGGTGTCTACGACGCCCTGTTCGCACCTGCCGTGATCTCACTGACGTCCTACTTGACGGAAAGTGCCGTCGGGCAGTACCTGCGAACGGTGATCGCGCGCCTGAAGCGGGAACAGACCGAGCGGATGAGCGGAGTGTTGCAGGAAACCATTGAACAGCCGTTGCGCGCCCTGCGGCCCCGGGGGGAGGGCCTGTTCGGCGTTACCGAAGCCGAACTCTCCAGGGCCATGGAGCTGATGCGGGAACTCAGTCCATGAGCAGCGGCGCCCGTGGGTGCAAGGCGAGCCTGCTCGACTGGTTGGCGGAAGCGGTGGCCGAAGGCTGGGTCCCCGAAGACGAGATCAGGAGGCTCGAGAAACTGGAGGAGAGCGATGCGGGCAGTCTGTTCGAATCCGGCGGCAGGCCACTGACCATCGGGTTCTTCGGCGGCACTGGCGTGGGCAAGAGCAGCCTGCTGAATCGCCTGGTTGGCGACGCCGTAGCCGCCGTGGGGTTGCAGCGCCCGACTTCGACCGAAGTGACGTTGTACGTCCACGAGCAATACCCGGTGAAGCACCTGGAAGACCTGTTTCCCTTGGGACGAGTGCGGGTGTTGGAACACCGGAGGGACGAGTACCGGGACGTCGTCTGGATCGATATGCCGGATATCGACAGCATCGAGCGCAGCAACCGGGAGCTGGTCTACCAGTGGCTGCCCTACCTGGACTGGCTGGTGTACGTCGTCAGTCCGGAGCGCTACCGAGACGACGCGGGGTGGCGGGTGCTTCAACAGCGCGGCTATCGACATCACTGGCTGTTTGTCATGAACCGCCGGGACACCGGCACCGAGGACCAGTATCGGGACTTCAGGCGGCTGTTAGGGAGTGAGGGATTCGACGAGACCCTGGTCCTGCAGACCAGTTGCACGGTGCCGGAGGGCGATGATTTCCAACGTATGGTGGAGGAGATCGAACATGCGGTCGGGGAGCACGGACTCGAGCGGCTGCAACAGGTCGGCGAGCAGGCCAGGCTTTTAGACCTCGACCGTGAATGCGCGCGCTACGCCGAAACACTGGGCGGCTCCGCCGAATGGCGCAGGTTCATCGATCGCGGAAGGAACGCGATCGACGAGAAGCTGGCTGCGCTCAATGCGTATCTCCGCCAGCAGGCGGCCATCGAGGCGGCGGGCGTCCCGGACCGCGCTTCGGCGGGTGCCGCGCCGGCCGTGCCTGAACCGGTATTACCCGGTTTGACCGCCGACTATGTGCAGGACCTGCAGGCCGCGGTTGTGGTCGCGGCAGAGGGTCTGCCCGGCGTCCCGGTGCAGACGCGAACCCGGACGCTCGTGCAGTCGCTGGAGCGAAGTTTGCTCGGCGTCTTGCGAGACGGCTTCAGGGAAGGTGTGGCACGGCCGGGGAACGCATTGCACCGCGGCGTGGAAACATTAATGCGAAAGCTGGTCTACGGTCTGCCCCTGGCCGTTTGTGTCGTCGTGGGCTATTTCGTCGTGACGCGGTACGAGCAGGGCCTCAACGGCGATAGCGGCTTTCTGGGCCTGGATTTCCTGGTCCACAGCCTGATGGTGCTGGGGCTGTCGGCCCTGGCGCCTTACCTGCTGGCGCGGCTGGTCCGGCCCTCGGTCAGGCGGTCCATAGTCAAGCGAGTGGCGGCAGGCCTGGAAGGGGTGCGTTCGACGGTGGTTCGCGAGTGGATCGAGGCCATGGAGGAATTGACCGAGCGACGGCGCGATTTGAGCCGCTCATTGGACGAAGTCCGGCAGGCCATCGAGGCCGAGCGGGGTGCACTAGAGGCTGCTCGCGACTGAAGTCGCTCCTGCAATTCGGAGCTCGACGCGCTGGCCGATCACGCATTGTAGGAGCGACTTCAGTCGCGATTGATCAATGACGAAACCCGGGCGTGCGCCACCGCGAACAGTGGCGCGGCGCGCGGCTTGCGGGCGTCAGTGCTCGATACTGCGGCGCCACCAGGCCCCGCTGACCGTAGAAGTACTCGGCGACCGCCTGTATCTGCGCGTCGCTGAGCCCGGACGCCATCCCGTTCATGATGGGATTCTGGCGCTTCCCGGATTTGTAGTCGTGGAGCACCTGCATGATGTAGTCGGGATACTGTCCCGCAAGAATCGGGGCGCCTTGGGTCTTGTTCGGGTCATTGGGGCTGACGCCGTCGGGCCCGTGGCAGGCCGCGCATTGCTGGGCGGGATTGTCGCCCGCGACGTTGTGGGAGGCGGGCTGGGCCATGGACGAAAAGTAAGCGGCGATGTTCTCCCGGTCCTGCTGGGTCAAGGTCGAGGCCTGCGCCTGCATGGTGGGATGCCAGCGCTTCTTGTCCTTGTATTCCTTCAAGGCATTGATGATGTAGAAATCGTGCTGCCCTCCCAGCTTGGGGATGCGATAGCCGGGGTAGGCATTGCGCTGGCCCGGGGCTCCATGACAACCCATGCAGGTCTGAGCGCGCAGTTCGCCTTGCTGGGCGTCACCAGCCGCCTGAGCGCCTGCGCAGAGAAACAGACAAACAGCCACCGCGGGCACATGGAGAAGCGGTCTCATGTGATTGGTCTCCTGGAGATCATTGGTTTTTAGCTTGTTACGTCGGAAAGCCCCGGGTCGGCCGGAGCATCCTTGGAATTCGAAAACCGCTCAAAACCCTTGGCATGCAGGGTTTCGCACGATACAGGGAGGTGTCGCCATTTATCGTTCACTTGAATGATCGATGCAGGTTTTCTTATATTTATCAATTACTTAAGTGAGCGATAAAAGTGAGCGATAAACGGAGAAAAACGAAAACCTCGGTTGCCGTTTTTCTTGGCTTCTTTCTTGGCTTCGAAAATTCATGAAGGAATCGTCCGAAGCTTCCCTGGAGGGGCGCACTTTAAGGAGTTCGGGCCCAAGGCGCAAGCCGGATCGCGAAATCCGGGGGCTCAAACGGCTTGCATCGGCAGCCAAGTGGCATCCCGGCACGCGCCGCGCACCCTAGTGTACCCCGCCAGAAATGATGCAAATGATTTCAGGCTGGGATGACGGTAGCCCCGATCCGCAAACGGGCGCCGCCGGGGTCTTTTTCAGTCGCTCCCCGATACTCGCTCGGTGAAAAAAACCCCGGCGGCGCCCTTTCGATGCTCTATCGAACAATCCAACCCGGATCAGCAAGCCGCCGATAAGTTACAGACGGTTTGACGGGGTACACTAGATACGCTGGAGAACGGTCGCGTATTCGAAGACGTCGCGGGGATGAGGAATCCGATTCGCCCCACCATCGGGCCATCGCCAGCGGCCGGCGTCGAACAGACGCTGCATATCCGGAAGCGCGCAATGGAAGGGTGGTCCGTCTGTCTTGCCGCTTTGCATGAACAGTGCCAGGAGAAGACCGCCCGGCTTCAGCCATTGGCGCAGGCGCACCTCGTAGTCCTTCCATTGCCGGGGGAGCAGGGCGCACAGGCAGGTCTGTTCATAAATGATATCGAAGGGGCCTCGTGGAGGTTCCCAGCCGAGCAGGTCCGCCGCCACCAGTTCTGCCTCCAATGACTCGCGTCGCAGGCGCGCGTTCAGTTCGTCGAGGGCCCGCTCCGACAGGTCGATACCCGTGACGCTGAAGCCGCGCCGCGCCAGCTCCAGCACCTCGTGGCCGCGTCCGCAGCCCGGCACCAGAACCGCGGCAGGCGGCTCCGGGATCCCGGCGCTGAGCCAGTCGATGAGCGCTGGATTGGTTTCGCCACGGTCCCAGGGCGTGTTCCGGTTCTCGTATCGCTCCTCCCAGAACTCGTGGGCATTGTCGGTGGTGAGCGTCATTCGGATGATGGCCTTTCAGTGGGGACGGGCGATGACAAGATAGCGCCGCGATCCACCGGCTGTCCACCGGTGGAACGGATAACAGGTCACCAGTACCAGGCGGTCCAGTGCCGGGTCCAGCACCGGCGGATCATCTTTCATATCGATGATCATGAAGCGGTTCACCACGTAACGATAGCTGCCGTTCGCGGTGTCCACGTCGAGTACGTCGCCGTGCCGCAGATATTCGAGGAAACTGAAATGGGTATCGCGATGGCCGCTGATCATGCTCAGTCCCCGGGCTCCCGGCAGCGATGTTCCCGGCACCAGGCCCGGCCCGAATGCCAGCGTACGGCCGCTGCTTCCCGCCAGCACGATCCGGTCGACGCCCAGGCGCGGTGCGCGCAGGCGGGCGATGGGATGGGTGTCCGCCCACCACCAGGGACGATGCGGCTCCCCCGTTCGCAGGGTTGCGTCCCAAGCGTGGCTCAGGAGGACCTGCGCCAAGCGGGCTTTGGCGGTGAGGTATACGCCGTCGCCTGCCAGGGCGGCCCCCAGCGCCAGGGTCAGTGCCGCGACCGCAGCGACGGTCTTGCGCCAACGAGCCACAGCAACGCCAGACCCAGCGCGAGCAGGGCCAATCCTTCCGCCAGCCGGGCACTCCAGCCCAGAGCGGTCTGGGGCAGTGACCCGAAGACGTGCCGGTAGCTCCAGCCCTTCGGCAGGTTCACCGGCGCGTCGGCATGATACAGGGGATCCGACGGACGACGGCTGATCCGCCGTTCAACCGCCACCAGGCTGGTGTAGGGCGTCACCAGCTGGTGCTCGAGACCGATCCGGGTGATGCTTTCCTTCACCTGCTCCCTGTCGCCGCCGCCGAGCAGGTCGTCCCGCAGCTGCTTGATCCGGTTGCGGGCCCACAGGGTGGATACCCATTCCGCCTGTGTCGCCGCATCGGCTTCGACCTCCTGGCTCCACGACTGTCCGGCGTAGCGGCCACTCACTGTGAGACCGCGGAATCCTTTCACGCGGGATGTCAGCGTAAGGGGCTCGCCGTAATAGAGATCGGGGACGCGCGCGTCGCCGGGCTGCGCCACGGCACCGCGCCAGTCGATCCGGATATCGGTCAGTGCCGGCTTCCGGATGCGGTCGAAGAGGGCCGCCATTCTCGACGCGACCTCGCCGCGGCGGCCGATGAAGGTGTAGGTGCCCCGGCCCACGCGGGCCGCCCGCCGCATGAAATAACCGTTCGGCGCGGAGCCGATGCCCACCGCGAACAGTCGCGCGGTGCGGGTGCCCGCCGCGATCATGGAGAACAAAGCGGTTTCGTTGCCCACCGCCCCGTCGGTGAGGAACACCAGTTGGCGCAGGGCATCCGGGGCAGACGGATTGTCGAAGGCGCGGCGAAGGGCCGCCGCCATGTTGGTGCCCCCCTCGGCGCGAGTCGCGGACAGAAAGCGTTCCGCCTGGGCGAGGGCCGCGGGGTCCGCCGGTTGCGGCGACGGAAACAGCATCGTAGCCGCGTCGCTGAAACGAATCAGGTTGAAACGGTCGGAGGGCCCGAGCGTGGACAGCGCGAAACGTGCCGATGCCCGTGCCTGCTCGATGGAGTCGCCGTACATCGAGCCCGAGGCATCGATGATCAGGATCAAATCCCGCGGCGGCGAGGGCATCGCGGTGTGCGGCAGCGGCGGCTGCAGCATCAGCAGCAGCCAGGCGTGGTCGCCCTGGCGGTCGATGAAAGCGGCGGCCCGCGGCGCGGCACCGGTCACCGGCCGCCACCGCAGGTCGAAGTCACGGTCCGCAAAGTACTTGGCCGCCAGGTGCCCACTGGCCCGCGAGTTTCCGCTGCGGGAGATATCGACGTCGTGATAGGAACTCGTGACCGTGTCGAGCTCGAAACCGGCGTCCAGATCGAAGCGAATGGAGACCGGATTCACCTTGCCGAAGGCCGGCGGTATGGTGTTCGGGTTCTGCAGCGCCGGCCCTGCGGAGGTGCTTGTACCATCCCGCGCGCGCCCCATGGCGTGCACCGCACCCGGTGGCAGGTATCGCGGGCCTGCAACCAGCGGCACGCGCAGGCTGTAGGCGTCATCCATTCGGGACACAGTCTGGAGATAGGAAAGCGTGACGGTGATCGACTCGCCCGGGGGGATGTTGGCCACCGAGCTGGTGAACAGGTTGGGTCGCTGCTGCTCCACCAAGGCCGCCTTGTTGCCTTGCTGTCTGGCGTGGGTATATCTCTGCCGGGCCTTGTGCTTTTCTTCCACCACGCCTTCGATAATCCGGTCCGCCACCGCCATGCGGAGGTGGGTCACGGCACTGTCGGCCGGCAAGGGAAAGACGTAGACCGCTTCCAGCCAGCGGGTCGACGGGTTGCCGAACGTCTGGCTGACTTCCACGTGTGCGGCGACGCCGGTGACGGAGATGTCGACGGCAGTCTTCATCACCGGCAGCGGCACGTAGCCGATCGTTTCGCCACCTGCGGGCACGAGCAGAGAACCGCTCCGCACGTCGTCCAGCGCTACCGTATCGCCGTGCCCGCCGGGGCCCGGGACGCTCGCACCGGCCAGCGGCGTCAGCAGGTACAGAATTACAGCCGTGAGACGATAGAGGTTGTTCATTGTTATAGCGCTCCTTTGGCGCCATATTGAACCTGACTGTTCTGTCGGCGGATGTCACAAGTCCTGGCAATCCGCTGATAAATTGTGGTGAACCCCGGCCACGCAGCCCCGGCATCACGCACGGAATAGGGCTATACTGGGCTTCGTCGATTGAGCAGAGCCGGAGGGCCGTCTACCGGAAAGAGGTCACTGTGAAGTCTCTTCGATCATTGCTGTACATCGCCGCCGCCGCGGCGGTCCTGTGGGTCGTTTCCGCTCGTCCCTGGGCGCTGGGGGCGGAACCGGTGGTGGTGGATGCACCCTGGCAGGCGCCGGAGTTTACCCATGGCGGCGACAGCGATTGGATCAATTCCGCGCCACTGAAGCTTGCCGACCTCGAAGGCAAGGTCGTGTTGATCGATTTCTGGACCTACGGCTGCTGGAACTGCCAGCGATCCATTCCCTGGATCAAGGACCTCCAGGCACGGTTCGGGGATCGAGGTCTGGTTGTAATCGGCGTGCATACTCCGGAGTTTGAGTACGAGGCCGAGCGCACAAGCGTGAAGGAGGAGGTCGCGAAGCTGGCGCTGAGCTCCCCGGTGATGATAGACAACGACTTTTCGTACTGGAATGCCATGGGCAATCGGTACTGGCCCACGTTCTATCTGCTCGACAAGTCCGGCCGGGTGCGTCATCGAAGCATCGGCGAGATCCGCCCCGCTGACATGAACGCCAAGACCCTCGAGGCCTATATCGAATCGCTGCTGGCGGAAACGGTCTGACGTTCATGCGCGTGGTGTTATTTCGCCACGGCATTGCCGAGGATCGGACGGAATTCTCGAGGACCGGACGGCCGGATTCCGAGCGCCCGCTGACCACCAAGGGCGTAGAACGCAGCCGCCAGACGGCTGCCGGCCTTCTGAGCCTGATTCCCGATCTGGGGTTCGTGGCCACCAGCCCCTACCGGCGCGCCCGTCAAACCGCGGACCTGATCGCAGCGGCCGTCGACGCGGGCGGCCTGCCCGTGGTCGTCGACGCGTTGCAGCCGGCCGGAAAGCCGGCCGAGATCTGTCGCTGGCTTGCAAGTTGCCCGGCACAAGCGGCGGTCGCGCTCGTGGGACACGAACCGGACCTCTCCGAGCTCATGGGCTGGTTCACGGCCGGCGAGTGCGGAAGCTTCGCGCGGTTCAAGAAGGCGGGCGCCTGTTTGATCGAGTTCCACTCGGCACCGGGACGGGGCGCGGGTGAACTGCAATGGCTTCTCACACCGACGATCCTGAGGCAGTTGGCGGACTGATCGGGTCGGCCCAGGGCGCCGCGTCAGCGGCCGGCGGACGGGTTTCCCGGGCACGGACCGTGTTATGCTCCCCAGTTCGCAGCGATGCGGCCGTTTTTCAGGCCTTCCGCCGTACAGAACAGACCCCAGCGACAAGACAATCAGGACATGAGATACAACACAGACGATCTGCGTATCGTGGAAACCAAAGAACTGGTTCCGCCGTCGCAGCTCATCGAGAAATTCCCCTTGAACGAGCACGTGTCGGAGGTCGTGCACGGCGCCCGTGAATCGATCCACCGCATACTGAACGACGAGGATGACCGTCTGCTGGTGATTGTGGGCCCGTGCTCCATCCACGATATCGACGCGGCGGCGGAATACGCCGCGCGGCTGAAGGGGCTTCGCGCCCAGCTCCATGCGGAGTTGGAGGTCGTGATGCGGGTCTATTTCGAGAAGCCGCGCACCACAGTCGGATGGAAAGGCCTGATCAACGACCCCGACCTGGACGAGTCATTCCACATCAACAAGGGTCTTGCGCTGGCGCGCGAGCTGCTGGTCGAGCTCAACGAAATGGGAGTGCCCGCGGGCACCGAGTACCTGGATCTGATCTCTCCGCAATACATCGCCGATCTGGTGAGCTGGGGCGCCATCGGGGCCCGTACCACCGAGAGCCAGGGTCATCGTCAGTTGGCGTCCGGACTGTCCTGCCCCGTGGGATTCAAGAACGGGACCGACGGCAACCTCAAGATTGCGGTCGACGCGGTCAGCGCGGCCAGCCATCCACACCACTTCCTGTCGGTAACGAAGCAGGGTCACACCGCGATTTTCTCCACCTCCGGCAACGAGGATGGTCACGTGATCCTGCGCGGCGGGCGGCAGCCGAACTACGATGCCGGCAGCGTGCAGGCGGCCGCCGCGGCCCTGGAAGACGCCGGCATCAGCCCCACCCGGATCATGATCGATTTCAGTCATGCCAACAGCCGCAAGCAGCCCCGCAGGCAGATGGAGGTGGGCGCGGACGTCATGCGACAAATCGCCGGCGGCGAGAACCGCGTCATGGGAGTGATGATCGAGAGCCATCTCGTCGAAGGGCGCCAGGATGTAGAGCCGGGCGGGGAGCTGGTCCATGGCCAGAGCATCACGGACGCCTGCCTGGGTTGGGACGACACCTCGGAGCTGTTGAAACAGCTCGCGGAATCCGTTAAAACGCGCCGCGCGCGCCAAGCGGCCGCGTAATCCTCCAGCAGTGCATTTCGACCGGGCGGGGGGAGAATAACATGCTCCCGCGCGCGGTCGTATTGATCACCAACGTTGTCAGGAGAAGAGAATGATCAGGCCTCATGGCTCTGAACGACTGAACCCCTTGTTCGTGGACGATGCCGGCGAGCGCGAAGCCCTGCTTCGGGAGGCCGAAGGACTGCCGTCACTGCTGCTCACCTCCGGGGCCGCCGCCAACGCGGTGATGCTCGGTGCCGGTTACTTCAATCCTCTCACGGGGTACATGAACAAGGCCGACGCGCTGTCGGTGTGCGAGTCCATGCGGACCGCCGGGGGCCTGTTCTGGCCCGTGCCGATCCTGAACCTGAGCCGCGATGCCTCGGGTATATCCGAGGGTTCCAGGGTCGCGCTGCGTGACCCGAACGTGGAAGGCAACCCGGTGCTGGCGGTGATGGACGTGCAGGGAGTCGAGGCCGTGAGCGACGAGGATCTGGACCTGATGACTGCCGGAATCTTCGGTACCCGCGACCCCGTCCACCCCGGGGTAGCCGTGTTTGCTGAGTCAGGACGCTACTGTGTGTCCGGTCCGCTCGAGGTCCTCGGTTTCAGCTATTTCGAGACCGAGTTTCCCAACACCTTCCGCACTGCCGTGCAGATCAGGGACGAGATCGCCGAGCGCGGCTGGGAGACGGTGGTGGCGTTCCAGACCCGCAACCCCATGCACCGGGCGCACGAGGAGTTGTGCAAGATGGCGATGAAGGATGTCGGCGCCGACGGCTGCGTGGTTCACATGCTGCTCGGCAAGCTCAAGCCCGGGGACATTCCCGCGTCCGTCCGGGACGCCGCCATCCGCAAGATGGCCGAGCTGTACTTCCCGCCCAACAGCGTCATGATTACCGGCTACGGCTTCGACATGCTGTACGCCGGCCCCCGCGAGGCGGTACTGCACGCGGTCTTCCGGCAGAACATGGGCGCCACGCACTTGATAGTGGGCCGTGACCACGCCGGGGTAGGGAGCTACTACGGGCCCTTCGACGCCCAGGAGATATTCGACCAAGAGGTGCCGGCGGGCGCCCTGGATATCCAGATCTACAAGGCGGACCACACTGCGTATTCGAAGAAGCTCAACCGGGTGGTGATGATGCGTGATGCCCCGGACCATGCCATGGAGGACTTCGTAATCCTGTCGGGGACCAGGGTGCGGGAGATGCTGGGTGCCGGGACCGCCCCGCCCGAGGAATTCTCACGGCCGGAGGTGGCGCAGATCCTGATGAGCTACTACCAGTCTCTCGGCCAGGCCTGAGCGGCCTGTAGCTCGCTTCGACGCGTAACCCCGGATTGCAGGAGCGGCTTCAGCCGCGATTACCACCCTTGGCCATAGGCCTTGACCGACAATCCGGTGTTCGGCGTGGCGCCCCGGGGGCCGCTAGAACGAAAAGTCACCCGACCCACCGAACCTGCCCCGCCGGCGGACGCCGACGCGGGGCAGTATGATACCCACCAGGATGCCGAGGATGAGGACGCCGGCTCCGGCCATGAACCATTTCTTGTCGGAGTGGTTCTCGAGCTCGGTGTTGCTGACTTTCAGCTTCTCGAGCTCGCTGGCGAGCTTGTTCGCCCGCTGCAGCGCCTCGTCGCGTTCATCCATCAGCCCCACGACGTTGGCGGCATTGCCCTTGACGGCGTCCATGCGCTGGGAGAGCTGGACGTTCTCGAACTCGAGCGTGTCGTACTTCAACTTCAGTGACTGGTACTTGGCCTGCAGGTCCGTGAGTTGCTTCTGCGCTTGGTCCGGTGCCGCCTGGAGCTGCTCCAGCTTGTTCTGCAGCTCCGCGACTTTGGCCTTGGCCGGCGGGTTGTCGCTCAGGTAGCGTGTCAGAGCGTATCCCTCGGTGCCGTCGGGGGTCCGGATCTTTGAATAGCCGGAGTCCTTGTTGTCGCTGAGCACCTCCAGCTCCGTGCCCGTGGGCAGCGTCTTAAGCACGCGGTAGCTGGAATCCTGGCCGGTGCGCAGGGTAATAGTGAGCTGATCCGTCACATAGCGGGTGTCGGCGCTGGCGGGGCCGCTGATCGCGGTCAGCAGGACGAGGGACAGTAGAATCGAGGGAAATTTCAAAGCGGATGCAGATGGCCTGGGGCGAATGGTTTCAGAGGGCGGCAATTGTTCCAGATGCCTCGCTGTGGTGGCAAGTGGATTTCAGGGGCCATCGGGCGGACACGGCGCCAAACGGGCGTGACGGCGGCCTGGTCATTGATAACGTCTGCCTCCGGTCTCATAATTTCCAAGCTCCATGGTGCCCGAACCGTTCCCGGACGTTGAATTGGAATGAATGACAAGCAAGACCTGCGGAATGTCTCCGCATTGGACCTGAATCAAACCCGCGATCTGCACGTCGCATCGCTGACGCCGCTGGTTTCCCCAGATGCGTTGAGGGAGGAGCTGCCGCTCAGCGATCGGCGCAGCGGACCATCGTCGACAGCCGGGGCACGATTCCGGCGATATTGGAGGGGCGCGACCCACGATTGCTGGTGGTGGTGGGGCCGTGCTCGATCCACGACACCGAGGCGGCGCTGGACTACGCGCGGCGCCTGAGCGTACTGCGCGAACGCTTGAACGATTCCCTGTTCATCGTCATGCGCACATATTTCGAGAAACCGCGCACCACTGTCGGCTGGAAGGGCCTGATCAACGATCCCCACCTGGATGGTTCCTTCGACATGGAGACCGGGCTGCGGCGTGCGCGAAAGCTGTTGATCGACGTCGCGGGTATGGGATTGCCCACCGCCACCGAGATACTCGACCCGATTACGCCGCAGTATATCGACGACGCCCTGGACTGGGCGGCCATCGGCGCCCGCACCACCGAGAGCCAGACCCATCGCCAGATGGCCAGCGGCCTGTCCATGCCGGTAGGCTACAAGAACTCCACCACGGGCTCGCTCGAGGTGGCCATGAACGCCATGCGATCGGCGCGCGAGTCCCACGCATTCCTGGGCATCGACGGCAACGGCTGCACCTGCGTGGTGCGGACCACGGGCAACCCTTGGGGCCATGTCATCCTGCGGGGCGGCCAGGACAAGCCCAACTACGATCCCCGCAACGTCGCCGAGGCGGTGGAGCAATTGAGAAGCGCGGGCCTGCCTGCGGGTCTGATGGTGGACTGCAGCCACGCCAATTCGGAAAAAAAGCATGAGCGCCAGGAGGTGGTCTGGAACTCGGTGGTCGAGCAGCGCGCACAGGGCAACGAGAACCTCATCGGCATCATGCTGGAGTCCAACCTCGAGGAGGGTAACCAGTCGCTGGGCGATGATCCCTCCAAGCTCCGCTACGGCGTTTCCATCACCGACGCCTGCATCGGCTGGGATAAGACCGAGCAACTCCTCACCGAAGCCGCCGAACGCCTGCGCTCCGCCGCGTAAGTTCACCGCGAGTCCAAACCACGGATTGTAGGAGCGGCTTCAGCCACGATAGGGTCCTGGTCCACAACGCGGATCGCGGCTGAAGCCGCTCCTACAATCTGACGTGCGGCACGGTGCCGGACCCCGAAGTGTAGGAGCGACTTCAGTCGCGATTGCATGGTTCCAACGAACAAAAGGATGGGTCAGGTACGGGGAACCTCGTCGCCGGCAAACCAGCATACGTATCAGGCAACTGTGTCGATTGCGGAAACCTCCCGTGTTGCCCGGTCAGGATCGTGGCCTGTGTTGTCGTCACAACTCTTGTGGTCCTGTCTATCCGAAAGGTCACGTGCAACGGATAAAGCGGCAAGGACGCGTCGTGTAGAAAGTCGCGAGAGGAAGATTTTGCCTGACGAGGCTCAATTGCCGCCAACTTGATGCGAATCAGTCGCCACTTTATGCAATGCGTGTAGAATAATAATCGCTGCCCGGTCAGGTGGGCGGTCGGCACCGGCAATGCATTTGCTTGTTTTCGAAGGGGTGGGAAGAGGCGTGACGGGGTTCCGAATCCATATCGTGGGCTGCGCGCCACGCGCCGGCACCACGTTGTTGAAAGAGCTGGTCAGCGGTGGTTTTGAGACAAGCAGTCTCGCGCCGCACGAGGTCAGCGTACTGGTGCGTCCGCGCCGCTTGCGAGGTGTATGCGTATCCAAGCATCCACATGAGGTCGTACCCGCTGGACGGCTGCTGCGTGTGGATCCCCGCCTGTGGGTGATTTACTGCCTGCGGGATCCTCGGGACGTGGTATGCAGCAGGCATCCCAATGACCCCTCACAATACGTGGTCGGGTTCGAAATCTGGTCAGGATACGACACTGTCGCGCGCCGGACCAGTCATCCTAGATTTATGACCGTCAAATACGAGGATCTGGTCATGGACCCCGATTCCGTTCAATCGTTTCTCTCCGCCGCCATGCCGTTTCTGGTTCCCAGGCGCCTGTTCAGCGAGACCTTATCCTTCGCCCAAACCTCAGAAGCGTCCCGGCGTGCCATGCACAACGCACACCGGATACATCAAGGCAGCGTGGGAGTGTGGCGGCAAAACCTGCCGCGCATCAGGGAGCAGCTCGAACGCTACCCGGGGATGAAGCATGAGCTGATTGCTAGAGGCTATGAAACCGGCCATGAGTGGGTACGAATCCTGGATGGCATTGAGTCGGAGCCGTGCCTTGAGAAGGAACGGGGAACCCGAAAAGCATGGTATTCACGTCGGCGTAGACAACGCATGTGGCTGGCTATCAAGTACCTGGTCAAAATGGAGTTGGACCGCGCCACATCGCGGGACGAGCTCGGCGCAGCACATATCGGGTCGCTTCCACGATGAAATGGGGAATCATCTACATGGCTTTCGGTGACGCGCACTTTTCTGAACTGGAGCAATCCCTGGCGACCGTACGTCACCACATGCCTGATGTGGAAGTCACCGTCTACACCGACTCCGAACGGTCAGTAGAGGGAGCGACGTCAACGGTGCCGATAACCGGATCGGTATACGACCGAGCGGTGCACATCGACTGCCTGGAGCGCTCTCCATACGAGACGACCTTGTGTCTCGATACTGATACGTGGATCTGCGAATCTCTGGAGCCCGTTGCCGGACTCATGGAGCGTTTCGATGTCGCCGGCGTGCACGCCCCACACGCAAACAGACACGAGGCGGAATTGACGGGTATCCCGATTCAATTCCGTACCTTTAACGCCGGGGTGTTCTTCTTGAAAAGAAGTGCGTGCACTGATGAATTTCTGGCGCTGTGGAAACGGATTTATCGTGTCCATCAGCAGGATCCGGACCCCATGATGTTCAAGGGACAAGACCGCGTGGTTCGTGTCCAGCCATCGTTGCGGGAGGCGGTATATCGATCTGATGTCCGCCCTCTGGTATTGCCCGTGGAATATAACTTCCGGATACCGGGCGCGGGATACGTCGAAGGTGCGGTCAAAGTCCTGCACGGGCGCGCCGAATGGCTGCCTGGATTGGCTGAAAAGATCAACGCCCGCAACGATCGCCGCTTCTGCATGACCGACGGGAGGCGGGTTCAAATGGTGCCGAGGCGCCTGGTTGCGGGCATCAGGCAGCGACTAAGGCTGTAGTCCGTCCGCAAGCGGTCACATTGCGATCCGGTGATCGCGAAGGCGCAGTCGTGGCTCCATTCACCCCGCGCTCTCCTCTGCGACCTGGCGAATCGAGCTCACGGCAGTGCGAAGGAGGTCTGGATCGTGGAACTCCGGACCCCAGTCCACGTATACGTATCCGGCCGGTCCGTTTCCCACAGCTGATTCATCGATGGAGACCATGACAAGCTTCTCTTCGAGAAGAAAACCACCGTGAGGCCGTGACGCCTTTCCGGCGTGTACATGAGTCCTATGGCCATGCTCCGCTCCACCAGCCGCATCATGAGGGCGTGTTCATGGCCGATCTCACCCCGTATTGAAACGTCCGGGGCTGCGTGCCGCATCTTGGCCAGCCGCTCGAGCAGCACTTCCACCCATAACGCGAATCTTGCCCCGATCCTCAGAACACCGCGATACCCGCGCACAATGCCGGCGTCCTACTGGGCCTGCTCGAAGGTTCGGATGAGGGTCGCGGCGATCGCTCGCCGGCCAGGACACCGGGACATAGACCATCGCATTGCCGTTTCCCCCTGTCTATAATCCGGCCGTTTCCAGATCTCAAAAGACACCTCATCTTGTCAGAACCCCGCATCGAGCAGACCCTCCCCCAGGTCCTTGGAAAGCGCGTCGCGCAGTTCGGCGATAAGCCCTGGGTGATCTGCGGAGAACAGGCGTACAGTTACAGCGAAGTCCGGGAGCAGGCAGGGCGACTCGCGGCGGGCTTGGCCCGGCAGGGCATCCGCAGCGGAGACACCGTTTTACTCATGCTGCCGGACGGCATCGAGATCATCTATGGCTGGTGCGCGCTGGCCATGCTGGGAGCGATAGAAGTCCCTGTCAACACGCATCTGCGGGGCGGGGTGCTTACCCATCTGATCAACGATTCCCGAGCGGAAGTCTGCGTCATACACGCGGATCTCGTCGGCCGCGTGCTGGGCGACGAGACGTTTTCCCGGCTGAAACGGCTCATCGTGGCGGGGGAGCTTGCAAAGCAGGAGGAAGCGGCGGTCGCGGAACGTTTCGAGCACGTCCGCTTCGAGGCGTGCTTCGAACCCCGCGCCCTGCATGATCCGGACCGTGAGCCGCGCTTCAACGATGTCGGTTCGGTGATGTACACGTCGGGAACGACGGGTCCTTCCAAGGGTGTCATGGTGACTCATGCGCATTCCTACGAATACGCCCTGGCGGTTGCGGAGCTGCTGGAGTTGAAGAGCTCGGACGTTTACTACAATCCTTTGCCGCTTTTTCACATCGCCGGCCAGTGGGCGGCGGTGTATGCGAGCTGTATCCGCGGCGCCTCCGTGGTGCTCGCGCAGGGCTTCAGCGCCACTCGCTTCTGGCCGGACGTGCGCCGTTACGGGGCCACGACCACGTTTCTGCTGGGCGCCATGGCCAACTGGCTGGCGCAGCTCGACCCGTCGGAGGACGATGGCGACAATCCCATGGAACGCATGCTGGTGGTGCCCCTGTTGCCCGACATCGAGGCATTCAAGCAGCGTTTCGACGTCCTGATCTCCACTACCTGGGGTTCCACGGAGATCAATTGTCCCACCCGCTCCGGGTTCGACCTGGTCGACAGCAGGACCTGTGGTTATGTCACCGAGGACCGGTACGAAGTGCGTATCGTGGACGAGGACGACATGGAAGTACCGCCGGGCGTGGCGGGCGAGGCTGTGGTGCGGGCCAAGGAACCGTGGATCGTGATGGCCGGGTACTGGAACAATTCCGATGCGACGCTGCGCGCCTGGCGCAACCAGTGGGTGCACACCGGCGATATGTTGATGAAGGATGAGCGCGGCAATCTTTACTTCATGGACCGGGTCAAGGACGCGATACGCCGAAGCGGGGAGAACATTTCGTCCATGGAGGTGGAGAGCGAGATCAATGCCTATCCGTCAGTGTTGGAATGCGCCGTGGTACCGGTGGAGTCCGAGCATACCGAGCAGGAGGTCAAGGTGTTCGTAGTGCTCAAGGAGAACAGCGGACCGTTCGACTACGAGGACTTCATTCGCTTCCTGGAGCCACGCATGGCGTACTTCATGGTGCCGCGCTACGTGGAAATCGTCGACGCCATGCCCAAGACTCAAACCGGCAAGATCCAGAAATTCGATCTTCGCGGGCGCGGCAACATCGGGGCCACCTGGGACCGGGTAACCGCCGGCGTCAAGCTCTCCAAGCTCTGAGCGCGGCCGACGGAATCGACCTCGGCCGCAGTTCCCGCGCCGGGATCGACGACGGTCGCCGTTAAGGACATACCAACAACGGGTTGTGTTTCCAGCCCCTGAAACCCTGAATTACCGGAGTAGATCATGACTGAACGCATCATCGTCCGACGGGATGGCCACGTGGCCTGGCTGATATTCAACCGGCCGGACCGCCTCAATGCCATGACTATCGAGGCCTGGGCCCTCATGGATCGGAGGCTAGCCGAACTGAACGACGACCGCGATATCCGCTGCCTGGTCATCGCGGGAGAGGGGAGGTCGTTCCTGGCCGGCCACGACGTGGCGGAGATCCGGCAGCACAACGAGGACATCGAATCGGGTCAGCTCGTCCCGAGCCAGCTCCGCGAGTGGCAGAAGCACCTTCAGAACAGCACTCGCTTGATACGTGCCGCGCGGTTTCCGGTGATCGCGGCAGTCCAGGGATACGCCGTGGGAGCCGGATGCGAGCTGGTATTCGCTTGCGACCTGGTAGTTGCCGCCAGGGACGCCCGCTTCGGTTTTCCGGAGGTCAACATCGGTGTCACCATCACCAACGGCGGGACCTACTTCATGCCGCGCAAGGTCGGGCTCGCCCGGGCGCGCGAACTGGCCTATACGGGCGAGTTCATCGACGCTGAGGAGGCCTATCGCATCGGGCTGGTCAACCGCCTGGTCGATCCGGGCGAGGAACGCAATGAATCGGGGAAGCTTGCGGCGCGAATCGCGTCCCGTGCCCCGGTGGCGGTCCAGCTGCACAAGGTGATGATGGACGCGGCTCAGGAATCGTCGTTGGACGCAGCCTTGAACTTCGAGACGGAGGCCCTGGTACAGACGGCGATGACCCGCGACAACCTCGAAGGAACCAATGCTTTCTTCGAAAAACGCGAGCCCAGGTTCAAGGGCGAATAGCCCGTTCCCGCGGACACCGCACCGGCGTCAATCGACTTCGTCGTGCAGCTTGAACCGGTGCTCCACCCGGGAGGCTTGGTTCAAGGCCCCCCGCTCTGCTAGATTCTTGCGCATCTGCCCGAGCAGACCTGAGAACCGACCGGTATCCTGGATCATGGACAGCAGGTTCAAGACGCGAAGCGGATGGTTATCCTCCGTGCTCGCTTTGTCCGCGGGACGGAAGTACAGCACCGGAAAGAAGGTTTGCGCACCGAACGCGCCGATATGGTTCAACAGGTCCTCGAATCCGCGATGCAGGCCGCGCTCCCCCGTGATGTCCCTGACTTTGCGGTCGCCCTCCGCGAGCGTCATCCGGCCCAGCTTGATATCGCGGTCGAATGCGTCCTTTAGTTCCTTGGCTACGTAGTCGTGGATGACGAGAGTGGCAGTGTTCCACAGGTGCTCGTCGTCGACCGGAAGCAGGTATCCGAGTTCCTTGTCTTCCCCGGGCGGAAAATCTTCCGACGCGCGCTGCAACTGTGCGGAGAAATCATTGACTCGTTCCTCCGATTGTGGCCCTGGCGAATCCGGCGTCGCGCCACCAAAGGATTCCTTGATCATGCGCTGCCCGTCACCGGAGAAATACCCCAGGTCGCCCTGGCGATTGAGAACGTAGAAGCCCCCTATCCCCTTGTAGATCGTACTGACGCGTTTTGCAACATCCGAAACGCCCTGCGCCATTTGATAACTCCTCGAGCCTTCGAGATCTCGCTTGTTCCGATTCTTCCGAGTCCACGACGAGGTGCCGGGCCGCCTTTCTGGCCATCAGTCTTGCCAAACACCGCTTGGGCGGAGTGCCCCTGGAGCTGCTCTGGCTGCGCCACCACCACCTGATGCAAGTTTATATAGATAGATCAAGGAGATACAAGCCCCACTCGTCGCAAACCCGACGCTACCTCGGGGCCCGCTGCGCAACCCGCGGGAAAACCGTCGGCGCTATAATCGAGCCTGAATTCCGCAAGGCTCACCAAGTCATATGAATCGACAATCGCCGCTGGTCGTCCGCATCGCCTGGGGCCGCATGGAAGTGGCCGGATTGGGATCGGGCAAGGACTTCAAGCTGTGGCCGGGCGGCGGCCGGCCCTGGGATTGGTCTGAAACGGGCACCCATCATCATCCGGGTATTCAGCCGGCTGATGTGGAGGAGCTGCTGGATCATGGCGCCCGAACATCATCGTGCTGTCTCAGGGCATGCTGAAGATGCTGGAGACAATGCCGGCGACCCGGTCCCTGCTGGAGCACGCGGGGATCCAAACACACATTGAAGAGACGAAGGCGGCGGTGGCGCTTTACAACCGGTTGGCCGCCGCGCATCCGGTCGGCGGAGTGTTCCATTCCACCTGTTGACCGTCGGGGTGCCTTGAAATGGCCGCCGACCTTCGTCACCATGGTCGATATATGAAACGTGAGATAGGCAACACCGGGATATCGGTATTCCCCATCGGTCTGGGCGCCATGCCGTTGTCGCTACGAAATCGTCCGGACGAGGACAGCGCGGTCCGCGTATTGCACGCGGCGTGGGAGGCCGGCATTCAGTTCGTGGATACAGCGAACGTTTATTGCCTCGACGATGGCGACATCGGGCACAATGAAAGACTCATTCGCAAGGCCTTGGAGCAGCGTCCATCTTCCGACGTCTACGTCGCCACCAAGGGCGGCATACGGCGTCCCGGCGGTAGCTGGGAAACGGACGGACGGCCGGAGCACCTGAAGCGGTCCTGCGAGCAAAGCCTCAAGGACCTCGGCGTCGATACCATCTTTCTGTACCAGCTTCATGCGCCCGACTCCAAGGTCCCGTTCGAGGATTCAATCAGCGCGCTGGTCGACCTCCAGGCGGAGGGCAAAATCCGACATATCGGGATTTCGAACGTCTCCCTGGATCAGGCGCGCAAGACACTCGAACTGACCCGCATAGAGAGCATCCAGAACCGCGCCAACCCGTTCTGGAAACATGATTACTTCGGCTCTGGCATGCTCGAATTCTGCGGGGAAAACAGATTGTCCTATCTGCCCTACAGCACCGTCGGCGGTCACCAACGGCACCACGACGCCACCCGCAACCAGGTGCTGGCGAAAATCGCCGCGGAGCGCGAGGTGACGCCGTACCAGGTAATCATTGCCTGGCACCTGGCACAGAGCCCGCCGCGCGTAATTCCCATCCCCGGCGCTTCCAGGGTCGAAAGCATCCAGTCCAGCGTCCGCGCGGTCGACCTGGAGCTGAACGGCTGGGAGTTCCAGGCGATCAATCAGCTCGAGAGTATCTGAGCGGACTTTTTCATGAGGGATACTTGTATTCCGCGCTGTCAGTCCGTACCGGGTTCGACCTTTCGCCGCAGCGTCTTGGCGCGGCCGCGCCTGTTCTTTTCTTTCAGCCGCTTCTCGCGGGCATGACGCGTCGGCCGAGTCGGAAGCCGCTTCTTCCGGATGCGGCCGGCATCCTGAACTAGGGCGCGTAACCTCTCGAGCGCAGCCTCTCGGTTCTTGTCCTGGCTGCGAAAGCCCTGGGCTTTGATGACCACCACGCCGTCGCTGTTGATGCGCCGGTCGGGGCGTCCCAGCAGACGAGTCTTGTAGAAGTCCGGAAGAGATGAGCTTTTCACATCGAAGCGTAGCTGGACCGCGGTGGACGCCTTGTTGACGTGCTGGCCTCCCGGGCCCTGGGCCCGCACCGCCTTGATTTCGATCTCAGATAAGGGGATTCGTACCCGTTTGGAGATTTGGAGGTCTGTTTGATTCACGTACTGAACTTGGCGTTTTCGGGAACGTCATCGATGATGCGCGTATGGTGGTGCCCGGCGCATCGATGGTCAATAGAGGCCCTGGCCGGGCTGCTGAGTTGACAAGCACCGGGCAGCGTGAAATAAGGCGATGAAAATCCGTGCGTCGGATCGGCAGCGGCATGCGTAGAGTATGAGTCACCAGATAAAGAGTGCATTAAATCGCCTGAACAAGGCCACGAAATCCCGATTCGACAGGCAGGAAGTGCTGGCCGCACAGGCGGCGTTTGTCGATGGCGTGCTCTCGGCGGCGAGGAACGACGGCGAGGAACCCCGGATCAAGACGCCGAAAGGCGGAATCGTTCCCAACCCGGTATTCATATGCGGTGTGCACAAGTCGGGAACCACACTGCTGCGCAATCTCCTTGATTCGCACCCCGACCTGTATGTGTCTCCGGAGGACGGGCCGGATTACAGTGCCTTTCACAGCGAGCCGGAGCCGATCGTCCGCAAGTTCCTGGAAAAGGCGACTGTGCATGTTCGTATGAACAATGCGCACGAATTCTGGGCCTACTCCGGCGGAACGGCAGATGCCGCACCTTATGTGAGATTCGCCCGACACTGCTTCACTTATATAAAGGACCTGGAAGACAGTGCCGCCGGTCGATTCAGCGCCTTGCTTCTCGCCTCCCGCGATGCGGGACACGCCGGGAACGATGACCCGCTGCTTGCCCACAAGGCAACCCTGCACTGGCATCATGCCGGGGAGATCTTCAATACGTTTCCGGCGGCGAAGATAGTGCATATCGTGAGGCATCCTTGCGGAACTTACGCTTCCGCCAAGGCGCGCAGAAAGATGATGGGGGAAACGTTTTCGCCATACCGCCAGATTGACAGTATTCGGCAGGGACTCATCGCTGCGCAGCGAAATTTAGATCGTTTCGGCGAAGAGAGGTACAAGGTCGTCAAGTACGAAGACCTGCTTGGTCATCCCGAAACGACGATGCGGAGCATCGCTGGGTTTCTGTCGATACCGTATGCAGACATATTGCTGCAGCCCACCTTGCTGGGCAGGCCCCAAGGGGCGAATTCCGGTCACGCGGCAGCGGTAGACACTACGGCGGCACTCAACAAGGAGAGCCGAGAGTATTGGACCCGTTCCTTGAGTGACGCCGAAATTCGTCTGATCGGCAACGCTTTGAAGCAATGCATGAAAACCCAGGGCTACGAGCCCAGAGCGTCCAATATCGTTCAGCGCGTGAGCGATGCCGCCGTGGTGGTGAACGAGAGCAGGCGCCAGGCCCGCATGGGGGACTTCGGTATACGGACGTTGATACGGATGATCGCAGGGATCTGATCAGGCCGGAGGCCGTATCAGGGTGCCGGTCCTCGGGCCTATTTCAGCAACCGAATCACGGTATGCTTGGCAATAACCAGACACCTCACGATTGCTTTGTTGACCGGCTCGAAGGCGGCCTTGCGCCATCTGAATAGCCGGTAAAGGCATGCGGATGTCCTCATCGAAATCCTGTCGAGTATTCGGGGCGTCCGTCGTTGATACAACGCGTCACCCCACATGTACTTCGTGATTCTGGTTTTCCTGCGGACGAAGCCTTTGTCGAGCATATACGTATCCACGTCGGACAACAACGGACAGCCGCGGTAGATGTCTGTTAGATTGACCTCGACATACACCCATTTCATTTCGTCCAGCAGTTCACCCATGCCTTTCAATGCCATCAGTTCGGCACCCTGCAGGTCCAGGTTCACGAACGTGTAGTTACCATCGAGGATCTCTTTCAGCGAGATCAGATTGTCAATTCGTCTCGTTGTAACAGTTTTGACCGTTTCAACCTGAACGTTCGGGTGATATTTCTTGTGCTTGGCCAGGGGTAGGAGAGACGACGACATTCGGTTTGAAGTCACGCGGAAGTCCATATCCTGACCATCGACATCCCCCACGATAGCAGTGATGACTTTGTGCCCCGGATACCGTTTGAGTCTTTCGAGAAGGTCGACGGTGAGCTCCTGGTTTCCCTCGATCCAGATCACGCTCTCGACGCCGGCTTTGTCGTAGCTTTGCGCTTCCTCACCCAAATGGGCCCCGACGTGCACGATGCCTCGGATATCCGGATCATAGTCCCTTGCAATTTCCTCAAAAGGTATGAGCATGCTGCATCAACTCAATTGGCGACTTTCAGACGAACCAACCGGTGGTACGAGGTTCATCATGACACCCTCCAGCTGTTCTGCGAAGAATTCAATATCCGCTTTCCTCTCCACGGTGATTCTTCCCTCGTGCCCCAATCGCTCTCGTCGTTTTCGGTCGTCGCTTAGCGCGTTGATTGCTTCGACGAGTCCGGTTTCGTCTCCGGGTGCAACCATGAGTACGTTCTGGTCGTCCCGGATCATGCTTTTCGACCACAGGCCCGCGGTCCGGGTGAGGATCACCGGCCGTCCGCAGGCCATCGCCTGGAGGCAGACGCTCTGACCCGAGGGCTGCATCGATTCCTTCAATGGAATGACCACGCACAGCGCATTGCGGTACAACTCCCGCAACTCCGCATCGGACAAGGTTTCCTCGTGCCAGCTGCCGCGGCGCACCTCGACATTGTCGGGCATCGGGCCGGTGAGTCGGGTCTGCGTCACCAGGATGAAGCGGCGGGGAACCCTGGCGGCGGCCCGCACCAGCAGCTCGTAGTCGCGGCGGCCGTCGTTGCCCACCGACAGCACATAGTCCTCGCTCGATTCCCGGCCGGGATGCCAGAAGCGCCCGTCAACGCCGAATTGGACGACGTGGGGTTGCTCTGTCGCGAGGCGATAGGTCTCCTGCATTTGCGCGCGTTCCGCCGCCCCGAACAAGACGCTGTCCATGGTTCTCAGTAGAATCCCGTTGGCGATCCTGCGCGGCAGCGCGTGCGCGTGCTCGAGCAGGCCGAGTTGAATACCGACAATGGGAGGCTTGATGAGTCCAAGGACTCGAAGCAGTGCAAGGGAGAAAGCGATGCCGGGCGCCGTCCCCACCAGTACGTCGCACTCGTTGAGGTCACGGCGCATAGCGGCGACGTTCAGGAGCAGTCCACCGTACACACGCGAAGGCAGGAGCTGCCACCGGAACATGAGATTGAGCACTCGATGCGCCATGGTCGGCGGGTGCTCGTAGCTTACATCGAGCAGGCGCACGTCGTGCCCGCGGGCGGCGAGCTCGAGTCCGCCATAGAAAAACTCCGTCGGCAAGTCTCCGCGGCGAGCGCGTTCGAGCCGCGCGGCCCGGCCGGGTTTAAACAAGAACGTGATCTTCACCTGAGTATTCCAGTGCGTCAGGGATACCGGTCGAACGGTTTGTTTTATATCTGCGCGGCAAATCCGTCGGCAAAAAGCCCGTGTGCTCGAGCCCGTGAGACGTCAATGGTGGTGCCCCCGCAGTCTGGGGTCAATAGCGCGGTTACACGCGGGCCAGAGTTGACAATGGATGTCCGGCGTGGAATAAGGGCGGGGGTGTCAAATTTCGGCCGGATCGGCCGCCGGCGGAGTGCTACAGGTGGGGTAGCGGGGCGTGACCAAAGCAATAATCGTGGGTGGCGGTATATCCGGGGCTTTCGCTGGCTATTTCCTTGCTGCGGAGGGAGTCGATGTGAGCATAGTCGATTCCTACCCGCGCCGGGACCGAGCGTCTGATCACAATCCAGGCGGGCTGAACCCGTTGCACGGTCCCGGGATCCCCGGTCGGATGTCGTCGTTTGCAATGCAGTGCTATCTCGCCCATCTCGCGGAGTGGCCGCGGATCGCAGAGCTGTCGGGAATGGATTTCAAGGGGCGCCTCGCATCGCGGATCGTGCTCGCCTTTTCTGAGAACGAGATCGAGAAGCTCCTCGTCACCCGTTCGCTCTACTCCAATGCCGAGGGTTTTGATGCACAGTGGCTGGACACCGGGGAGCTTAGGCGCCGGGAACCGCGGATCGGGCCGGATGCTCTGGGCGGACTGCTGGTCACCGGGAACGCGGCAGTGAACAGCCAGCGATACCGGCACGCGGTTCTGGCAGCCGCATACCGGATGGGTGCGGTAGGTATATCGGGAGACGTCACGGAGGTCGACCACCATCGAGGCCGGGTGTCGGCCGTCCGGATGGGCTCGCGGCGATTGCCAGTGGATGAGGTGGTGTTCGCGACGGGGCCCTGGATGGAGCTTGTCGACTCGATCTCCAGCAGCCCACTGCCGGTCCGCGCCGTTCCCGGTGAGATGTTGCTGGTGCGGGCCGGGGTGCACGGCCCGACGCACGACATCACGTGGCGGCAATATGGCATCTATCACCATGACCGCGACTTGTTGTGGTTGGGCGGCACGCGAGCGGAACGCCCGGCCGGCTGAGGTCCCGGGAGAAGAGGGCAGGCGTGCCATTATGGCCGGGATCTCCAAAATGGTACCCGGGTTGAGCCAGTCGAGGGTGCTCCACCAGACGGTGGGGGTCAGACCCGTTGCGCCGGACGGGCTACCGATGGTAGGCCCGGTTCCGGGCTGCCAGAATGCGCACGTGGTGCTGGGCGGCGGGGTCAAGGGGTTGCTGCTGAGCAGCGGACTCGGCCGCACGGTCGCGGCCATGGTCATGAAGCAAGAGCAGCAGGAAGACCAGTCATTTTTGAGCCCGGGTCGTTTCGCGGCGCAGGGTGTCGCCGCGCTTGAGAGCGCCGCTGGCGTCGGCGCGGCGTTTCCATGACGTTGGTTTGCGTGAATTGCGGGGTCGTCCAGCGGGATATGTACAGTCCGTTGTGCCGCCAATGCGGGTCGATGACCAATCCACAGTACGAGCTGAACACCGCCAGGTTGCGCAAGTCGGACAATCCGTTCGTGCGCTTCTTCGATCTCCTCCCTGTGCGCGACATGAGCCTGTTGCCGCGCGATGCGCAATACACGCCCACCGTGCACGCCAGGAATTTAGGCCGCAGATTGAGCCTGCCTCATCTTTTCCTGAAGAACGAAACCGTCCTTCCCACCGGCACCACGAAGTATCGAATGGCCGCGGTAGGTCTCCCGTATTTGTATGAGAGCGGCGTCAGGCATTTCTGTACTTCCTCGACCGGCAACAGCTCCACCGCTTACGCGCAGCTCATCGAGAATATCCCTGGTCTTCGAATGACGTTGTTGACGGCGTCGGATTTTCACCACCGCGTGAATTTCAGCGACAGGGCGCAGGTCGAGCAGTACGTTCTCCAGGGCGCGAGTTTCGTAGAGGCCTTCGAGGTCGCCGGCGACCACGCGCGCGATCACGGCTTGACCAGCGAGCGCGGGTTCTTCAACCCGGGTCGTAGAGAGGGGCTCAAGCTGGCGTTCCTCGAGGCGACTGAGCAGGTGCCCCGGTCGATCGACTGCTACGTGCAGGCGGTGTCGAGCGCCATGGGTGTCTACGGCACTTACGGCGGGGCCAGGGAACTGCTGGCGCTCGACCGCATACGCCGGGTGCCGAGACTGCTCTGTATACAGCAGGTGTCCTGCTCGCCGATGGCCGCCGCCTGGGCCGAGGGTGCGGAGCGGATCAGCGAGCGGCACATCGTGCACAAGCCCTCCGGTATTGCCGCGGCTATTCTCAGGGGCAATCCCCAACGTGTGTATCCTCATGTCAGGCGCATCGTGAAGGAGACCGGAGGCACTATAGCTTCTGTTTCCGAGGACGAAATCCGGCGGGCGCGGGGGTGGCTGCGAGAGGACGAAGGTATCGACGCGTGCTTTTCCGCGTCGGCGGCCATCGCCGGGTTGATTCGGCTGGCAGGCTCCGGGTCGGTCGGCGCGGATGAATCGATCCTGGTCAACCTGACCGGCAGCGACCGCGCTCCGGCGCCACTGTCTCCGGCGACATTTCTCGAAAAAGTAGATGGGGCATGGAAAAAAACCAATGAGCGGCCTGCGTTTGTTGCGCAAATGGTCTGACGCCCCCGGAGCCGGACAACAGTCCGTCGGTGAGGCGTTGGACGATGCATTCCCGAGGCACCGGAACCGGCTCGCCCTCGCGGACCGGGACGGCAGGTACACATACGCCGAGCTGGACGACCTGAGCGGACGTATCGCCCGCCTGTTGCTGCGGCGTAGCGCCCGGCGGACGGGAAATGTGGCACTGTTGCTCGACCAGGGCAGAACGGCGATTGCGGCGACGATCGGAGCTCTGCGGGCGGGTTGCTGCTTCGTTCCGCTGGATATCAACGATCCGGAAGCCCGGCTTCAATGGATCGTGAACGATTGCAAGCCGTCGTTCATTCTCACGGACGAGAGGCATCGCAAGGCCGCAGGGCGGCTGGCGGGAGTGCTGGCGCAGGTTGTGGACGTCGGTGATGCCGCCGTCGAGTCGTCCGCCAGCATCGCAGCGCCGGTAGTGCCGGGGGGCTCCACGGCGTACATCATCTACACGTCTGGCTCGACGGGACAACCGAAGGGCGTATGCCAGTCTCATCGCAATCTGCTGCATTTTGTTCACTCCTACGGGAAAACACTGGGCATCAATCGCAAGGAACGGCTGTCGATGCTCTATTCCCTGAGCTTCAGCGCCTCCCACATGGATGTCTTTTCGGGGCTCCTGAACGGTGCCAGCGTCCATCTCTTTGATGTCAAGAAGCGCGGGGCGATGGGCCTTCGAGAGTGGCTCGACGACGAACGTATTTCTGTCCTGCACACGGTGCCAACTCTTTTTCGGTACCTCATGAAGGGTGCCCCCGACGGATTCGTCTTCGAGCACATACGAGCGGTGGACCTTGGCGGAGAGCCCGTCTACGCGAGCGACGTCGAAATGGCGAGGCTGCACCTCCCTCCGTCTTGTGGGTGTTTCAATCACTTCGCGGCCACCGAGGCGAGCGTCATCAGTCAGTACCGGATTCGCTTGGACGGCGATTACGAGTCCGGCCGGATTCCGGTGGGGCGTCCTTCGGAAGGCATCGAGGTTCGCATCATGCGGGAGGACGGATCTCCGGCGGACGGGGACGAGGTGGGAGAGATCGTCGTTCTCAGCCCGTATGTGAGCACCGGATACTGGAACCGACCGGAGTTCAACGAAGCCAAGTTCTTTGATGATGAAACGGGCGTGCGTGGCTATCGGACCGGCGACCTGGGATCCATGGATGAAGCCGGAAATATGCAGTACCTCGGAAGGTCGGGATCCCGAGTCAAAGTCCGGGGCCACTCGGTGGACCTCGCGGAGATCGAATCGGTCCTGAACGGTAGCGAGGAGATACGGAATGCGGTTGTCGTGCCGTCGGCCGAGGAGGCGCACCCCGACGGAGCGAGACTAATAGCGTACGTTGCATTCATGCCGCAGTCCGGGGGCAGCGCAGCGGATCTGTCGAAGCTCCTGGCGGCGAGATTGCCGGAATACATGATTCCAGCCCGCATCGTGATCAAGGAGACGCTCCCGCTCACCCCGACGGGCAAGATCGACCGCGCCCGACTCCGCGATACCGACCCCGGAGTTCACGAGCCCGGCCAGGATTTCGTGGCGCCGGCTACGGAAACCGAGCAAACACTGGCGGCGCTGGTCGCCGAAGTGCTGAACGTCGACGAGGTCGGAGCCGAGGACAGCTTTTTTGAGCTCGGCGGCGAGTCGCTGCTCACTGCCCAGTTTCTGGAGGCGGTCGAGGAACGATTCGGAGTCGATATACCGCTGGCGGAATTTTCCGCACGACCGACGGTGCGTGCGGTGGCGTCGATGCTTGACGAGCGTTGCGGGGACTCGGAGCGCTCGGAAGACCCGGGACGCGCGGATTTTCAACCCGGGGCGACGACCACCGCCGACGGCTCGCCACTGGTGCCTATGCAAACCGGAGGAACGCACACCCCATTCTTCTTCGTGCCGGGAGGAAGGGGTGACGACGACGTCGTGGGATCGACATACAGCGGGCTGGCGAAGCACCTGGGGGAGGACCAGCCGTTCTACGGCCTAGTGGAGCACAGCGGAGACGAGGCCGACGAGTACCCGGAGGTGGAGTGGTTGGCCGCCCGTTTTATCGACGCCATACGCACCGTGCAGCCCGAGGGGCCGTATTACCTCGGCGGTGGGTGTATCGGCGGCATTGTGGCTTATGAAATGGCTCAGCAGCTCCGGGAGCAGGGGGAAGCGGTGCGGACGCTGATCCTGATCAATACCGAGGTCCCGACCGACGAGGTTCGGCACAACGTCGACCGCAAACGAGGGGGCCGCCGCAAGGGTCGGAGAATCCGCCGACGCGCGATATTCATTTTCAGTCGTCTCAGGTTCCACCTTCAGCAGCTTCAGGCGCTGAAACCCAGGCAGCGGCTCGAGTACTTGGGCGCCCGCGCCGCCCGCGGGGCCGCGATGAGCAGCGAGATTTCTCGCTACAACGAACGGATCGACGCCCGGCTACGGAAGTTGATGTGGGCGTACCGGCCCCGGCCCTGCGATGGGGACGTGAACCTGATCATGGCGAGGCGCCTGAAATGGAGCAGCCGGATCAACTGGGGCGACTTTGTACGCGGCCGCCTGCGTGTGTACGACCTGACAAGCCGGCCAGGTGGTGCGGCAGCGCCCGGCCCCATGATGGTGGGGCAGCAGGTGCGGGCTTGCCTGGACGAGGCCAGAAAGCTTTGAAGCTTCACCGTCCTGCGATCTTTCGAAGCAGCCTGACGTGGGGTCGCCGCACGGCGCAGGCGCCAGCCGTACCTCCCGCTATCGTGAGATTCCTCTTCGTCTGCCGCGCGACCCTTCCCCGGCTCGCCTGGGGCGCGGTGCTCGAGAAGGGGCGCGGCAATGTAACGGTCTATCATGGCGAGCAGGTCGAGATCCGCGAGGACGGGTTCTTCGAGGGTGTGTGGAACGGGCCGGGGGAATTCGCGGCAGCGCTCGAGGCAACGGTGGCTTGCGGCACCGGAGGTCAAAGCGATGACGCTGACGTCAGATTCTGGACCAGCACGGACAACCTCTATCCGCTGCACAGCGTTGCCGTCGGGGATCGCCTGTTCGTATCCAATTCGCCGGTTTTCGCCCAGGTGTTGGCCGGAGAAGCACCCGATCCTTCCTATCCGTTCTACCACGATGATTTCATCCGCCTCGCCAGGAAGGTGCTACAACGCTCACGGCAGCCTGCGAACCGCCTCGGAAAACAGGCTTCGATTGCACTTCGGACATGTCATGACGGTAGATCGGAATCTGTATGTCTCCTTTTCCCGTCACCCGGCATGCGCGTCGTTCTCGGACTATGAGTCCTATTATCGGCTGCTGGCGAGCTCAGTACATCAGGTGCTGGATAATGGAGCCTCAAGCTCCCGGTGCTTCCCTTACAAGCCGCTCGCCAGTTGCAGCGGGGGCTACGACGCGAATGCCTGCGCGGCTCTGGCGGCTCGGGCGGGTTGTACGGAGGCGATTACGTTCACGTCCTCTGAGGCGAGGGAGGATGAGTCGGACAGCGGAGAGCACATCGCCGATGCCCTGAATATGCGCTGTTTCACGGCAGACAAACGCGCATTCCTTGATACGGCGGACTTGAGTGAATTCTGCATTGTGCCTCATTCCATGTATCCCACTTATTCGGCATTCGAGCAGATTCTCGCCGGCAGGATACTCGTGAGCGGAAGCAGTGGCGGCATGATATGGAGCAAGGGAAGCGCTGGCTACATTGACGACGGCTGCATATCGTGGCTTCGATATGTCAGCAGCTATGGCCTGCTCGAGTTCAGGTTGAGAGTGGGGTTTCTGGTCTTTCTTCCAAGCCGCATAGGCTTCATCCACAACCGTGAAATTCTCCGGATCAACTGCTCTACGGAAATGAAACCGTGGTCCGTCGGCAACAATTACGACCGCCCGATTGCGCGACGGATCATTGAAGAAGCCGGCGTGGACAGGCGGGCATTCGGTATGAGGAAGATGGCGAGCTCCCAAGTGCGGCTTGATGGGCCGGCGGTTCAACGAAGCGCCATCGGACCGGCGTATCGTGCCTTCATGGAGCAACGGGCTCGCCAGGTCGACCCTGTCGTCGATCGGTACTGGAGATTTCGTAATTCCTGTCGGTGGTTCATACTCACCAGGTTGTCGTCCCCACGCAAACGGCAGGTCAGATACACGCGCTTGCGCCGCATGTTCAGCTTTCTGAACAACAGGCCGGCCGTCTTTGAGTGGTATTACCTGTTTGCACACCAGTTTTCCTTCAATTCATTGAAGGCCCGATACGTTTCTCCCGAGATGGCCGGCCGCCAACCGCACGACTACACAGCGCGACGTTCGACCCATGATGCAGTTTGATTTTGAATGCCGCACTGCGCTCCCCCGGCTCGCCTGGGGCGCGGTGCTCGAGAAGGGACGCGGCAATGTCACGGTCTATCATGGCGAGCAGGTCGAGATCCGCGAGGACGGGTTCTTCGAGGGCGCCTGGAACGGGCCGGTGGATGCGGCGTCTGCTTTGACTGCGACCGTGGTGTGCGGCTCCGGGGGCGCCTGCGACCAGGGAAGCGCGCGATTCTGGGCAGGCAGCGACAACATCTTTCCCATTCACAGCATTTGGCGGAACGGGACATTGTTCGTATCGAACTCGCCGATCTTCGCCCAGGTTCTGGCCGGAGAGGCGCCGGACCGATCGTATCCCTTCTACTATGACGATTTCATTCGCATCGCGCGACGGGGATACTCCGTCGACGGAAAACTGCGAACCGCGGAGGGGAACCGCGTCCGTCTGAATTTCGGGCACATCATGACCGTGGACCGGAAAATGAGGGTCTCATTCCATCGCCATCCGGAATGCGCGCCCTTTTCGGACTACCATAGCTACTACCGGCTGTTGGCGGGCTCGGTGAAGCAGGTGCTCGACAACGCGGCGAGCGCTGAACGACGCTTCCCGTACGACCCGCTCGCTGCGTGCAGCCGGGGCTACGATACCAACGCCTGTGCGGTGCTCGCGGCCCGGGCCGGATGCGAAGAGGCGATGACGTTCGTTCGATCGGCGAAGGGGGGTGGCGCGGACAACGGCGAGGAGATCGCCCGTGCGCTGAACCTGCGCTGCACGGTAGGTAACAGGGATCTGCTTGGCCAGACCGCGGATCTCAGCGAATTCTGCATCGTCCCTCACTCGATGGGCGCACCCTATTTTGTCCTTGAGGATCTTCTCGCCCACCGGATACTGGTTTCCGGGCACGGGGGCGATACGGTGTGGGGCATGGCAAAGTCAAGAGTGTTCGACGACAATCGCGCGTCCTGGCTACGCTTTCAAGGCGGCTACGGTCTTTGCGAATACCGATTGAGAATCGGAATGTTGATGCTACCGCCGGCCCGAATCGCGTCGACCCGCAATCGCGAGATTCACAGGATTATGCATTCCGACGAGATGCGACCCTGGCGGCTGGGCGGCGGTTATGATCGCCCGATCCCTCGCAGGATTCTGGAAGAGGCAGGCGTGGACCGGCGCGCCTTCGGCATGAACAAGCAGGCCAGCTCCCAGGTTCGGTTCGATAACCGAAACATCCAGAGCGGCCACACCGGCCAGCGGTACCGGAAGTTCATGGAGGATCGAAGCCGCCGGACCGGTTTTGCCGAGGACTCGTACTGGAAGTTCCGCTACCGCTGGCGCCGCTTCGTGCTCTACAGGTTCGCCAGCCGAAAGAGCAGAGCAGTGGAATACACCCGGGTCCGGCAGATGTTCAGCTTCCTGGGTACGCCGCCCGTTCAGTACGAGTGGTACTACCTGTTCTGCTTCCGCTTTTCCTTCGAGGAGTTGAAAGACAGGTATCAGACCTGCCTGCGGGCGGAGGCGAGGTCGAGCGGCTCTGCCCGTCCCCAGGAATAAGAAAGGCCGTCCGTGGGCGGCCTTCGCTGGTCTGGTGGAGGCGGCGGGACTCGAACCCGCGTCCGCGGGCCCTCCGCTCATTGGTTCTACATGCTTAGTTTGTCGTTCGATTAACCGGCCACGCACCGACAAACAAGCGCGATAACCGGCGAGTCCGCTTGAGTTTAACGCAGCACCAACGGACGCGATACTACGCGGTCCCGTGTGATTTGACTCCCCGGATCCCAACCCACGGGCAGGTCGGGCGGGAAGTCCAGCCGGTATTAGGCGGCTAGAGCGTAGTTGTCGTCGTTGGCAACTATAAGTTTGCGGCTGGATTTACGAGGGGATCCGCGCCTCGGCATGCCCCAATGGTTTCGCGACCCGCGTCGAAGCCAAGTCGCCCCCATGAGGATTCAGTGAACTATATCCGATATCTGGGTTGTTTTACAGCGGAATTCAAGGCCCACGCCCGTCCGGGGCCGGTTCGCGGCTCAGCGATTGCTCTTCAGGATCCGATGCTTGTCGCGTTCCCATTCGCGCTGCTTGATGGCGGCTCGCTTGTCATATTGTTTCTTGCCTTTCGCGAGGGCTATCTTGAGCTTCGCCCGGCCATTCTTCCAGTAAAGCGACAGGGGTACGAGGGTATAGCCTTGCCGTTCCACGGCGCCTACCAGGCGGTCTATCTCCGCCCGGTGCATCAGCAGCTTACGCGTCCGCACAGGGTCCGGGTGGATATGGGTGGACGCGGACGGCAGCGGGGCGACGTGGGAACCCAGCAGAAAGAGTTGGTTGTCCTTGATGATGACATAGCTTTCCTTCAGGTTCGCCCGCCCCGCTCGCAGGCTCTTGACCTCCCACCCCTCGAGAGCGATGCCCGCCTCGAAGTCCTCTTCGATATGGAAGTCGAAGCGGGCCTTCCTGTTCAGCGCGATGGTGTTCGAGGGTGTTTTGGCCTTGGTTTTTCCCATGGGGAATTTCGACGGCAAGCGATTACAATAAGGGGGCGTAACATATCAAATATCGACCGTGGCGATACACCCGATCTCACCCACAAACAACACCGCCGACATTGACTGACGCTGAATCGACCGGGGAGGACCCGCCGGACAGGATATCACCGGGCTTGTTCGTGTTCGCCGCAGCCGGCGTGTGCCTGGGATTGAGCGACGTATGGCGTTTCCCCTATCTGGTGTTGGAATACGACTCGCTGTGGTTTCCACTCTTCTACCTGGCCGGCGTCGCCCTGGTGGGCATGCCGCTGCTGGTAGCTGAGCTGGCGCTGGCCCGTCTGGGTCACAGTCATCCATCGACCAACTTCGGCTTCCTTTTGCAGGGATCTCGCACCGCAGGCCTGTGGCAATACGCGGGAATCGTGGTTCTGGTCACCGTGGTCCTGATTCTGTCGTACACCACGGTGATTGCCGGATGGATGATGGCGTACACGGTACGGTCCGTGTTTGGAGGCTTTCACGATGTCTCGGCCGGCGTGGCGCGGCTGATGTTCCATTCCCTGATAACCGATCCCGAGCGGCTGCTGGGCTGGCATACCTTATTCGTGCTGGCGCTCGGCTGGGTGGTGGCCAGGGGTATCGGCGCGGGAGTAGGGCGGTTCAGCAAGTGGCTGGTGCTGCTGATCTTCGTCATCGCTGCGGCTCTGGGAGCCTTGTCGCTTCGGCGCTATGGTGTTGCCGGGATTACGGATCTCGACTGGACCCTGCAATGGTCGAAGCTGTCGGGCCGCCTCGTGGTGGATGCAGTTACACAGTCGTTCTTCACCCTCGGCGTGTGCATGGGCGCGATGATGATACTGGGTACGCACTTGACCCGGGGCGCGCGAGTCGGCCCACTGGTGCTCGGCGTGGTGGGCATCGACACCTTGTTCGTCGCCTTGGCGTGCGCGGGCATTCTCCCGGTCCTGGCGGCCGGCGAGCCCGGTACCGAAGGCATCTCCTTCGCAGTGGAGACGATTCCCGTCGCCTTGTCATCCGTTGCCCTCGGCCGGTTGTATCTGACGGCTTTCTATGTTCTGTTGTTTTTGCTGGTGGCGACCACCGCACTGGTGTTGATGGAGTTTCTGGTTTCGTGGATCGCAGAGAGGACCGGAAAATCGAGACTTTCAGCCACAGTCCTGGCGTCGGTGGTGGCGTGGATCGGAGGCTTGCTGGCGTTGCTTTCCTTCAGCTCGTTCTCGTTCGAGTTCCAATTTATGGGCATAGAAAAGCATTTCGGTTTGTTTGACGTGATGGATATACTTTCGGCGCAGATTCTGCTTCCCCTCATTGGAATGTTGATGACTGTCTTCGTGGGCTGGAAAATAGATCGCGATACTTTCGTAGCCGCCACGGGCTGGGGTCGCGCCGCATCGTTGCTGCACGTTCTCAAGCGCTACCTGGTCCCGATCGCCGTGGGCGGGATATTCGTGGCGCTGGTCTTCGGCCCGGTGCTGCGCCGTGTATAAGGTCAATCGCAGCGCGTTGTTGAATTACAGCGCCCGGCAGATGTACGACCTGGTGGTCGATATCGAACGCTACCCCGAGTTTTTGAATTGGTGCTCCAGCTCGCGCATCGTAGAAAGATCGGACGGTCAAATGGTTGCGTCCATCGATATCAGTTTCAAAGGCCTGCATCGTTCGTTCACCACGCGAGATTACGTTGACACGGGCCGCTCGGTACGCATCGAGTTGGTGGACGGTCCATTCCGTACCTTGAACGGAATCTGGCGGTTCATCGAGCTGGACTCCGGTTCCTGCAAGATTGAGTTGGATCTGGAGTTCGATTTCTCCAATACGTTCGTGTCCCGCCTCGTGGGGCCGGTCTTCTCCCAAATCGCCAGCCGGCAGCTCGACGCGTTTCAGCGCAGGGCGGCCGAGGTTTATGGCTGACGACGATTTCCGGGTGGAAGTGGTCTATGCCACGCCCGAGCGGCAATGGCTGATCGCGCTGGATGTCGCGCCCGGTACCACCGTCTCGGAAGCCATCCACTGCAGCGGCCTTCCAGAGCAGTGTCCCGGCATCGATTTGACCAATATCGGTGTGTTCGGTGAGCGCGTGAGCCACCACCATCGGTTGGAGCCCGGAGATCGCATCGAGATCTACCGTCCGCTGATCGCGGATCCCAAGGACGCGCGGCGCGAGCTGGCGAGGCAGGGAAAGTCGATGGGGCAGAGATAACGAGCCGCAGCTCGGTCTGTTTGGTGCCCGCTCCCATTTACAGTCGGGAAGGCAGGAGGCTCTATGCCTCCTCTTGCAGCCCCCTTACCCCGGCGTCTCCCCGCAAGGGGGAGGGGATGGCTATGTGGCGAAGGGATCGTCGCGGTTGGGGCCCGGGATGGCGTTCGAAGCAGGCTCCCTTTTCCCCAAGGGGGAGGAGGACGAGATGAGCGGACGCGAGGTGAGGGATCGCGACTGAAGTCGCTCCTGCAATCCGTGGTTCCACGGCATTGCTACGGCTACTCGTTCCGGTGGAAGAGCTTGCTGAAAAAGCCTTTGTCCGAGGCTTGGGTCGGCGAGGTGACGCGGGTGCCGCCGGTGCCTTCGTAGGCGTCGGCCAGGTCGGTGCCGTTGATGTCCCCGGTGATCCGGGCCAGCTTGTCGTCCGTGAAAAACAAAGTGATGCGGTGCTTCTCGAAGTCGGTGCCGAGATCCGGAGAGTAGGCGTACACATAGTCCCAGCGGTTCTTTTCGTGGAACGGATCCACCACCAGGGGCGTCCCCATGACGTAGCGCACTTCACGCTTGGTCATGCCCTGCTTGAGCTGCTGCAGCTGCTCCTTGGTAATGTAGTTGCCCTGCTGAATCTCCACCCGGAAGAAACCGCAGCCCGACAGCACGATGGCCGTGGCCGCGACCAGGATCAAGGTTTTGAGAGTGTTTTGCATGGTGTTGCTCGAACGGATGTGGCGCATGATACCCAAAGCGCCGGCCCCACGAAAGCCCGTTTGAAGCAGCATGGCGGCCGGATCAAAGGTACTTGAGCACCGCGACCTCGTCGCAGCGGTGAAACTTGTAGCAGGTCACGCAGATTCCCCAGACCTTCTCCGGGAAGTCGTGCCTGGAAACAGTCTCAAAGCCCATGCGGTGGAAGAAGACGGGCACGTAGGTGAGGGCCATCAACCGCCGGTGTCCCCGAGCGCGGGCATCCCGGACCAGGTGCTCCACCAGGAGCCGGCCGGTGCCGGTGCCTTTGTGGTCCTTTGCCACCACCAGGCTGCGGATTTCCGCCAGGTTGGGGGTGAAGATCTCCAGCGCGCCGCAGCCTGTTACCCCCGTATCCGTTTCGGCCACCCGGAACAGGTCGATGTTTCGCACGATGTCGGCCTTGGTCCTGGGCAGGACGTTCCCCATGCGCGCGTATTCCACCAGAAGGCCCGATATGGCACCCACATCCTCCCGGCGGGCCTTCCGGACCGCCGTGGCGGCGCCGGGCAGGGTTTCCGTAGCCTGATTCACGTTCCGGCCCGGCGGGTGCGTTCGTCGGGGTCGCCGTGTTCCGCCCGCGTCAGCATTTCCCGGGCGTGGGCGAGGCTCTGGTCGGTGATCTCGATGCCCCCCAGCATTCTGGCAATTTCTCTGGTCCGTTCCTCTGTGCCGAGGCCATCGATGTCGACTTGCACGGGTTGGCCGTCGTGCTTCGCTACGTACAGGTGCTGGTGACCCTGGGCCGCAACCTGGGGCAGGTGGGTGATGCACAGGACCTGCCGGCTGCCGCCGAGAGCGCGCAGCTGCTGGCCCACGATCTCCGCCACCCGCCCGCCGATTCCGACGTCCACCTCGTCGAACACCAGGGTGGGGACCCGCCCCAGCCGGGCGATCACCACCTGGATGGCGAGGCTGATGCGCGACAGCTCGCCCCCTGACGCCACCTTGCTCATGGGCCTGGCAGGCAGCCCCGGGTTTGCAGCGACATTAAATTCGACCTGGTCGTAGCCATAGCGGGTGGGCTCGCCGGTCCGGGTTTCCACGCCCGGTGTGAACACGCCCCCTTGCATGCCAAGTTGCTGCATCAGGCCGGTCACCGCTTCGCCCAGAGCCGTGGCTGCACCGCTGCGCCGCTCGCTGACCTTGTCCGCGAGCGCATCGTACTTGCGGCGCGTTTCATCGATCCGGGCCTCGAGTGCCTCCAGGTTCATATCGGCATCTTCGAGGTCGCCGACCCACTGGCGGAGCTTCCCGGTTACCTCGATAAGCTCGTCGGGGGCGCAGCGGTGCTTGCGCGAAAGATCGACGATGGTGCCGATGCGCTCCTGGAGCCAGTTCAAACGCTCGGGGTCCAGCTCGGTCCGATCCAGCAGGTGGTGCAGTTGACTGGCCGCTTCCTCGATCTCCACCCGGGCGCTGCCCAGCATCGACAGCACTTCCGAAAGCCGGGACTCGTACTCGACCAGGCCCTCGATCCTGTGGCCGGCCTGGGCGAGCACGTCTGTCACCGACGTGTCGTCGGCGTCGTAGAGCGCGTCCGCGGCGAAGCGCATGCCGTCGAGGAGTTCGCTGGCGTGCGCCAGGCGGTCGTGCTCCTGCTCCAGTTCCAGGTACTCGTTTTCCTTCAGATCGAGCCGTTCCAATTCGTCGAGCTGGTAGCGGTACAGCTCCAGCTGTGAGTCCCGGTCGCCGGCCTGGCGGGACAAGGACTCCCGGCGCTGAACCAGTGACTGATGGTCCTCGTAAAGCGCAGCCAGGCTCTCGACATCCGCGGTCTGGCCCGCATAGTCGTCAAGGACCCGTCGCTGGACTTCCTTCTTCAGGAGCGACTGGTGCTCGTGCTGGCCATGAATATCCACCAGGAGGTCGCCCAGGTCGCGCAGTGTCTGCACCGTGACTGGGCGGTCATTGATGAAGGCCTTGGTGGGCTTGTCCCGGTAAACGATACGCCGCAGGACGCAGCCGCCTTCATCCTCCAGTTCGTGTTCGCTGAGCCAGCCCGCCGCGTCGCCGCCGGCTTCCAGCTCGAAACCCGCCAGCACCTCGGCACTGTCGGCGCCGTGGCGAATGGTGCTGCTGTCGCCCCGGGCTCCCAGCACCAGGTCCAGGGCATCTATCATGACGGACTTGCCGGCCCCGGTTTCACCGGTCACCACGGTCAGGCCGTGCTCGAGCTCCAGCTCGATCTTGCGGACGATGGCGAAGTCGCGCACGTACAGGGAGGACAGGGACATGGCTTAGATGGGATCTCCCCACCCCAGCTTCGAGCGCAGCGCCGCGTAGTGGTTGTTCTCCAGGGTGCGGACCAGCTTCACGGTGCTGTCGGAGCGCTTCACGCGCACCTTCTCGTCGCCGGCGAAGTGGTAACCGATCTGGCCGTCGAAAGAGATATGGGCGCGATCCGCGCTGGTATCGGCCAGTGTGAAATCGAGCACGCTGGAATCCTTCAGCGCGATGGGGCGCATGCTCAGCGTGTGCGGGCACACGGGCACCAGGATCAGGGCCGCCAGCTGGGGATGCATGATCGGGCCGCCGGCGGACAGGGCGTAGGCGGTGGAGCCGGTGGGGGTGGCGACGATGATGCCGTCGCAGCGGATGCTGGTGACGAACTCGCCGTCCACATAGATCTGCAGCTCTATCAGTCTTTCGAACTCGCCTTTGCCGATCACCATGTCGTTGAGGGCTGTGTCGCGCTTGACCAGCTTGTCCCGTTTCCAGACCTCTACGTCCAGCAGCATGCGCTGCTCGGTCTTGTATTCCCCGTCAAGGATGCGGCCGGCGTCCTCATACATTTCGTGCAGGGGGATGTCGGTCAGGAAGCCGAGGCGGCCCATGTTGACGCCCACCAGCGGCGTGTCGTGGGGGGCGAGGGAGCGGGCGACGTGCAGCATGGTGCCGTCCCCGCCGATCACGATGGCCAGATCCAGGCGGCCGCGATCGGCCTCGCTGAGTGCCTTGTGGGATTTCCCGACCATGATCTCATCGGCCGTGGTTTCCCCCACCACGACCTCGACGCCGCGGTATTTCAAATATTCGGCGAGCCCGGAGACAGCGTCGTTGACGCTCGGGTCCTTGTACTTGCCAAAAAGACCTATGGTTTTGAAAAGGGAAGCCACGCGCTGTTCGCCGTCACCTGGATTATGTCCGGGGAGCCGAAGGTGAACCGGAATTCTGCCTGAATTCTAACCTGATTTACCGGGCCCGGTCCCCATTGCTATACATTTCCTGTACGCCGCGCGAAGGCCGGCTGTTCGGCGGGAAGCGAGGCGTACCGCCGGGTCTTGCTCCGAGGCTTTATTTTTTCACGCCGCGAGGTCATATTTAGCCAATGGGCCTCTCGTTGGGGGCTTGGTTTTGTGCCCGGGTTGCCCGCCACCATACCTGGCGGCAGGCTCGGTCGCGGGCAGTGCAACGGGGTGAGGTGCGACGGGTGTTCATGAGCGAAACGGTTTCTTTGGCAACTGAAATATTGAAGTGCCGGTGATCAAACTCAACGAGCGCGCTGAAGAGCTGCTCAAGACTCTGGTGGAGCTGCACGTCGGCGACGGGCAGCCGGTGGGCTCGCGCACCCTCGCCAGGCACATCAACATGAACCTCAGTCCGGCGACGGTACGCAACGTCATGTCGGATCTCGAGGACCTCGGACTGATCCGGGCGCCCCATACCTCTTCCGGCAGGATTCCGACCCAGCAGGGCTATCGTTTCTTCATAGATACACTGCTGAAAATCAGACCACTGGATGGCCGGGCGGTGGAGAAGCTCCAGGAGCAGCTGGGGGCCGAGCGCGATCCGCAGCTTCTGCTTTCCCGGGTCTCGGAGGTGCTCGCCAATGTCACCAGCTTCGCCGGCGTCGTGCTGATCGCCAATCAGCAGAATGCCTGCCTGAAGCAGGTGGAATTCCTGCAGTTGTCCCAAGACCGGGTCCTCGCGATCCTGGTGACCGAGGACGGCAGGGTGCAGAACCGGGTGATTCCTGTTGACCGTGACTACTCTCCCTCCGAGCTGGTGGAGGCGGCCAACTACTTCAATCATACCTACCGGGGCTTCGCGCTCAACGACGTGCGCCGCAAGCTGCTCGAGGAGGTTCAGGCCGATACCACCGAGATCCAGCGGGTCACCCGGACCGCGTATTCCATGGCCAGCAAGCTACTGGAGAATGAAGCGGCCGAGGAAGAGGAGATGCTGCTCAGCGGCGAGGAGAAGCTGTTGAGCGTGCCGGACCTGTGTGAGATCGACACGCTGCAGCAGCTATTCGATGCATTCAAGACCAAGAACGATCTGCTGGATCTGCTGGACCGCAGTATGCGCGTCAACGGAATCAACATATTTATCGGGGAGGAGTCCGGCTACGAGGCTCTCAACAATTGCAGCGTCGTGACCGCCCCTTACGAAGCGGACGGCAAAGTGGTGGGGACCCTGGGGGTGATCGGACCGACCCGGATGCGCTACGGCGCGGTCATCCCGGTGGTGGATATCACTGCCAAGCTCCTGAGCGGGGCGCTGTCTCACGACACAGGCTCGTCCGCCTCGACCTGATTCCCGCAGGCGGCGCTGGGCGCCGCGTTGATCCCCCGATTGCAAGGGCAACGGAGATGGCGAGTTGTTCTCTCTCCGTGTTGCCGGCGGAGGGGGCCGGTCGGGTTCAATCGCGACTGAAGTCGCTCCTACAATCCGTGGCTTTACATGGCGCTGCCCCTTGACCCTTTGCGGCGCAGAACCCCGGATCGTAGGAGCGGCTTCAGCCGCGATTACCCGCCCCGGGGCCTGTGAATCCCGGCGCTGTGTGCTGCAGGCCCGCGGCCGAGCGCTCCTAAAAAATCCCCGTCCACGCTTGAACTGGCCCGGGCCGATCCCCATGTCCCAAGCTGACGTGAAAAACCGCAGCAACAACGGGGAAACTATGTCAGATAAGCCAAAGCCAGCACAGTCCGGCATGCCGCAATCCGACGCGGCCCGGCGCGGCGATAATCGAACAGAGCAGTCGGGCCCGGCGGGTCCGGGTGGTGCAGGTGAGACATCCGGCGACGCGCTCGGCGGGGCGCAGCGCCCGGGCTCTCAGGCGCCGGACGAAGCATCTGATGCCCGTGCGGAGAGCGACCCGGCCCCGGCGGAAGAGTCGCTCGATCAGCAGCTCGAGACGGCGCGCGCCGAACTCGCGGAACAGAAGGACAGTTACCTGAGAGCCGTGGCGGAGGCCGAGAACATCCGCCGCCGCGCGGAGAACGAGGTCGCCAACGCCCGCAAGTACGCCATTGAGGGATTTGCGTCGGAAGTACTGGCCGTGCGCGACAGTCTCGAGATCGCGCGTTCTCTCGAGATCCGGGACGACGACACCGGGGCGGTGGCCAAGATGAAGGAGGGGCTGGACCTGACCTTGAAGCAGCTGGACAGTGCCCTGTCGAAGTTCGCCATAGAGACCGTGGATCCCCGCAAGGGGGACAAGCTGGATCCGGAGCGCCACCAGGCGATGACCACCCAGGAGTCGGACAACGTGCCCCCCAATCATATCCTGGCGGTGATACAGAAGGGCTACACCATCCATGACCGCCTGCTGCGGCCGGCCATGGTGGTCGTGGCCAAGAAGCCCCAGAACCAGACGCAGCCCGAGGGCGAAACGGCTTGAATACGCGGGGTCGCGGACCCATTAATCTGATCAATCTATGAATTCTTATTCGCAAGTAACCGGGGTGACACAATGGGAAAGATAATCGGTATTGACCTTGGCACGACCAACTCCTGCGTGGCTGTGATGGACGGCGACAAGGCAAGGGTGATCGAGAACAGCGAGGGTGATCGAACGACGCCATCCGTGGTGGCGTTCAGCGATGACGGGGAGGTTCTGGTCGGCCAGTCCGCCAAGCGGCAGGCGGTAACCAACCCGCACAACACGTTGTTCGCGGTGAAGCGGCTGATCGGCCGCCAGTTCGCCGAGGACGTCGTGCAGCGGGATCTCAAGCTCATGCCGTACAAGATCGTCAAGGCGCAGAACGGCGACGCCTGGGTCAACGTGAACGGCAAGGACATGGCGCCCCCCGAGATCTCGGCACGCGTGCTGCAAAAGATGAAGAAGACCGCAGAGGACTATCTCGGCGAGACAGTCAGCGAGGCGGTCATCACTGTGCCGGCGTATTTCAACGATTCCCAGCGCCAGGCCACCAAGGACGCCGGCAAGATCGCCGGCCTGGAAGTCAAGCGCATCATCAATGAGCCCACTGCAGCGGCGCTGGCCTATGGTCTGGACAAGAAGAGGGGCGACCATAAAGTGGCCGTCTATGACCTCGGCGGCGGTACTTTCGACATATCGATCATCGAGATCGCGGAAGTCGAGGGCGAGCACCAGTTCGAGGTACTGTCCACCAACGGCGATACCTTCCTGGGCGGCGAAGACTTCGACCGCCGTGTGATCGATTACCTGGCGGACGAATTCAAGAAGGAGCAGGGCATGGATCTGCGCGGCGATCCTTTGGCGATGCAGCGCCTGAAGGAAGCGGCCGAGAAAGCCAAGATTGAGTTGTCTTCCAGCAACCAGACCGAGATCAACCTGCCGTATATCACGGCCGACAAAGCTGGACCGAAGCATCTCACCATGAAGCTGTCGCGAGCCAAGCTCGAAGCCCTGACCGAAGAGCTGGTCAAGCGGACCATCGAGCCCTGCAAGGTGGCGTTGAAGGACGCCGGCCTTTCTGCGAGTGAAGTCGACGACGTCATTCTGGTGGGTGGCCAGACCCGTATGCCGAAGGTGCAGGAAGCGGTGAAAGCCTTCTTCGGCAAGGAGCCGCGCAAGGACGTCAATCCGGACGAGGCCGTCGCGGTGGGTGCAGCCATCCAGGGCGGGGTGCTGGGCGGCAGCGTCAAGGATGTACTGCTGCTCGACGTGACGCCCCTCAGCCTCGGCATCGAGACCCTGGGCGGCGTGATGACCAAGCTCATCGAGAAGAACACCACGATTCCGACCAAGGCATCCCAGGTGTTCTCCACCGCCGACGACAACCAGACGGCGGTAACCGTCCATGTGCTGCAGGGCGAGCGCGAGATGGCCAAGGACAACAAGTCCCTCGGTCGTTTCGACCTGGCGGACATACCGCCGGCCCCGCGCGGGGTGCCGCAGGTCGAGGTGACGTTCGACATCGACTCCAATGGCATCATGCATGTTTCGGCGAAGGACAAGGCCACCGGCAAGGAGAACAAGATCGTTATCAAATCGAGCTCGGGTCTCAGCGATGACGAGATCCGGCAGATGGTCGAGGACGGCGAGCGGCACGCGGAAGAGGACAAGAAGTCCCGCGAGCTGGTCGAAGCCCGGAATCAGGGTGAGTCCATGGTCCACAGCGTGCGCAAGTCCATGACCGACCTGGGCGACAAGCTCGAAGCCGCGGACAAAGAGCAGATCGAGTCCGCCATCGGCGAGCTGGAAGAAGCCACGAAGGGCGAGGACGCCGCGGAAATCAAGTCGAAGACCGAGGCGCTGGCTACCGCCAGCCACAAGTTGGCGGAGCAGATGTACCAGCAGACGTCGGATGCCGCCGGCGGGGCCGAGCAGGCCCAGGCCGGAGGACAGGGTAGCCAGGAGGGCAACCAGGGCGGTCGCAGTGACGACGATGTCGTGGATGCCGAGTTTGAAGAGGTCAAGGACGACGACAAGAACTGAAGTTTCGACTAAGGTATGAACACGCGCGCACAGGCGGGACGCTCCGCCTGTGCGCGCGCGTGTTTGCAGTCGGCAATGAACTAAGCGAATAACAGGGCATGTCCAAGAAAGACTACTACGAAACGCTTGGTGTGAGCCGGGACGCGTCCGAAGCCGAGATCAAGAAGGCATTCCGGCGTCTGGCCATGAAGCATCATCCGGACCGCAATCCGGAGGACGTGGATTCCGTTCACCGCTTCCGGGATGCGAAGGAGGCTTACGAAGTTCTTTGCGACCCCCAGAAGCGCGCGGCTTACGATCAATTCGGGCATGCCGGGGTGGATCCTTCCTCGGGGGGCGGGTTTCACACCGGAGCGGGGGGCTTCGGCGACATTTTCGGCGACATTTTCGGCGACATTTTCGGCGCTGCAGGCGGCCGCCGGGGCGGCAGGCGCCGGGGCGCCGATCTCAAGTACAACCTCGAACTGAGTCTGGAAGACGCGGTGCGGGGGACGGAGGTCAGCATCCGGGTGCCCACTACCGTGACCTGCGGAACCTGCGACGGTTCCGGGGCGGCTCCCGGGTCCTCCCGCAAGACCTGCGGGACCTGCGGCGGCGCTGGACAGGTGCGGATGCAGCAGGGGTTCTTCTCCATCCAGCAGACCTGCCCCAACTGCCGGGGCGCGGGCTCGGTCATCGAGAAGCCCTGCGGCGACTGCGGCGGTGCGGGACTGGTCAAGGAAAACAAGACCCTGTCGGTCAAGGTGCCCGCGGGTGTCGACGATGGCGATCAGATCAGGCTCGCCGGGGAAGGCGAGTCGGGAGGCCGTGGCGGCGTGTCCGGTGACTTGTTCGTGGAGATCCGTCTCAAGCCCCACAGGATTTTCAAGCGAACTGGAAACGACCTCCTGTGTGAAATGCCGGTGAGCTTCACTACCGCGGCCCTGGGCGGCGAGATCGAGATCCCGACATTGGACGGCAAGGTACGCTTCAAGGTGCCACCCGAGACGCAAAGCGAGCGAAACTTCCGGCTCCGGGGCAAGGGAGTGCGCAACGTCCGCAACGGTCAGCTTGGGGACCTGTTCTGCAAGGTCAGCATCGAGACGCCGGTGAATCTCACCAAGCAGCAGAAGGAACTCCTGAATCAGTTCGATGAGTCATTGCAGAACAGCGGCAAGCATCACCATCCCCGGGAGCATTCCTGGACGGACAAGATCAAGGCCTTCTTCGACGACCTGGTGGCCTGACGGCGGCACAAAGGAGACCGGGGAAAAGGGGACGGAAAAGGGGACAGATCTATTTTAAGGGAAAAATAGATCTGTCAAAAGGGGACAGATCTATTTTCGGACCGCTTAATTTGATTGATCTATTTTTGAGGGAAAAATAGATCTGTCCCCTTTTGCCGGTCGATTGTTGCCGGCGGGTTCAGGGGTCGTGGGGCTTGTCGGTAATGTGCACCGTGCCCGTGAAGGCGGCGACCAGGCGGTCTCCGGAACGAACGTCGACCCGGTAGGTCCCGACTCGCTTCGAGCGTGACACTTCTACCGCTTCGGCAACCAGCTCGGCGCCGGACCTGACCGGCGCGCAGAAGGCGATGTCGGCATGCACGGCGGCTGCGATCACCCCGGCGGCGTTGGATGCCAGGCCGAAAGCCGTGTCCGCCAGGGAGAACAGAACGCCGCCGTGGCAGGTACCGTTGAAGTTCAGGTGTCCGTCAAGCACCGTCATCCTGATGATCACGCGGTCGGCGGCGGCGCGTACGAGCTTGACACCCATGCTGTTCAGGTAGGCGTCGCGCTCGGCGAGCCGCTCGAGGTGTTCAGCAACCGCGTCGATTGCTCGGGCGTCATCCATTGTCCGATACCAGAGACTCGGCGGCCGATTCCGGGTCCAGCTCCCCGGACTGCACCCGCCGGCACAGATCCTCGATGGACGGGTCGGCCATGAGCTTGCGCTCCAGGCGCCGTCCGGCGCTGCGGGCAATCAACTTGCGTATCCGGTCCAACGCTCCTCGCTTTGATGGATTGTAGTCCCGGGCAACCAGGACCTCTAACAGTTCCTCGACGCCTTGACCGGTGGTGGCCGTCGTCGCCAGCACTTTCACGTCCGCCCGCTGCCGCCGCAGGCTCACGGCGGACCGCAGCTGTTCCATGGTGATGTCGGAATGGGGATGATCGGCCTTGTTGACGATGATGACGTCGCCGATCTCCAGAATGCCCGCCTTGATCGCCTGGACGTCGTCGCCGAGTCCCGGCGCGCATACCACCACCGTCGCCTGGGCCAGGTCGGCGATTTCGACTTCCGACTGGCCGGCGCCCACGGTCTCGACGATCACCCAGTCATAGCCGGCGGCGTCGAATACATCCATGAGACGCGCGGTGCCGAGAGACAGGCCGCCGAAGCTACCCCGCGACGCCACCGAGCGAATGAATACGCCGTCGTCGGTCTGGTGGTCGGTCATACGCACGCGGTCGCCGAGGATGGAGCCGCCCGACAAGGGGCTACTCGGGTCCACCGCCACCACGGCAACGGTCTCGCCCCGGGCGCGCAGTACGCCGATGAGCTTGTTGATCAAAGTGGACTTTCCCGCGCCTGGGGAACCGGTAATTCCCACGGTGCGCGCGTGCCCCAGCGCTGGATGAATCGCGTGCAGGATGGGCGCGGCGCCGACGCCGGATTCCACGGCGGTCAGGGCGCGCGCCAGAGCAGCGCGTTCGGTGCGAAGCCGATTCAGCAGATCGCCGTCCGTCTGCCGGGCCGAAGAGGTGCCGTTCACACTACGATCAAGGGTTGTCCGTCGCCAAACTCCGCCCTGAGCCGCGCGACGATCTCGCCGTGGGTGGCGCCGGCCAACGCCGCGTCGACGACCTTCGCGTAGACGTTCGCGCTCTCGTCTTCAGTCGCCCGGGCGAGCTCGTCGAGGGCGCGGCTGACGGCGGCGTTGTCACGTTCCTTCCTGTAGGCGCCGAGCGAGCCGAGATATTCCTCGACGACGGCGGGGTCCGGCCGCTCCAACGGGCGGTGCACGTCGTCCGTGCCATCGTGACGGTATGCGTTGACCCCGACCACGGTCTGCTCGCCGTTTTCCACCTTGCGCTGGTACGCCATGGCGGACTCGCCGATCATGCGCTGCACCAGGCCCTGCTCGACGGCGTGGAACATGCCGCCTGCCTCGTCGATCTGCCCGATCACGGCCTCGATGCGTTGTTCCATCTCGTTGGTCAGCGCCTCCACGTAGTAGGAGCCACCAAGTGGATCGGTGACGTCCGTGAGGTGGGCCTCCTCCTTGAGAATGTTCTGCGTGTTGACCGCGATTCGTGCGGCGCTTTCCGTTGGCACGCTCAGGACTTCATCGAAGGCGTCCGTGTGCAGCGATTGCAGCCCGCTGAACACGCCGGCCATGGCCTGAACCGCCACCCGGGCGATGTTGTTGAGGGGCTGTTGGCGTGTGAGGTCGGCGCCGGACGTCTGCCCGTGGAACTTGAAGCGCCAGGTCCTGGGATTGGCGACCCCGAAGCGTTCCCTGACGAGGCGCTGCCAGATGCGTCTCCCGGCCCGCATCTTGGCGATCTCCTCGAAGAAACTGATGGAGATGTCGAAGAAGAAGGTGAAGCGCTCGAGGAATCTCTCCGGGTCCAGGCCGCGGGCGATGCAGTCCTCGGCATACTGGATCGCCGTGCACAGGGTAAAGCCCATGGCTTCGGCGGGCGTGGCGCCGGCCTGCTGCATGTGCTGGCCCACCACCGACAGCGGATTCCAGTTCGGCACCTGCTCCTGGGTGAAGGCGATGTGGTCCACCAGCACCCGGCGCGCGCCGGGCAAGGCGAGCCGGAAGAACATGTGGTTGGCCACGAAGTGGGAGATGTAGTCGCTCTGGTTGGAGGTTCCGGTGATCCGGTTCCAGGGGATGCCGCGCCGTTTGGCCACCGCCAGCAGGAAAGCGAGCAGCGTGAAGGGCGACGGATCGTTCTGTGCGGTGGACAGCGAGCCGATGTCGATGTTCTCGAAACACTGGTCCATGTCGTCGACGGTGTTGAGCATCACACCGCAGGTGCCGAGCAGCTCCGGATCCACCTCGTCGGCGTCGAAGCCGCGGTAGACGGAGTTGCACGGAATCAGACTGACGGCATTGGTGCCGGCCTCGATCAGAGCCCGCAGCCGCCGGTTGTAGTCGCGGGGATGGGCGAAGCCGATGAGCTGGCGCTGGCTCCAGGTGCGACCGCGGTGCATGGTGGGGTAGATGCCGCGGGTCATGGGAACCTGCCCCGGGTAGCCGAGATCGTCCGCGTAGCGCTGCTCCGACCAGTCGTCGGGGGTGTACATCGGCTTGATCTCGATGCCCGAGCGATTCTTGACGATGCGATCCTGGGGGAGTTGCTCGTGGTATTCGCGCTCCCAGCGCTCGCGCGCGGTCTCACGCAGGTTCAGGTTGGGATCGATCGGCTTGGCCTCGCTCACGGCTGGTCTCCTGCGTTGACGGCCGCCTGGTCGCGGGCCTGGTGGGTGAGTTCGGTTACGGTCTCGGCGATCTCCGCCAGCGGGCTGCCCGGGTGGAAGACTCTGCTGACGCCGGCTTCGGTGAGCTCGCGTTCGTCTTCCTCCGGTACGATGCCGCCGACGATCACCTTGACGTGGACGAGTCCCGCCTCCTTCAATGCGCGCATGAGCTTGGGCACCAGGAGGTGGTCGGTGGCCAGGCAGCTCACCCCCACCACGTCGATATCCTCGTCCATGGCCAGCCGCACCACCGCCGGGATGTCCTGCCAGGGCGGCGTGTAGACCACGTCCATGCCGTGGTCTCGCAAGTGGGCGGCGATCAGGCGGCTGCCGCGGTCGTGGCCGTCCAGGCCGATCTTGGTGATCATGACCCTGGGAGGCCGGGTAGCGAGGGCCTGGCCTGCTGCCGCGCTCACAGCGCGCCCTCCACGCATTCCATCAGGCGCCGGGCGATGACACGGGGCGATTCGCCTCCCCTGTGGTACCAGACCTGGGTCCAGTTGCAGGCGCCGATAAGGAACAGTCGCAGATATCGCTTCTTGTCTGTGCTCATGTCGAGGTCGTCGATCAGGTTTCGGAAAAGGGTCTCGTAGTCGCTGCGCAGCGCCACCAGCTCGCTCTCGACCCCGGGCGCGTCCTTGGGCAGCACCCGGATCACCACCTGCACGTAGTCGCTGCCGTCGAGCAGGGCGTCGAGGTGGGCTTCCAGCGCTGCTCGCAGCCGTTCGCGGGGACCGTCGATTCCCTCGATCTCGGCCCGGACCTGGTCCGAAATCCGGCGCACACCCTCGGCATAGACCGCCAGCAGCAATTCGTCTTTGGAGTCGAAGTGGTAGTACATGGAACCCGCCTGCATGCCTACCCGGCTGGCCACCTCCCGCATGGAGGCGGCGTGATAGCCGAACTCCCTGAACGCCGCGGCCGCGGCGTCCACCAGGGCCTGCCGGCGATTGTCGGCGCGCAGTGTCGGGGCAGTGGTGGCCATAACTACCAAACGATTGTTTGGCGAACTCTAGCAGAACTCCCTATGTCCTGCAAACCGGCAATGAGCTCCCTCTCGCGTGTCCGGCAGTGGAAAATGCCGGCGCCTCGAATTGATTAGGGGGTGAGTTGGATTGAATCGCGACTGAAGTCGCTCCTACGGTCCCGGGTTCGTCACCGAGATGGAATTCGGCCATAGATGGGCAAGGGCGATGAAGCTGAGGAACGCCAGGGTGTAATTGGTGTAGATGAACCGTGGGAAGTAGGCGCTTCCGAATAACATCGTCGGTCCGGCGATGAGCATCAGGGCTGCGACGCAAAGGACTCGCGGCGACGCCGGCCTTACGAACGTGAAGTACAGAGTCCCGAGCAGGGCCGCCGGGGCGAACAGCAGGGCAGCCGCGATCGTGTGCAGGTCGATGTGGTCTTTCGGGATTCCGACGTAGGTTCCCAGCTTCCAGGTAAGGAGTTGCAGCGTGTGAGGGACGAGGCTCCCCAGGGGCGTCGCCAGGTGGAGGATGGCGCCCCTGTTCTCCACCAGCAGCCTGAAATCGCCCGCGTAGTAGAGATTGTGGTAGACCGGTAGCAGAAACAGGGCGGCGAAAGGCAGCGCCAGAACGTATCTCCTGGTGACCGCCACCTGGATTGCCGCCAGTGCCAACGCGATCGGGATGAGGTTCTGCCTCACGAACGGCACCAGCGCCAGCAGGGCAATCGCCAGGATGTGTCTATCGCGCGTCAGGGCGGCGACGTACAGTATCGCCAGGGACACCGCCAGCCATTCGGACAGACCTTGCACTACGTTCTTGGCTGCGTAGGGGGCGGACAACATCAATATCAGGGTCGCATATCGGGAAAGGCTCGTGTCGAGCCTTGTCAGCGTCGATACGCCCAGTGTGAGGACGGTCAGCAGGAGCAGCAGACTCAGGATCTGGGTCAGCCTGTTCTCACCGCCCGACAGCCATATGGTCGCCGCCAGGTAATAGCGATATCCAGGCTGGTCGACAAAGGCCTTTTGCCCGTGTTTGTAGTACACGCCGTCCGATCCCCAAAGAGTGCCCTCGTCCAGCATGTTGTGCGCGTAGACGCTGTAGCGCCACGGATCGTCGCCGCGGTAGTGCGCGATAGGCTGGAACAGCACTTTGAGGAACAGTGTGCTCAACAACACAAACACGACGAGGGGCGTGGCGGGCATTCCGTTTCCGGGTCCCCGCCGCCATGCGTAGCGGGCCAGAGCCACCAGGCCGGCGGCGAAGGGAACGAACAGTGCCGCTGTGTGGGGGCCGAGGGCTTGATTGCTCGAGCTCAACGACGGCTTGAGCAGCCAGATGGCGAGTGCTCCGCCCGCCAGCACGGCCGCGGCCAACCATGTCTCCTCCTTTCGAAGCAGGCGCGCCAATCGATCGCATCCGGCCGCTCTCAAACCAGCACGTTGCGGTTTCAACATTATTGGTCTTGTTCGGTGCGCTGCCTGTGAATGCCGTATGTATAGCATGCTGGCCACCGACCAGGCGACCTCGCGGGTTCGGGGGGGCTGGGAGGGCGAGGTGGCGATCCCGACGGGCAGCCCCGGATTGTAGGAGTGGCTTCAGCCGCGATTGCCCGGTCAAGGCACGTCATTCCGTTTTGGCAATTGCGGCTGAAGCCGCTCCTACGACCCGGGGATCGGACGCGGTGCAGATCCGGTGTGGACGCTAGACCAACGCCCCGCCGCAGCTCGATCCGGCGCCGGCGGTGCAGCCGAAGCAGTGCCGGTCGACGCGGATGTGCTCGTCTTCCACGGATTCAGGGTCGATGTCCCAAAGGTGCCGCGTGCCGTTCAGACCCATGGGGAGTTCCAGCATCTGGTTGAAGTCGCAGTCGTACACGCGTCCCTGCCAGTCCACCGAGATCAGCGACCGGCACATCAATCCCTTCACCGTCGCGGGGTTGAAGTTTTCAGTCAGCAACCGCTGGTATTCCTCGGACTTTCCCTGGCTCTCCAGAAGATGCGCGAATCGATTGATGGGCAGGTTCGCGAGGGTGAACAGCTGGTTGAAGCGAATGCCGAAGTCATTCCACAGGCGCTGCTTGTAGTCCGTCTCCAATGCTTCCTGGGACGGCGGCAGGCTCGGTCCTCCGGGATTGTAGACAAGGTCGAGGGACAGCCCCGAGTCACAGCCGTAGCCCGCGCCATTGAGCCGCTTGAGCGCATCGATGCTCTTGGCGAAGACGCCCTTGCCGCGTTGTGCATCGACATTGTCGCGGGTGTAGCAGGGCATCGAACATACCAGCCGAATGCGCCGCTCGGCGTACCACCCGGCGAGATCTTCCTGGCCCGGCTCCAGCAGCACCGTGAGATTGCAGCGGGCGGTAACGCGCGCGCCACCGTCCAGTACCTCCGAGACGAAGCGGCGGAAATCGGGGTTGAGCTCGGGGGCGCCGCCGGTGATGTCCACGTGCGCGATATGCGCCGCATCGATCCACTCCAGTATGCGTTCCATGGTCTCCCAGGCCATGATCTCCGTTCGCTTCGGGCCGGCGTCCACGTGGCAGTGATTGCAGGCCTGGTTGCACAGCTTCCCGAGGTTGACCTGCAGCTCGGCCAAGGATGTGCGCTTCAGCGGACCGATGCCGTGGCGCTTGAGGATCTCTCCGAAGGAGGGCCCGACTGTAGGTATCTGTTTCATGACAGCGTATCCACTATTGTTCACTTGTATTGATCGGTCTACGTTGTCCGGTTGCTCACACGAAGCCCGTTCCATTTTCGGACTTTACCCGACGGCGAAAGTTCGTGCTCTGCGGGCAGGTCAGGCGGCGCTTCCGAGTCCGCGGCACAAACCGATGGCGGCGGTGTAGCTGTACAGGTGGCTGCGACCGCCGGCGGGTGCGATCTCGCCGTTGCCGTAAAAGCCCGCAAAGGGCGTGCCCGGGCACTTGTCCCGAAGCGTTTCGATGTCACGGTCCGTATCGCCGTAGAAGCCCGGTCCCCGACCCATGCACGAGAACATCAAAGCGAAGTCCGGGGGGTCGGAAGCACCACCCAGCGAGACGTCCAGCACCCGTTCCATCTCGCGCTGCGCCGCCAGTCGATCACGCAGTGCCCAGAACAGGCGCTGGCCTTCGTGCAATTCGTCGGCCAGCGTGACCGAATAGTCGTCCGGATTGGCGGCGACGATGTGGTCGAGACGAAAGCGGCCTTCGTCTATGGCGGAGTCCGGGTCACCGAATGTGATGCCGCACATGAGCATGTGCAGCGGAATGCGCTCCATCTTGCGAATGGACGGCGGCAGGGAGTTGATCAGGACGTTCAATGCCGGGTACTTCCCCAGCTTCACCAGATTGAAGCCGTCGGCCTCGGCTACTTCAAGAGGCGCCGTCAAAGGCCGCACGCCCTGGGCCACGGCGATGTCCATGCTTACCCCCTCGAGACTGCAGGCGGTGGTGCCCGTACTGTCGGGCCGCCCGTGGCTCCACACCTGGAAAGGCCCCCGCCCGGTGCTGTCGCTGGCAATGGCACCGAGGCGGGGCACTGCCTGGTCCAGCCATTCGACGGTGGCAGCGCCCGGCGTTCCCAGCGAGATCAGGGTGCGGTCGTCCCCGGCTCCGCTCGCCAGCCCCAGCGACGCGCCGTCACCGATGGCCAGTGCCGCGGCGCCGCCGCCGTCCACGGTCCAGTCCTTGTCGGTGAACACCCCCATGGCGCTGCAGCCGAAGATTTCGGTGCAGCGTGAGACCCGCGCCGCAGTGCGCAAAGCGCTCTGCAGGCCACGCAGGTGATCGTCCGTCAGGAACAGGAACAGTCCCAGGACATGCTCGAGTCCCGATGACTCCATTGCCGCAGCCACGGCCTGCTCCACATGTCGCGTGGCGTGGGGTTGGCCGATGCTGATGCCCGAACCGGCGATCCGTCCACTCATGCGTTCTTATCCTTGTATTCGCACAAGTCGTTGATTACGCATTGCGGGCATTTCGGCGCGCGGGCCGTGCACACGTAGCGGCCGTGGAGAATCAACCAGTGGTGGGCGTCGCGCTTGAACTCATCCGGAACGGTTTGCAGCAGCTTCTTCTCCACCGCCAGCGGGGTACGCCCGGGCGCCACGCCGGTACGGTTCGCAACCCGGAAGATATGCGTGTCCACGGCGATGGTGGGCTCACCGAACGCCGTGTTGAGAACTACGTTGGCCGTCTTGCGGCCTACGCCGGGCAGCGCTTCGAGCTCCTCGCGCGAATGTGGGACCTTGCCGCCGTGTCGTTCCAGCAGGTACTTGCAGGTCTGCACGATGTTCCTGGCCTTGCTGTTGAACAGCCCGATAGACTGTATGAAAGGTTTTAAGCCCTTCTCGCCGAGCTTGGCGATGGCCTGTGGCGTCTTTGCGGTCTTGAACAGCTTCTGTGTGGCCTTGTTGACGCTGATATCCGTTGCCTGGGCCGAAAGGATCACGGCAATCAACAGCTGGAAGGGAGTTCCGTAGCGCAGCTCCGTCGTGGGCTTCGGATTCTCGCGGCGCAGCCTTGTGAAGATTTCACGCCGTTTTGCATTATTCATGGTCGGCGTGTTGCGCGCGCCGCCGGTGTGCCCGCACCCGGGACACGGCCGCCGCGATTTCCTCCTTGATCCGGCCGCGGCCCCGCGCTTTCCTGTGCAGCACCTCCAGTCGCTGTTCCTGCTGGCGCCGTGCCAGGCGTTCGACGCGCGCCCGGGCGCGGCGGCGCGCCCGTCCGGTCTCTTCCAGGGAGTACTCGGACCAGGGGCTGTCGTCCTCCGCGGCAGCGGGAGCCGGAAGCACGTCGATGCAGTCGACGGGGCAGGCGGGCAGGCACAGCTCGCAGCCGGTGCACTCGGATTCGATGACGGTATGCATCAGCTTCGTGGCACCGGCGATGGCGTCCACGGGACAGGCCTGGATGCACAGGGTGCAGCCGATACAGCGCGGCTCGTCGATGCGCACCAGGGTTCTCGACCGGTGGATGCCGAAGGCGGTGTTCAGCGGCTTGGGAGCGCGTCCCAGGAGGCCGGCGAGGCCGCCGATGGTGGCTTCGCCACCCGGCGGGCACTGGTCGATGTCCGCTTCGCCGGCGGCTACGGCGCGGGCGTAATCCAGGCAGCCGGGATAGCCGCACTGGGTGCACTGGGTCTGCGGCAGCCAGGCGTCGATCTGCTCGACGAGCCGCGGGTTGTGTTCCGGGTTGTTCACCGCCGCCGCATTATGTCACTTCACTTTCATGCCCGGCTGCGCGCCTTCGTCGGGCGACAATAGAAAGATGTCGTGGCCGCCCGGGCCGGCCGCCAGGACCATGCCTTCGGACACACCGAAACGCATTTTGCGCGGTTCGAGATTGGCGACCATTACGGTGAGTCTCCCTTCGAGTTCCTCGGGGCGGTACGCGGCGCGAATGCCGGCGAAAACGTTGCGGGTTCCGTCGCCGATATTCAAGGTCAGCCGCAGCAGCTTGTCCGCGCCCTCCACGTATTCCGCGTTCTCGATACGGGCCACACGCAGGTCCACACTGGAGAACTGCTCGATGTCGATGGTCTCGGTGTTGTGGTTGTTTGTGCTCGTGCTCATGGCGTCCGCTTGTCTCGATGATTCGATCATGGCGTCAATCGCTTTGGTGTCGACCCGTGTCAGAAGGTGCTCGTACGGACCGATACGATGCGACAGCAGCGGTGCGTCCAGCGCGTTCCAGTCGCCGTTGCGCGATATCGGGCAGTTGAGGAATGCCTCGGAACGCTCCGCCGTGCGAGGCAAGACCGGAGCAAGGAATGTTATCAGCACCCGGAACAGGTTCAGCCCCTGGCTGCAAATGGCCTGCAACTCGTCTTCGCGCCCGGCCTGCTTCGCGATCTCCCAGGGCTTGTGGTCTGCAATGAATTGGTTGGCCCGGTCCGCCAGCGCCATGATGTCGCGCATGGCACGGCTGAACTCGCGGTTCTCGTAGCATTCGCCGATGCCCTCGCGGGCGTCGATGAATCCGCGGTACAAGACCTCGTCCATCAAGCCCCCGGCAAGCATGCCGTCGAAGCGCTTGGCGATGAATCCCGCGCAGCGGCTGGCGACGTTGACCAGCTTGCCCACCAGATCCGAGTTCACCCGCTGCACGAAGTCCTCGAAATTGAGATCGAGGTCCTCGATGCGGTCGTTGAGCTTGGCGGCGAAGTAGTAGCGCAGATACTCCGGGTTCAGGTGATCGAGATAAGTCCGGGCCATGATGAACGTGCCCCGTGACTTGGACATCTTGTACCCGTTGACGGTCAGAAAACCGTGGGCGAAGACCCCGGTGGGGGGCCGGAAGCCGGCGCCGGTCAGCATGGCGGGCCAGAACAAGGCGTGGAAATAGAGGATATCCTTGCCGATGAAGTGATACATCTCGGCTTTCGAGTCCGCGCTCAGGAACTCGTCGAAGTCGAGCTCTGCGCGCACGCACAGGTTCCTGAAACTCGCGAGATAACCGATGGGCGCGTCCAGCCATACGTAGAAATACTTGTCGCGCTCCCCCGGAATCCGGAAACCAAAGTACGGCGCGTCGCGTGATATGTCCCAGTCCTGCAGGCCGGTGTCGAACCACTCCTGGAGCTTGTTGCGCGCTTCCTCCTGGATACGGCGGCCCTGTATCCATTCTTTGAGCATCCCTTCGAAGTCGCTCAGCTTGAAGAAGAAATGCTCGGACTCTTTCTGAATCGGCCGCGCGCCTGAGAGGGCGGACACCGGGTTGATGAGATCGTTCGGTGAATAGGTGGCGCCGCAGTTCTCGCAGTTGTCGCCGTACTGGTCGGGCGTCCGGCAGCGCGGGCACTCGCCCCTGATGAAGCGGTCCGGCAGGAAAATGTTTTCAACGGGATCGAAGGCCTGTTCGATCACCCGGCGGCTGATGTGTCCGCCGCGGTCGAGCTGGGTGTAGATGAACTCCGCCAGCTCGCGGTTCTCCTCGGAATGGGTCGTGTAGTAGTTGTCGAAACTGATTTGGAAGTCGTCGAAGTCCGCGCGGTGCTGTCCGCCGACTCGCTCGATCAGCTCCTCCGGTGTGACGCCTTCGGCCTGCGCCTTGAGCATGATCGGCGTGCCGTGCGCATCGTCGGCGCACACGAAGTAGCACTCGTGGCCGCATAGACGCTGATAACGCGCCCAGATATCCGTCTGGATATACTCCACCATGTGACCCAGGTGAATGGGTCCGTTGGCATAGGGCAGGGCGCTGGTGACCAGGATCTTGCGTTGCGGGCGGCTCATCTGGGATTACGGATCAGGAAATGACCGACGGGCGCTAAACCTACCAGAATTCCCGGGAGCGGGAAAATTCTTTTCCTTGCCATGGGCGGCACCTGGGAACGGCTATCGCGACCGAAGTCGCTCCTGCAATCCATGGCGGGCCCCGCCGGTGAACACCGGATTGTAGGAGCGACGTCAGCCGCGAACCCTTTTACACCTCGGTGCGCAGGTGAAACGATTTCGGACGAGTGAGGCTCTCGTAACCGACCCGCGACAGCGTGCATCCGCGTCCCGAGTGCTTGACCCCGGTCCAGGCCAGCGCCGGATCGAGATAGTCGCAGCGATTCATGAACCAGGTGCCGGTATCGACCTGGTTGCCGATGGCGACGGCGGCGTCGAGGTCCCGGGTCCATACGGAGGCCGTCAGCCCGAACTCACTGTCGTTCATCAACTCCACGGCTTGCCCGTCGGATTCGACTTTCATAACGCCCACCACCGGCCCGAAGCTCTCCTCGGTCATGACTCGCATCGAGTGATCCACGTCCACCAGGATCTGGGGCGCGAGGTAGGGGCTGTTCTCCCGGTTCTCGGGAAAGCCCGCAGGGTCGATGAGCGTCCGCGCCCCCTGGCTGACCGCTTCGGCGATCTGGCTGCGCACGAAATCGGCGGCCGAGCTCTTCACCATGGGCCCTAAAGTGGTGCTTTCGTCCAGCGGGCTGCCCAGCCGGTACTGCCGGGTCAGGTCGGCGAGGCCGTCGACGAAGCTGTCGTAAACGTCAGCATGCACGTAGATGCGCTCGATGCCGCAGCAGGATTGGCCGGAGTTGAAGAAAGCGCCGTCGGCCAGATTCTCGATGGCATGATCCAGGTTCACGTCCGGCCGCACGTAGGCGGGGTCTTTGCCGCCGAGCTCGAGGCCCACGCCGAGGAACCGTCCGACCGCGGCTTCTTCTATATGGGCGCCCGCCGGCACGGAACCCGTGAACGCCACGAACTCGACCTCAGGTGAACGAATGGCCCTGGCTGCCGCCTCGTGGGTGAGGTGTAGGTACTGGAATACGCCTTCGGGAAGATCGGCTTCCCGGAAGGCTTCCACCATGCGTTCGGCACACAGGGGAGTCTGGCTGGCGTGCTTCAAGACCACGGCGTTGCCGGCCATCAACGCCGGCACCACGGAATTCACCGCCGTCATGTAGGGGAAGTTCCAAGGCGCTATGGTGAGGACGACGCCCACCGGCTCGCGCATGATGTAGCGCACGAAGCCCTGCTTCTCGCCGACGTCGATGGGACGCAGGGCGTCAACGGCGATGTCGATCATGTAGCGGGCCCGCTCCTCGAACCCGTTCACCTCGCCGCCGCCCGAGCGGATCGGCCGGCCCATCTGCCAGGCCAGCTCCTCGGCATGCCTGGCCTTCTGGGCCACGAAGGCATCCACCGCCGCGTGGCATATACGGGCCCGTTTCTCGATGGGCAGCTTTGCCCAGGTCTGCCGGGCGTCGGCGGCCCTGGCCAGGGTGCCCGCGATTTCGTCGTCCGTGGCATAGGGTCGCTCGACGTAGATCGATCCGTCGACGGGCGATATAGTAGTCTGTGTAGGTGTGCTCATTGGGAAGGCCGTAAGAGTCGAATGTGGTTGATCGATGGGGCGCCGCTCAGCCGGGGCGACATTCAGGGCCGGTAACTATTACACAGCGGGATTTGTCTTTGAAAGAGGTACGAGAGTGAAATACAAAGGTAGCTGTCACTGCGGGAAGAATGCCTTCGAGGTGGAGGGCGAGATCACGGGAGTAGTCTCCTGCAATTGTTCGATCTGCTCTCGCAAGGGCACCCTCATGTGGTTCGTCCCCCGCGAGAGCCTGCATCTGCTCACTCCGGAAGACAATCTCGCCGCCTATACATTCAACAAGCACGCCATAAAGCATCGCTTTTGCCCCACCTGCGGCATTCATCCGTACGGGGAGGGGGTCAGCCCCAAAGGCGGGGGAATAATGGCGGCGGTCAACATCCGTTGCCTGGAAGGCGTCGACCCCGACTCTTTTCCGGTCAAGCACTTCGACGGGCGCGCGCTGTGAAGCGTCTGCTGGTGGCTTTTTGCCTGGCCGCATCCTGCCTGGCCCCAACCGCCTGCTCCGCGAAGCTGCCGTCGGTCTACATCGAGGAGTTGACTTGGATGGAGATTCGGGACGCGATGGCGCAGGGCTACACCTCCATCATCATTCCCACCGGGGGCACGGAGCAGAATGGCCCCCACATGGTGCTGGGAAAACACAACGTCATCGTCAAGTACGCCGCGGCTAAGATCGCAGACAAGCTAGGCAATGCCCTGGTGGCCCCGGTGGTGGCCTACGTGCCGGAAGGGCCGGTAAACCCGCCCACCGGCCACATGAAGTTTCCCGGCACCATCACCCTGCCGCCGGAGTACTTCTCCAAGCTCATCGAATACGCCGCCCGCAGCTTCAAGGTCGAGGGTTTCAAGAACATTCTCCTGCTCGGCGACAGCGGCGGCCAGCTCGCCTCGCTGAACCAGGTGTCCCTGATGCTGAACAAGGAATGGAGCGACACCGATACGCGGGTGTATTTCATCAGCGACTACACCCGGGGTGAGAAATTCAAGCAGTGGCTGCTGTCGCAGGGAGAGACCGAGCAATCCATCGGCTACCACGCCGGTATCATGGATACGTCCGTCGCCATGGCTGTGGACCCCGGTCTGATCCGGCGCGACAAGCTGGCTCCCGGTACGGATTTCTACACCACGGGGGTGCTCGGCGATCCCACTCATGCCAGCGTGGCCTACGGCAAGAAGGGATTGCAGATCCAGATCGACGGCGCCATTGCCCAGATTCGCAAGCTCACCGGCGGGCATTGAGGCGCCGCCCGCGCCGGCGCTGGAACGACTCTGTAAAAATACCTTGAAGCGTATATAGGATTACCGTACAACTAACTGAAAAATATCAGGAAACAGGCGTTTCTACAGTGCGGCTCCCGGGTATCCGGGAAGAGGCCGGGCCGCGCTCCCGTCATGACAATATGCCGGCGGAATCTGTACCATCGGGTTTTCCATTCCAACCAATCAGGCAGGTATTTCCTTGGACCGGACAGACGTCGAAAACGCGTTGAAGCACATCGAGGACCCGCATATCGGCAGCGACCTGGTTTCTTCCAGGAGCGTGCGGAACATCACCGTCGCCGGCAGCGCCGTGTCGGTGGAAATCGTCCTCGGCTATCCCGCGAAGAGCTGGGCGGACGAGCTGGCCGCCGCGGTCCGGTCGGAGCTGCAAGGCCTGCAGGGCGTGGAGTCGGTGGACGTCAAGGTCTCCTGGAACATCATCTCGCACACGGTGCAAAAGGGGGTCAAGCCCCTGGAAGGGGTCAGGAATATGATCGCCGTGGCGTCTGGCAAGGGCGGCGTGGGCAAGTCCACCGTGGCGGTGAATCTGGCGCTGGCCCTGTCCGCGGAAGGCGCGCGGGTCGGGCTGCTGGACGCCGACATCTACGGCCCCAGCCAGCCGCGCATGCTCGGTATTACGGGCAAGCCGGAGTCCAGGGATGGCAAGTCCATGGAGCCCCTGACGCGTTACGGGCTGCAGGCGATGTCCATCGGCTTCCTGATCGACGAGGAGACGCCGATGATCTGGCGCGGCCCCATGGTGACTCAGGCCCTGGAGCAGATGCTCAAGGAGACGCACTGGGAGGAACTCGACTACCTGGTCATTGACCTGCCGCCGGGAACCGGCGACACCCAGCTCACCCTGGCCCAGCGGGTGCCGGTCACCGGCGCGGTGATCGTCACCACGCCCCAGGACATCGCCCTGCTGGACGCGCGCAAGGCCTACAAGATGTTCGAGAAGGTGGAGATCCCCGTTCTCGGCGTGGTGGAGAACATGAGCACGCATATCTGCAGCAAGTGCGGCCACGAGGAGCACATCTTCGGCGAAGGCGGGGGGCGCAGCATGGCGGAGCAGTACGGCGTGCCGTTCCTGGGAGATATTCCATTGGATATGCAGATCCGGGTGGACGCCGACGGCGGCAAACCGTCGGTGGTGTCCGACCCGGATGGGCGCATCGCGCAGAGCTACAAGGCTATCGCCCGCCGGGTGGCGGCGGCCATTGCCTCCCGAAAGAAAGACTACAGCGCGAAGTTCCCGTCCATCGTCGTCGAGAACAGCTGACGGATGGCCGGCAACAGCTTCGGCGGTCTGTTCACCGTAACCACGTTCGGTGAAAGCCACGGTCCGGCCATGGGCTGCGTGGTGGACGGCTGTCCGCCCGGCCTGGCGTTGTCGGAAGCCGATCTCCAGCGCGATCTCGACCGGCGACGTCCCGGCACCTCCAGATATACCACCCAGCGGCGCGAGCCCGACCGGGTTTCGATCCTGTCCGGCGTGTTCGAAGGCGTCACCACCGGAACACCCATCGGGCTGCTGATTCACAACGAGGATCAACGGTCGGCGGACTATTCGAAGATCAAGGACACCTTCCGCCCGGGCCACGCCGACTACGTGTACGAGCAAAAGTACGGGATACGCGACTACCGCGGCGGAGGCCGCGCCTCGGCGCGAGAGACGGCGATGCGGGTGGCGGCGGGCGCGATCGCCCGAAAGTACCTCGCCGAGCATCTCGGAATCACGATACGCGGCTACCTGGCGGCCATGGGGGACATTCGGATCGAGAAGCTGGACTGGGACGAGGTCGACCGCAATCCGTTCTTCTGTCCCGATGCCGGGAAAGTGCCTTTGATGGAGCAGCGCATCGAGCAGCTGCGCCGCGATGGCGACTCTGTCGGGGCGCGGGTCAACGTGGTGGCCGAAGGCGTCCCGCCCGGTCTCGGCGAGCCGGTGTTCGATCGCCTGGACGCCGAGATCGGCCGCGCCATGCTGAGCATCAACGCCGTGAAGGGCGTGGAGATCGGCGACGGCTTTGCCAGCGTAGAGCAGAAGGGCAGTGGGCACCGCGACGAGATGACTCCGGAAGGATTCCTGTCGAACCACGCTGGTGGCGTGCTGGGCGGAATCTCGACGGGACAGACCATTTTCGCCAGCATCGCCCTCAAGCCCACATCGAGCATCCGCATCCCGGGCCGTTCCATCGACCGCCGGGGGCAGCCTGCGGAGGTGGCGACCACGGGTCGGCACGATCCCTGCGTCGGCGTGCGGGCGACACCCATTGCCGAAGCCATGCTGGCGCTGGTGCTGATGGACCACGCCTTGCGGCACCGCGCCCAGAACGCCGGCGTTGAATCCGATGTGCCGCGGATTCCCGGTGCTTCGTGAGGATTGGTTTCGTGGGGATTGGTAAGGGCAACCACGGCGAAGCCGCGGTCGGCGGCGGCTCCCGAGTGTCCAGTATCGAAGCGTGTTTCCTTCTCCCCTTGGAGACAAGTTCAGGATGAGGACCCCGGAATCAGCCGTCGCCTCGCACCGTTTGATCGGTTCGAGGTGAACAAACGGGAAAGCAACGGGACCGGTGCGCTTTCAACATCGCCCCGGGGACGGGCCGCGGGCATGCACCGCAGTGAGCGCTTCAAAGATCAACACCATCCCGGCCGGATTTGCGGCGCCTGACGCTGCCCCATGAGTCGTCCGCCGGGCTGCTGGTGATACCCGATCCCATGCCCTACTGGCGCCTGTCGGCGTTCTACTTCTCCTACTTCGCCGTGCTCGGCGTTCTGGTTCCGTACTGGGGCCTGTATCTCAAGTCGCTGGGCTTCAGCCCGGAATCCATCGGCCTCCTCATGGCCATCCCGCTGGCCACCAAGATCATTGCGCCGAACATCTGGGGCTGGCTGGCGGACTCCGTGTCCCGCAGCAAGTCTCTGTTGCCGCTGGCCTCCGCGCTGGCGCTGGCGATTTTCTGCAGCCTGTTCTGGACCACGGCCTTCGCCTGGCTGGCGCTGGCCATGATCGGCTTCAGCTTCTTCTGGAACGCAACCCTGCCCAACATGGAAGCCACCACTTTGAACTTCCTGGGTGACCGGTGGGACCGCTACGGGGTGGTGCGTCTTTGGGGATCGGTGGGCTTCATCGCCCTGGTGTGGAGCATGGGATGGGTAATCGATGCGTTCGGCGCATCCACGGTGCTGCCGGCGATCTGCACCTGTCTGGCGGGGATGTGGCTGTCGGTGGTGAGCATACCGGAACGCGCGCCGCCGCCGGTCCGCCAGGAGACGGCGGGTGGCCACCCGGCGCTGCAGCCGCAGGTGATCGCCTTCCTGGTCTGCTGCATGCTGATGCAGGCGTCCCACGCTCCTTTCTATGCTTTCTTTACTTTGTACCTGGAAGCCTACGGCTACCACAATTCCTTGATCGGCGGATTATGGGCCTTGGGCGTGCTGGCCGAGATCCTGGTGTTCCTCAACATGCATCGTATGTTCGGGCGCTGGCGTCTGGGGACGCTGCTGCAGCTCAGTTTCGCCGTGGCGGTGCTGCGCTGGGTGCTGGTGGCTTCCTTCCCGCAGTTCCTTGTCGTCATCTTGTTGTCGCAGCTTCTGCACGCCGTCACCTTCGGCGTCTATCACGCCTCTGCCATCCAACTGATCCATCGCTTCTTCCGCGCGAGGCACCAGCACCGGGGCCAGGCGTTGTACTCGAGCATGAGCTTCGGCATCGGCGGCGCCCTGGGCAGCCTTTACAGCGGCTACCTCTGGGCCCACACGGGTCCCAACTCCATATTCCTCGCTGCCGCGGTCGCCGCCCTCCTGGCCACCATCATCACTTGGCTCTACGTCCGTCCCGCACTCCACGAGACTACCGCGGCGGAATCCTGAGACCTGTAGCCGTGTAGGTCGGTGGCGGGGTTTGATTCGTTTGAGGAGGTTAGTCGCTGGCTGGGCGAGTTCAGATTCTTGGCGGGAGTGCTGTGCATGAACCGGGGAGGGGATTCAGCGGGACGCCGCGAGTACGTCCTTGTAGGCTCGCCTCCGGCATCCATGCCTCCAGACGCCCGCTGAATCCCCGCCCCGGTTCATGCTTTGACGCCCATCCCTTCGTTTGGGGGGTGTGCGTCTGGATTTAGCTCGGGGTGTTCGGCGAAGGGTGACGCCGTGTGGGCATGGGTTGGGGGAGGTTTTCGCCGACCGTCTGGAGGCTTCGGATGCCGGAGGCGAGCGTACTTAGGATGTATTTACAGCGTGTCGGCGAAGGCCTCCCCCAACCCATGCTTGCCGTGGTCCTGTCAACTACCGACCAGGCGCAAGACAGTACCATTCCGAACGCCGTTTGCCCTCACTCTAGCCCTCTCCCTGAGGGGAGAGGGGACTTTTCATTTGAAGACGTTTGTGCGCACCAACGCACCGTGGAGTCGTCCCGCAGCGCCGGCGGATTCGCGCTGCGGCCTCCATCCCTGGAGTCGTCACGCAAGCGGGAGAGGGGGTCCTTGGCTTCTTCGGGTATCGTGGGTTTGGCGAGTGAGACGGGGAATTCGTTTACCGTGAGAAAGTCGTCCCGTGACGAACCGGGCGCATGGTGGCTTTAGGTCACCGCGGTTGATGGATGTGGCAGGGGAGGGCTTAGTGCGAAGGGTACTGCAGGACGACGGGGCGATCGTTGTCTGCGTCTGGCTCGGGTTCGGTGCCGGCGTCCGTCGGCAGGGCCGTCGAAAAGACTATGCGGGAGGCCCAGCCCAGCTCCTCCAGGAAGTTGATCTGGTCGATGTCCGTCTCGCCGCCGGCCACCAGGCGCCCACGGATTCCGCCCAGGGAATTGAACACCGCCTCCACCCGCACCGTAGCGTCCAGGTGGCCGCAGCCGCTGGAGCGGTAGATGGACCGCACCACATCCCGGACGAGTTCGTAGTGGACGGGGTCGCCGTCCAGGATCTCATTGATATCCGTGGCGTCGGGCCTGATCGGCAGCTGATGGCGACCGACCAGCTCCGCGAGCCGGGTCATCAACTCCCGGTACTCCACGCCGCGGCAGTCGCTAAATGCTTCGCCGTTGGTCATTGCACAAAATGAAGCTCGTGTTCACGGGCCTATGATACGATAACTGGCAAGTCGTTCGCGGAATTGTTACACCTGTCGTCCGAACGATCCTGGATCATTTAGAAAGTATTGACTATGGCCGGAAAAACCCTTTATGACAAACTGTGGGACGCTCACGTCGTCCATGAGGATCAGGCGGGCAACTGCCTGATCTACATAGACCGGCATCTGGTACATGAGGTTACCTCGCCTCAGGCATTCGAGGGTCTGGAGATTGCCGGCAGAAAGCTGTGGCGGCTGGACGCCAACATCGCAGTGGCCGATCACAACGTGCCCACCACGGACCGCGCCCGGGGAATTGCCGATCCGGTCTCCCGTCTGCAGGTCGACACCCTCGACGAGAACTGCGCCCGCTACGGCATCATCGAATTCGACATGAACGACGCGCGCCAAGGCATCGTTCACGTCATTGGACCGGAGCAGGGACTCACCCTGCCGGGTATGACGATCGTGTGCGGGGACTCCCATACCGACACCCATGGCGCTCTCGCCACACTGGCCTTTGGCATTGGAACATCGGAAGTCGAGCACGCCCTCGCGACCCAGTGCCTGTGGCAGAAGAAATCCAAGAACATGCGCATTAATATAAACGGTGCGCTGCCCCCCGGGGTTACCCCCAAGGATGTCATACTCACGATCATCGGCCGCATCGGAACGGCCGGCGGTACCGGTCATGCAATCGAGTATGCCGGCGATGCGATCCGCGGCATGTCCATAGAGGGCCGCATGTCCCTGTGCAACATGTCCATCGAGGCCGGCGCACGAGCCGGCATGGTGGCCTGCGACGACAAGACCATCGAGTATCTGCGCGGCCGTCCTTTCGCACCCCGGGGCGAGATGTGGGATCGAGCCGTCGCCGCCTGGGGCGACCTGGTAAGCGATGACGATGCGCGCTTCGACAAAGAGGTCGACATCGACGCCACGGAGCTGGAGCCGTATGTGACCTGGGGCACCTCGCCGGAAATGACGGCGCCGCTGTCCGGACAGGTGCCGGATCCCGAATCCTTCGACGACACCACCAGGCGCGAGGGCTATCGCAGGGCTCTGAAGTACATGGACCTCGTCCCCGGCACGCGAATCTCCGATATCAAGCTGGACAAGATCTTCATCGGCTCGTGCACCAATTCCCGCATCGAAGACCTGCGCGCCGCGGCCCAGGTTGTCGAGGGCAGGAAAGTCGCGGACAACATTGCGCTGGCCATGGTGGTCCCGGGCTCCGGCCTGGTGAAGAGGCAGGCCGAGGAGGAGGGGCTGCACGAAGTATTCCTGTCGGCGGGCTTCGAGTGGCGCGAGCCGGGCTGCTCGATGTGCCTGGCGATGAACGCCGACCGCCTGGAGCCGGGGGAACGCTGCGCCTCCACCTCCAATCGCAACTTCGAGGGCCGCCAGGGTCGCGGCGGCCGCACCCATCTCGTTTCCCCGGAAACCGCGGCCGCGTCGGCCATCGCCGGCCGGCTCGTCGACGTAAGGAGCCTGCAATGATGCATCCTTTCGAAACCTTCGAGGGCTTGGTAGTGCCCATCGACCGCGCCAACGTGGATACTGACCAGATCATCCCCAAGCAGTACCTGAAGTCCATCAAGCGGACCGGTTTCGGCGTCAACCTCTTCGACGATTGGCGCTACCTCGATCCCGGCGAGCCGGGGCAGGATCACAGCAAGCGGCGCCTCAACCCGGATTTCGTCATGAATCAGCCGCGCTACGAGGGCGCGCAGATACTGCTGGCGCGCGAGAATTTCGGCTGTGGTTCTTCCCGGGAGCATGCGCCCTGGGCGCTGGGAGATTACGGCATCCGTGCGCTCATTGCTCCGAGCTTTGCCGACATCTTCTACAACAACTGCCTGAAGAACGGCTTGCTGCCCGTGGTGCTGTCCAAGGAAGACGTCGATCAGCTACTTCACGAGTGCCAAGCCGAGCCGGGCTACCGCCTCACCGTCGACCTGGAGAAACAGACGGTGACCGGCGGCGACGGCAGGTTCCCACAGCTTCGATGTCGATCCCGAGAGCAAGCACCGACTGGTTAAGGGCCTCGACGACATCGCTCTGACCCTGGAGATGGCGCAAAGGATACGCGAGTACGAGCAGCAGGCCCGCAAACGCAGCCCCTGGCTGTTCGCGAGTTGATCCCGTCCCTGAACCGCGGATTGTAGGAGCGGCTTCAGCCGCGATCAGCCCGCCGGTGTCACCGCGACCCCTGTTTTCACGACACGGTTATCCAGGATCCGGTGACTGCCGTCCGCAGGAGCCGGAATTATTGAGCACACTATGACCAAATCAATCGTATTACTCCCCGGTGACGGAATCGGCGCCGAAGTCGTCGCCGAAGCCGCCAGGGTCATCGAAGCGCTGGCCGCGAGTCCTGGCCTGGACGCCTCCGTACAGTATGCCCTGGTGGGTGGCAGCGCCTACGACGAGACCGGCGAGCCGTTGCCGACGGCGACCCTGGAGGTATGCCGGGAAGCCGACGCTGTACTGCTCGGCGCCGTGGGCGGCCAGAAATGGGATTCCGCGCCTTACGACAAGCGCCCGGAGCGCGGCTTGCTCGCGCTGCGCTCCGAGTTGGGCCTTTTCGCCAACCTGCGGCCGGCCGTTACCTATCCCCAACTCAGTGCTGCGTCGTCCCTCCATGCCGAGCTCGTGGCCGGCTTGGACCTCATGATCGTACGCGAGCTCACCGGCGGCATCTATTTCGGCGAGCCGCGCGGCATTCGAGAAGAGAACGGTCACAAGGTGGGCTTCAATACGCTGGTCTACAGCGAGCCGGAGATCGAGCGCATTGCCCGCAACGCTTTCGAGGTCGCCGGCAAGCGGCAGCACAGAGTGTGCTCGGTGGACAAGGCCAACGTGCTGGAAAGCTCCCAGCTGTGGCGGCAGAGCGTCGAGCGTGTCGCCATGGACTATCCCGACTGCGAGCTGAGCCACATGTATGTCGACAACGCCGCCATGCAGCTGGTGCGCGAGCCCAGGCAGTTCGATGTGATCGTCACCGGCAACATGTTCGGCGACATCCTCTCGGACGTCGCGGCGCAGTTGACCGGCTCCATAGGCATGCTGCCGTCGGCGTCCCTGGACGGGGATGGCAAGGGACTCTACGAGCCCGTGCATGGGTCCGCCCCGGATATCGCCGGGCAGGACAAGGCCAATCCCCTGGCCACCATTCTCTCGCTGGCGATGATGCTGCGTTATTCCCTGGGCGAGCCCGCCCTCGCGGACCGGGTCGAGTCGGCGGTCTCGCGCGTCATCGAGCGGGGCTACCGAACCGCCGACATCTACCGGGGTGAAGGGACCCGGGTGGGCACCCGAGAGATGGGTGACGCGGTGCTGGCCGCCCTGGAGTGATGGAATGGGTTTTGGTAGTCTCTAAAGAGATGCGCGTATCCTATTGAATCACAGGACAAAGCCCAAGACGTGGTGTCCACCGGCGCCGTGACGCACCCTCGTCAGCCGAGGAAAGCCGGAGGCGGCAACGGGGTTTCGGGTTTTGCCCGGATTGCGACGGCGGCTGACGCTGACATTCGATGACGCCGCGTCCCGTTCCGGTCGCGTGCCTTCACTCCTTTTAATAACCTTGTTAATGCAGGACTGAGTAGACCGAGATGGCGAGCACCTACAACGTAGCGATAGCCGGCGCGACGGGCGCCGTGGGAGAAGCGATGCTGGAGATACTGGCGCAGCGCAAATTCCCGGTGGGCGAGGTCCACGCATTGTCGAGCGAGCGCTCCGCCGGCAAGACCGTCATGCTGGGAAGCCGTCGCTGCCGGGTGGAGAAACTCGATGACTTCGACTTCAAGGACGTCCAGATCGGGCTGTTCTCGGCCGGCGGGTCGGTATCCGCGGTTCACGCACCGCGGGCGGCGGAGGCGGGCTGCATCGTCATCGACAACACTTCCCAGTTCCGCTACGACGAGGACATTCCGCTGGTGGTGCCGGAGGTGAATCCACATGCCATCGCCGAGTACACGAACCGCGGGATCATCGCCAATCCCAACTGCTCGACGATCCAGATGGTGGTGGCCCTGAAGCCGATCTACGACGCTGTGGGCATCGAACGCATCAACGTGTGCACCTACCAGGCGGTATCGGGAACCGGCAGATCCGCCATAGAGGAGCTGGCCGACCAGTCCGCCAGGCTGCTGAACGGGAGGGACATCGAGCCCCGCGTCTATCCCAAGCAGATCGCCTTCAATGTGCTGCCCCACATAGACGTATTCATGGAAAACGGCTATACCAAGGAAGAGATGAAGATGGTCTGGGAAACCCGCAAAATCTTTGAGGATCAGGATATCCAACTGAATCCGACGGCGGTCCGGGTGCCCGTTTTCTATGGTCATTCCGAGGCGCTTCACATCGAAACCCGCGACAAACTCGGTGCGGCCGACGCCAGAAAGCTGCTGGAGGGCGCCCCCGGCATCGTGGTCCTGGACGAGCGACGCGACGGCGGGTACCCCACCGCGGCCACCGAGGGCGCTCGTCACGACGCCGTGTTCGTTGGTCGGATTCGCGAGGATATATCCCGCGAGAACGGCTTAAATCTCTGGATAGTGGCCGACAATGTCCGAAAAGGCGCCGCCCTGAACAGCATCCAGATCGCGGAAGAGTTGATAAAAACCTATTTGTGATCGATACTTACGGAAGCTTTGTGATAACGATTCTAACTACACTGAAATAACCCCTGGGTTATACAAATAGTCTCAAGAGACGATCTCCGATGAACGCGAAAAATGCGACGATGAACGTGTGCTCTTCCAGGACGCTCGGTACGATCGTGGGCGGGGTGGTGATGCTGCTTTCGATCCCGGCCTATGCGTTGAGCCTCGGTGGGTTCCAAGTCGAATCGGCTTTGGATGAGCCGCTGAAGGCGGAGATACAGCTCAACTCCGTGGACCCCGGTACCCTCGACAGCATCGCGGTGACGCTGGGGAGCGAGGACGATTTCCAACGGGCCGACGTGCCCCGGTCGGAGTTCCTCCAGCAGCTCAAGTTCACGGTATCCACCAGGAACAATCAGCCCGTCGTGGAGATCACCACCGACAAGCCGGTGAAAGAGCCCTTCCTGCATTTCCTGGTTTCGGCGCAATGGAGCGGCGGCAAGCTGGTTCGCGAGTACACCGGGCTTCTGGATCCGCCGCTTTATGCCGCCGGCAAGCCGGCCGCGGTGGAATCGCCCGGCACGGAGTCGACCATGGCCTCCGGCGAGCCGGCGTCCTCCACGACCCAGACGTCTTCCGACTCCGGTAGCTCGATGACCTCCGAATCCTCCGGCGAGGGAATGGCCGCCGAAAGCACCACGTCGTCGGCCGGCACCATGTCGGGACCGTCGGCGCGGTCGGCCGAGTACGGTCCCACCCAGGAAGGCGACACCTTGTGGGCGATTGCGTCCAAGCTCAATACCGGATCGCTCAAGGTCAACGTGTTCCAGGTCATGGTCGCTCTGCTGCGTGAGAACCCGGACGCGTTCATCGACAACAACATCAACCGCCTCAAGACCGGACAGATCCTGCGTCTGCCGGACATCTCCTCCGTTTCCGACGTTACGCCGGAGGAAGCCAGCGTGACGTATACCGCTCAGCTCGAGGAGTGGCAGTCTTATCGGTCCACCGTCGCCAGCTCCGGCGGCGAGGTCGAAGTGCCCAGCCAGGAAGAGACCCAGGTGAGCAGCGAGGACACCACGACCGCCAAGGCCTCGGAAAGCGCCGGCACGTCGGAAACGACCGCCGGCGAGCAAGCCGGAAACGAGCAGACCCAGAGCGGGGGCCAGGCCCAGGGTGAGGGCGACAACGTCCTGAAAATCGTCCAGGCCACCCTGGACGATTCCAAGAAGTCGCAGACCGCCAGCGCCGGTTCGGACCAATCCGGGGAGATCGCGGAGCTGCGGAGCCAGATCGCGACCCTCCAGGAGGGCTTGGACTCCAAGAACCTGGAGAACCAGGACCTTCAGGAACGAGTCAAGCTCCTGGAAGGCCAGGTTCAGAACGCGCAGCGTCTGGTGAATATCCAGGACCAGCAGTTGGCGGCTGCCCAGCAGCAGGCTGCGCGGAAGGAGAGCGCCGCGGCCGCTGAGACCAGCGCCCAGCAGGTCACCTCCCAACCGGTCGAGAAGACCACTGAAGATACATCAGGTACGTCCATGAGCGCGGCCGCCCCGGCGCAAACCGGCAGCAAGGACGTATCCAAGGTCGTGCCTGTGGAAGCCGCGCCTGCGCCCAAGGCGGAGAAGAAGGCGAAGCCTGCATCCCAGTCCACCCAGCAAGCGGCGCCCATGGTCCGGAAGGTCACTAACCGTCCGCCGATGACCTCGTGGTGGAGCCGGATTCCAGACCTGTTGTTCTCCAGTTGGATGTGGATGGTGGGCGCCGCGGCCGGCGTGCTGGTGCTGGTGCTCGGCCTGCTGATGTTCCTGCGGCGCCGCCAGTCGATCGCGGAGTTTGAGGAAAGCATACTGTCGGGCAGTGCTTTGGACAGTTATTCCGAGACCACCGACACGGCGGGGACGTCGGCTTCGGATACCTCCTTCCTGAGCGATTTCGGCACGGCCGGCATGGGCACGATGCAGGCCGACGAAGTGGATCCGTTGGCGGAGGCCGAAGTCTATCTGGCATACGGCCGCGACGAGCAGGCCGAAGACGTGCTCAAGGAAGCCGCGCGGAGGGACCCGGATCGGTCGGAAATCAAGCTGAAGCTGCTCGAGATCTACAAACAGCGCAATGACGTCAAGTCCTTTGAGACCATCGCGGAAGAGCTGTATCCGGCCGTCGATCAGGGCGATCCCGCGGTCTGGAGCAAGGTCACCGCGATGGGTCGCGAAGTGAACCCGAACAACCCCTTGTTCCAGGAGTCCGGTTCGCCCGGCGCGGGCGGGGCCGCTCCGGCGGCCGCCCCCGGCGGGATGGATCTCGATTTCGGCAACCCGGCTCCGGCCCGGCCGGAAGCGCCCCGTAACCCCGGTACTGGCGGCGTGAATCTGGACCTCGATGAGGACACCACTCCGGTGGCCTCCACGAAACCGGCGGCAGCCACGAAACCGGCGGCACCCACGAAACCGGCGGCACCCACGAAACCGGCGGCACCCACGAAACCGGCGGCGTCGGCGGATGCCTCCGAAGGCGGTACGCTGGATTTCGGCGATGATTTCCTGGAACAGTCTTCACGCAACGTCGATCCCTCGAAGCAGCCGTTCCCGGCGCCCGACCAGCAGACCGACCTCGATCAGGAGCTGGAACGTCTGGCCAGCGAGAGAGAGGCGCCCGCTCAGAGTCCGGCCGGCGATGCGGCCGAGTCGGCTCAATCTCGGGAGGTCAGCTGGGACAAGGCGGAAACGGACAGCTCCACTCTCAATTTCCCCACCAGTGACTCCTCGGAGATCGATTTCGATCTGAACCTGGACGAGAGCAGCATTCAACAGCTTTCCGGGTCGGACCAGGGGTCCTCCGAAACACCCAAAAGCAGCACCCCGGGGAATGGTGAAGACGGCCTGATGGAGTTCGAGTCGGACAACCTGCCTCCGGAGGAAACCTGGGCCGGTCCCTCGACCGATGCGCCGCCGGCCGGTGACGAGGACGTTGCCGTGTCCTACGCCCCGACGGACGATGTTCAATCGCCCGATGCGCCGCAGTACAACGAGGCGGAAACCAAACTCGATCTTGCGCGCGCATACCTCGATATGGGCGACAAGGTCGGTGCCCGCAGCATTATCGATGAGGTAATGCGGGAAGGGGATCCGGCGCAACGGGACCAGGCGGCGGAACTGGCGTCCCAGCTCTAGGACCTGGTCCGAGTCCCGCCCGCATCCCCCGGACTATCCGGCGACGTGCGTATCGCCCTCGGGGTCGAATACAAAGGCACCGAATTCAGCGGTTGGCAATCGCAGTCGGGCGTTCGTACCGTCCAGGATTGCCTTGAGCGGGCCCTCGGCCGGGTGGCGGACGCACCGGTGCGGGTGGTCACTGCGGGGCGCACCGACACCGGGGTCCACGCCACCGGACAGGTCGTTCACTTCGACACCGACCGAAACCGCCCGCCGCACTCCTGGGTGCGCGGCGCCAACTCCCAGCTGCCTGCCGACGTACGCGTGCATTGGGCGAAGGTGGTGCCGGAAAGCTTTCATGCCCGGTTCAGCGCCGTGGAGCGTTCCTACCGTTATGTGATCCGGGTGGCGCGCGGTCGGCCGGCGATCCTCCACGATCTTTGCACCTGGGTGTACTCCGATCTGGAGCTTGCACCAATGGGCGAAGCGACCCGGGCGCTCCTCGGCCGACACGACTTCAGTGCATTTCGCGCTGCCGGCTGCCAGTCGAAGTCGCCGGTGCGCACGGTGACCCGCGGGGAGTGGTCGCAGTCCGGGCAGTGGTTCTGGCTGGATATGTCTGCCGACGCGTTCTTGCAGCACATGGTTCGCAACGTCGTTGGATCGCTTCTGGCAATAGGATGCGGCGAACGACCGCCGGAGTGGATCAGGGAGCTTCTGGAGGCGCGGGACAGGACCCGCGCGGGCCCTTGTGCGCCGCCGGACGGCCTGTACTTGAGCGAGGTGCGCTATCCGCTCGAGTTCGATATTCCTGCTCCCTTGGAGCGGGTGCGGTTTTGGTAGACTAGTGACGGGGTACACTAGGGTGCTTCCCTTAGGTTGTTGAACAATTCAGTCACCCACGGCTGGTGGGTGCGGATGGATCGATTGCGAACACGAGTCAAGATTTGCGGTATCGTGGACCCCGACGACGCGCACATTGCCGTCGAAGGCGGGGCGGATGCCCTGGGTTTCGTGTTTTACAAGCCCAGCGTACGCTACGTGTCACCGGAGCGCGCCGCCGCGATCATCCGGGAGCTGCCGGCTTTCGTCGATACCGTGGGCGTGGTGGTGGACCTTGGGCGGGAGGAACTGGACAATATCGCGCGAGTCAGCGGTATCGACTATTTCCAGTTCCACGGCGAGGAGGATCCGCAGCTTTGCGCCGCCGCGGGGCTGCCATACCTCAAGGCGCTGCGGATCCGGCCGGATACGGACGTCCGGGCGGGAGCGGAGCGCTACGCGGGTTCGAAAGGGCTGCTGCTGGACGCCTTCGCCGAAGACCTGGCGGGCGGAACCGGCAGCAGCTTCGACTGGTCCCGGATTCCCGCATACCTGCCGGTACCGGTCTTCCTCGCGGGAGGACTGGACTCCGGCAACGTCGCCGAAGCCATCGGGCTGGTGCATCCCTTTGGAGTGGATGTCAGCAGCGGCGTGGAGGGTGCGCCGGGCGTGAAGGATCCGGTCAGAATCATTGAGTTTCTGCGAACGGTAGCGGAAGCCGACTATCAGTTACGACAAGTGAGGCCTTAAGACCGATGAATGCGGTGCTTCCCCTGAAAGATTATTCACTGCCCGACGAACGAGGGCACTTCGGTCCCTACGGCGGCTCGTTCGTCGCCGAGACCCTGGTGCGGCCGCTGCGGGAGCTGGAGGACGCCTATCGCCGGTGCATGGCGGACCCGGATTTCCTGTCCGAATTGGACCGCGATCTCAAGACTTATGTGGGGCGGCCTTCGCCGTTGTATTTCGCGGAGCGACTCACGCGCCACCACGGCGGCGCCCGGATCTACCTCAAGCGAGAGGACTTGAACCACACCGGCGCCCACAAGGTAAACAACACCGTGGGCCAGGCGCTGATCGCGCAAAGGCTCGGTAAACGCCGGGTCATCGCCGAGACCGGGGCCGGCCAGCACGGTGTTGCCACCGCCACGGTATGCGCGCGGCTCGGGCTGCAATGCATGGTGTACATGGGAAGCAAGGATATCGAGCGGCAGACTGTAAACGTCTACCGGATGCGGCTGCTGGGTGCCGAGGTGGTGCCGGTGGAGTCCGGATCGAAGACCCTCAAGGACGCGCTCAACGAAGCGCTGCGCGACTGGGTGACCAACGTGGACAGCACGTTCTACATTATCGGCACCGTCGCGGGACCGCACCCGTATCCGGTCATGGTGCGGGATTTCCAGTCCGTGATCGGGCGTGAAACCCGGCAGCAGATGCTGGAGGCGGAAGGGCGCCTGCCGGATGCGGTAGTGGCCTGCGTCGGAGGCGGCTCCAATGCCATCGGGATCTTCTATTCCTTCATCGAGGATGAAGGCGTGGCCCTATATGGCGTGGAAGCGGGCGGCGAAGGTCTGTCCACCGGCCACCACGCCGCGCCGCTTTGCCGCGGGCGAGTGGGGGTGCTCCACGGTCAACGCAGCTACCTGATGGAGGATGAACAGGGTCAGATCCTGGATACTCATTCGGTGTCGGCGGGGCTGGATTATCCGGGGGTCGGTCCTGAGCACGCGTGGCTCAAGGACCGGCACCGCGCAACCTATGTCGCCGCAACCGACATCGAGGCGCTGCGCGCTTTCCATCTCCTGACCCGCAAGGAGGGCATCATGCCGGCCCTGGAGTCGGCTCACGCGCTGGCCTACGCCGGACAGTTGGCGGCCAGGATGGACAAGGATGAGGTGGTCGTCGTGAACCTCTCCGGCCGCGGGGACAAGGACATCGACACCGTCGCCCGGTTGGAAGGGATCGAGGTCTAGATCTTATGTCCAGAATTGAGGAAACGTTCAAGAAGCTGCACGGTCAGCGCGCGGCGTTGATCCCCTTCATCACCGCCGGCGATCCCGACCCGTCGCAGACCGTGGCGCTGATGCATCGGATGGTGGAGGGAGGCGCCGACCTGATCGAGCTGGGTATCCCGTTCTCGGATCCCATGGCAGATGGGCCGGTGATTCAACGGGCCAGCGAACGTGCTCTGGCTAACGGTGTGAAGCCTTCGGACGTGCTGGATATGGTCAGGGACTTCCGGCTCAACGACCAGACGACGCCGGTGATCGTGATGGGCTATCTGAACCTGATAGAAGCCTGCGGCTACGAGAAATGGGCTCAGGCCGCGGCCGAGGCCGGTGTCGACGGCGAGATCGTGGTGGACCTGCCGCCCGAGGAAGCCGGCGACCTGCAGGCCCGCATGGACGCCCACGGGCTGGACCTGATATTCCTGATCGCGCCGACCACCTCGGCGCAGCGCATCGAACTGATCTGCAACGCGGCGCGGGGTTTCGTGTACTACGTGTCCTTGACCGGGGTCACCGGCGCCGGCACCCTGGACGGCTCCAACGTGAAGGCCCACATCTCCGTTATAAAGTCCAAGGCACGGCTGCCGGTGGGAGTGGGATTCGGCATCAAAGACGCGGCCTCGGCCGCGGCCATCGCTCGTTTCGCCGACGCGGTGATCGTCGGCTCCGCCCTGGTTGACCGGCTGTACTGGTCAAACAAGGCGGGTGGTGATTTCAAGCAGGCCGCGTTCGAGTTCATTTCCGACCTGAGCGGCGCCGTCGCCGCCGCCCGGGGTGTTGAAGAGGCGAGCGCATGAGTTGGTTCGAGCGCATTCTGCCGCCCAAGGTCAAGGTCTCCAACAAGACCAAGCGGGGGGTCCCGGAGGGTCTGTGGACCAAGTGCGAAGCCTGTGACGCGGTGCTGTACCGCGCCGAGGTCGAGCGCAATCTGGACGTGTGCCCCAAGTGCAGCTTCCACATGCGCATGTCTGCGGAGCGCCGCCTGAGCACGTTTCTGGACGACGGCGAGGGAGAGCTGCTGGGCGAGAATCTCAACCCGGTGGACATACTCAGGTTCAAGGATACACGCCGCTATCGGGACCGCTTGAACGAAGCCCAGAAGGCCACCGGCCAGAGCGACGCGCTGATCGTCCGCAAAGGTCTCTTGAAAGACCTGCCGGTGGTGTGCGCGGCGTTCGAGTTCGAATTCATGGGCGGTTCCATGGGATCGGTCGTGGGCGAGCGATTCGCACTCGCGGTGCAGGCCTGCATCGACGAGCAACGGGCCCTCGTCTGCTTCAGTGCCAGTGGCGGCGCCCGAATGCAGGAAGGCCTGTTCTCTCTGATGCAGATGGCCAAGACCAGCGCAGCCCTGACCCGCCTCAGTGAGGAGGGCCTGCCTTATGTGTCGGTTCTGACCGACCCCACCATGGGCGGTGTATCGGCCAGCCTGGCCATGCTGGGGGATGTCGTTATCGCCGAGCCGGGAGCGCTGATCGGGTTCGCCGGGCCCAGGGTTATCGAGCAGACCGTGAGGGAGACGCTGCCGGAAGGGTTCCAGCGTTCGGAATTTCTGCTGGAGCATGGCGCCCTCGACCAGATCGTCGACCGCCGTCGCCTTCGGGACCGTGTGCACATCCTGCTGACCATGCTCATGCAGGCGGGTCCGGAAGAGGCGGTCGAGTCCGAGGTCCTGCGCGATGAAGACGTTACCGACGCCCAGATCATCCCCTGATCGTCGTGCCGGGATACTCTCGGCGCGCCGGATGGCGGCATAGAATGCCGACCCACACGTGACCTGCGGTCTATATAGGAAACCTTGACCTCCCACCGCTCCCTCGAGGACTGGCTGGCATACATCCAGACGGTACACTTCCGCTCCATCGACATGACCCTGGATCGGGTTCAGATCGTGCTGAGCCGCCTCGCGCCCGCACTGTCGTTTAAGGTGGTGGCGGTTGCGGGCACCAACGGCAAAGGCTCCTGCGCGACCATGCTCGGCTCGGTGCTGCGGGCCGCCGGTTACCGAGTGGGCGTCTACACCTCTCCGCACCTGGTGCATTTCAACGAACGGATCCAGGTGGACGGGCCCGTGGCCGATGCCGAGCTGTGCCGGGCGTTCGCCGATATCGACGCCCTGCGCAGCGATATTCCCTTGACGTATTTCGAGTTCGCGACGCTGGCCGCTGTGCACGTATTCGAGCGGCGAGCCGTGGACATCGCGATCATGGAGGTAGGCATGGGCGGCCGCCTGGACGCGGTAAATGCACTGCCCGTGGATGCGTCCCTGATCACCAACGTGGAGCTCGATCACATGCAGTGGCTGGGTAAAGACCGCGAGACCATCGGCTACGAGAAGGCACATATCATGCGCGGAGGACGAACGTCGGTCTACAGTGGACCCTGTCCACCCGACTCGGTGTGGGATCACGCGTCGCGTATCGGGACCCGGTTGTTGGTGGCCGGCCGCGACTATAGCTACCAGGCGTCCGGCGCCGGGTGGCGCTGGACCGGGCCTGGCGGCGAGGACTGGCTGCTGGAAACTCCAGCCATACCCGGACCGGCCCAGGTTGCCAACGCCGCGGGGGTGCTCGCTCTGTTGACCGCCTGGGACGCCGTGCACGTGGATCACACCGCCGCCCTGCGAGGCCTGCGGAACGCTCGTATCCGCGCGCGGTGTGAGATCGTCGCCCGCCGGCCCATGGTGTTGGTGGACGTCGCCCACAACCTGTCGGCGGTGGAAACCTTGACGGAGCAGCTGGCCGCGAATCCCGTCGCCGGCAAGACCACGGCGGTGTTCGGCATGTTGCGCGACAAGGACCCGGTGGCCGTGGTGCGCGCCATGGACCCGTGGGTCGATGCCTGGTGCCTGGCCACGATCGACGATGAACGCGGCCAGGATGCCAAGGCGCTGGCTGAATCTATCTCCGGACTGGTACGGGGCCCGGTCCACTGCCATGCCGACGCAGCCGACGCGTACGATTGCGCGCTCGGGCAATCGGACGACGATGACCGCGTCCTCGGTTTTGGTTCGTTCCATATCGCCGGTGATATACTCGCGCACATGACGAGGCCGTCCTGACATGCCCGGGAAAGACCGCAGCGAGCCCTTTGTCCTGAAACATCGTCTGACCGGCGCGGCCATCTTGATTGCCTTCGCCGTGATCGTTCTGCCGCTGCTCCTCGGCGGCCCCGACAGCGGCGACGACCAGGGAGCCGGCGCCGGGAACGACATGGATACCACTATATTTCATTCCAATATCACTCCCATAGGCGGAGCGACGCCGACGGCGCAGCAGCGCAACCTCGCCGCGGATGCACGGCAGGGGGCGGACAGCAGCGCGCCCGCAGTGAAGTCGGAAGACGGGATGCAGACGGCGGCGGTGGACAGCGACGCCGATTCCCTGTCGGGCTCCAGCGACGCAGGTTCGAAGGACGCTTCGGGGAGCGGCGCCGACAGCCGGCCCGAGGCCCAATCGACCGCCAAAGCAGGGGAATCGAAAGACAAGGCCAAGACCAGGACGGTCGAGCGGGGCTGGATCGTGCAGGTCGGCGTCTTCAAGAACCCGGACAACGTCAAAAAGCTCGTGGCCAAGCTCGCGGACGGGGGTATCGAATCCTCCACGACGGACATCAAGACTTCGGAGGGAGATGCCACCCGGGTCTATGTCGGGCCTTTCGAGACCCGGGTGGAGGCCGCCCGGACTAAGGTGCGCGTCAAGCAGCGTACGGGTTCCGAGGGGCTGATCGTTGCCTATCCCTGATCGCCGCCGAAGCACGACCGCACGAGCGAGATGAACGAGGCCGACTGGGCGATCCTGGGAGTGACCGTGTTATCGGCTCTGGTGGGGTTCTATCGGGGGTTCATCAGAGAGACGCTGTCGCTGATTTCCTGGATCGTGGCGTTCTGGGCGGCGTTCAGCTTCGCCGAGCCGGCGAGTGCGTACTTCACGCCCTACATCGACTCCTCCCAGTTGCGCATAGTTGCGGCGTTCGCCGCGCTGTTCGTCACTGCGCTTCTGCTGCTGTCGGTGCTGAGCTATCTACTGTATCGGCTTTTTCTGGCAGGCGGTGTCGCCGGCACCGACCGGATCCTGGGGGGCCTGTTCGGTATTGCTCGCGCCGTGGTCCTGGTGTCGGTAGTATTGCTTCTGGCGCGGCTGACCGCATATCCACAGGAACAGTGGTGGCGGCAGTCCCTTTTGATACGGCAGCTCAACCCGGTGGTGGTATTCTTCTACCAGCTGTTGCCACCGGATATTGCCAAGCACCTGGAAACGGTCTAGGTTTTCGTTCATGTGTGGTGTCGTAGGTATTCTGAGCCATGGCCCGGTCAACCAGGCCATTTATGACGCACTGACCGTCGTTCAGCACCGCGGTCAGGACGCCGCGGGAATCATGACCTGCGACGGGTCCCGCGTGTACTTGCGCAAAGACAATGGCCTGGTCCGGGACGTTTTCCATGCCCGGCACATGCAGCACCTTCAGGGCCACATGGGCGTGGGTCATTGCCGGTATCCCACGGCGGGCACCAGCTCCGCGGCGGAGGCCCAACCATTCTACGTGAACTCGCCGTTCGGCATCGCACTGGGTCACAACGGCAACCTCACCAACGCCGCCCAGCTGCGTGAAAGCCTGTTCGCCCAGGACCTGCGCCATCTGAATACCAATTCTGATTCGGAGATCATTCTCAACGTGCTGGCCCACGAATTGAGGACGGTGATGGGGCACAAGCAGCATCTGGGCCACGAGGACGTCTTCAAAGCCATGTCCAGGGTCTATGCGCGCTGCCAGGGAGCCTACGCCGTTGTGGCCATGGTGGTGGACGGCGGTATTCTGGCTTTCCGGGACCGGTTCGGGATCCGCCCGCTGGTGTACGGCGTTCGCAATACCCCCGCGGGACGCGATCACCTGTTCGCCTCGGAAAGCGTGGCCCTGGACGTGCTGGATTTCGACCTGGTCAGCGACGTGCAGCCCGGCGAAGTCGTCTACGTGTCCAAGAGCGGCCGCGTGCACCGGCGGGTATGCGCCGAGGACGCCCGCCACTGCCCTTGCATATTCGAGCACGTTTACCTCGCGCGTCCGGACTCCATCATCGACGGTGTGGCGGTGCACAAGGCGAGGATGCGCATGGGAGAGAAGCTGGCGGCCCGCATACTCCAGCAATGGCCCGACCACGACATAGACGTGATCATCCCGGTGCCGGACACCAGTCGCACGTCGGCGCTGCAGATGTCCTACGAGATGGGCGTCAAGTATCGCGAGGGGTTCATCAAGAACCGCTACGTAGGCCGCACTTTCATCATGCCCGGCCAGGCCGAGCGCAAGCGCTCGGTGCGGCAGAAGCTGAACGCCATCGAGCTGGAATTCCGGGGCAAGAACGTGCTGCTGGTTGACGATTCCATCGTCCGCGGCAACACGTCGCGCCAAATCATTCAAATGGCCCGGGAAGCTGGAGCGAAGCGGGTGTATTTCGCGTCCGCGGCACCGCCGGTGCGCTATCCCAATGTCTATGGGATCGACATGCCGGACGCGGACGAGCTGGTGGGCCACAACCGGACCGAGGACGAGATACGTGTGGAGATCGGCGCGGACAGGCTGTTTTTCCAGGGACTGGAGGACTTGCTGGATACCGCCCGAGAAGGCAATCCCGACATCCACGATTTCGAGGCTTCCTGCTTCCACGGCAAATACGTCACCGGCGACGTGAGCAGCGAATATCTCGACCGGCTCCAGCAGACGCGAAACGATTCACAGAAATCTCGAGCGTTCACCGCTGTGGACCTGAACGAGGTAAACAGCTACGGCGCATCCTGATGGACGAGTTCGACGACTGGACGTCCTTCGGACTGGATACGCGCTCGGTCCGTGCCGGCCACCACCGGACCAACGAGGGTGAGAACGCCGAGCCCATCTTCGTCACTTCCAGCTTCACCTTCCGCAATGCGGCCCAGGCAGCGGCGCGCTTTGCCCAGGAAGAAAAGGGGAACGTTTATTCCCGCTTCACCAACCCTACGGTAAGGACCTTCGAGCAGCGGCTTGCCGCGATGGAGGGCGGCGAGCGATGCATCGGCACGGCGTCCGGGATGGCGGCGATCCTGACCATGTGCCTGGGTACGCTGCGTGCCGGCGATCATGTGGTGTCGTCGCGCAGCATCTTCGGCTCGACCCGGATGCTGTTCAACAAGTACCTGACACGTTTTGGCATCCAGTTCACGTTCGTATCCCCGACGGACATCTCCGAATGGCGGGAGGCGGTTCGCCACGACACCCGCATGTTGTTCGCCGAGACGCCCACCAATCCGCTAACGGAGGTCACCGACCTGGCGGCGATCGTGAACCTTGCCCGGGAACGGAATATTCTGTCGGTGGTGGACAACTGCTTCTCTACGCCCATCTCCCAGCGCCCACTGGAGATGGGGGTGGACCTGGTGGTTCACTCGGCCACCAAGTACCTGGACGGCCAGGGACGGTGCGTGGGGGGCGCGATAGTCGGACCCGAGCGCCTGGTGGGGCAGGACATCTACGGTGTGCTACGCAACGGCGGTGCTGCCATGAGTCCGTTCAACGCCTGGGTGTTCCTGAAGGGCCTGGAGACGCTCGGCATCCGGATGCAGGCGATCAGCGACCGCGCCCAACGACTGGCCGAATGGCTCGACGAGCATCCGAACGTCGCACATGTCTACTACCCCGGACTGCCGGCCCATCCGCAATACGCGCTCGCGCGCCGTCAACAATCACTTAGCGGCGGCATCGTGTCGTTCGATCTGAAGGGCGGCAAGGACGCAGCATGGAAACTCATCGACGGCACCCGTTTCATTTCCATCACTGCCAACCTCGGTGATACCAAAACCACTATCACGCATCCGGCCACCACTACCCACAGCAAGTGGAGCCCCGAGGATCGAGCCCAGGCGGGCATCGGCGAAGGGTTGGTTCGTTTGTCGGTGGGCCTGGAGAACGTCGAGGACATCCAGGGCGACCTGCGTCTGGACATTTTGTAGGAGGCCGCTCGTGGTCCTCCCTCTCCCATGAATGGGAGAGGGGCGGGGTGAGGCTGACGGTTCCCCCGGCCGCAAAGACTCCCGAAGATGCCGAACCGTCCCGATACGAACATCGCTGTCGGCATGAGTTGCCGACCTATAACGGGGTTCCGTGACCGCGTTATCGCGCCTGAAGCCGCTCCTGCAATCCGTGGACGGGCGCGCTACTGGGCCGCAGATTGTGGGAGCGGCTTCAGCCGCGATCTCCTGTTGTCAGACGGGCACCGGTTCGAGTTTGTGTGCCTCGGGTGTGCAGCGCAGCACACTGCCCTGCTCGTACCAGTCTCCCAACACGATGCGGCGGGTACCCGTGGGCTGGCCGTCGTGGACGGCGGGGCGGTGGGTATGGCCGTGGATCAGCAGCCGTACACCGTACTCGTCGAAGATCCGGCGTACGGCATCGGTGTTGACGTCCATGATCTCCATGGTCACGCTGTCCTTATGGTGCCGGCTGTGCTCGCGGGCCGACTCCGCCATCTGCATGCGTTCCTCGACAGGCTTTTCCAGGAACGACCGCTGCCAGTCGGGATCACCCACCATCGCGCGGAATCTCTGGTGCTCGACGTCGTCGGTGCACAGGAAATCCCCGTGCATGAGCAAGGCCGGCTCGCCATACAGGTCCACTACGGTGGGGTCGTCGAGAATCTCGCATCCCGCGTCGGTGGCGAAGCGATCCCCCACCAGAAAGTCCCGGTTGCCGTGCATGAAGTAGACCGGTACGCCGCACCGGGTGAGTTCCGCGACCTCCTGAACCACTGGTGCATAGCCGAGCATCCCGGCGGCGTCGTCTCCGATCCAATACTCGAACAGGTCGCCCAGGACATACAGGGCGTCCGCGCTCCTGGCCTCGTTGCGCAGCAGATCGAAGAACAAGCGCGTGATATGCGGCCGTTGCGGGGTCAGGTGGAGGTCGGAGATGAACAGCGTGGTCATGCCGGCTCGTGCAGAACCACCTGATTGACGATGATCTCCTGTAATGGCGCGTACTGGTGGTCCCCCACGGTATGGGTCACGGCGCCTTCGATGCGCTCGACGACCTCCATGCCATCCAGCACGCGTCCGAAGGCGCAGTAGCCCGGCTGCAGCCTGCCTCCGTGATTCAACACGTCGTTGTCGCGGGTGTTGATGAAGAACTGTGAGGTCGCGGAGTCGGGGTCGTCGGCGAGCCGGGCCATGGCGATTGTGCCGCGCTCGTTCCGTGTCCCGCGTTCGGCTTCGTTCTTGATCGGCGGCCGGGTGGTCTTCTGTATCATGCCCGGTTCGAACCCGCCGCCCTGGATGATGAAGTTATCGATCACCCGGTGAATGAGGGTGTTGTCGTAGAAGCCGTCGTGCACGTACCCCAGGAAGTTCTCCGCCGTGGCGGGGACCCGGTATGTGTCGATTTCCACCGTGAAGTTGCCGTGGGTGGTATGAAAAGTGACCGTGGGATAGGAAAGGAGCGGAGTAGACATTGAATTCCTCGTTCCGGGCGTAATTGTCCATTCAGGGGCGGATTTGTTCAATAGCGGTGTGAAAACCGGTAGGCCTGCGCGGACGGGGAGTCGGTCTCCGGGCATGCCGGCCGGGAAGAATTCCACACATGGTTTTGCTTACGGCAAAAACGACGTTTATACTAGCTTCAAGCGCCCATTTTCGGGCGATTTTTGTCTTTTTAATCAATTAGTTTCGGGGGATGAACGTGGAATTGAGCGGGGCTGACATCCTCGTCCGTTGTCTAAAGGACGAAGGTGTCGAACACATATTCGGCTATCCGGGCGGCGCGGCGCTGCACATCTATGACGCGCTGTACAAGCAGTCTGACGTGCAGCATATCCTGGTGCGCCACGAGCAGGGCGCGGCCCATGCGGCCGACGGCTACGCCCGTGCGACGGGCCGGCCCGGCGTCGTGCTGGTGACCTCCGGCCCCGGGATCACCAATGCCGTCACCGGCATTGCCACCGCCTACATGGACTCCATCCCCATGGTGGTCATTTCCGGACAGGTGGCGACCCACCTGATCGGCGACGACGCCTTCCAGGAGGTGGACGCCGTGGGCATCACCCGGCCCTGTGTCAAGCACAACTTCCTGGTCAAGGACGTTCGCGATCTCGCCACCACGATGAAAAAAGCGTTCTACCTCGCGGCCAGCGGCCGGCCCGGCCCGGTGCTGGTCGACGTGCCCAAGGATGTCACCGCGAACAAGACCGAGTATTTCTATCCGAGCTCCGTGAGCATGCGGTCCTACGCACCGGTCAGCAAGGGCCACCCGAAGCAGGTCCGCCGCGCGGCGGACCTGCTGTTGAATGCCAGGCGGCCGATCATCTATACCGGCGGCGGGGTGGTGAGTGCCGGTGCCGAGGACGAATTGCAGGAACTGGTCCGGCTGCTGGGCTATCCGTGCACCAACACCTTGATGGGGCTCGGCACTTTTCCCGCCGGCGATCCCCTGTTCCTGGGCATGCTGGGGATGCACGGGACCTACGAGGCCAACATGGCCATGCATGGCTGCGACGTCATGCTGGCGGTGGGCGCCCGTTTCGACGACCGGGTCACCGGCGATCTGTCCAAGTTCTCGCCGGGCGCCAAGATCATCCACGTGGACGTCGATCCGTCTTCCATCGGCAAGAACGTACGCACCGACGTGCCTATCGTCGGCGACGCCAAGCGGATCCTTACCGACCTGGTGGCCGACATCAAAGCCCGCGAGCAGAAACCCGACGAGCAGGCGATCAAGCAGTGGTGGGATCAGATTACCGAGTGGCGGGGCGTGAACAGCCTTGCCTACGACAAGACGTCCGACCTGATCAAGCCGCAGATGGTGGTGGAGGCCCTGTACTCCATCACCGGCGGCGACGCTTTTGTGACCTCCGACGTCGGCCAGCATCAGATGTGGGCGGCGCAGTTCTACGGATTTACGAAGCCCCGCCGCTGGATCAACTCCGGCGGGCTCGGCACCATGGGCTTCGGTTTGCCGGCGGCCATGGGCGTGCAGATCGCGCACCCGGACGCTACCGTTGCCTGTATCACCGGCGAAGCCAGCATCATCATGTGCATCCAGGAGTTGTCCACCTGCCGGCAATACGACCTGCCCATCAAGATCGTCAATCTCAACAACCGCTACATGGGCATGGTGCGGCAGTGGCAGGAGTTCTTCTATGATCGCCGATACGCCCATTCCTACATGGACGCGCTGCCGGACTTCGTCGCCCTGGCGGAGGCCTTCGGTCACTCGGGAATGCGGATCGAAAAGCCCGGCGACGTCGAAGGAGCGCTTCGCGAGGCGATGGGCATGAAGGACCAGCTCGTCTTTCTGGATTTCATCACCGATCAGACCGAAAACGTCTATCCGATGATCGCCGCCGGCGCGGGACACAACCAGATGCATTTGAACCCGGGGGTCGGTGCGCCGCCGCAGGAAAGGGAACTGGCCTGATATGCGACATATTATTTCGGTCCTGCTCGAGAACGAAGCAGGCGCCTTGTCACGCGTCGCCGGTCTGTTTTCCGCCCGGGGCTACAACATCGAATCTCTCACCGTGGCGCCCACGGAGGATCGTTCCCTGTCGCGAATGACCATCGTCACCTCGGGGTCCGACGAGATTATCGAGCAGATCACCAAGCAGTTGAACAAGCTGGTCGATGTGGTCAAGCTGCAGGACCTGACGGAAGGCGCCCACATCGAGCGGGAGCTGATGCTGGTCAAGGTCAAGGCGGTGGATCAGGCACGGGAAGAGGTCAAGCGCCTGGTGGATATATTCCGGGGCCGGATCATCGACGTGACCGACTCCACCTACACGCTGGAGCTTACGGGCACTGTCGAGAAGCTGGACGCTTTCGTCAAGGCACTGGAGATCACCGATATCATCGAGGTCGTACGCTCCGGCGGCACCGGCATCGCCCGTGGAGACCGGGCGCTGACGGTTTGAAAACGTTCCCTCTCCCCGCCGGGCGAGAGGGAACTTGAAGCAGCGAAGCTTCCACGACATCCTCGAGAGGTAGAGCATCGGCTCGAGAGCCACCCAACACTTCAAAAGACAGCGGATATTCAAACCATGCAAGTTTATTACGACAAAGACGCGGACCCATCCATTATCGGCCAATGCAAGGTCGCCATCATCGGCTACGGGTCCCAGGGCCATGCCCACGCCAACAACCTGAAGGACAGCGGGGTGGACGTGGTGGTGGGCCTGCGCGAGGGTTCGGAATCACGTTCGAAGGCCGAAAAAGCCGGCCTCAAGGTTGCCGAGGTGCCCGAGGCCGTGGCCGGGGCTGACGTGGTCATGATGCTGGTGCCGGATGAGCTGCAGGCGAAGATCTACGCCGATCAGGTCGAACCGAACATGAAGCCCGGCGCGGCGCTGGTTTTTGCCCACGGCTTCAACATCCATTTCGGCTTCATCGCGCCGCGGGAAGACATGGACGTGTTCATGGTGGCGCCCAAGGGCCCGGGACATCTGGTGCGATCGACCTTCACCCAGGGCGGCGGCGTGCCGTGCCTCATCGCGATCCAGCAGGATTCCAGCGGCAAGGCCAAAGCCGCCGCGCTGTCCTACGCGTCCGCCATCGGCGGCGGCAGAGCCGGCGTTATCGAAACCAGTTTCCGCGAGGAGACGGAAACCGACCTGTTCGGCGAGCAGACTGTTTTGTGCGGCGGCTTGACGGCCCTCATCGAGGCCGGATTCGACACCCTGGTGGAGGCGGGCTATGCCCCGGAGATGGCCTACTTCGAGTGCCTTCACGAGACCAAGCTGATCGTCGACCTGCTCTACGAAGGGGGCATCGCCAATATGCGCTACTCCATTTCCAACACTGCGGAGTACGGCGATCTGACCCGCGGCCCGAGAATCGTCACCGATCAGACCCGGGCCACCATGAAGAAGATTCTCGAGGAGATCCAAAGCGGCCAGTTCGCCCGCGAATGGATGGATGAGAACGCCGCCGGCCAGCCGAAGTTCCGCAAGCTGCGCGAGGAGGCGGCCGCCCATCAGGTCGAGGAGGTCGGCGCCAGGCTGCGCGACATGATGCCCTGGATCAAGGCCTCACGGGTCGTCGATCGGTCGGTCAACTGAGCAGTTCAACCGACCGCGTGGGGAAGCATCCCATCCTGGCCCGCGAGGGCTGGGTCCACATCGCCGTGGTTGCCCTGGTGGCGGCGCTGGCTACCTGGCTGGCGCCGTGGTGGCTGTGGCTGCCGGCGTGGGTGGCCTTGGTATTCGTGCTGCAGTTCTTCCGCGACCCCGAGCGCTCGCCGCCGTCCGGTCCCGAGCTCGTGCTGTCGCCAGCTGACGGCAAGGTGGTATTCGCCGGGCCGGCGAGGGACCCTTACCTGGAACGCGACGGCTTCAAGATCAGCGTGTTCATGAATGTCTTCTCGGTGCACTCGAATCGGGCTCCGATCGGCGGCTCGGTGGAGAACGAATGGTACGCGCCCGGGAAGTTTCTCAACGCGGCGCTGGACAAGTCGTCCGAGGAGAATGAGCGCAAGGCGCTGTGGATCCGCGATTCGGCGGGCCGCGACGTCACCGTGGTGCAGGTGGCGGGGCTCATCGCCAGGCGTATACTGTGCTACGTCGGGAAAGGGGACACCGTGCTTGCGGGGCAGCGCTACGGGTTCATCCGTTTTGGATCGCGGGTGGACATATATCTGTCACCGGACGAGTTCGAGCCGGCGGTCGCGCTGGGTGACGCCGTGACGGCCGGCCTGAGCGTACTGGGGCGGTTTAAATCGAAAGATCGACATGTCTGACGACCATCGAGAACAGCTTGATCCGGTTGCCCGGGAGAAACACCGGGTTGCGCGCCGGTCGATCTATTTCCTGCCCAACCTGATCACGACGGCGGCGCTGTATTTCGGGTTCTTTGCCATCGTTCAGGCCACCAAGGGCAACTTCGAGCTCGGGGCCAGCGCCATCTTCGCGGCCATGGTCCTCGACGCCTTGGACGGCCGGGTGGCGCGCCTGACCAAGACCACCAGCGATTTTGGCGCCGAGTACGACAGCCTTTCCGATGTGATCGCCTTCGGCCTGGCGCCGGCGTTGGTGGTTTACGAGTGGGCTTTGTACTCGATGAACAGGCTGGGCTGGCTGGTGGCCTTCATCTACGTGGCCTGCACCGCTTTGCGCCTGGCCCGATTCAATATCCGGACGGTGATGGACAAGCGCTATTTCCAGGGTCTGCCGAGTCCCGCCGGGGCGGCGGTGCTGGCGTCCTGGGTGTGGCTGATCGAATCCTACGAGTTCGACGCTTCCAACCTGCGATACGTGACCTGGGCGCTGACCCTCCTGGTGGCGGGGGCCATGGTCAGCAATATCAAGTTCCGCAGCTTCAAGGACATGGATCTGAAGGGCAGGGTGCCGTTCTTTGCGCTGCTGCCGGTGGTCTTGTTCTTCGTGCTGCTGGCGTTCGACGCTCCCTTGATTCTGTTCGTGATCTTCTTCGGTTACTTCATCTCCGGCCCCGTTCTCAAGGCCATGCGCATCCGCAAGATCCGCCGCCGGCGCAGCCAGCGGGAGCAGACGGGCAATGGTGGCTTGTGAGTAAGTCCGTGAATCGCGACTGAAGTCGCTCCTACAATCCGTGGGTCGACCGCGATGCCTGGCCTCGGATTGTAGGAGCGACTTCAGTCGCGATCCCCCCCGCAAGCACGAATCCCGTCATTGCAAGGCCCGAAAGGCCGCGGCAATCCAGAAAACCCTGCCGGGCCCCGGCGGTTCCGATGAAGGAATGACGAGGTTCTCGGCGCGCAGCGGTCCCTTACCTGCCGACCCGGGTCCGGCAACCCCGTATTGCTTGCAATTCAATCAATTTTGAGCCTAAACTCCGGATCATGCTTAAAGGCACCCATCCCACCCTCAGCCTTCAAGCCCTGCTTCTGCCGGGTGCGGCCCTGCGCGCGCTCCTGCTGCTGCGCCGCTAGGCGCAATCTAACTCGACCTCAAAATTTATACACGATTTCCACGGACCAGCTGCCGGTCCGGGGTCAACTACGACAGTTTCGAGCAGGCAGGAGCACAGCCATGAGCGACCACTTAATCATTTTTGACACCACCATGCGCGACGGTGAGCAGAGCCCCGGCGCGTCCATGACCCAGGACGAGAAGATCAGGATCGCCCGGGTGCTGGAGAAGATGCGGGTGGATGTGATCGAAGCCGGATTCCCCGCCGCCAGCAAGGGCGATCACGACGCCGTACACGCGGTGGCCAAGATCATCAAGAACAGCACCGTCTGCGGTCTGGCCCGGGCGGTTCAACCCGACATCGACCGCGCCGCCTCGGCCATCAAGCCGGCCGAGTCCGGCCGGATCCACACCTTCATCGCCACCTCGCCCATCCACATGAAGGCCAAGCTCCGCATGGAGCCGGAGCAGGTGCTGGAGCAGGCCAAGTGGGCGGTCCAGTACGCCAGGCAGTTCACGGACAACGTCGAGTTCTCTCCCGAGGATGCCGGCCGTTCGGAATTCGATTTCCTGTGCCGCGTGGTGGAGGCGGCCATCGATGCCGGCGCCGCCACGGTCAACATTCCCGACACCGTTGGATACAACATTCCGGCCCAGTTCGGCGACTTGATCCGCAAGCTCAGGGAGAGCGTCCCCAACTCCGACAAGGCCGTGTTCTCGGTCCACTGCCACAATGACCTGGGACTGGCGGTGGCCAACTCGCTGGCCGCCGTGATGGAAGGCGCCCGACAGGTGGAATGCACCATCAACGGCCTCGGCGAACGGGCGGGAAACGCCTCGCTGGAAGAGATTGTGATGGCGGTACGCACCCGCAAGGACGTCTTTCCCTGTGACACCCGTCTCGACGCCACCCAGATCGTTCCCGCGAGCCGGTTGGTGGCCGGCATCACCGGATTCCAGGTGCAGCCGAACAAGGCGGTGGTAGGCGCCAATGCCTTCGCCCACGAGTCCGGCATCCATCAGGACGGCGTTATCAAGTCTCGCGAGACTTACGAGATCATGCGCGCCGAAGACGTGGGCTGGAGCACCAACCGCATGGTGCTGGGCAAGCATTCCGGCCGCAACGCGTTCAAGAGCCGGCTCAAGGAGCTGGGGGTGGAGTTCGCTTCGGAAGAAGAGCTCAACTCGGCCTTCGCCCGCTTCAAGGACTTGGCGGACAAGAAACACGAGATTTTCGACGAGGACCTGCAGGCGCTGATCAACGAGGAGGAGATCCAGCAGGCCTACGAGCGCATCAAGCTGGCGCACATGCAGGTGTGTTCCTGCATCGGCGAGACGCCGGTGGCGAAGGTGGTGCTGTCGGTGGACGGGGTCGAGCAGTCGGCCGAGGCCAAGGGCGACGGCGCCGTGGACGCCACCTTCAAGGCCATCGACATGATCGTCGACAACGACGCTGAGCTGAAGCTGTTCTCGGTCAGCGCCATCACCAGCGGCGCCGATGCCCAGGGCGAAGTGACGGTGCGCCTCGAGAAGGGCGGGCGCGTGTGCAACGGGCTGGGCGCGGACACGGACATCGTGATCGCCTCGGCCAAGGCCTACGTCATGGCGCTGAACAAGCTAACATCCGAGGTCCAGGCCCCGCGCGCGCATCCACAGCGCAGCCAGGCCATTTGACGGGCCGGGCTTTCCCGCTTCCATGAATGGGGGAGGGTTGCACCGACTGGGACGTCGCAGGTCGGCGGCATCTCGCTCCAGGCGATCTGCCGCACTTCCTGCATCCCGGTAGGTCGGCCGCGGTACGCCGTCTGCGAAGTATGCCGCCCCGGCCGGCGGCCGCGCCTCGCTGTCGGTCGAACCGGCGTGTAGACTTGGTATATGGCGGATTTGCAAGCGAGCTATCTGAAGGCTATGGGCATCGTGCAGTGGCGGCTGCGCGATCGCGCCGACTTGCCGGTCGGCGCGGCTACCGCGCCGTCTTCCCAGGCAATGGATCAAGAGCCGTCGCGGCGCACTGACGCGGCGCCGCCGGAAGACCTTTCCGGTGGGCGGGCCGCGCCGGCCGTGCGCCGCGCCGGCGGTTCCGAGGAGAACATTGCCCAGCTCGACTGGGAAGCACTGGAGGGCGCGGTGGCCGGCTGTACGCAATGCGAGCTGCACCGCACACGCACCCAGACGGTGTTCGGGATCGGCAACCGGCAGGCCGAGTGGATGTTCGTTGGCGAGGCCCCGGGGGCGGAAGAGGACCGCAGGGGTGAGCCCTTCGTAGGCCGGGCGGGCAAGCTCCTGGACGCGATGCTGGCCGCCGTCGGCCGCAAGCGGGAGGAAGTGTTCATCGCCAACGTATTGAAGTGCCGTCCCCCGAACAACCGCGATCCTCACGGCGAAGAGGTGATGCAGTGCGGCGCCTACCTGCTGCGCCAGATCGAGCTGGTCAAGCCGAGGCTCCTTATCGCGCTGGGCAGGTTCGCGGCCCAGTCTCTCCTCAATACCAGCCGTCCCATCGGCAAGCTGAGGGGCGAGGTCTTCCAGCACGCCGCATCGCAGACTCCCCTGATCGTTACCTACCATCCGGCCTACCTGCTGCGCAACCCGCTCGATAAGCGCAAGGCATGGCAGGATCTGTGCCTGATCAAGCACACCAGCGAGTCGTCATGAGCGCGGTAGTAGATCATCAGACCTTTGTTCGCTCCATGGGGGAAGGAGATATCGAAGATGTATTGGAAATCGAACGGGCGGGCTACCATTTTCCGTGGAGCGCGAATGTTTTCTCGGAATGCATGAAGGCGGGCTATGTGTGCCGTGTGTGCTTCAGCGATATTGAGTTGATGGGCTATGGCATCATGTCGGTGGGCGCCGGAGAATGCCACGTCATGAACCTGTGCGTGCATCCGGAGCGGCAAGGCCACGGCTATGGCGCGCTGCTGATGGACGACCTGTTGGCCATCGCCAGACGATCCCGCGCTCATATCGCCTTTCTCGAGGTCCGTATCTCGAACCGGCGCGCGCACGCGCTGTACCAGCACCTCGGCTTCAACGAGGTCGGCGTGCGCAAGGACTACTATCCCGCGCTGAAAGGCCGCGAGGACGCCTACGTGCTGGCCCGGACCCTGGACTGAACAGATAAGCCTTCTCCCCTTCGAGGGGAGAAGGTTTGGATGAGGGGTTCCGGAAACAAGCCTCGATTCCTTCGTTCAATCCGTGCCCGGGTGCACGGACGGGAGCTGGTTGTCGAGAACGACCCTCGCCTCAGCCCGCTCCCAATCTTGCGAAAGGGTACTGGTGGGGTATCGCTCCATATTTGTCCGCATCGCCCCGCAGGTTACAATCCGCCGTTCGCTCTCAGCCCGTCATAAATGGAATACGCCAGCGTCTTCTTTCTTCACCTGCCCAAAACCGGGGGCACCACCATGCGCCGGGTTCTGGACCGCGAATATCGCAACGCCCGGCGTTACGAGATCGGGGACGACGTCACCGGCGACATCCGCGCCTTCCGTGCACGAAAGTGGGATGCGCACAACGCGCCGCAGCTGGTGCAGGGACATATGAGCTATGGGCTGCACCGTCTGGTACCGGGACCCGCTACTTACGTAACGCTGTTGCGCGAACCGCTGCGCCGCGCCCTGTCCGATTACAACTACGTCACATCCACGCCTGGACATCCGATCCACGAGCACGTCAAGGACATGACGCTGATTGAGTACTTCGACAGCGGCATCACCGGGCAGCTCAGCAATGGCCAGGTGCGATTGCTGTCCGGAGACAACCTGCCCGATGATCCCGGCGTCCCCAGCAATCGCAGAATGGAGCGTACGGATCTTGACTTGGCGTTGGAGCACCTTGGCGGGGGATTTGCCGCGGTGGGCCTGCAGGAACGATTCGACGAGACGTTGCTGCTTTTTCAGGGCCGCCTCGGCTGGCGCTGGCCGTTCTACGTGCGGGAGAACGTCACCACTCGCCCCTACCGCATGGACGATGCCGCCCCGGACCGACCTGGCTCACATCCGCGAGCTCAACCAGCTCGATATCGAGCTCTACGAAGCGGTATGCAAAATGTTCGAGAAGGAGATCAAGGCGGAGGGTGCGGGGTTCGCCGCCAGGCTGGCGACTTTCCGCGTCCTCAACCGCGGCTGGGGATTTCTGGCGCGAAACCTTCCTCCTGGCGCGCGCAGCGCCGGCGGACGCCTGTGGCGCAGCCTGCGGCGCAGCAGCGCCGCCTAGCCCGCGTTGGTGCAATATGCGGGCTGGGCCCTGTCCCAATACCGATGTCGGCATGAATGCCGACCTACCCAGTGGCCTGCCGGTTCCTTCCCACGTACCTCACGATTAGCGGGGTCACGTACATCGGGATCTGCCAAAGGGCGGTGTAGGTGACGAAGTCCGGCGGCAACAGGCTGCCTCCCACGGCCAGCACCACCGCCAAGTTGCGGTAGCCGGACAGCAAGCCGGCGGTCAGCGCCTCACGCCGTCCCCAGCGCCGGAATACCAGCACGCTCAACCCGAAAAACACGCCATGGACGGCCAGCGCAAAGACAAGCAGGCCGAGCGTGCTCCATGGCTGGTGGACGAGGCGGGCGCCGATGCCGTCCATGATCGCAATGCCGAACAGGGCCAGAAAAAAGAGCGTCAAGCGGCCGAACATCCGGGTCTCGCCGGCGGATGCGTCGCGTCGCTTCGATTGATACGCCGCGGCTGCCACGATCGGCACCACAATGAAGATGCACAGCCGCGCGGCGTAGGCGGAGAAGTCGAACCCGGCAGTTCTTTGCGTCACCAGGGGTACCAGCAGAAGCAGCACGAGCGGCATGACGAGCGTTCCCAGAATGATGCCGCGCAGTGTCAGCAGCGTGTCCAGGTGCATCACCCGTGCGAACGCCGTAGCGCCGAAGATCGTTCCCCCGCAGGCCGTGATGAACATCAGCTCGGACCAGTGCCCGGCACCCGGAACAAAGCGGTGCCAGAGCCCGATGGCCGCCGGCAGAATCACCATCTGCCAGGCAATCACCTTGGCGAGTCGTGTCGACATGTCGCGGTCGGGCAGGGCGCTGCGCAGTTCGACCGTCATCAGGGAGAACAGCATGAGGAAGAACACGAACACGAACAGATACGGCCGCAGCACACTGGATACCGGCGGCAGTACGATGCCGGCGATGATGGAGGCGGCCAGAACGAGCTCTCCGGAGACGGAGCGCAGGTTCCGGGTCATGGGCGCGCGCGCATTGCTTTGACACTATTTACGGCCGTCGTTACACTGAACCGGCCGCGCCCCGCCGGCAGCGCAGGCGGGCTGACGGACACATTCCATTGCGCACGAAGCGCACCACCATGAGGAGGCAAAGCATGATCAAGAAACATGGTCTGATCTGGTCTGTTCTTTTCTTACTCGTTTCCGGTTTCAGCACACCGCTGTACGCCGGTCAGAAGTGGGACATGCCGTTGGCCTACGCGGCGAGCAACTACCATTCTGAAAACTGCACCAGGTTCGCCGAGGCCGTGACCGCCGCCACCGGGGGCGATATCGAGATCGTAACCCATGCCAGCGGCTCGCTGTTTCCCGGCGGTGAGATCTTTCGCGCCGTGCGCACCGGCCAGGCGCCGATTGGCGAGCGCCTGATCTCGGCTCTCGGCAACGAAGACCCGATCTTCGATGTGGACGCGCTGCCGTTTCTCGCCACCAGCTTCAAGCAAGCCTGGAACCTTTACCAGGCGTCCAAGCCGGCGATGAGTAAGGTGCTCGAATCCAAGGGTGTCAAGCTGTTGTTCGCGGTGCCCTGGCCTCCCCAGGGACTGTACAGCAAGAATGAGGTCAATAGCGCCGCCGACATGAAGGGCGTCAAATTTCGGGCCTACAACCAGGCGACGTCGCGCCTGGCGGAACTGATGGGGGCGGTGCCCACCAAGATAGAGGCCGCGGAACTGTCCCAGGCTTTTGCCACCGGTGTTGCCGACAGCATGATCTCTTCCGGCGCCACCGGCTATGACAGAAAGATCTGGGAGCAGGGCGTCAAGTACTGGTATGACGTGCAGGCCTGGCTGCCGAAGAACATGGTCATCGTCAACCTGGATGCCTGGAACAAGCTCGACGAGAAGAACCAGGCCATCATACTGGGCGCCGCCGCCATGGCGGAGAAGACCGGCTGGGCCAAGGCCCAGGAGCTGGCGGACTGGTACAAGCAGCAGCTCGCAGACCACGGCATGACCGTCGAGCCTCCGAGCGATCAGCTGCGCGGCGATTTCGAGAAGATCGGTCAGACCATGACCGACGAGTGGCTGAAGAGAGCGGGAGACGAGGGCAAGGAAGTCATTCAGGCCTACCATAATATGCAGTAAGTCCGGTCCAGCGGCCGGGTGGCTTACGCCGCCCGGCCGCGAACCCATGCGCGCATCCCTGCTGCGGCTCGACCGCCTTCTGAACCGCCTGTACCTGTGGTCGGGCTACGTCGCGGCGTTCTTCCTCGTCTGCATCGGTGTGCTGGTGTGTACCAACATCGTCACCCGGCTGCTGTCCAGCTACATCGCCGGGTTGACGCAGTATTCCGGCTACGCCATGGCGGCGTCGAGCTTTTTCGGTCTGGCGTATACCTTCCAGCACGACGAGCACATCCGGGTCGAGCTGCTGCTGACCCCTCTCAAGGGCAGGGCGCGTTGGATCGCGGAACTCTGGTGCCTGGCCGCGGGAAGTGTCGTGACTGCGTACCTGGCCTGGTATCTGTGTCGACTGGTGTATTTCTCGTGGCTGTTCCAGGAGCACAGCGAAGGAGCCGACGCGATCCTGGTGTGGATTCCACAGTCCGGCGCGATGCTGGGTGCCATCGTGCTGGCGATATGCCTGGTTCATCGCCTGGTAGCAACGGTAGCGGCGGGAAACCTGGAAACCGATGGAAAGTCCGATGAATGAAATCGCGCTGACTATCGTGTTCATCAGCATGCTGTTCATCCTGCTGGGATCCGGTATCTGGGTTGCGGTAAGCCTGCTGGGCGTGGCGGCGGTGGGGATGATGATGTTCACCGACCGGCCGGTGGGCGACGCCATGGCCACCACCATCTGGGGTGCGAGCTCGAGTTGGACCCTCACGGCGTTGCCCCTGTTCATATGGATGGGGGAGATCCTGTTTCGGACACGGCTTTCCGAGGACCTCTTTCGTGGGCTCGCCCCGCTGATGCGGCGCATGCCGGGGGGATTGCTGCACGTCAACATCGCCGGCTGCGCGATCTTCGCGGCGATTTCGGGTTCATCCGCGGCTACGGTGGCGACGGTCGGGAAGATGTCCATACCGGAGCTGCGAAAACGCGGGTACCCCGAGAGGATGATCACCGGCACCCTGGCCGGCGCCGGCACCCTGGGGCTGCTGATTCCGCCTTCCATTATTCTTATCATCTACGGCGTTACCGTCAACGAATCCATTGCCAAGCTGTTCGTCGCCGGCGTTCTGCCGGGAATCATGCTGGCGGTTTTGTTCATGGGATACGTGGCGGTTTGGGGTTATCTGCGCCGCCGGCGGAACGAAGAAAGCGAATCGTTGGAAGCGCTCGGCACCACCAGGCAGGTGTTTCTGCTGGTACCCGTGGTGCTGCTCATCGCCTCGGTCATGGGTTCGATCTATGCCGGCGTCGCCACCGCCACCGAGGCGGCGGTGCTAGGCGTGGTCGGGGCCCTGCTGCTGTCGGGTCTGCAGGGCTCGCTGAACCGGCGCTCGTTCATGGAATCGCTGCTGGGAGCCACGCGTACGTCCGCAATGATCGCTTTTATTCTCGCGGGGTCGTCTTTTCTGTCGCTGTGCATGGGCTTCACCGGCCTCCCGCGGGGACTGGCGCAATGGATCGCCGGGTTGGACCTGTCGCCATCGATGCTGATCGCCGCCCTCACGGTGTTCTACATTGTGCTCGGCTGCTTCCTCGACGGCATTTCGGCGGTGGTTCTGACCATGGCCGTGATCGAGCCCCTGGTGCGCCAGTCCGGCTTCGACATGATCTGGTTCGGAATCTTCCTGGTGGTGGTGGTGGAGATGGCCCAGATCACCCCGCCCATCGGCTTCAACCTGTTCGTGCTGCAGGGCATGACGGGCCACGACATGGGATTCATCGCCCGCTCGGCGCTGCCGATGTTTCTGATCATGGTGCTGGCCGTGGTCCTGCTGTCGCTGTTTCCCGAGATTGCCACCTACCTGCCCCAGGCGATGTCCAACCGCTGACCGCCGTGTTGTTTGCCGAGACGCGAGCTGAGCAGGTTCCGATTCGCCGCCCAGCCGCTGAATTCCCAACTGTAAAGAAAGCCCTGGTATCCATCGTAACCCAGCGCCTCCAGGACCGCCCGCTGATGCTCGCTTTCCACGTCCTCGGCTCTTGCCTCGAGCATGAGGTGCCCCGCCTGCGACCCGGTGACAAGGATCCCGCGATGGAAAGCGTATCGTCGATTGCTTTCAAATGCAGGGACCCGGCGGGCGCGATTTGCTACCATGTTCCAATGTTGAAACGGATGGCGATTTCAGTTGCTTTTGCGCTTGCCTTCAGTGCTGCGGTCCGGGCTGATTTCGAAAAAGGCGTGGCGGCGTACGACAGCGGCGACTACCAGACGGCGTCGCGGGAGTTTCGAGAGTCTGCTGCAGCGGGGAACGCCGACGCCCAGGTCATCCTTGCCATCATGTATTACCGCGGCCGGGGAGTAGCACAGGACTACGACGAAGCGGCAAGATGGTTCCGCTCAGCCGCCGACCAGGGCCGGGCCGATGCCCAGACTGTGCTCGGCGACATGTACTACATGGGTCGAGGGGTACCCCGGGACCCGGCGGAGGCGGTCAAGTGGTATCGCGCGGCAGCCGTCAAAGGCGATGCCGACGGCCAATGGAATCTCGCGTCGATGTACGAAAAAGGCGAAGGCGTACAGCGCGATGTCGCAGAGGCGGTCAAATGGTATCGTCTGTCCGCGCGTCAGGGCGGCGCGCCGGCGCAATACCGCCTCGGGCTCATGTACTACAACGGGACAGGGGTTCCCCAGGACTACCGGCAGGCTCTGGAATGGCTTCAGCAGTCAGCCGCCCAGGGATATGCCAGCGCACAGTTGAAGGTCGGCGCCAATTACGTGCTGGGCAGGGGGGTCCCCCAGGATTACCTGATGGGATACATGTGGCTGAACCTGGCCGTTTCGCGGCTGCCGCTCGGCGAGGCCCGCGAGACAGCCGTCAAGCTGCGCGAATCCGTCGCCGTCAGGATGACGGTGGAGCAGATTGCCCGGGCTCAGAAGCTGTCCCGCGACTGGAAACCAAAGCAATCCGAGTGACTCTCGGGCGTCGTCGGACGAAGCGGCGGCGCGTGGCTGCCGGGTCGGCACGCGCGGCGGTGGACGGGCGGTGGACTCTGAACGACTTCACCGCAAGGTGTCCTTCGTCGTTATAATCACGCCCGTGGCTGCACGCGTCGCCAAGACCATTCCCGACGCGATCGTACCGGTCACCGGTCATGTAAACGCGTGGCGTACCGCGCGCTATGTTTTGGTCTTGAGATGACTTCCGAAGACGAGATATTGTTCACACGCTCGGATGAGATTGGCTGGATCACGTTCAATCGACCGCGGGCCCGCAATGCCCTGACTTTTGGCATGTATCGGCGCCTGGCGGAGATCTGCGCTGAACCTCCCGAGGGGCTGTCGGCCCTGGTCCTGAGCGGCGCGGGCGTCGAGGCATTCGCCGCGGGCACCGATATCTCCCAGTTTCGGGATTTCACCACGCCTCAGCACGCTACGGACTATGAGGCGACCATGGACAGCGTGCTCGGCGCGGTGGAAACCTGCCCGCTGCCCACCATAGCCGCCATCTCCGGAGCGTGCACCGGAGGCGGCGCGGCCATTGCCAGCGCCTGCGATCTGCGCATCGCCACGTCCGACATGAAGTTCGGTTTTCCCATCGCCCGCACGCTCGGGAATTGCTTGTCGGCCGTCAACATTGCCCGCCTGAATGCGTTGATCGGGGCCGGGCGGGTGCGCGAGATGATCTTCCTGAGCCGCTTGATGGGAGCGGAGGAGGCGTTTCAGGTCGGTCTCGTGTGCGAAGTGCTGGAATCCTACGACGCGCTGATGGCGCAGGCGCGCGAGATGGGCGAACGCCTCGCCGGTCAGGCGCCGCTGACGCTGCGCGCCACCAAGGAAATCCAGCGCCGGCTCGCCCGGGTCGAGGTCGAGGATGAAGACTGGATCGTTCGCTGCTACACCAGCGACGACTTCCGTGAAGGTCTCGACGCCTTCCTGTCCAAGCGCAAGCCGCAGTGGAAAGGCCGGTGACGGACATGCCCGCGGGCGGGGGACCGCTTGCCGGCTGCCGTGTGATTGAGCTGGCGCACATCATGGCCGGGCCGGTCGCCGGCCTGATGCTGGCGGACATGGGCGCCGACGTCATCAAGGTGGAGAAGCCGGGCGGCGACGATACCCGCCGGACGCTGCCGCCCGCAGTTGGCGACCAGAGCGCGGCCTTCATGATGATGAACCGCAACAAGCGGGGCGTCGTGCTCAACCTGAAGCAGAAGGGCGCGCGGGACGTGCTGCTGAACCTGCTGGAGAGCGCGGACGTCGTCATCGAGAACTACCGCCGGGGCACCATGGAGAAGCTGGGGCTCGGCTACGAGGCCCTGCGCGAGATCAACCCGGCGATCGTGTATTGCGCCATATCGGGGTTCGGGCGCAGCGGACCCTACCGCGACCGCGGGGGCTTCGACCTGATCGCGCAGGGCATGTCGGGACTGATGTCGATTACCGGCGAGGGGCCGGGCCGCCCGCCGGTCAAGGTCGGTGCGCCGGTCACCGACATCACCGCCGGTATCCTCGGCGCCATGGGCGTGGCGGCGGCCTATGCCCACCGCCTGCAGACCGGGCAGGGCCAGGTAGTGGATACTTCCCTTTTCGAAGCCGGAATCACGCACACGTACTGGCAGTCCGCCATCGCCATGGCCACCGGCGAGTCGCCCGGCGCCATGGGCTCCGCGCATCCTCTCAATGCGCCATACCAGGCGTTCGAGACCAAAGACGGATGGATCAACGTGGGCGCCGCCAACCAGGTCAACTGGGAAAGAGTGGCGGATCTCATCGGCGCCCCGGAGCTCAAGGAGGATTCGAGGTTCACGACCAATGCCGGGCGCATGGAGAATCTCGCCGCGCTCTCAGAGATCCTCAACGGCATTTTTCGCAAACGCACCACGGCGCAGTGGCAACAGATCCTCGACGAAGGCGGGGTCCCGGCCGGCCCCATTCTCAACGTCGGCGAGATGCATCGCGATCCGCAGACACTGGCCCGCGACATGGTGGTGGACCTCGAGCATCCGACGGCGGGCGCAGTCAGGACTCTCGGCCTGCCGGTGAAATTCTCCCAGACGCCGGGGTCGGTGCGGCGCGCCGCGCCGGTCCTGGGGCAGCACACCGTGGAGGTGCTGCGGGAAGCGGGCTACTCGGAGGCGGAGATCGAGCGCTTCCTTGAGAACGCCGACGCGATCCAGGCCTAGTGTACCCCGCCAGAAATGATGCAAATCATTTCAGGCGGGGATGACGGTAGCCCCGATCCGCAAACGGGCGCCGCCGGGGTCTTTTTCAGTCGCTCCCCGATACTCGCTTGGTGAAAAAGACCCCGGCGGCGCCCTTTCGATGCTCTATCGAACGATTCAACCCGGATCGGCAAGCCGCCGATAAGTTACAGACTGTTTGACGGGGTACACTAGGAGCTTGTCCGAGTAATCGTTCTACTACTGCTAAAGCGGGAGTGCGGTCCATTTTCCGGAAGCTTCTCGTCACAATGTTACTACTATGCTCCTCCACGAGTTGCCGGCGCGGCGCGCATGCCTTAGGCTGGCGCGCATCAGCTCCGGTGGAGAACATGCATGTCTCAGTCCCACAAGATCGACATTTCCAGCGTGGACCATATCGGTATCCGGGTGAAGGATCTCGACCGCGCCATGCGCTTTTACGGCGTGCTCGGGTTCACGCTGCACGCCAAGGCCACCAGTGACGCCGTCGCGATCGTCAAGAATGCCAACGGCGTCGAGCTCAACCTCGTCTACAACGCCAATGCCGATATCGACGGCAAGAACATACTCATGGACGTGGGAGAGAAGTATCCAGGCTACACCCACGTCGCACTGCGGGTGTCCTCGATCAAGGACACTATAGAGGCCCTGCGGGACCACGACATCCGGATCACCCAGGGCCCGGTCTCCTTCGGCGCCGACGGCCACGTGTCAGTATTTGTGCGAGACCCCGACATGAACGTCGTGGAGCTGCGCGGCCGCCAGGAGGACCTCACCTCGCTCGGCGGTGTGGAGGAATACGTTCCCGAAAACTGACTCTCGCCCCTGGAAAGCCCTCGTACGCCGTTCGGAATCGCCGGGGGTTCGTCGGACGCCGGCGGATCGACGGAGACGGTTCGCGAGCCGGATCCAGGCCTGACGGGATCTTGAGACTCCGTCGTTTCCCTGTAACCGCCGCCTTGCCGGAGAGCGCGGTCAAGTCAGTTGCCCCGAGGCCAGGTGACGCTGCCTCGACATACTCGTAAACCTGGTTGTCAGCAGGCGAGTCGAGACCGTGGAACCGGGGGAGATTGGCCTGGATGAATGCCGGTTTGCCGCCTTAATGGCTCGGTCGTGAGTCGGTGGCTTTGGGATCTGTGGCCTGGATGGAGTAAAATAGCGTGAGGAAGGTTACTGGTGCACGAATGGACGCGGTGCCGACTAAATTATGGACTCAGATCAATCATTCCCAGCCTCGCAAGGGGCTCGGATCGAGGTACCCGTTGCAGAAGCAAGTCACCATGGGGTTGCGTCTTAAGTTCAACCTGATATTGACTATCGTATTCGCAGCCGGACTTGGAGTATCGGCCTTCATATCCTACGACATCCTGCAGCGTAATGCCCGGGACGAGGTTATCCGCGACGCCAATATCATGATCCAGGCGGCACGCGCGATTCGGTCCTACACGGTGAGCGAGATCCGGCCCAAGCTTGCGAACCAGCTCGCGCAGACCTTTCTACCGCAGACTGTGCCCGCCTACGCTGCGACTGAGACGCTCAAACGCCTGCCCGCGGACTACCGTGACTTCAGCTATATCGAGGCCACGCTCAACCCTACCAACCCCCGTGACCGGGCCTCTGACTGGCAGGCTGACCTTATCCGGGCGTTCCAGCAAGACCCCGAAGCCAAGTCGTTCTCGGGTGTGCGGCAAACGCTGCGCGGCGGCACACTCTACATCGCGGACCCGATCCGGATCACCGACAAGGCTTGTCTGACCTGCCACGGCGAACCCGCAAACGCACCGGCCTCGATGATCAAGGTCTACGGCGGGGACAACGGTTTCGGCTGGAAGCTGAATGAGGTCGTCGGCGCCCAGGTCGTTTCGGTACCGACCGCGGTCGCGACCAGGAAGGCCGACCGTGCGTTCTTCACTTTCATTGCGTCCTTGTGCTCGGTATTTGTCGTACTATATGTCGTTCTCAATGTCATGTTGGGACGCATGATCTTGCGACCGATCATGCGTATGGCACGGGCGGCGGACGAGGTCAGCGTAGGTAACTTCGACATCGAGGAATTCGAGGCCGGACGGAAGGATGAAATCGGCCGTCTTGGCGTGTCCTTCAATCGTATGCGTCGCAGTCTCAAGCAGGCGATGGGCATGCTCGATGGGGCCCGCTGACATCGAACCGGGCGCTGGCATGGAAGAGACAAATCGCAACGCGCTGGCGAGCGGCCACCTCCTTGGTGGCTACGAGATCGAGAGCGTGCTCGGCTCAGGCGGCTTCGGCATCACCTACAGGGCGCGCGAATTGATAATCGAACGCATGGTGGCGATCAAGGAATACCTGCCCTCGGACATCGCGGTGCGCGATCATGATACGTCCTCGGTCCATCCGACCGGCTCGAAGAGCGTCGAGGACTACGAGTGGGGCCTGAGCCGCTTCCGACAGGAGGCGCAGACGCTGGTTACATTCAGGCACCCCAACATCGTGTCGGTCCTGCACTACTTTGAGGCCAACAACACCGCGTACCTCGTGATGGAGTACGAGCGCGGCGACGATCTGGGCACGCTGCTGCTACGCAGCGGCGCCTTGAGCGAGGCGGAGCTGCGGCGCATCGTGGTACCGCTGCTCGACGGGCTCGCGCACGTGCATGCGGCCGGCTTCCTGCACCGCGACATCAAGCCCGACAACATCTATGTACGCGACGATGGCACGCCGGTGCTGCTCGATTTCGGTGCGGCGCGCCAGGCGATGGGCGCACGCAGCCACGCGATGACCAACATCGTCTCGATGGGTTACGCGCCATTCGAGCAGTATGTCAGCCACTCGGAGCAAGGGCCGTGGAGCGACATCTATGGTCTCGGCGCCATGCTCTACCACGCCGTCACCGGCAAGAGGCCAGTGGAAGCGACGGCACGCGTGCGTACTGACGGGATTGTGCCGGCGGTCGAGGCGGCCCGTGGGCGTTACAGCACTGCGTTGCTGGAGGCGATCGACGCCGCCCTCGCGGTGCGTGAGGAGGATCGCCCGCAGTCGGCGGAGGCATTCCTTGCGATGATCGACGCGTCCCACGTGGGAACGGTCCTTTCGGCCGACATCTCGGCCGACATCTCGGTGGACAGACGTGGGCCGACCGAGGATGAAATCAAGGAGGTTACCCGGCATCTCGCCGATGCGATTGGGCCGATCGCCAGCGTGCAGGTGCGCCGCATCGCACCCCGGGTGCGCGACCTGCGGGAGTGTTACCAAAGGCTTGCCGAGAAGATCGACGATCCCAAGGACCGGGAGCGCTTCCTCGGCAGGATGCCCAAACAAGACTGACGCGGCACGAACGCGGGGGTAAGACCCGTAAAATGGTAAAATGGGGACAGACCACGATTTAGAATAGCTTTGGTGAATGACAAGGAGGTTTGTGATGCCGAGGAGGGCGCGTCTTGCCGTTGCCGGGAATCCCTGGCACATCGTTCAGCGATGCAACAATCGAAGTGCCTGCTTTTTCTGTGACGTCGCCGCTCGCGATCGTGTGGTCATGCCGCCAGGTAGGACTGTATATTTTTTGAAATTTCCGCCAGTACCGCGACAAATGCTCGGCCCCACGGATCGGCTTGTGAATCGCGGGCAAGAAGTAGTGGACGACATCCGGAACCAAAGTGGACATCAAAACGACTGAATCTCCAGAGGTACGACCGTCGAAACAGCGCAAGACAACTTGAATATTGGTCGTATCGCTCATGGCATATTCGTCTTTGCCGGATCAAATTGATGGAATGAATTGGCCTCATTGCTCGCAAATGTAGCCACTAGCACGATTGCTTGACAAGACGCGAAGTCCTGTCGGGGCCGCAATGGCCCATTCGGTTCTGTGGCGCGACTGTCTGAAAGTCCGCTCCTGGCCGGAGCCTGACGCCCACGTAGCACGCTGTGATAGTCCGCTATGCTGCTGAGACCGGACGTTCCAGCCCTGGTGCGCGACCTTCTGCTACCAACCCAGTAGTAGATGACCAGAGTGGTCGGCAACAATAACTCCGGGGCTTGCACTTGCCACTCTATCCACTCGATGGGGCCGTCAGGCAGGATGAACAGGCGGCCCGGCGTCTTTTCTCCGGCGCAGCGATTTAATTTCAGCTTCACCGACGGCACTGGTGAGCCTGTTAGGAACCGTTCAGCTGCCAGTTGTAATCGATATCCGCATCGATATTCACCGATTGCGGTAATGGATGATAGCGGCGGATAAAGGCTTCCACTCCGCCGCCGACCTTGAAATCGTCTTTGAACCAGTGAAAGATTCTCGACACATGCGCGGTTTCGCCATCAATCCTCAGGCCCTTGCCCGGATTGGCCAGAAACCGTTTGGCCTGATCATCCAGTTGCTGGTTCAGGGATGCAGCGCGGTAGGGTTTCATTCGCAAGTCCGGGCAACTGATGGAAGCGCAGACGATAGCCAAGTGAATCCGCGGTTCATGCAGGCTGCGCAGAAAGTCATCCTCCACCTGTTGCAGCGTCACGGTTTCGCCATCGATAGTGCCGGCATCCTTTTTCCAGACCGGACTGTACCAGTGTCCTGCATCCTTGATGCTGTCCACCGGCCAGTGATCCCGGATCATTTTGATAGCCAGAATGTTGTAGGCATTAATATAGAAACTGAGTTTTTCCTCACGGGTCTGCAACTGCTGGACGGGAAAGGTTTCGACAATGGCGACGGCCTGGTTCAGCAACGGATCGGAACGCAGCGCACTGTAATGCAAGGTGTTCAGTTTGATGCCCTGCAGTTCGCCGGGGACAACATAGCGTGAAAGCAGTTGACGGTAGGGCGTCCAGTCCGGCTCGCCGGCCATCGCCGCACCGGGCAGCCAACCGAAAATAAAGACCATCGAGATTGAGAAGAATAATCTGAGCACAATGCCTCCACGTGTCCATATTGTTACTCCGGACGACCTCGCTTGCCAAGGCGTGACCGCTTCTGGCCGGAATCCGCCGTAGATATCCGCACCGACGACAGTCCGCAATGCGGCGTACTTCAGACGCTGCGAAACACTGAGAGAAGGGCAGGAAGCAACCCGAAGCGGACACCCCGCGGTCCCTAGCCCGGCACACACGGTTCTAAGGTGTTCCGAAGGACAAGTCGCAGCGTGGAATCCGCGGCACCGAGGTGGACGCGTCCTGGATTGACGCTCCGGTCAGATCTTCGTATCCGAACTGCAGATGGCAAAGAGGGGAATCAGAAGACGCTGCTGCCTGTGGTTGTGGGGTGTGACACCGATGGCGGGGATGGCCCCGACATCCCCGTTTCAGGGGAATAGGTTCCCGCTCGGCGGGGCCCAATTTGACGAAATGTGCGGTAATACACTGACAATTCTGAATTTGTGGTCTATACACTAAATTGGGGGTTGGGACCAAGCTGCAACGCAAGACCGACAACGCTGACCGACGCTGGGTCCCCGCAGATCAGCAATAGATACATAAAGCCCGCAGCCCGGATTGGAAGACTGCGCGGGTTCATAAATGTTGCCACGCAAAGCACATATGCCGTACTCCATCCACCGGATGCAGCCGGTCATATACGTTGGTTCTGGCGTCCTGACCATTGTTCTCCTGCCCAATATTTTCGGGATCCTTTCCGGTCTGTTGTTGATTTGCGCTGGTGTGCTGGTGGTTGTCTGGCGCAACGAGAAGACAACGAAGAGGCGAAAGCGGCAGCCGGCACCACAGGGGACAAACCGGACCAAACGCACTGCCAATATGCGATACGCCACGGACCCCGGGGAACCTGACAAAACGCGGGCCTCGATACTGACATCGGAGCAGAACGAATTTTCGACAACGGAGAATACTTGGCGGGATGGTGAGCAGAGCGATTCGGTGCAATTCAGCCTCTACCACATCGAGGATGGCGCTCCCGTGACCGGCAGCCTGCTGTCCCGATTTTCACCCTTCAACGAGTTCAATGATGCACTCAAGGAGAATTTTGCCCGTGGGCTCGCTGTTTCAAGAAAGCCGGCAGGAAGTGTTCTGATAAAGCGAGAATCCAAAGATGACGCGTCGATCTTCCTGATAGAGGGAACCCTGGTTCTCAAGGCGGCGGACGGCAAGAAAACGCGTGTCGTGGCTGGGACGCGCGCCGCTTTGTTTCCGCTTTGTCAGCTCAGACCGCATATTTACAGTGCCATTGCGACCACCGAGGTCGCGGTGATCATATTGAGGCAGACCCTGCTTCGCGATGTCACCATCGTTGTCACCGAACACAAAAACGCGCCCGGCATTCAGGTCTCGCACCTACGGAAAGCGTAGGGGAACGATTTTTCCGGGCGCGGCCTCGTCGAGACACACTGTTTCATTTTCTCGCGCTCGTGAGAAACCAATGTGGGGTTCGGAATTACCTAAACAGGTGAGAAGCACCCGCCCATTTGGGTGAAATGCGATGTCCGTCCGCTGCCGGGCAGTCTCCGGAACTTCGTTTCGGGGTTTCGGCCGGCGCGACGAACCCGAAGCGGACATCCCGAACGCGGGGCCGCAACTGCAGAGTCAGCCGCCGTGCTGACCGGTTGACACCCAGCAAGGTCCGCTGTGGATGGCTATGTGGACCTTCAGTTGGACACGCGTGAACGTCAGCTACCAACCCGAAGCGGCTGTTGAGTCGGAACATGCGATCGACGCGGCGTTCGACGACCGGAGGGGATTAACCGGGCAATGAAGTCCAACGACATGAAGAGGATTCGGGTGGTGCCGTCGCGGATCGGCGTTTTCAGCGTATAAGGTCGCCGATTCAGAGCGAGCTGACCCCCGACACCATGTTCCATACGTTCGAACGGAAACCGACCGACAATCCCACGCCGATCAGCACCAGGGGTATGCCTTCACGCCGATCTCATCGAGACCGTAGTTGTCAATGGGAGAGATGAGAATCGCGTGGAAGGTATCCAGCGGGACTGGCCGAGGGCAACAGGGACCGCCAACAAGGCACAGGCCTCATTTCCATCGGAAACGGAACGTTTGCCTTTTCTGCACGTTTCTGCAAAGCCGGTCAGTCTACAATATGGTAGACGGGCGCTTTCTCCATCATCCATTCGCCGGACTTTCGGTCGTAGCGGGACAGGGTAAAGCAGTGCCAGTCCTTATCGTCCAGTTTCATGAAGTCGCCCCGGTAGTAATATCCAGGCCAGCGCGTTTCCTCGCGGAACAATGTGTGATGGGTGACGGATTCCGAGGCAAGGAGTCGATGCTGGAGCTCCCACGCGCGCTGCAGCTGGTGCAGGTCTTCGGCGCCGATGCGGCTCATGTCTTCCTTGAGCATAGTGAGCAGCTCGAGTCCGCGGCTGAGGAGCGGTCCATTGGTCATGTAGTTGGTGCTGATGCCGCCGACGTATTCGTCCATGATTTTTTCGAGCCGCTGCAGGCCGTGGATCGGTAGGATATAGCTCGGCGACACTGTGCCGGCTACGATCTCGTTGCGGCCGATGCGATAGTTCTCCAGCGGCTGATAGATCGTGTGCTTAAGGTCTCGGACCTCCTGCTCGCTTACCTGTGGCTGTACGTTATTCAGGTCCATCGCGTACTTGACCGCCGCCTTGGCGGCGATTCGACCTTCGGTAAAGGACCCCGACGAAAACTTGTGCGCGGTGCCGCCGATGGTGTCGCCGGCGCCGAACAGGCCCTCGACCGTCATCATACGATTGTAGCCCCATTGGTATTCGTCGGGGGCGTAGTCCTCGGGCCCGCTCGCCCACGCTCCTGAGCAGGTGGCGTGCGATCCCATCACGTACGGTTCGGAGGTGGTCAGCTCCGGATTGACGTGCTTGGGGTCTATGTTCTGGGAGGCCCAGACGACCGCCTGGCCAATCGTCATCCCGAGAAAGTTTTCCCAGCCGATGGTTTCCTTATGCGGATCCTGGAAAGCTTCCTTTGTCACCATGCGGATGGGGCCACGGCCGGCGGCCACTTCCTTCAACAGAGCGTGGTTGCGCAGGCAGGTGGGCACCGGGTGATGGTCGACATATTCGCCCACCAACGCCTTGGTGTCCTCGTACCACCGCTTTTCGTACTCCTCGCCGTAGCCGTTTTGGGTGTAGGTCTTCAGGTGGAGAAAGTACGCGCCGACCGGTCCGTAGCCGTCCTTGAAGCGGGTGAGGACGATTCGGTTCTCCATCTGCGTCATCTTGGCGCCGACCTGGATTGGCAGGGCGTAAGCGGAAGCGCTCGACCAGGGTGCATACCAGGTCCGCCCCATGCCTTCGCCGACGGAGCGCGGCTTGAAGATGTGCGACGCACCGCCGGCAGCGACGATGACCGCCTTGGCGCGAAACACGTAGAAGTCGCCGGTGCGGACGTTGAAGCCGACGGCGCCGGCGACCCGGTTCGGCTTCGTGCTGTCCATGAGCAGATGCGTGACCATGACCCGGTTGTAGACTTCGCTCGCGGCCTTGCGTGCGGCCTCGGCAACGATCGGCTTGTAGCTCTCGCCGTGGATCATGATCTGCCATTTGCCTTCCCGCTGGTAGCGTCCGGTCTCGGGGTCGCGCATTATCGGCAGACCCCATTCCTCGAATTTGTGCACCGTGCCGTCGACGTGCCGGGCGATGTCGTAACCGAGGTCCTCGCGCACCAGGCCCATCAGGTCGTTGCGCGCGTAGCGCACGTGGTCTTCGGGCTGGTTCTCGCCCCATTGCATGCCCATATAGCAGTTGATGGCGTACAGTCCCTGGGCTACGGCGCCGCTGCGCTCGATATTCGCCTTTTCGACGCAGACGATCTTCAGATCTCGTCCCCAGTAGCGGGACTCGTAGGTCGCGCCGGTACCGGCCATGCCGCCGCCGATGACGAGGATGTCTGCGTCGACGTACTGTGTTTTCCTGCCTCCGAACAGTCCCATCACACGACCCGCTGCTTGAGTTGGTCGCGGCGCAGCGCGGGCAAGCCACCCTCGATCTTGAGTGCGTCTGGCTCGTGCGCGAGCTCCTGTCGGTTGAAATCCTCGGAGCTCGGCGCGGCGTACTCGTCAGGCGCCTTGATCGATCCCCAGGGAGTCGTGCGGATCGGGGACTCGAAGTCCTTCTCGCGGCCATCGCGGAACTTGACCCTCCAGGAGATTGTCCCCTTCTTCTCTTCCCGCAGCACCCGCACGCTGTGCCCCAGCGGCGCGAAGTCGGCGTAGCCGCGCACGTCGATCGCGTTCTGCGGACAGGCTTTCACGCACGAATAGCATTCCCAGCACATGTTCGGCTCGATATTCAGTGCGCGCCGGTACGTCTTATCGATGTGCATGATGTCGGATGGGCAGATGTCGACGCAATAGCCGCAGCCGTCGCATCGAGTCATGTAAACGAATGTCGGCATGGTTCGCCTTTCTCCCAATCAATAATGTCGGACGTGCTTCGCAAGGGTACCGAACCGCTCAGGCCTATCGGCGGGCGCAGGCAGATTGTTGCGCGTACCATTCGCGTTGGAAATCCTCTTTTCGAAGGCGGCAGCCGGCTTGAAGAACATATGTGCGAACTTCGACCAGGGCACCCCGCAGAAGAGCACGGTGGTGGCGATAATGTACAACCAGAAGAGCACGGTAGCGGCGGCACCACCACCGAGCCGTTGCACGATCGCCCAGATGAGGCCGAGCGTCACGCTCGCGAGAAGCGACAGGATGAAGAGGTCGGCTTTCGCGACACGGAACGGAGAATTGCCCTCGGCAACGACATCCACGCGGATGAAAAACCAGAACCACCAGCCGCCCGCGCAAACCATCAGGCCGCCGATCCACCACAGCTGCGCCCATATCGAGCTCGCCGAGGCATTGAACACCATCATGACGGTGGCGACGATGTAGAGCACGAAGCCGTACATGCCGAGCAGGTGGGCAACACGCCGCCGCGCGCTGCAGAATTCTCCGGAGGCCAGCACGTCCACGACCGCCGTCCTGACGGCGATCGACACGAGCTCGCCGCCAGCGATCGGCTCCCGACTCTTGCCCTTCGACTTGCGCCAGTTCTCGAAGAAGTACCGGGCACTGCCCTTGTGCACGACATCGAACACTGTCCCGGCGACCACAGCCAGGGCCATCAATACGATGTAGGTCTGCATGGCAGCCACGGGCAGAAAGTCGTTCATCGTGGCGAATGGATTGCTGGTAAACATTGTCACCTCAACGTGAGAGTGCATCGCTTGTTGCCTCGCGCTCGGCGTCTTCGACCGCGCACGATTGACGCTCGAGCAGCGCGAGGCAGCCGGAGACTATCTCGTCGCGAACGGCGCCGCCACGCAGTCGATGTCGTCCGGCGCGCGGACAATGATGACGAGGTCGATTTCGCCTCGCGCCAGCGGCCTCGGCACCCCTTCTCGATTGTTGATCTTGGGCTCGACCGGTGCGAGGCCGTGACGTTTCAAATTCCTCGAGCTACGCCGCCGCGCCCGCCAATCATAGCATCCTCGACCAGCGTTCGGCGTCAGCACTCGCCCGTGTAGACATTCGGTTCGGGCAGGCAGGCTGCGACACGCGGAACAACAAGGTTGAGAAACTCACCGCTACCGCACTCGGAACCCACTGCCGCCCCGCAATCCGTCAGGATTTCAATAACGAGCTCCGAGTCACTGAGCGACGTTATCCTGGCCTGCCTGTCCCGGTCCGAGGAGGAGCCGGTAAAACAAGGCGACACGTCGCCCCCCCGTGCGGATATGGTACCCTTTGCACCGTCGCCGAATGGCGGTGGCAGATGCAGCGTCCCGCGACGGATCATGAATACGCCCGAGGGGATCTGGTCATTGCTCAAGCCGGTGACGGCTACGATCACCGTCGACCCCACGACGGTTGCACAAGCATAGAAGAGTCCTTCCGCCTGAGCTTGCACCGGTGATACCAGGGTATCCATCAGTTTCACGACCCGGCTGCCGCTGTTTTCGTCATTCATGGTGAACCCGCCGTCGCTCAAACCCGTTCCCGAGTACACCGCTCCCGATGTCTGCGCGTGAGTGGGCAGCACCACGCTGTCGACAACGGGTTTGAACCAGTGATCCACGACAGTGGCGATGCCGCCACCCGCCGCAAGCCCCTTGATCAGTCTTCGTCTGGATTTGTCTGGCATCGCCGTATCTCCTTTTGGTGATGAAGGACGGGGAAGTCGTCTGTTACGAGCCAAGTTTAGCTGCTTCCCTCATGGGTAACCAACTGTTTTCCGGCAGCTGAGGGACGCGCGTGGCTTTCGAACCCTCGGAGCCCGCGCATGTGACCCGGCAACGAGTATGCAGAGATACCTGATCCGCCTCGCTGATAACACCTGCGGCTTCGGACGCGGCGGGAAACGGGCATGTCACTACCAGGCGTTCGCGTCGGACTTCAGGTGGTCTCGAATTCCCACGCCTGCGAGTGGTTCTTGTCTGAATCTTGGAATGACATGCATGTGGGCGTGGAATACGCGCTGCCCGGCGACCTCGCCGCAGTTCCAGCCCAGGTTGTATCCATCGGGCTGAAACGCTTCATCCATGTAGGCTTTGACCCTGGACAACAGCTCGAAGGTCGCGGTGATTTCCCGGGGCGTCAAGTCAAAAGCGGTCTCTCTGTGAGCGACGGGGATGATGAGACCGGAGTGCTTGAGCGAACCCTCGTGCTTCGGGTTGTGCAGAAACAGAACGAGTTCGTTTCTGAACACTATGTCTTCTTCGGGACGGTTGTCGATATCGCAGAATATACAGCTCATGGGTCTCGATTCACCTCATCGTTGAGCGGGTGGCGAAAAAGAAGCGCGTCAGCCATTTGACAGGCGATCCGCGCCGCACACCAATGCAACCGCTCCATCCAAGGCGGCCGGCATGTATGAAGAGCCGGACGCAGGGTCCTTTGAGCGCTACACCACATAATGGATGGGCAGCTTGCTCATATCCCATTCACCCATCGTCGCATCATACTGGGACACGGTGAAGATGTGCTACTGGGCGTCGTCCAGCTTCGGAAATTCGACGCGATAGTAGTAGCTGGGCGATCGGGTTTCCATGCTGAACAGGGTGTGTCTGGTCACGGCCTCAGCGGTCCAGACCCTGTGATTCAGCTCCCAGGCTCTCTGGAACTGGTGGAGGTCCTTGGCGCGATCCGGTCGAGGTCCTCCTTCAGCATCGCCATGAACCGCCCCGGGTTTTGCGGAGGCTCCAACTCTTGAGAGAATGGAGCTATGAACAGGTCGAACAAGTATTCACCTGAAGTCCGTGAGCGTGCTGTGCGCCTGGTTCAGGAACATCGCGCGGAGTATCCGTCGCTGTGGGCGGCGCCGGCAGGAAGCCCCGCCGTGCCGGGTTGCGGTATCATGCGGGACGTTCATTTCTCCATGTTCGCGAGGGTCATCATGATGTTGTTCAAAAGGGACATGGTTTCCGGATGGCGAACCTCCAGCTCCTTGATGGAATCCTGCAGGTTGCTGACGAGACCTTGATGATCCTCGGTTCCCGGTTCGGTCAGCTTCTTGTCGAGCTCCTCGATGACGGCATTGAGGCGTTGCCGCGCGTCGACATCGTCGCTCGGCAGGGCCCGCACCTCTTTGCGAAGCCGGTCGACAAGCTCCCTCAAGCCTTCTACGCTCATTCTCTTGAACTACTTCCCGAATGACTTCCGGCCACGCGGCGCGCGTTCGAGACAGAGTTGATCGTGTTGCGCTGTCCGGCGAGTTTATGACCTGCCGCCGTCACCCACGCGGACACGAGCCCCGCCGTCTCGACGCTCCCCCGGCCCTCCAGGGTCCGCGCGGCGACGGCGGGGTAGCGGCGGCCCAGGCGGCGCCATGGCCAGCGGATCCCGAAGCTTGAACGATATCCACCGCCGGTCGAGCCCGTTCCTATTCGACAGCGTCATCTACAACGGCTTCGACTACCCGCCCGACGGCATCGGAAATCATCTTAGCCTGTTCGACAGGCTGATCTTCGACGGGCTGCCTGCGGAGCGCAAAAGCCTTTCCGCGGTCCCTTCCCGGAGCGCCCCGCTGGTGTACGGCAAGGTGACGACGGATTTGCATCTCGAGCACCCGGACAGGTTCAAGAACTGTCTTTTTCTCGACATTGCCCGGGAAACGTGGAATCCCGACCTGATCAGAGAGCAGATGATGAAGACGGTGCGCCACAAGCGCGTGTTCAATGCCGTCACCGCCGTGTACCTGATGTGGGAGAGCGACAGGCTCTGGGACCTCTACGCGGACCTCGTTTCCGTCTACGATTTCTGCATAGTCACGGCACCGCTGCTGGACGAGTTCCTGTCGCAGCGAGGGATAGATTTCGTCAAGCTGCGCCATCCCTACGATTTCCACCTTTCCAGAAGCGCAGCGGGCCGCAACGCCCAGCCGTTGAGGTTCGGTATGTCCACCGGTCTGTGGCCGCGCAAGAACACATCATTGCTGGCCCGGCAGTTCGTGGAGGTGTTCGGGGACGATCCAGAAGTGGAGCTATCCATCCATACGCGCTCCGACCTTACTCAGCCCGAATTCAAGACGGAGTACCGGATTCTCTCGGAGCTCGCCGAGCGGCATCCTGGAATCCGGATCCTCAACGAGTCCCTCTCCCGCGAGGCGTACCTGGGCTGGCTGAAGAGCATCGACGTTTACTGTTTCATCTCCGCGGGCGAAGGTTATTCGGTGACTCCCCGGGAGGCCTTGCACCTGGGTATACCCGTCATTCTGCACGATGCCCACGTGCATCGGGAGTTGTCGCACCTGCCGGGCGTTGTGCGGGTTTCGAGCCGTGGGCTGAAACGGGCGCTCAGCAACGCGCCCACCCAGGACCTGGAGGTCGGCAGGGACTGGCAGATAGACGAAGGCTCGCTGCGCCAGGCGCTGGCCTCCTGCCGGGATAACTATCCCCGCCTCAAGGCACGGCTGAACGAGGGCTACCATCAGATACTGGAGCTCCACGATCCCGATGCCATCAAGCGGGAGTGGGTCGAGACCCTGAATCGCAAATACGGCGAGTACCGCGACCGGGTTCGGGTCAGCTATCCCGGTGTCCCGGAGGCCGGAATAAACAGCTTCCCCAACGATGAGGACGTCGACTCCATCAGCCTTCGCTCCGGGGGATTTGGCTCGAACGCCGGCTGCCGCCTTCCCGGCAGGATCCACTGCCTCAAAGCGGAGCATCCCGCCGGTCACTGCCTGTTCGGCCCCAACCTGCGTATCACGAGGCCGGGAAAGATCCGGGTCTCGTTTGTCCTGGAGGTGTTTTCCGGCGAGTTGCCGTGGGAAATCGCCAATCTCGATATCTACGACAGCGCCGGCGACACGATTCTCTGCTTGCGCGAGATCCACGACGTGGACGTGCAAAGCGTGGTGAATACCTTCACCATCTCCGCCGACGTCGAGCCGGGCCAGGCGCTGGAATTCCGTGTGTACTGGTTCGGCGACACGGATATGTGCGTATCAGACCTCGAGGTAGAGTTCTCGGTGCCGTGAGATATCGGGCAGTCGTGGCTACGGCAGTACGGACTTCCCTGCAATACGGGCCGTCGTACGCGATGAGGTTTTCCGCCTGCGAGGGCGTTATCTGGCAGACGAAGTAAGTTCGATCCCGTCCAGGTACCTGGAGATGATCCGTACATCGGGCCCTTCCCGCGCCGTGAGCAGCTCCCGGACCAGCCCGATGAAGTCCAGGAGCACATTGTCCCACCGGTAACGCTGCCGGAACGGCGGCCCCGCGCGCTTGACCTTCTCGTGCTCCGCTCGCCAGTTGTCCACGACGTAACGCAGCCGATCCGTCAGGTGGTGCTCGTCTATGGCGAAATAGGTGCCGGTGGAGTTGCCGACGCCTTCTCCGGCGACCCGGCCGCTGGTGTTCAGGCGAATGCTGTTCTGCTCGCTGAGATAGTCGGCCATGCCCGTGGCGTGGGGGGCGATCACCGGAGTCTCGCAGGCGATCGACTGGAACGGAACCATGCCGAAACCTTCGCCCTTCGACGGATGAACTGTGCAGTGCACCTGGGAGTAGATCCGCGCGAAATCCTCGGTCCCGTACTCCACGATTGGATCCACCCGTATCAAATTGTTGAAATCGTGGAGCTGCTGGAGCTCCTCCAGCTTGGCCCGGTTGTCCGTGCGCAGCCTGAGCAGCACGTCATCGCGCCCCCGAAAGGCGTCTATGAAGCTGCGGACCAGCTCCTCCAGGCTCTTCCTGGAATGGAAAGAGCTCGCGTAGAAGGTGTTATAGAAGATGAACGGCCCCGATCGCGGCCTGCCCCCGTAGGGCTTGTATTCCGGCTCGAGTCCGTGGGGCACCACCATGATGGGGGTGGACACGCCGGAGCGCAGGAAGGCGTCACGGCACCAGCGGCTGGGAACAATGATCAGGTCGAAGCGGTTGCAGATCCTGACCCATACTTTCTCTATGAGATCCGTCTCGCAGACGAACCCACCGATCTTTACCGGATGCTCGTAGACCAGTTCGGGCACGTCCGGCGGTACACCGTAAAAAATCGCGACCGGCGCCTGCCGGTTCATTCCGGATAGCCGTTCGAGGCCCGAATCGATCCAGCCGCCGGGAACGTAGTTTTGCACGGCGACCGCCGACTCGCCGAACTCCCGCAGCAGGGCCCGACAGAACTGGACGCTGATGTTGGCCATGGAGACCCGATCCCGAAACGGGCCGTAATACTGTACGCGTGCCTTCGGACGGGGGGCACCCTCGAAGTCCAGGGGAAGCTCGATGGGGAACGAAACTTCGGCGACCCCGTTCTCCAGGGCCGCGGTCTTGATCAGCACACGGGGACTAAAGCGTGCTCGAACCGTCTATGTCGAGCACTTGCCTTGGCTGTCCACAGCCAGGCTCCGCGAGTACACCGAGCCGTTCTGGACGTCGAAGATGACGACACCGGTGTTGACGTCGCCGGTGGCGGCGACCGCCGCGCCGAAAGCGGAGCCCACCAGCGAAAAGGTGCCGCCGGCGTTCACCTCGGCCGTGTCAACAGATAGGTTGTTAATGAAAAGCTCCGCGACCTGGCCAATAACGCAGACTCTAGCAATTGCCGTAGGTGCCGCCATTTCTTGGTTCTCTCGGGTTCGTCGCCGTTATCAGGGCTGGGTGGGGATCACAAAGGTCGGTGTCTCGGCGAACAGCCGCAGGCTGGTCTGCGCGTGGGCCGGCAGAACAATCGATTCCACGACAGGTTTGGTCCAGTGGCTCAGGGTAACGCCGGTGCCGGCGATGGTGATGCCCTTTACGACGGAGCGCCGCTTGTCCCTGCCCGCATTCTTGTTGTCCCGATCATCGTTCGACATGACTGGATAATTCCTAGTGAAACTCGCGATATGTTAGCAGCATATTCGTCCGTTGGAAACCATCAAGTCGCCCGGGCCCGGGTGACGGGGAAGCGTCTACAACCTTCCGGAGGGTGCCGCAGTGTAGCTGTGCAAGCCAGTGCTGATCGGAGGCTCAGGTACGACGTGGGGCGAAATCCGGCGTCTCGAGGGATGCTCATTGGCCCCGTGGCTCGATATCGCCGGCGCGGATGTCGAGCTGGTCCGAGTTCCGTTTGCCAGTCATGTTTACAATCAACTGGCATCGAATTCGATTGGCAACCAAGCCCGATTGTCGATCACTAAGCGATACCTACTCGAACGGGGTCTTGCAGCAGATGTCTCGCGATGACAGTCTGAGCGTGTTTACGCATGACAATAAAATGAAAACACGCATTTCAGGACACTCACAAATTTAGCTGTCAATAGATGATTGTCCTGCAATTCACCATCGATGAAAGCCTGACTTAACGAAGAATTTAGCCGCCCTGGCCGACGCCGATCTGCCGGGCGATGAGCGCCTGCAGACGTTTCTGCATTTCGACGAAGGTAAACGCGGCTGGGTAGGCTCTGTCTACTGCTCTGATTTCACCACGGGTGATTTTCTGGATGGTCTGCACGAGTCGCTGAGGGCTCATATCATCGGTAAACAGAATATTTTCATTGTCGTGCAACTGCAGCGGTATTTGCGCACGGGGACAAAGAAGCAAGCAATCGAAAAACAGCGCCTCGAGCAAGGTTGGCCCTGCTGACGGGTGACCGAAGCCAACGACATAGTCCACACTGTTCAGAAGTGCGTGAAAGTCGCGGCAACGCAGAATGCCCAGATTGTGAACATTGGCAAACAGGACCTCGTCTTCGCAGGTAGCGTAAAAACAGATGCCGTGTTGATCGGCAACGCTGATTATTTCAGGATGGAAATATTGTCCGGCGTTTTTACCCCACAGGCAGCCTTTATATCGGGGCGATTGGTAGGGCCTTTCCGAAGCCGCGATTTCGGTTTCGACGAAGCTGCCGATAAACGTGTTCCGGCTCGAAGCCGAGTAAATATACGGCACCAGCGCACGTTGAAGATCAAAATCGAGTTGCCCACCATAACTCTTTGGATCGGAAAGTGGCCAGTAGGTTAGCAGATAGATCCGCTCCTTGAACGGCGGATCGAGCAAGAGGGAATTCTGCCTGAGAAAATGGTCCTCCACGATGATCATGGTCGCGTCGTGCGCAAGTTGCATCAATTCATGATGGCTTCGGGTAATGTCGACCTCGGCACCGAGGGACAGTGCGGCTTTGGCGAGGCAATGGGTGACGAATGCTTCACCAAAAATGTGTTTGTCGTTTAATGCCAGATTCCGATCGTTGCCATCACGAAGCAGGGGTAGAACTTTCTCGTCGTTGCCGGTTGCGATGACGATTTTGATACGATCACTCACCAACTGGGCCTCCGAATAGCAATCTCGGAAAATACGGCAAAGTCGCGTCAATAGCGAGCCGCGGATGGTTATGATTGCGGCAACAATTAAGGACACCCATCGAACGGCGGTGCGTGGCAAAAACCAAGGATCCAAGAAATGGAAGTTGAACGTTCGCGAGCACTTTCAGAAACGTTTAGTGAACAGGAAGGTTGCGGGGTGGCGTCGGTTTCAGGCCGATACCATGCTGGCTGGTTGCACATTGTGCAGACAAACCGCTATGCGGTGCGTTAACGGAACAACGGTGTCGTCGACTGGCGAAAGTGGTGTCAATAACTGGTTGTCCCGCAATTCGCGCAAACAATTCTCCTATTTGTAATCGGCGTTGCACTAGGTGTGTGTTGGCTGCTCCAGTTCCTGGTTTCGGCGTCTTTCAACCTGCTGGTAGTTTTGGAATGAGCTTCGGGTTCATGTTCGGCTTTTTAGCTATATTTACCCCAGGGGTTTGGCGCACTGTTCAGCGTGGGAGATAAAATGAAGGACGTGCCACATAACAGGTCATTCGAAAAGGACTCGCCTTCGTAAGTCCTTGATTTAATGGTGGGCGATGCTGGGCTTGAACCAGCGACCTCTGCCGTGTGAAGGCAGCGCTCTCCCACTGAGCTAATCGCCCACTGCCTGGACCCGTGGATCGGGCCTCTGGGGGTGGTTCCGGATGGAAGGGGAGAGTGTACGATCGGCGGCGGAAAGGGTCAATTCCCGGGTCTGGAGGCGCTTGACCCCTTGTGTCCCGAGGCTATAAAGTACGCCACCCTCCGGGGTAGTTCCCCGCTTGAATACGTGGGGCCATAGCTCAGCTGGGAGAGCGCAACACTGGCAGTGTTGAGGTCGGCGGTTCGATCCCGCCTGGCTCCACCAAATTACAACAAGACCTCAGGTCCCCATCGTCTAGTCGGCCTAGGACACCG
>CAVSUY010000017.1:257500-430483 GCA_963731035.1 uncultured Gammaproteobacteria bacterium | reverse complement strand
TACTGACCAGCGAGTTGTTAGCGCCGGCGCTGGAGTCGAACAGGCCGCCGCCGGCCGCAACGGTGTAGCTCTTCGCTGCAGCATAACCACTACCGCCATTCGCCGTCGTCGTGGCCGAGCCGGCGACCACGGAGTTATTTGTAAACTGGCTACCGTTTACGGTCATGCTCCCGCCGTAGATCGAGCGATTGAACAGACCGCCGCCGTGAGCCAGGGTACGGGCGGTGGCCACCGTATTGTTCGTACCGGTGGCCGTGGCGGAACTGGTCTGCGCCGTGGCCATATTGGCGTCGAACGTCGCGTTGTTGACGGTTAACGGGCCATTGATGTAATTGGACAATCCACCACCTGCCGCCATGCCGACAGTGTACGCGATGCTCATGTCGTTCCCTGTGCTCTCGCTGTTCGCGTTTTCGACGTGCGACGTGTTGGCCTCGAAGGTGGTTGTCTGGAACGTTGCGGGACCGTAGATGTGCATCACGCCGCCGCCGTGCGCCAGGCTGATGTTGTAGGCGTAGGCGTCGTTGGCATTCGCCGTCGCCTCGGTGTCCGAGGTCGAGACACTGTTGTTCCCGAAGTAGGTCGGGTAGTACTGGCGGTACGCTACAACGAGAGGTCCCTGGGCCTGGTAAAGGCCTCCCCCTCCGGAACCGGCGAGGAGATCGGTCGACGCGTAACCATCGGCGACTGCATCGCCATTGATGGTATTCACCGTCGCACTGTTCCCGGTAAAGGTCCCGTATACAACGTAGATTCCGCCTACGACGTTGGATACACCGCCGCCGACCGCCGCCACGTTAACATCCGTTTGAGCGTCGTTTTCAGCACCGGCATATGCGTAGACGTTGCTTGCTTCCGCCGAGTTGGCGTCAAAGGTCGTGTAGTTCAGGTGGGCCAGATCATTGAGGCCACCGGCGAATCCGCCGCCGGCCACATTGAGCCGAAGATTCGCGCGCGCGCCGTCGCTACCGAAGTAGCCTTCAGCGGTGGCACCAAAGTATGACGCAGTGGCATGGTTGTCGACGAACATGCTGCCGAATATTGCAGTCGTGCCCAGCGAGTTGTACGCGGGACCGCCGTTGTACGCGGCACCCCCCGCGACCAGTCCGTAGAGCGACCCCTCCGCCACTTGCGATGCATAGGCGTACGACTTGACGTGCTCCGCATGTGCCCCATTGCCCTGGAAGTAGCTTCCCGCAATGTATAGATAGCTGCCGCCGTGAACCAAGGAACCGTAATCGTCCAGAGGCTGATAAGCGTAGATGGACGATGCTATGGCGCCACCGCGGACGTACACATAAACGTCGGAGTAGGCGAAAAGGCTGTCCCCGTCGTATCCAGTCGCCGTGCCGTATAACCGCGCTGCATCGGCATGGTTACCGGTGAAGTCGCTGTACTCGATATCGGTCTGGCCGTAGTAGTGGTAGATTGCCCCGCCCGATGCGTATGCGTACAGAATGTCAGTCGAATGCTCGCCACCGTGCGTCTCGGAGTGCACGTCGCTAATGTGGGCCCCATTATCCGAGAAGGTGGTCGAGTCGACATTCACTACTCCGTAGCCCGACGCCACAGCACCGCCTCCCGCGAGGAGATATGTGTGTGTGAAGGAGTCGTAGCTGCCGGCTGTCGAACCGGTTGCGACAGTGGATGGGTTGTATATACCCGCAGTGTTTCCGCTGAATGCCGCGTCGGTAATGCCAATGTATCCATAGTAGTGGCTGATGCCGCCGCCGAAGGCCTCAACGAGCGCGTAGACGCTCGAGTACACGCCTGCGGTACCTCCGGTGACGTCCCTGACGGTCGCCGAGTTCCCGTCGAACTCACTACGCAGAACGTAGGTGTCGCCGTAACCCTCATGGTCCACGCCGCCACCGTATACAAATATATACTGGCTGCTGTAGGCCCCATAGCCCGTCGCGGAGGTCATGATGCCGGTCGCATAAGCGGTGTTGGTGCTGAAATCGCTGACAAAGTAGTACGGCGTGCCGGAGCCGTCGTAATACACATCGCTTACCTGCAGGGTACTCGCGAGGGTATGTATTCCGCCGCCATAGGCTCCGATGGTCTGGTATACATCTGCCGCGGCATACGCGTCGTAACTACTGGTAGCGGTGCCCGTCACCTGCGTCACGAACGCCTTGTTGTCGCTGAAATCACTGTCGACGATCGAGGCGTTGCCGGTCCCCCGGTGATCCACGCCGCCGCCGATCGCCTTGATCGACTGGTACGGGGGCTCTTCGTTCTGGCCCTGGTCCACCAGCGCCATGTAGCCCGACGCTTCGCCGTTCACGTCGTAGACATACGCCCGGTTGCCGCTGAAATCGCTGCCGAAACCGATCGGCGTACCAGATCCGTCGTAGTACACCTGGCCCACCTGCAGCGTCTGCGCCAGGGTGTACAAGCCGCCGCCGTACGCCGCAATCGTCTGGTACACACCCGCCGTCGCGCCGCCATCAGTGGTGCTGCTCAGCGCCTTGCCCTCGACACCGCTCACGTACGCATAGTTGTCGCTGAAATCGCTGTAGATGATCGTCGCGCTCGTCGTCCCGCGGTGGTCGATGCCGCCGCCGATCGCCTTGATCGTGTCACCCTGGTCCACCAGCGCCGTGTAGCCCACCGCCTTGCCGAGCACGTCGTTCACGTACGCCCGGTTGCCGGTGAAATCGCTGCCAAAACCGATCGGTGTATCCGATCCGTCGTAGTACACCTCGCCCACCTGCAGCGTGTCGGCCAGGGTGTGAATCCCGCCACCATAGGCCGCAATCGTCTGGTACACACTCGCCGCCGCGCCGGCGTCATAGCTGCTCAGCGCCTTGGCCTCGACGCCGCGCACGTACGCATGGTTGTCACCGAAGTCGCTGTAGACGATCGTCGCGCTCGTCCCGCCACGGTGGTCGATGCCCCCGCCCACCGCCTTGATCGACTGGTACGGCGCCGTCATGCCCGCACCCTGGTCCACCAGCGCCGTGTAGCCCTCCGCCCTGCTGCTCACGTCGTCCACGTACGCCCGGTTGCCGCTGAAATCGCTGCCAAAGCCGATCGGCGTATCCGATCCGTCGTAGTACACCTGGCCCACCTGCAGCGTCTGCGCCAGGGTGTGGATCCCACCACCGTACGCCGCAATCGTCTGGTACACACTCGCCGTCGTGCCGGCGCCATAACTGCTGAACGCGTTCCCCGTCACCTGCTGCACGTACGCGTCGTTGTCGCTGAAGTCGCTATAGATGACCGACGCGCTCGTCGTGCCGCGGTGGTCGACGCCGCCGCCGATCGCCTTGATCGTGCCGCCCTGGTCCACCAGCGCCGTGTAGCCCACCGCCTTGCCGAGCACGTCGTTCACGTACGCCTGGTTGCCGGTGAAATCGCTGCCAAAACCGATCGGCGTATCCGATCCGTCGTAGTACACCTCGCCCACCTGTAGCGTGTCGGCCAGGGTATGTATCCCGCCACCATAGGCCGCGACGGTCTGGTACACAGTCGCCGCCGCGCCGGCGTCATAGCTGCTCAGCGCCTTAGCCTGGACGCCGCTCACGTACGCATGGTTGTCACCGAAGTCGCTGTAGACGATCGTCGCGCTCGTCCCGCCACGGTGGTCGATGCCCCCGCCCACCGCCTTGATCGACTGGTACGGCGCCGTCATGCCCGCACCCTGGTCCACCAGCGCCGCATAACCCACCGCCTTGCCGGTCACGTCGTCCACGTACGCCTGGTTGCCGCTGAAATCGCTGCCAAAACCGATCGGCGTATCCGATCCGTCGTAGTACACCTCACCCACCTGCAGCGTGTCGGCCGGGGTGTACAAGCCGCCGCCGTACGCCGCAATCGTCTGGTATACACTCGCCGTCGCGCCGGCGTCAGTGGTGCTGCTCAGCGCCTCACCCGTCACATCGCGCACATACGCCACGTTGTCGCTGAAATCGCTGTCGATGATCGTCGCGCTTGTCATGCCGCGATGGTCGATGCCGCCGCCGATCGCCTTGATCGTGTCACCCTGGTCCACCAGCGCGCTGTAACCCGTCGCGGTACCGGTCACGTCGTTCACGTACGCCTGGTTACCGCTGAAATCGCTGCCAAAACCGATCGGCGTATCCGATCCGTCGTAGTACACCTCGCCTACCTGCAGCGTCTGCGCCAGGGTGTGGATCCCGCCACCGTACGCCGCAATCGTCTGGTACACACTCGCCGCCGCGCCGGCGGCATAACCGCTCGAGGCATTCCCCACGACCTGCTGCACGTACGCGTCGTTGTCGGTAAAGCCGCTGTCGACGATCGTCGCGCTCGTCGTCCCCCGGTGGTCGATGCCGCCACCCACCGCCTTGATCGACTGGTACGGGTCACCCTGGTCCACCGTCGCAGTGGAGCCCGTCGCCTCGCCGTTCACGTCGTAGACGTACGCCCGGTTGCCGCTGAAATCGCTGCCAAAACCGATCGGCGTATCCGATCCGTCGTAGTACACCTCGCCCACCTGTAGCGTCTCCGCCAGGGTATGTATCCCGCCACCATAGGCCGCAATGGTCTGATACACAGTCGCCGCCGCGCCGGCGTCAGTCGTGCTGCTCAGCGCCTTGGCCTCGACACCGCTCACGTACGCATAGTTGTCGCTGAAATCGCTGTCGATGATCGTCGCGCTCGTCCCGCCGCGATGGTCGATGCCGCCTCCGATCGCCTTGATCGCATCACCCTGGTCCACCAGCGCCGTGAAGGCCACCGCCTTGCCGAGCACATCGTCCACGTACGCCTGGTTGCCGCTGAAATCGCTGCCAAAACCGATCGGCGTATCCGATACGTCGTAGTACACCTCGCCCACCTGTAGCGTCTCGGCCAGGGTGTGTATCCCGCCGCCGTAGGCCGCAATGGTCTGGTAGACGGACGCCGCAGCGTCAGCATCAGTGGTACTGCTCAGCGCCTTCGCCTCGACACCGCTGACGTACGCGTAGTTATCAGTGAAGTCGCTGTCGATGATCGTCGCGCTCGTCCCGCCGCGATGGTCGATGCCGCCTCCGATCGCCTTGATCGCATCACTCTGGTCCACCAGCGCCGTGTAGCCCGCCGCCCTGCTGGTCACGTCGTTCACATACGCCCGGTTGCCGGTGAAATCGCTGCCAAAACCGATCGGAGTCCCCGACCCGTCATTGGGATAGGCCCTGCCTACCTGCAGCGTCTCCGCCAGGGTGTACACCCCGCCGCCGTACGCCGCTATCGTCTGGTACACCGTCGCTGTGGCGCCAGCGTCATAGCTGCTGAACGCGTTCCCCGTCACGCCGCGCACGTACACGTAGTTGTCAGTGAAGTCGCTGTCGACGATGGTCGCGCTCGTCCCGCCACGGTGGTCGATGCCGCCACCCACCGCCTTGATCGATTGGTACGGCGGCGTCATGCCTCCACCCTGGTCCACCAACGCCGTGTAAGCCACCGCCTTGCCGATCACGTCGTCCACGTACGCCTTGTTGTAGGCGAAATCGCTGCCAAAACCGATCGGCGTATCCGATCCGTCGTAGTACACCTCGCCTACCTGCAGCGTCTCGGCCAGGGTATGTATCCCGCCGCCGTACGCCGCAATGGTCTGGTAGACGGACGCCGCAGCGTCAGCATCAGTGGTACTGCTTAGCGCCTTCGCCTCGACACCGCTGACGTACGCGTAGTTGTAAGTGAAGTCGCTGTCGACGATCGTCGCGCTCGTCCCGCCACGGTGGTCGATGCCGCCACCCACCGCCTTGATCGATCGGTACGGCGGCGTCATGCCTCCACCCTGGTCCACCAACGCCGTGTAAGCCACCGCCTTGCCGGTCACGTCGTCCACGTACGCCTTGTTGTAGGCGAAATCGCTGCCAAAACCGATCGGCGTCCCCGACCCGTCATTGGGATAGGCCCTGCCTACCTGCAGCGTCTCCGCCAGGGTGTACACCCCGCCGCCGTACGCCGCAATCGTCTGGTACACACTCGCTGTCGCGCCGGGGTCACTACTGCTGTACGCGTTCCCCGTCACGCCGCGCACATACGCGTAGTTGTCAGCGAAGTCGCTGTCGACGATCGTTGCGCTTGTCATGCCGCGATGGTCCACACCACCACCGATCGCCTTGATCGCGTCGCCCTGGTCCACCAGCGCGCTGTAACCCGTCGCGGTACCGGTCACGTCGTTCACGTACGCCCGGTTGCCGGTGAAATCGCTGCCAAAACCGATCGGCGTATCCGATCCGTCGTAGTACACCTCGCCTACCTGCAGCGTGTCGGCCAGGGTGTACAGCCCGCCGCCGTAGGCCGCAATGGTCTGGTGGACGGACGCCGCAGCGCCGGCGGCATAGCCGCTCGACGCGGTTCCTACGACCTGCTGCACGTACGCGTAGTTGTCAGCGAAGTCGCTGTCGACGATCGTCGCGCTCGTCCCGCCACGGTGGTCGATGCCGCCACCGATCGCCTTGATCGATTGGTACGGCGGCGTCGTGCCTCCACCCTGGTTCACCAGCGCGGTATAGCCCGTCGCCTCCCCGCTCACGTCGTACACGTACGCCTTGTTGCCGCTGAAATCGCTGCCAAAACCGATCGGCGTATCCGACCCGTCATTGGGATAGGCCCCACCCACCTGCAGCGTCTCGGCCAGGGTATATATCCCCCCGCCATAGGCCGCGATGGTCTGGTACACCTGCGCCGTGGCTCCGGCGGCATAACCGCTCGACGCGTTCCCCACCACCTGCTTCACGTAAGCCAGGTTGTTGTCGAAGGCTCTGTCGATGATCGTTGCGCTCGTCGCGCCGCGATGATCGATGCCGCCGCCGACCGCCTTGATCGACTGGTACGGCAGCGTCATGCCTCCACCCTGATACACCGTCGCCGCGTAGCCCGACGCCGTGGCTGTCACGTCGTACACCTGGGCCTGGTTGCCGCTGAAGGGACTGCCATAGCCGGTGAAGCCGCCCCCGTTATCCGCCGCTGCCCCGATCTGCAGCTCGTCGGCCATGGTGCGCAGTCCACCACCGTATGCGTGCAGGGTGGTCGCCACCGTGGCGGTCCCATCGGCGTTGTACGATCCCTCGGCGGTCGCATCAACGGCTTTCACCTGAGCGTAGTTGCCGCTGAAGCTGCTGAGAAAGACGTGGGCGTTCTGGCTGCTCTGGTGGTCGATGCCGCCGCCGTAGGCTTCGGCATCCACCACGGTGGTGGCGTTGTAGCCGGCGGCGCGCGCCTTGATGTCGTACAACTTGGCGCCGTTATCCTGGAAGGTGTTGACATCGGCCTGGTCGGTAGTCGTGCCGAGGTTCAGTGTCCCGTCGCCCGTGCGGATGCCGCCGCCCTTGGCGTCAGCGTCGACCGTGGCAGTTGCGACGCCGCCCGGCGCGCGGGCCGCGGTATAGACGTTGTACGTACCGCCCAGATAGGGGATGGTGAAGTCGAAATAGAAGTCGCCGTAGGCCTTATTGGTCAGGAAATCCGAGCTGGTGACGGTCACGTTGCCGTCGCCGTGCCAGATACCGCCGCCGCCGGCGTAGCCGGTGGTGTCGGCCCTGGCAATCGGCGTGTCGCTAACCAGGTAATCCGCGGCGTAAGCGCCCGTGCCGCTGTAGACCAGGGCCTGATTGCCCTCGAACTGCGCCCAATCGACGGTCAGCATGGTGGAAGTCGGCAGAGGATCGATCGGGACGTAGTCGCACTCCTTCTCCGCGAGCTTACCGTAGCCGCTGTCGGCGAACAGGCCGCCGCCGAGTGAGAAGGTCAAAGTTGTGGCGGTGGCGGTCTCCGTCTACGGCGTCGCCGTCGACGGTCGCGTAGGCGATGCCCGTGGCGTCGGTCGAGTTGTTGTTGAACTCGACCCGGCTGTTGGCGTCGTAACCCTGGATCAGGACGTCGCCGCCACGGTGGTAGATCGCTCCGCCCGCTGCACGGGCGCCCCCGGTTGCCGTCGCCGCAGCGGTCGGGGTGGCCGGCGCAGCTCCGTAGGCGGCCGCGAGGCCGAGGCCGGTGGCGATCACCTGGTTATCCTCGAACAGCAGGTCGCCCGCAGCACCATTGTAGGCAAACAGATTCAACGCGCCGCCGCGATGGTAGATCGCGCCGCCGAGGGCGGTGGCGTAGCCATGGCCTTCGGCCACCTGGTCGCCCAGACCGAGCCCCACCGAGTAGGTGCTGAGGACGTTGTCACTGAAGCTGGTGTCTCCGGCGGCGGCATGGATGGTCAGGTCACCCGTGGTCAGCAGTCCGCCGCCGGCGACGACGGTCATGGAGTAGCCATAGCCGTTGCCGGTCACGGCGATGAGATCCGGGTTGAAATTGACGAGACCGGGGAGTCCGCCGTCGTACAGCTGGAACTGGGCGCCGATGCCCAGGGCATAGGCGTTGGCTTCCGCCCTGTTGTTGGTCATGTCGACCGCGGATATCTGCACGGCACCGCCGGCGTACAAGGCGCCGCCGCCGGCGTCCGCGAACGCCTTGCCGATACCCACGCCGTCCTGTCCTGTTGCAGCGCCGATGCCCAGGGTCGGCAGCGGCAGATTCAGGTTGCCGCCGAGAACGTCGTTAATGGCTCCCGCCAGCGAGCCGCCGGAGATTGCCGAGTTGCTGTCGAACGAAACGCCAGTCAGGGTGACATCGCCGCCGGTTTGAAACACGCCGCCGCCGTAGGCCTCGGAGCCGCCGACGCCGTACGCGGTGTAGTCGCCGATGGCGAGCCCGATGCCGAAGGCGCGGGCCGTGTTCTCGTAGACTTCGGTGTTCTTGAGATAGAGATCCCCGCCTGCTTGATACAGACCGCCGCCGCGGCCGATTCCGCCGGCGGCGTACGGGGTCTCGTAGTCGCAGTAGCCATGCGCGCCCGGGTTGCCGGCCAGGGCGACGGCAGCCGCATTCTGCCCCCTGCCGTCCTCGACGCCGTGACCTTGCCCGAAGGCCAGCGCCACCGCGCCGCCGGTGGCGGAATTGCCTTCGTCGGGGGTGCTGCTCTGGCCGAAGTAACTCTCCTCTATATAGGTATCGCCGCCGGCGATGAAGGCGCCGCCGCCTTCGCCGACGCCGTAGGCGCGGGCGTATGCCTGGCCCGCGCCACCGGACGGGATATCGTAGGGGTAGCCGCCGAGCAGTCCGAACAAGGGTGACGTGGATACCGGACCGTTGTCGTAACCGGGCCATGGCGAGATGTTGCCGCCGATCAGGAGCTGGTTGACGCCGAACTGCAGGACGTCCGACGCGCCCTGGTCGCCGCCGCCGATACCGATCGCAATGCCGAGACCGAAAGCCGAGTTGTCGTTGAACGAGACCGCATTGAAATGATGCTCGTAGCCGACGGGATCGGCCGAAGTGGCGGCCTGGTAGAAGGCGCCGCCGCGCGCGATGCCTTCGGCCACGCCGCTGCCGCCGGTACCGTTGGCGTCGAAATTGACGCCGCCGGCAAATCCGATCGCGGTCGCGTAGCCGTCGATAAACTGGGTCTCATGGAGGTAGCTGGTGCCCGAACCGTGGAACAACTGGCCGCCGCGGGTCAGGCTGTAAGCGTCACCTGAGCCTCCGGCCTCGCCGTAACCGATGGCCGTTGCCATCGAGTAGGTCTCGCTGTCGTCGAAGTAGGCCCATTGGACGTTGAGCGGCTGCTCGGTCGCTGTCTTGACCGAACCGTAATACGGCGTGCCGTAGCCGACCTTCATGCTCTCGCCGTCGTAGTAGAACTTCTTGAAGTAGGGCGTCGGTATCGGCGGAGTAGTCGTATGCCTGCCTGATGTACACCGCGCCGCCCGCGCTGCGGGAGTCGGCATAGCCATTGCCGATACCGTCCTGACCGCCCAGGTCCACGCCGATACCGACGCTGGTGGCATAGGCGGAGTTGGGCGCGCCGGTGTACTTGGCGTTGAAGATCACCCGGTTGTCCGAGGCGGTGCCGAGAATATTGGCGCCCTGGCCGCGATGGTAGACGGCGCCGCCCAGCGCCTGGCTGGTGCCGACGCCGGTGACGGGCATCTCTCCCGGCGGCCCGAAGGACGCGGCAAGGCCCACGCCGAGGGCGTAGGCGGTGTTGCTGAGGAAGTAGAGGTTGCCCGTGTCCGGCGCGACCAGGTTCATCTCCGCGACGGGGTCACCGAGGAACAGCGCGCCGCCGGCGCCGAAACCGTCGCCGTGCGCATACACGTCACCGTCGGCGACCGCCAGCGCGACGCCGGTGCCGGTGGCATCGTTGTAAGTGAAATACGTATCGTCGGTGTTGTTCAGCGTCAGCGCGCCGCTCTCCATGTAGATCGCGCCGCCGCGGCCCTTGCCGCTGGCGTAGGCAAAAGCGTCGCCGGCGGTGGCGATCTGCGGGTCGAAATTACCCGGGAATGCCGCCGGCGTAGATCTGGAAATCCAGGCCGGTCCCGAGAGCATAGGCATGGCCCTCGGCCTGGTTGTACAAGAAGTCGATGTTTTCGGAGAGGGTCAGGTCGCCGTCCTGGTGGATGGCGCCGCCGGTGGCGTCGCTGTAGGCGCGCGCGATTGCGTGGCCGTTGGCATCGACCGTGCCAGCCCACGCGAGTGTCGGGAATGGCAGGATGTAGTCGAGAGGGGCACTACCGCCAAGGGTCGCAAAGATGGAATTCACCCATTCCGGGATCGCACGGCCGGCGACGGCCTGGTTGAAACCGAAGTACGTGTCCTGGCCGCTGATCGTAGTTTCGCCGGCCCCCTGATAGATCGCGCCGCCCCGGGCCTGGGAGTCGCTCAGTGCGTACGCATAGTCGTAGCCCACGGCAAGGCTATCGGCAAAAGCCGTAGCCTGGTTGCCGACGAATGGTGTGTCGACAACCACAAGGTCGCCCGTCGCCTGATACAGACCGCCGCCGGTGGCGAGCGCGCCGGCGTCGATCGGGCTGACCGTGTAGTACATGTATATGTCATGCCCGTTGTACTGGCTGCCCGTTTTCATGAAGTAGTCCGCCTTGTGGGCGGCCGGGTCGCCGGCATAGGCACGGGCATCCTTGCCGAAGGCCAGTGCCACCGCGCCGGCGTCGGCGCGGTTGCCATAGGGATACACGCCGTGGTCGGGCGGCTCGGCGAAACTGGAGTTCTCGACCAGCACGTCGCCGCCGCCCAAGTAGGCGCCGCCGCCGTGGGCTTCGCCGTGGGCTACGGCGTAACCGTTGCCGTCCCCGCCGTAGGGAATGTCGATACCCAGCGGAATGATGGAGTTGATGCCGAATTGGAGAACGTCGGAGACTTCCTGAGACAGGTTGCCGATGCCGAACCCGCCGCCGAAGCCGCGGGCAGCGTTGTCGTAGAAGGAGACGTTGTCGAGGATAGCCTCGTAGAGATAGGTGTACTTGTACTGACCAGAGTATGGGCCGGTGTATTTATACAAACCGGAGTATGTACCGTCACCGGTGCCTTTATAATACGGACCGCCGCTGCCCATGGCTGGACTGTACTTGTAGTAGTAATAGTAGTCGCCAGCATTGCCCAGCCCGTTGCCGAGATAGTACGCCTGCGCCAGCCCACCGCCCGCCCCGAAGCCGCTGCCGATCCCTCTGCCTCCAGACCCATCGGCGCCAAAGCCCAAGCCAACGCCGACACCGATACTGAGGGCGTCGTTGGAATTGAAATCGGTATCCACGATATGGAGATAGCCGGCGCCATGATACAGCCCGCCACCGCGAGCGACGGATGTGCCATTGCCTTCACCGGTCTCGGTGCCGTATCCGATCCCCAAAGCCAAGGCGAAGGCGCTGTTGGAGTCGAACTGGGTGGGGTCTACGAACAGCAGGCCGTCGGTGGTGTAGATCCCGCCGCCGTCGGCCTCGGCCGTGCTGGCGGCGTAGGCGTCGGAGTAGCCGTAGATACCCTCTATCTTGTCCTTGGTGGGGAGGTGGCCGAACGCGCTGGCGTAGGCCTCGGCTGACGCGGTGTTGTCGTAAACATAGACGTTGGCATCATCGCCGAAATAGGCGTCCTGGCCGGCCCCTTGATAATTGTGGTAGACGCCACCGCCGCGCGCGTAGGACTTGGCGTAGGCGACATTGGGATAGCTCGTGTTCTTCCGCCCGGAGGCAAAGCTGTCGGCCCGGCTGCTGGCGGTGTTGTTGCCGATATCGGTACTGTCGACGCGCAGCACACCGCCGGCCTGGTAGATGGCGCCGCCCAGCGCCAGGCTGGTGCCCGCGGCATAGGCGTAGTCTTCCAGCGTGACGTAGGTGTAGTTCTTGCCCACCTTGACCTTGTACGTGTCGGGCAAGGTGTAAGAGTAGGCGTCGCCGTGCGCGTTCGCCGTGTTGTACGAAAAAGTGCTGTTCGCTACGTATAGATCACCGGACCGGACATCCAGGGCACCGCCGCGGCTCTCGGCGTTGGCTTTGGCGAAGCCAGTGTTGGTCTGGTAGTAGCCACCATAGGCGCCGTAGTTGAGTAACTCAGGTAGTGCGGCTTGATCAGCGCATGGGAGGTAGCGCCCGCGTAATTGTGGCCGAAGTCTGCGATAACTGCCGCGTCGCCCTTGCCGAGATGAACCGCGCCGCCGCCCGCGTAGGCATCGGAGTAGGCGTAGGCGTTGCCGTCGTAGTACTTGCTGGTGTTGCCGGTCTGGACCACGCCGTAGGCCTTGGAGTAGGCGTCGGCCTTGGCAGAGTTATATGAAAACGACGTCTCGTTGGCCTTGAATCCGGTATTGGGGTACGCCCCATCGGGTACCTGGGCCGCGTAAATGGCCCCGCCGTAAGCCTGTGCCTTGGTGATGGAGAACGCGACCAGTTTGGCGTTGGTTTGTGCCAGATCCTGCTGGACCTCGGCATTGTTCTTATAGAAACTGGTGTCGCCGTATGCGTAAATCCTGGTTGGCGCGTAGCCGCCTTCGTGCACGGCGCCGCCAGTGGCGTAGGCATAGCCGTAGGCGGTGGCGTTGGTGGAGAACGAGGTGGCGCTGCTCGACACGTCGGCCGTGGCTTCGTTGAATCCGAAATACACATTGCCGAGAGTGAGCGCGTAGCCGCCGTCGTGATAGACGCCGCCGCCGCGGCCGGCGCCCACGGCGGTGGAGTAGCTGCTCAGGGTGCCGAACGAGTATCGCCTCGCTCTCCCCGTGGGCGACGTTGTTGTCGAAAACGTTGCCGGTAAGCGTCAAATCGCCGATGCCGGTTTTGTCGAGGACCTTCTGGAACAGGCCGCCGCCGTAGCCGTAGCCGTAGGAAAAAGCCTGCGGCGTGAAGCCCTTCGCCAAGGCGTAGCCGTGGCCGGTGGCGGTGTTGCCCTTGAAGTCGATGTCCGTCAGGGACAGATCGTGGTCATAGCCGTAGTAGAAGCCGCCGCCCTCCGCAATGGCTCGGGACACGGAATTGGCCTGGCCGTAGCTGGTGAGCAGGGCCTTGGTATATGAGGTGGCCGCGTTCTTGTAGAACTCGTATACAGCGCTGTCGGTCAGGGCTCCGATTTGGTCCTCCGTGTCGAACCCGCCGCCGTGCGACACGCCGAGTGCATAGACGTTCTTGGAGCCCGTGGCGGTGGCAACGACGTAGGTCTGCGCCTGGTTGTATTTAAAGTCGAGACCAGACAGGGGCTTGCCGCCACTGCCAAGAACCGCACCTGCCTGGTTGTAGATGCCGCCACCATAGGCATAGCCCCGTCCGTCGGCGGCCTTTCCATACAGCACCGAGTTGCCGGCGGCGAACACCTGGGCATAGGCCACATTGCTGGTGAAACCGTAGTTAGCGGCATTGCTGGAATCGATATACGCGTAGGCACCGGTCGCGTTGAAGAATCCGCCACCGCCGGCGTACGCGAGAGCGTTGGCCGGCGTGTTCAGGACGAAGGTGAAGTCCTGCTTGCCGTAGGCGTGGGCCTGGTTGCCGACGTAGTAGACATCGTGACTAATAGCATAACCGTAGTTGGCGGTGCCGCCGCCATAGGCGGTGGCGGTGGAGCCCACCGAATAGGCCACGTTGTAGCCGACGGTGGAAGGATCGACCGTCAGGGTCCCGGTGTCCTGGTTGAATATGCCGCCGCCCAGCGCCTGGGCCTCGATTCCGGTCAGGGTCTTGGTGCTGCCGTAAGCCAGTGCCTGGTTGCCCGCCAAGTAATCCATGGCATCACCTACGGTCGAGTCCTGGATAGACACGGTTCCGGAGTTATACAGGCCGCCGCCCTGGGCCAGGGCCAGACCGGTGTTATTGGTGGCCTTGGCGATGTTGCTGGACAAGGTGACAGTGTCCAGCTGCAGGCCGCCGGAATAGTCGGAGCCGTAGTTCATGATGCCGCCGCCCTGGGCGACGGCGTTGGTCAGGCCGGTTTCCTGATCGTAGGCGAGGTTGTGACTGATGACGCTGTCGGTGATCGTCGCCGTGGCTTGGTACGACCCGTTGTCCCTCATGTACAGGCCGCCGCCCGCGGCGCTGCCGGTGGCACCGTAGGCGCCGTTGTTATAGATGTACGAGTCGTTGGCGACCAGCTTCCCGCCGTACAGGAAGATACCGCCGCCATCGTCCGTGGCGGTGTTGTGGCCGATCTTCACGTCGTCGGCGCCCGAGCCGGTGATGTAGTCCTTCAGGTATACGATGGACGCCGAGCCGGCGCCGGAGCCGGAGTAGATGCCGCCGCCGTCGACGGCGGCGTTGTGTTCGACCACGGTGTAGTCAAACAGACTGACGCCTGCCAATACTGAAGATGCCGCCACCGTCGTGCGAGCCGGTGTTGTCGGAGATGTAGCTGTAGCCGGTGGTGCCGAGACCGACGCCGCCATCGTAAAGATACGGGGCGGCGTAGCTGTATACGGGTTCACGCGGCCCAGCAGGTCCGTGAAGATGCCGTCGATACCATAGCCGTCCGCATTGTTGGTGACGTAGAGTTGGGCGTACTGGCCGACGTAGATGCCGCCGCCATCGACGCCCTGGTTGTTCACGACATTGGTGTTGTCCAGCACCGCGTAGGAGCCGTACGCGAGGTGCAGGCCGCCGCCGTTGGTGGCGGGACGGTCACCGTCGGTCAGAGTGAGATCGTAAAAGGCGGCCCCGGCATTCTTCGACAGCTTGAAGACACCCGCGTTGCCATAGCCGCCCACCACCGCAGTGTCGTACGGTCCCACGTTGTACGGGCCCACCGTCCGGGCGCCGGTGTCGGTGATGTAGAACACCGCGTCCAGGGTAGCGTTCGGATCGTTCTGGACGATCAGGGCGCTGTTCTGGGTCAGCGTCAGGGCGTTGTAGTAACCGACGTTGGAGCCGTCGCCGCCGGATGCCTTGTACAGGCTGTACGCGACCTGGCCGACATCGATAGCGATGTAGTCGGTGTAGGTGCTGTTGCCTCCCGGCATGTTGTTGTAGACGTCCACCGACTGGTTGTTGGCGGCCAGCACAGCTTCGCGCAGGGATATGCGGCCGTCGGCGCCGGGGTTGGCGATCAGATTGGCGAAGCTGCTGGTGTCGCCGTCGACGATGTCCAGGCCGGTGTTGACGGTGATTCGCGCAGTGTCGCCAGGGGTCGGATAGATATCCGGACCCAAGCCGGCACCGACTGTACCGGCGTTCGCGTAGTTGGTATAGAAGTAGTTGGGAAAAGGCTGGAGGAAAGTGTAATAGCCCGGGTAGTTGAAAATGCCCCCGCCATTGCCGCCATAGTCCGGATTGGTCGAGTCTCCCGTGAAGAAAAAGTCCACACCCGCGACATTCTGGTCGAACGAGGTATTGGAGACAGTGAGACTGCCTTTATTCCAGATGCCGCCGCCGTCGAACTGCGCCTCATTCCCGTAGAAACTCGACTGTTGGACCTTGGCATAGCCATCCAGGTTGAAGAGCCCACCACCGTAGCCGCCGTAATAGGGACCGGTGCCGCCGCTTATGGCTACGTTGCCGAATATGCCCGCGTCGTTCAGCTCGATCTTGCTGCCCGTGCCGCTGTTGTAAATGCCGCCGCCGTTGCCGCCGAAATCGGTCAGGGAGTTCCCATTGATGTTGTAGGAGCCGGCGATGTTGTAGGACACCACCGACCCGTCGTAGATCTTGACTTCTCCGCCCAGGGTGTTGTAGATGCCGCCGCCACTGTGCCCGGCCTCGTTGTCGTAAACCGTGCTGTCGTTGTAGAAGTAGACATCGGCGTAGTTGCCGGTGTTGAAGACCGCGCCGCCGTTGTCCTTGGCTTCGTTATGAGCGAAAAAGCCATGATTGACGGAGATGCTGCCGTCGACGTTGTACAGCCCGCCGCCGTTGCCCTGCGCGTAGTTGCTCTCGACACTCTGTGTAAGTGAGAGTCACATCCGCCTGGTTTCCGGAGACGAATATGCCACCGCCGTCCTGCGCCTGGTTGCTAGCCAATGTAGCTGTCCGTGAGCTCAACCTTGGTCGGTGTGACGGAGCCGTCGACATACAGGCCGCCCCCACCGTTGTCCGCGCTGTTGTCGTAAATCCCGACGTTGTTGGCGTAGAGACTGGCTCCGTCGGCCACGAACACGCCGCCGCCGTAGCCGGCGTCGTTGTTGTGCACGCGGGCATTGTCGAGGTTCAGGGTCCCTTCCACGAGTATGCCGCCGCCCTGGGTGGAACTGGTGTCGGGACTGCCGCCGGTGACGTCACCGCCTTCTATGTATATGTAGTTGCCACCGCCGCCGTATATGCTGGCGGTCACGCCGCTGTAGATTTCGAAGACCCGGTCGGGGGCAGTGAGGCCGGAAGCGTCGATGGTGACGTTGCCGTTGTAGACCGTGATGTTCACATCGTCGGTGATATCCAAGTCACCGTAGTACTGATCGTACGCCAGCCCGTAACCGGCACCGCCGTTGAAGGTGTGGTAGCCCCCGTCAACCCCGGCGTCATTGCTGAGCGTGATGTTTCCACCTACGGCCGCCGCGTTGATCTGGATGTTATCGCTACCCCCGTAATAGTTGGATAACAGGATCGCTTCACGCAGGCTCACATTTCCTGCTGTGACGTTGCCATCCACAGTGTCGCCGGCCTGGTCGACCGTGAACGTGGCCAGGGTCTCGGTGTAGTCCGCCTGGGCCTGTTGGCAGTGACGATCACGCCGGCCTCGATGGAGCCTGTGTGGTAGTTGAGATCCCAGGAACCGTCGCCAACCTTGCCGGTCGAAGCGGCCATGTCGGCGTGGGTTATGGCAGCCAGGGAGTCCACGAACTCCACGCCGCCGAACTTGTCGTTGGCGGTCAGACAGCCGTACAACAGGATGTCCCCGTTGTCCGTCATGGAGTCGCCCCACTGGGCGATCTCGTCCTGGCGCTGGTGGACGGTGGTGCTGTTCAGGTTGGTGCTGCCGAGCAGCACGTTGCCGCCGCCGCCGTGGGCGAGGATCTGGACCGAGCTGACGTCGTGGTAGTTCTGGAGCGTATTGGTGATGACGTCGACGCCGTCTTCGCCTTCATTGATATAGACGATGACGACGTTCGGGCTGTCGCTGGTTACCGAAGTGTCGGCTCCGGTGTCACCCGACGCGGCATCGTCCGCCGACGACTGAATGTTGGTATCCAGTGCGCTGTCGCTGGTGGACGAGCTGTCCGTGAGACTGGTGTCGCCACTGTCGGTGGAATCCGTCGACGTTGACGAGCTGTCGTGGGTCGTGCTGGTGTCCGTCGTGGTCGTATCAGTGGATTGGCCGTCGTGGTTCGCGGAGGTATCGCTGGTGATGCCTTCCAGGAGCGTGTTGGCTGTCCTGGACCCGGTAGTCGACGAACACGATGGTGGTGCCGTCGCCGGTGCTGGTATCGCCCGAGGAAACGGGCGCCGCAGTGCTGGTGTCGTCGGTATGCGTGGAGTCCGTGGACTGGGTCGTGGTGTCGCCGGTGGTATCCCCGCTACCGTCCTGGCTTCCATCCTGCGTCGAGTCCTGGGTGGTGTCCTGGCTACCGTCACCGCTGTCGCTGCTGCTGTCACTGCCGGAGGCGGCGTCGGAGGAAGCATCCTGCTGGGTCGTGTCCGTCTGGGTCTGCTGGGTCGTGTCGCTTTGGGCCTGAACGGTTCCATCCTGCTGGGTGGTGCCGTCGCTGGAATCGCTGCTGCCGTCCTGAGAGGTCTGGTCGGTCGAATCCGACGAGGTGGAGGTGTCGGAGCCGTCCTGAGTCGCGTCGCTCTGGGTACTGTCCGTTTGCGCGCTTTGGGTCGAGTCGCTCGTTGAGTCCTGCGTCGTGACCTGGGGGCTATCCTGAGTCGAGGTGTTCTGGGAGTCGGTCTGGGTATCGGTGTGTGTATCGGTCGCAGCGGAAGTGTCGGTGGACGTGTCGTGGCTGGTGTCGGTGGTGCTGGTATCCGTGGTACTCCCGTCGGCGACGTGGTCGACAGTCACCACCGCCGCGCCGTCATACATATAGCGCGGCTCCAAAGCGAGCATTAACGAATGGCCCCCCGTCCTCGGTTTTACGGCCTTCCGCCGACGGCGCTCAATCCGGTCTTGATACCGGCGCTGCTTTCGATTCATTCACTCCAACCTGGGCCCACGACCCGCAAGCCTTATCCGTTATAGTTATTTCTATCCCTGCCCCGCGCCTTCCGTTTTGTTGTTGCTATGATTCGTTGTTCCCCGACGCTAACCAGGTTGCCATTCGGGCGCGCGACCCGCGGAGTGACAACCGGACGTCAGGAGGCTATGAGGGGTCGAATACAGCTTGTGAGCGGCACCCCCCCAATCCCATGGCCAGCAAAATATATCGGACGAGCCGCCCCGTCAAGCTAAAATGAGTTATCTTCAAATCGAAGCCTGAATTATGAAATTCGACGCAGGTTCGGCGAAAATGTCGCGTTTTATTTCTTGTCAATACGTATTCATGCGCATGCCGACGAACGGCCGCTGAATTCTCCAGGAGCTGAATTTTGACAGACACCGTTGATCAGAAAACCAATCGAGATTCCAACCCCGAAAATGCGGACACGCCGATCGAGCGGGAAGCCGGTTCCAGCGATCCGCTCAGCGTGAGCGGCGCTAACCTGTACCCCCCCGCGCCGGCGGCCAGACAAGCGCAAGGCAAGCCGGTCCAGCCGGCTGCTGGGAAACCCACGTTTCGAGGGCCGCAGAAGGTCGCATCCGGGGCCGCACCGCCGGCTTACGGCAAAGGCGCCGCGGGCACGCCCGACAAATCCGGTGCACCGGCCGGCAAGGCGCAGCAGCCGGCCGGTCCGCAGGTCAACATGCGGGAGATACAGTTCACTTTCGGCCAGGCGCAGCAAGCGCTGCGGCAGGGTCGCAAGCAGGAAGCCGCCGCGGCCTGCCGGCAGATCCTGCAGCTGGTGCCCGATCACCTCGGCGCGCTGCGGCTGCTGGCGGCGCTGCGCCGGGAAGCCGGAGACTGGCAGACGGCCGGTGAGCTCATCAGCCGGGCGCTGCGCACCAATCCGCACAGCGACCAGGTGCTGGTGGAAGCCGCGCAGACGCTGGAGAACACCGGACGCATGGCGCGGGCCGAGCAGAACTACTCCCGCGCGGCGCGCATCAATCCCCAGAACGTGGACGCCCAAGTCGGACTGGCACGCGCCGCCCAGCATCGCGGCGACGCGAATTCCGCCGAGTACCACTTTCGTCAGGCGCATTTTCTGCAACCGGGCGCGCCGGGGATCGCCGCCGCCCTTGCGGGGGTCCTCAGCACTCTGGCGCGCTTCGACGAATCCGAGCGTTTTTTCCGTATTGCCACTTCGCTCGCACCCAAGGACGCCGGCACGCTCATTAACTGGGCGCGGATGGAGGAAAGCCGCGGCGACGTCACCCGTGCGGAGGCGCTGCTCGATAAGGCCCGGGAGCTGCGGGCCGACTTTCCCATGATCGGCATGACCGAGGCCCAGATCCACCTGCGCAACAAGAAGTACGACGAGGCGTTGGCGGCGCTGGACAAGATCCAGGTGGACCAGATCCGGCCCGCGGCCCAGGCCTCCTATTGGTACGACCGTGGGCGCATACTGGACCGTGCACAGCGCTATGACGAAGCCTTCGAGGCCTACGACAAAGCGAACCGAATCAACCGCGAGAAAAATGGTCTTCAGTACAAGCCCGAGCACGTACGCGACCTGACCAAGCGCCTGAAGGAGTTCTTCACCGCCCAGAAGGCGGCGGAGTTGCCGCGGGCGCAAGGCGTCGAGGGCGAGCCGGTGCCGATATTCGTGTGCGGGTTCACGCGCTCGGGCACCACGCTGATGGAGCAGACCCTGGGCAGCCACCGCCACATCAGTCCGGCCGACGAACTGTTCTTCGTCGCCCAGCTCGCCGAGCACAGTTCGGCGATCCTGCAGAGCCAGGAGCGCTATCCCCAGTGTCTCAACGAGCTGATCCGGCCTGACAAGAAGCACCTGGTGCAACAGCTCCGTCAGCGTTACCTGGCGCGCGTTCGCCTGATCGGCATCCTGGATCCGGGCGCCACCCGGTTCACGGACAAAATGCCGATGAACGAGATGCACATGGGGCTGATAGAACTTGCCTTCCCGGACGCCCATTTCGTGCACATGATCCGCCATCCGCTGGATACGGTGCTGGCGAGCTATTTCATCGACGCCCGACACGGCCGCTTCTGCAGCTACGACCTCGAGAGCGCGGCGACCCACTACGCGACGCTCATGGACATGGTGGACCACTACCGCAAGGCCATGCCGGATATCCACTACATGATGGTGCGCTACGAAGACCTGGTGGCGGACCACGCCAAGCAGACCAGGCTGGTGTTGGATTTTCTGGGAGAGGAATGGGACGACAACTGCGTGGAGTACTACAAGAACAAGCGCCAGGCCCGGACCCCGAGCTACGCCGACGTGAAGGAGAAGATCTACACGGATTCCACCTACCGGTACCGCAACTACATGCGGCATGTGGAGAAGATCGTGCCGATCCTGGAGCCGTACATTAAACGGTTTGGATACACGCTCGATTAGCCCGCGCCCTATCGCGGCTAAAGCCGCTCCTACAACCCTTGGCTCGGCACCACGATGGGTCCGCAGATTGTAGGAGCGACTTGGACCTCCATGGATGGAGGAAATGCTGGGATCGTCGGGAACGATCCCAGTGCAGTCGCGATCCTCCGTTAATATCTAATCGCGGCTGAAGCCGCTCCTACGAGCCCGAGCCAGGCGCTACGATGGATCCCTGGATTGTAGGAGCGACTTTAGTCGCGATCCTCTTTTGATATCTAATCGCGGCTGAAGCCGCTCCTACAATCCGGGGTTCGAAGCGCTTGCAGACACGGCGGGACCTGCGCAAAATCGCTCATTTCCCCAATGGGCGACCATCAATGATCCGCAGGAAGAAGAGCGAAGAAGCTGGACCGGACGACGAAACGGGCGGCGTCGACGAGGACACCATGGACCTGGACCTCACCCCTGACGACGAGGAAACCAGCTACGACCTGATCCCGTACGCCAGCCACGCCTTTCCCCAGACGCATCCCGACCGGCTGGCCACCATGGCCCGGCTGTTCGGCCTGGAGTCGGCGCCGGTAGAGGATTGCCGGGTGCTGGAACTGGGCTGTGCCTCCGGCGGTAACCTGATCCCCATGGCGGCATATCTCCCGGAAAGCGACTTCGTGGGGGTGGACCTGTCCGGCAAGCAGATCGAGGCCGGGAAGAAGACCATCGAAGGCGCCGGCCTGTCCAACGTCCAGCTCCATCACAACAGCATCAACGACGTCGACGAAACCTGGGGCGAGTTCGACTACATCCTTTGTCACGGCGTGTTCTCCTGGGTGCCCCAGGACGTGCAGGAAAAGATCTTCAGCCTGTGCGGCAACAACCTGAAACCGAACGGCGTTGCCTATATCAGCTACAACACCTATCCCGGCTGGCACATGCGCGAATCCATCCGCGACATGATGAACTACCACGTCCGGCAGTTCCAGAAACCGGAGGTACGCATTCGCCAGGCGCGCGCCCTGCTGAAGTTCCTGTCCGACGCCGTGCCGCCGCGCGGCAACCCCCACGGCATGGTGCTCAAGCGCGAGCTCGACTTGCTCTCGCGGCAGGCCGATTCCTACCTCTTCCATGAGCATCTCGAGGCGGACAACCAGCCGATGTACTTTCACGAGTTCGTCGAGCAGGCTTTCGCTTACGGCCTGCAATACCTCGGCGAGGCCGATCTCGGCAGCATGCTGGCGCGCGGGTTCAGCGAGCAGACGCGGAGCACCCTGGAGCGCATCAGCGAGGACATCATCCGCAAGGAGCAGTACATGGACTACCTGCGCAACCGGCCGTTCCGGCAGACGCTGCTGGTGCGCGACAGCCTGCAGCTCAACCGCAACGTGAACGCCGAGGACATGGCCTTGTTCCGGATCACCATCAGCTCGCTGCCGCGCCTGCAGGACATGAAGTTCGATCCGCGCACCAAGCTGAACGTACGCACCCGATACGGCGGCGACTTCAACGTGAGCCGGCCGATCACCAAGGCGGCGCTGGCGGTGCTGCACAGGAGCCGGCCGGGGGCGCTGGAGTTCGAGGATTTGTTCCAGCAATCCCTGCAGGAGCTGCCGCCGCGGATACGGCCCGACGCCAACCAGACGGCCGCTGCCCGGAACAACCTGCTGCAGGACATCCTGCAGTGCTACACCAACGGGATCCTGGCGCTCTCGACCTGGAGCCCGCAGGTCGCCACCACCCTGCCGGACAAGCCGGTGGTCAACCCCCTCGCCGCGTACCAGGCCGGGGAAAGCGACCGGGTGACGGTGCCGCGCCACAACGCCGTGCAGTTGGGCCCTGTGGCGCGCAGCCTGGCGCCGGTGCTGGACGGCAGCCGAGACCGGCAGTCGCTGGAGACCTATATAAAGGAGCAGATCGCATCCGGGGACCTGGAGCTTCGCCGCGGCAACCAGAAGGTCGCCTCGGACGACGACATGAAACCGCTGGTGGACACGGCATTGAACAACCTGCTGCGGATGGGGCTGCTGGTGGACAAGGGCTGACCGAAGAACGAGGTCCCCTCGACAAACTTCAGATTGTAGGAGCGGCTTGAGCCGCGATTGTTTCTGGATAATCGCGGTTGAAACCGCTCCTACGATCCGAAGATAAACACCGGTGAATCCGGGATTGTGGGGGCGGTTCTGATCGCGATTCGATCGCGACTGAACTCGCTCCTACAATCCGGAGGTTGATCTTAGTGGCAGGCCACGGATTGTAGGAGCGGCTTGAGCCGCGATTGTTTCAGGATAATCGCGGTTGAAACCGCTCCTACGATCCGAGGATAAACACCGGTGAATCCGGGATTGTGGGGGCGGTTCTGATCGCGATTCGATCGCGACTGAACTCGCTCCTACAACCCGAGGATTTGCCCCGGTGCCAGACCTTGGATTGTCGCGATCCGGTCTACAGCCAGACGGCATCCCAATGGGGATAGTCACCAAGGCGCCTCACCAAGTCGGCACGCAGTGGGTTGGCAACGATGTAACGAGCCACCTCGACGAGATCCTCATCCAAACGCAAAGCGTGATCGTAGTAACCCGGCTGCCACAGGCGCCCACGGCATCCGAGTAGTCTGTTGATTGCGTTTCCACTGCGTCCCTTGATCGATTTCATGACGTCAGGTAATTGCACATCTCCTGCCAATCCCACCAGCCAGTGAACGTGGTCCGGCATTATCACCCAGGCGAGGGACTCGGCGGCCTCGTGCGCATTCATGATGCGTATCAACGTGCGCGCGCAGTTGAAATGTGTGAGAAGCGGACGCCTTCGATGGATAACGAAGGTGACGAAGTAGATCTGTTGGCGTTCGGAACAGCGGCCCTTGCGGAGATCGCATCCGTGCGGTTTGTCCATTTGGATCGTCCTTGTATTGTGAAGACATGGATGAGTGTAGTTTTTTGAAGGGATGGAATCAAACAGCTATCGCGGCTGAAGCCGCTCCTACGATCCAGGGATCGGCACTGCGGTGAACCTCGGATTGTAGGAGCGGCTTCAGCCGCGATCCCTTTGTATCACTCCCCGGCGTAGCCCAGCTTCTCGATCCAGGGCTCCAGGATGGGGATGATGGTTTTCAGCTCGTTGGTGTAATGCTTATGACGGCCGATGGCGTTGTTGTAGAGCGGCTCGGTGAGCTCGACGTAGCTCGGGCCGCGCACGTAGGCGGGGTTGTCGTAGAACCGCAGGCAATCGGCACTCCAGGGCACGCCGATGAAGCTCGTGATCTCGCCCAGCGTCGCCTTATGGCGGGTAACGAGGTCCTCGTATCGCACCGTCAGGATTTCCACCGGAAGCTGTTCCCGGTAGTGCGCCACCAGCTCCTGAGTGAGCGCGAAATGTCTCGCGGCGTGCTCCAGCTCGAAGGCGCACAGGTCGCCGTGCCGGATGTCGTGGCTGAAGGCAGACAACACGGTATCCAGCGGATGGCGCACCACGTGCACCAGCCGGGCCTCCGGCAGGATGAGATGTATCAATCCGAGGTCCCACTCGTTGAGGGGCAGCCGGTCGACGTAGTGGGTGGCGCCCGGTTCGAGAATCCCCGCCATCTCCAGTGAAGACCAGTATTCCCGCCGCAGCCGGTAGACCGCCTCCGGATTGTGCTCCAGCGCCGCCAGGCCCTGGGGATAAGGCGCGAAGCCGAGGATCTGCGGCAACCTGTCGCGCACGGCCGGCAGGCAGAACAGTTCGTCGCCGCCGACGATGTCGGGGTGCATGGTCAGGGCTTGATTGGCCAGCGCGGAACCCGAGCGCGGAAACCCCAGCAGGAAGACCGGGACGGGCTTAGCTTCGTCCTCCGCCGGATACGCTTTCGGCAAGGCCGCCAGCCGATCCGCGGTGAAGAACGCCTTCAGCTCTTCGGCCCGGGCCCGGGCAGCGGCGGCATCGTAGCGCAAGCCGAGCCATTGCACGGCAACGGCATTGGCGCGGCTGAAGTCCTTGAAGGCGTCCTCGTAGCGGCGCAGGGCATCGCGTATATGGCCGCGCATGAAGAAGTACCGGGACTGATCCGCCGGGCTCAACCTGCTCCGTTCCACGGTCCGCAGCAGTTCCAGGGCATCCTTGAAGCGCTTCTCCCGTGCCAGGAGGGCCACTTCCACCAGCGCCAGCGCCGGGTGAGCGCCATCCGAGCTCCTTGCCCGATCCAGCAGGGTGCGGGCACGCTTCAGGTCGTGCCGGGATTCCTCCATATCGGCCCAGGCCATCAGGGTATCCGCATGGTCGGGCTGCAGCGACAGTGACACCCGGAAGTAGTGCTCGGCCTCGGACTTGAATCCCATTCGGCTCAGGGCACGCGCCAGGTCCGCCGCCGTCGGCCCGTCGTCGTTGTTGGCATACAAGCTCTGGCGCAGGTGCACTTCCGCGGCGCCGATGTCTCCGAAACGCATGGCCATTCGCCCCAGCAGCCGGTGCGCCCGCGACTGGCGCTGGTCCAGACGAATCGCCTTCAAGGCGAGCTCGCGCGCCCCGGCTACGTTGCCCTGCAGCTCCTCGAATCCGGCGGCATCGGCGACCACTTCCGCGTCGTGCGGATAGCGGTGCATGAGCCTGCCCATCACAGCCTGTGCCGCGGGGTACTCGCGGGTCTGGATCATGCATTCGAGCAGTATCCTGAGGGCCTGTTTCTGACTCGGCACCTTGTCCAGGACCGCGCGGGCGGAGCGGGCCGCTTGTTCCCATTCCCTCCTGCGCTGCGCGGCGACCGCCGCCGTGAGGTCTCGTTTCAGCATCTCCGGGGTATATGACAACGACGCGCCGGGCGAACGAATGTCGCCGCAGCAATGCTTGAAGCGCTTGCCGCTGCCGCACGGACAAGGGGCGTTGCGGGAGGGCCGGCCGGCCTGCCGGGTTTGCACGGTGGTGCTCAACTAGGGCAGCTGCGGCGGTTGGCCGGGGTCGATGACGACAATCGGTATGTCCACGAGAACAGGCATGGGGATGCGCAAAGTCTACAACACCGAAAAGCGATGTAGGAGTGGTTTCAGCGGTGATGGGGCAGAACGCGCGTCTATCGCGGCTGAAGCCGCTCCTACAATCCGGGGATTGCCGCGGTGCTGAACGAGGGATTGTGTGGGAATGGGCTCGACCGCGATGGGGATGGGTCTATCGCGGCTGAAGCCGCTCCTACGATCCGTGGGTTGCCGCGGTGCTGAACGAGGGATTGTGTGGGAATGGGCTCGACCGCGATGGGGATGGGTCTATCGCGGCTGAAGCCGCTCCTACAATCCGTGGGTTGCCGCGGTGCTGAACGAGGGATTGTGTGGGAACGGGCTCGACCGCGATGGGGATGGGTCTATCGCGGCTGAAGCCGCTCCTACAATCCGTGGATTGCCGCGATGCTGAACGAGGGATTGTGTGGGAACGGGCTCGACCGCGATGGGGACGGGTCTATCGCGGCTGAAGCCGCTCCTACAATCCGTGGGTTGCCGCGATGCTGAACGAGGGATTGTGTGGGAATGGGCTCGACCGCGATGGGGACGGGTCTATCGCGGCTGAAGCCGCTCCTACGATCCGAGGTTCACTGCAGTGCTCATCCCCGGATTGTAGGAGCGGCTTCAGCCGCGATTGGGCGAGAGGCGGGGGTGGCGTATTTGTGGTGATCGACGGGCAGTCGTCGAAGATCAGTGAATCAATCCGCGCAGCTCGTCGACCAGCTTGTCTTCCTGGTAGGGCTTGGTGAAATAGCGGTCCACGCCCGCGATCTCGGCCTGGCGGCGGTGCTTCTCGGTGGAGCGCGAGGTGATCATGATCAAGGGGATTTCGGAAGTGGCCGGAGCGGCACGCAGATGCGCAGCCAGCTCCAGGCCGTTCATTCTCGGCATCTCCATGTCCATAAGGACGGCGGCGGGTTTCTCGCGATCGATGCTGGCCAGCGCGTCCAGGCCATCCACCGCGGTGACCGACCGATAGCCCGCGTCCGACACCAGCTCCGACAGGGAACGGCGCGCGCTGACCGAATCGTCCACCACCAGGACCGTGGGCAGCTCGAGCCCGCGATCGACACCCCCTGTGCGGGCGATGTCCTGGAGAGCGCGCTGGTTCCCGTCGGACGACCGGCGAAGCAGCTCGCGTATATCCACCACGCCCGCGATGCTCCCATCCGCGAGAATGGCGCCGCCGATGATCCCGGCAAGCTGCGGCACGTAGCGCCCCAGCCTCTTCACCACCAGGTAGCGGTTGTCCAGCACTTCCTCCAGGACGACCGCGTAAGCCTCGCGCTCCCCCTGGACCAGCAACAGAGGCTGCGGCTTGGAGCCGCCCAGCGGTGGCACCGGGGATTCGATGCCGACCAGTCGTGACAGCCATACCACGCGGTAGCGCCGTTCCTCGAACTCGAAGAAAGGCTCATCCGCCTCGTATTTCCATTCACCCAGGTCGGAAAACATCAATTGCTCCACGGAGCTGCTGGGCATGCCCAGGACTACTCCCGAGTTCCGCACCAGCAGCGTATGCACCGAGATCAGTGTCATCGGCACCCGGATATTCACCGACATGCCCCGCCCGGGCTCCGATTGCACGTCCAGGGTCCCGCGTTGCTCGATGACCGCGGAGTTGACGACATCCATGCCGATACCGCGTCCCGAGATCTGGGTGGCCGCGTCGCGCGTCGAGAATCCCGGCACCAGGATCAGTCGGGTCAACTCCGGCTCGGTGACGTTGTACGAGCCTGGCTGTATCAGGCCGCGCTCCACACCCGTCCGCCGTATCCGCTCATAGTCCAAGCCTCTTCCATCGTCGCGAATCACCAGGGAAACGCTGTCGCCGTAGCGCTCGACCCGCACGTCCACGCTTCCGGTTTCGGGCTTGCCCGTCCGGACGCGGTTCCCGGGATCCTCGATGCCGTGGTCGACCGCGTTGCGCAGCAGATGCATCAGGGGGTCCGTCAGGCGGTTCAATACGGCACTGTCGACCAGCACGTCTTCCCCGTGCACGTGCAGCTCGACCGACTTGCCGGTGGACCTGGCGGTCTGCCGCACGACCCGCGCGAGCCGCGATGTGATGGATCGGAACGGCACCATCCGAGTTCCCATCACCGCTTCGTTCAATTCCCGGCTCAGCAGATCCTGCTGCTTGAGCATCGAGCCCAGCCTGTTCAGGTCGTCGCGTGTCTGGGTGGTGTACTCCCGCGCGTCCGTGACGCTCTCCGCCAGGAAGTTGACCGCGCTGTGGAGCTCGTTGTACTCGTCCAGCTCGAGGGAATCGAATACCGTTTCCGGAGCGCCATGACCCACCGCAAGACTCTTCGCGGTGGACATGGTGCGGGTCTCGACCAGCTCCTGGACTGCGTTCAATCGTTCCCACAGCAGGGTCTGCTGCTTCATCAGTGCGTCCACCCGTCCCCGCAGGACGTCGTTGAGGCCCTGAAGCTGCACCGTCGATATCGATACCTCCCCCGCCTTGCGCAGCAGATCCTCGATCAACGACGAGGACACCCGCATCGAGTCCGGCAGGCTGCGCGCTGTCTCTTCCTGACCCTGGATCGCTTGCGCCAAGTCGGCCGGCGCCGCCTCCGCAGGTACCGCGTCCGCCGTTGCCACATCCGTCGATGCCGCGACGCTGTAGGTCTCGTCGCGCTGCGCCGTCTCGGGTTCGGGTACTGCGTACTCAGGCTGCGACACGGCAGCCGTTGATTCTCCTGCTTCGGCCGGCCCCCATCCCTTCAACGCATCGACGAGGGATTCCGTCTGCGTCGGTTCGGGGCCCTCTCCGCGCAGATACTCGAGCTGCGACGCCAGGCAGTCGGCCGTTTCCATGAAAATCTGGGACAGGGCGACGTCGGGAAGCGTGCGCTTCCGATACAAGGACTCCAGCAGGTCCTCACAGGCGTGCATGAGCGACGCGGTCGCCGGAACCCCCGTCACGTTGGAGGATCCCTTGATGGTATGAGCCATGCGCTGGGCACGAAGCAGATCGTCCATGCTGCCGGTGCCATCGAGCAGGTTCTGAACGTGCTGGGAAAACTCTTCCGCCAACTGCGGGACCTCGTGGAAGAAAGCGTCCACCAGCTGCGGGTGAGCGTCGTCGGGCAGGCTGAGGCGGTAGTCGTCCCGACTCGAATCGCCGGCCGTTTCGGGCTGCGGCGGTTCGCTGCCGAGTTCCCCCTCCGGCCCTTCCTCGTCCTGAAGCTGCTCCAGCAGGCGTCCCATTACCGTAAAGGCCTGGTCCTCGCCCATGGAAATGGGCCAATCGGAGCGCTGCAGGTAGGTGATGAGTGCGCCCAGAGTCTCGGCATCCAGGGGTGCGTTGAGAAAGTCCTTCAAGACCCCCAGCGCCCCATTCAAGGTTCGGATGTGCGCGGATTCACAGGTGGATTCCTGGCAAGCCTCCACCAGGCGCTGGGCGTTGAAGCAGACGAATTCGGTGACCTCCGACAGGCCTGCAACACCCGCCGCTTCGACCGCCTGATGAATGCGCCGCCACAGGTTCGAGTAGGCCACCGCGGTGTGGATATCCGCTCTGCCCTCCAGTGTCCGCGCCAGATTCGACAGCTCCCCGGCCGACGCGTCAACGCGTTCGACCAGGCCGGACAGAACCAGTTGTGCGCTCATGGCAGGATCGCCGCGGCGGTTGGCATCAGGCGGGCAGCTTGAAGGTCCGCACCGATGTGACAAGCTGCCGCGCGAACTCCACCAGATTCCTGGTTTGGAAAAGCTGATCGTCCACCTGCTGCGCGGTTGCCTGGGTCCGTTCCATCATGTGCGCGGCTCTTTCCTTCAACTCGTCGCCGATCCTTGACTGTCTTTCGGTCACGCTCGCGATTTCCTGGACCGAACGTACCAGTTCCTCCGTGGTTTGCTGCGTGCGCGTCATCTGCCCGCCGGCCGCCTCGGCCAGCTGCGTACCCTGCACCACCTGGGAAATCGTCCGGTCCATGGTGGAGATCGTGTCGTTGGTATCCACCTGTATGTTCTGCACCAGCGAGGATATCTGCCCCGTCGCCTCCCGCGCGTTTCCGGCGAGGCTTTGAATTTCCTCCGCCACCACCGCGAAGCTCCTCCCCGCTTCGCCTGCCGATGCGGCCTGCATGCTCGCATTGAGAGCCAGCACGTTGGTGCGCTCGGCGATGGTGTTGATGATATCGACGATATTGCCAATCTCGTTGGTGCGTTCACCCAGCCGCTTGAGCCGCTTGCCGGTTTCCTGGATGGCCTCGCGGATTTCGTTCATGCCCGACAGGTTGTCCTGCACCGTCTGCATCGCCTGTCGGGTGATGCTCCGGGTTTCCTCGGCCGAGGAGTTGGCGTTTTGTACCAGCCTGGTGATGTTCTGAAGCGCCTGCGAGGCTTCTTCCAGGCCTTGCACCGTTCGGCCGATCTCCTCGCGCTGCAGCTCCTCGGTCTGGTCCACGGCTTCCGCTCTCTCGTTCACCAGGTTGGAGGCCGACTCCACCTGTTCCGCGACCCCGGAGACCTGCGTCAACACCCGTGATGTCTCTTCGGTCATGAGATTCATGGCGTCCGCCACCGGTCCCGTCACGTCCTGGGACACTGGCAGGGTCACCGTGAGATCCCTCTGACTCAGGCGGCTCACGCCCTCGAGCAGCCTTGCCACCGAGTCGTTGAGCCGCTCGTTCTCCCCCTCGGCCCGGGCCATGGTCGCCACCTTGTCGGCCACCAGCTCATCCAGGGCCGACCCCAACTCCGCGAGTTCGTTGCGCCCGCTCAATGCGGCGCGCTGCTCGTAGTTGCCCTGGCCGATCTGGGTCACCGTATCGGCCAGCTTTCTCACCGGAGCCGAAATAGACCGGTAGATCAAAATGCCGAGGGCGGCGGCGAGGATCACGCCGAAAACCACCACCGCCGAGCCGATGGTGAAGAACTCCCTGCCGCGCTTCAACGAATCGGTGAACACCTGCGAGGACGTGAACTGGCGTTCCTGGGTGGCTGCCACCAGGGAATCCACAAATGGCTCGACCAGACCTTCCATATCGTTGCGAACGAACAAGGACAGGTTGACCCTGTCTTGCGCCTTGAACAGCCGGTTCAATTCATCCAGCGCCTGCTCGACGCCCGGCCGCCACGGCGCCAGCACATCGTGGATGAACTCCTTCTCCGCCGGTGTAGCGGACCCCGTCAGTCGGTCCCAACCGTTGTAGAAGTGGGACGCTGCCTGCCGCAGGCGTTCGCTACCCTCGCCCCAGGTCAAGGTCGCGTTGTTGACGTCGTTGACCGTGGGCAGCAGCTCGCCCTGGATGGAGTCGGCCAGGTCGCTCACCAGCGCCGCCTCGGTCACGTTCGTGTTCAACTGGTTGGTCGACTCCTGCGCCTGGTTGAGTCCCAGCAGGCCGACGACGCCGATGGCCAGAATAAGGACCGTCTGAACCAGTATCAGCAGGATCAGGCGGGGACCTATACGAAGTCTATTGAACATTTTTCACCTCTACTTGGCAGGCTTGATAAGCGTTTTCCAATCCGCATCGGTCATCTCTACGAACTCGCCCTTCTTCAGGATCGTAGGCACCACCAGGTCGGAGCCCTGGTTGTCCGTCGTGAAATCCAGATCCAGTCCGCCCAGATACATGCGGCTCCCCAATATGGCGTCCAGAAAGCTCTGCCTCGTTATCGTTCCCTTTATCCGGTTCATAGCTTCGAGAAACATCTTGCCGACGATGAATCCTTCCAGGGAAACATAGCCCAGGTTGTCGCCCAACGCGGAGCGCGCCTCCTCGACGATGGGCAGGTTCGACGACGGGAGCGGCACCACCTGGGTCATGACCACTCTGTCTTCGATACGCAGCTCTCCCAGTGCTTCCCTCAGATTGTCCGCGCCGGTGAAGGACACCGCGCTGATCAGCCAGTTCTCGCCCTTGTAGCGGCTGTAGCCGGCGAACTGGGACACCGCGTTGTAAGTGCCCACCGTAACCACGAGCCGGCAGGACGTGTGTTTCTGCTCTTCCCAGTTCTTGAGAGAAACATAGCCGTCGCGGGCCTCGAAGGTATTGCGCGTATATACACCCACCGGTCCCAGGCCGTTGCGGCTTGGATTTTCGCCTTCCATCCCGAGAATCCGGTCGAGATCCTTGATGATATCCTCGCTCCCGGCGCGGTCGACCAGCGCCAGCTTGATGCCCTGAACGCCCGCCATCCCATAAGCGTCGTTTTGAACATAGGCGCAGATCTCCTCGGGGGCGGCGCCCGCAGCCAGCGCGGAGTCAATCACCTTCCTGGTTTCCTGGACGTAGCTCGCACGGTAGTTGACGATATCCCCGACTCCAGGGCGCAGGATGCCCGCACCCGTGAAGAAACCGACCGCTGGAACACCGTGCTCCGCGAGTATCGGCAGGGATACCTTGGCGGTGGGCGTGCCGACATTGCCCATCATCAGGAACACCCCCTCGTTCAGCAGCTGATTGGTGCTGGCGATGGTCTTGCTGGGAGTGTAGGAATCGTCCAACGTGAGATATTCAATCGAGCGCCCGGCCACCTTGGCGTTGCCGACAGCGGCCAGGATGCCGGCCCGCATTCCCTGGCCCAGTCCCCGGGACCTCCCTTCGAGATCCATGACCCCCCCGATGCGGATCTTGGAAGGCGTCACACCCGTGACCGCCGCGGCGTTCAGCGGTCCCAGAAGCGACAGCATCGCAACCAAGACCGCGCTGACAGCCGGCGCCGCGAGCCGGCGACGAGGTTTGTCCGCCCGTGCCGTGCCGGCGGTATTTCCAAAACGCTGCCCTGTGCAGCAATGCCTATCTGGTTTCATCTCACTCTTCCAGGTATTTCTGTGTTACCCCGATTACCAGCACCCCGATAGTCTTGCCCTGATCGAGAATTGGAACGGACACCTGCACCGCCAACGTGCTGGTGCTTTCGTCAAGCTCCACCTCGCCGATGTACATCTTGCCGTCACCGTTGTTGAAGGACTTGATCCACTTGTCCTCGTCGCCCTGCCAGTAGTCGCTGGTTGTGGGGTACATAGCGACATTTGCGCCCTGGTCGTCAGTGGCGAAGGCTTCGTTGAAATCGGGATTGCGCTGAACGAACGTCTTCAAAACCTGACTGGCCTGTGATTGGCTGATCGAGCGCTGCAGTGAATTCTCTTCCTGCGCCGAACGCCATTGCTCGTCCCGCTGCTTGATGACATCCAGGCTGAGATGTTGATTGTTCTGGGTGCGCACCGCCCGTACGATAACGGGGTGAAACGCCATGTGGCGTACGGTTCTCAGCTTGCCCTGAAGCCTTGCCAGAACCTCCTCGCGGTTCGGTTTCTGCTGTGCGGCGGCCCCGGTGATGCCGCCGAGTATCAGAAACCCCATGCATATCGATATGAACATACGGCGCATGAAGTTACCTCTGTGAAGCGTTTCCACTATTGAACTCAATTTGTCTCGTGTGCGAGATCCTCGAGAAAGCTCCCGAGGTCCACATCCGCGACGCAGCCTGATTCGGTCGCGAAGCACTCGCCGATATGGCGGCCAAACACCTGGAACAGCTGCACCGGGGCGGGTGCTTTCTGCTCCTCCGAGATGCTCGTCCGGTGCGGCGTGTTGTCCAGCATTATTCCGACGGCGTCGTCACCGGTCCCCAGCACCAGCACCTTTGCCCGGCTGGAAAGGCTCGGTTCGGCCCCCAGCAGCGAACCCACATCGAATACGGGCACCAGGCTTCCACGGCGATTGATGAGTCCCCGGAAAACGGGATGCCTGGTTGGTATCCGGAATAACGTCTGCGACTCGAAGTATTCCATCGCCGTACGCTGGTCATACAACAAGAGCTGGCCCGCAACCTGGAATACCAGCCGGTTGACCGGGCGGTTCTCCAAGAGCTCTTCGGTCACCGTCTGCGTTGACACTGGCTGTGCATCCGGAGCTCCGGAAGGCCGGGGTAGTGTCTGGTCGCCGTCGATCATCGTGCCGCGCTTTGAAAGTCCATCCGGGCGCCGGGATCGGCTACGCGAATGCCCTCACCTGGTCGACGATCTGGTCGGCGGTGTAGGGCTTGGTTATGTAGGCTTTGGCGCCCTGCTGCGCGGCCCAGAGCTTGTCCACTTTCTGGGCGTTGCCGCTGACCATGACCACGGGAATAGCCGATGTCTGTGGATCGGAGCTGAGCTTGCGGCAGGTCTTGAATCCGTCCATCTCGTCCATGACTACGTCGAGCAACACGATATCCGGCTTGTCCGAGGCAGCCTTTTCCAAGGCCTCGGCACCGGACGCAGCGGAAATAACCTGGTAACCCGCGTCGCGTAGAATTTGTTCCAGTGCGACACGATCCGCTTCCGCATCGTCCACCACCAATACTTTCGACATAGCCGCTTGTCCTCTCTTGAGTTTAGGTTGAACGCAGTGTTGTAAAATCGGATCGGGAAACGTGCGCGCGCGCCGCCGGCAGGAAATCTCTGACCACCTTGATGACATCGGCCTCTGACGCGGGCTTGACGAGATAGCGGTCGCATCCTGCGATGGACCCCTGGAGCCTGTTTATAGTCGAACCCTTGCTGGTCAACATGATGACCGGTAGCCGATGCATTCTCGGGTCACGCTTGATCAGCTTGCAGACCTGGTAGCCGTCCATGTCGGGCAGCATCACGTCCAGGAATACAAGGTCGTAGTAGCGCTCCTCGAGCTTTTGCAGACCCTGTTGACCGTCTTCGGCAATGTCGTTGGAGATGCCGAGTTTGCCAAGACAGAGATTCATCTGTGTCCGCACGGACAGGCTGTCATCGATCACTAACGCTCTGGCGAACGATGATCGACAGGTCGCCGCCTTGTCGCTCTCCTTGACCTCGATGTGATCGCTCACCACAAGCGGTGCCTGGTGACGCAGCTCGTTCACCGCGACGCGATCAAGCAACTGCAGCAGCCCGCCGGAAAGGTGGCTCCTGAGGAGATTGTATTGGTGAGAGTCGAGGTCGGTAAGCGGCGCTATGCTCACGAGAACAACGGGCACGTTGGTACGGACTATAGAGCGTTTCCACAGCTGGACTGCAGTTGCATCGTCCGAAGCCACTACCGCAATGTCGGCCGACCGCGCGGAATCGGAATCCAGCATTACGTATCTGACCTTGCGATTCCGCGAAAGCTTGCAGAGACTGGCCAAAACCATCCGCTGTGTCGCAGACAATCCGAAGACGCCCAGGGAATATATCCCCGACGATACATTCATTTGTTTTGACACCCCCACCGGCACCACTACAACTATTGTTGTCGAATGTTCGTTATATGCGAACTGGAACCTTCCATCGTTATAAATGTAAAGGTAGCTCCTCAAATGAAAAATGCAAGGAAGTGCAACTCGCCGTTTGCCACCACGAATTGGACTCGGTCCAAGGGCTTTCCACAGCGGGCAGATCGTCTGCCTCGCGCGCCACTGCTGCTGAAGATTCCGGCCCTGACCCAAAAAGCCCGAATACCGTCATGGCATTGCCAGCACTTGCCACGGAACCGGAGGCGAAAAGCCGCGGAAAAACTGGTCATTCGGCGGCAAAACGCGGCGACGAACGGTGCTCACTCACGTCACCTCCGAATCGGTGGATCGATGTTCACCTCGTCCGGCATGCACTAGAATCACGCCCCACTCATGCGACCGGAAAACCTCAAAGTGCACGCCGACCCGAAAGCCGTGAAGGACGCGCAGTCCCTGTTCCAGCGTTATCCCGACATCACCGGCATCACGATGTTCTTCAGCGACCTGAACGGCGTGCCCCGGGGCAAGCGCCTGCCCCGGGAGAACCTGGCCAAGGCGTTCGGAGGTGGCGTGCGCATGCCCATCTCATCCTTGTGCGTGGATATCTGGGGTACCGACGTGCCGCAGATGGCCATGGAAACCGGCGACGCGGACGGAGTTTGCCTGCCCACGGAACGGGGGCTGGTCCCGGCGTTCTGGACCACCCCTCCCAGCGCCTACCTGCCGATGTCCGTTTACTACGACGACCACTCGCCCTGCCCGGCAGACCCGCGTCATGCCCTCGGCCGGGTCCTGGACCGTTATCGCGCGCTCGAGCTGACGCCGGTCGTGGCCGTGGAACTGGAGTTCTACCTGTTGAACGTTCGCAACGGACGGCCCGAGCCGCCGACCTCACCCATCACCAGCCAATCGCTCAAATTCGACAGCCTGCACTCGGTGGACGAGCTGGAGCATTTCGGCGCTTTCGTGGAGGACGTGTACTCCGCCTGCGAGGCCCAGGGTGTTTCCGCAGACACGGCGTTGTCCGAGTTCGGAGTGGGACAGTTCGAAATCAACCTCAAGCACGTACCGGACGCCCTGCGGGCGGCGGACGAGGCCGTGCTTCTCAAGCGTATCGTACGCGGCGTCGCCAGGAAGCATGGATTCGTAGCGACCTTCATGGCCAAGCCCTACGCCGGGATGTCCGGAAACGGCTGCCACGTGCATTTCAGCCTCTTGGACAAGGACGGCAGCAATATCTTCGACAACGGTGCCGCGACCGGCACCGACGTATTGCGCTTCGCCGTGGCCGGCCTCATCGAAGCCATGCCGGACCTGATTACGGTGTTCGCCCCGCACATGAACTCCTACCGACGGATGCGTTCGGAATCCTACGCACCCACGATCCCGGTATGGGGTTACGAGAACCGCACCACGGCGCTGCGCATCCCCGCGGGGGATCCTTCCGCCAAGCGTGTCGAACACCGGGTGGCCGGCGCCGACGCCAACCCTTATCTCGTGGTCGCGGCGGTGCTCGGCACGGCCCTGCGGGGAATACAGAGCCGGATGATTCCCCCGGATCCCATCACGGGCAACGCCTACGCGTCCGAAACCCTGCCGATCGACTGCGGATGGAAAGAATCGCTGGCGGTGTTCGAGCACAGCCCCATCGTCGACGACCTGTTCGATCCCCTGCTCGTGAGAATGATGGTAGCCTTGAAGAAACAGGAGATCGCCCGGTTCTCGAACCAGATCTCCGAGTTCGAGTTGAACAGTTATCTGGAATCGGTCTGATAGCGTGAAAATCGGAATACTGGAAACGGGTAAAGTGCCCGAGCCGCTGAGCACCAAGCACGGTGACTATCCCGCGATGTTCGAGCGGCTGCTGCGGTCCGCCGCGCCGCAACTCCAATTCGCGGTCTACCACGTCACCGAGGGACAGCTCCCGAACAGCCCGGACGAATGTGATGCCTGGCTGATTACCGGCTCCCGCCACGGTGTGTACGACACACTGCCGTGGATAGAGCCCTTGAAGGAGTTCCTGAGAACGGCCTATTCGAAAGACGTCCCCATAGTAGGGATCTGCTTCGGCCACCAGATCCTGGCCGAGGCCCTCGGCGGCACCGCGGAAAAATCCCACAAGGGCTGGGCTCTCGGAGTGCAGAAGTATCTGATACACCGAAAACCGTCGTGGATGACCGGGGTCGACGGCGAGTTCTCCCTCAACGCCCTGCACCAGGACCAGGTGACCCGGCTGCCCGAGGACGCGGAGGTGGTCGCCGGCTCGGGGTTCTGTCCCTACGCCGTGCTGGTCTATCGAGGCAGCGCCCTCTCGATTCAGCCACACCCCGAGTTCCAGACAGGTTATCTCAGGGATCTGATCGGGGTCCGGCGGGGAAAGGCCATTCCCGAACAGGACGCAGACGCCGCGTTGAAGGGTCTGGGCAGTCCCATCGACACCGCGCAGGTCGCGCAGTGGATCGTCCAGTTCCTGGAGGAGCGACTGGCTCCGGGCACAAAGACGGCTTGAGGGCCGTTCATGTGGGTCGGGCTTCAGGCCCGACACCGAAACCGTTGTCGGGCCTGAAGCCCGACCTGCACGCGACATCCAAACTATTGTCGGGCTGAAGCCCGACCTACGAGAGCCGACATGAATCCAAAACCAGAAACCATCGACCTGCAGGCGCGCGACAGCGCTCATCACTGGCACCCATTCACCGACACCAGGAAGCTGAGCGCCAAGGGACCGCGCGTCATCAGGAAAGCGGACGGCGTCTACCTGTGGGACTCCGAAGGCAACCGCCTGCTGGACGGCATGGCCGGCCTGTGGTGCGTCAACATCGGCTACGGCCGCGACGAACTGGCCGAGGCCGCCGACCGGCAGATGCGGGAACTGCCCTACTACAATACTTTCTTCCAGACATCCCATCCTCCGGTCATCGAGCTCAGCGCGACGCTGGCGCGGCTGACGCCCGGCGACCTCAACCGGTTCTTCTTCACCGGCTCCGGCTCGGAAGCCAACGACACGGTGGTGCGCCTGGTCCGGACCTACTGGGACGTAATGGGAAAACCGGGGAAGAAGACCATCATCGCCCGCCAAAACGCTTATCACGGTTCCACTGTCGCCGCTGCCAGCCTGGGCGGCATGAAAGCCATGCATGCCCAGAGCGGGCTGCCCATACCGGACATCGTTCACATCGCCCAGCCCTACTGGTTCAGTGAAGGCGGCGAGCTTTCGCCCGAGGAGTTCGGCCGGCAGGCGGCGGCCGCCCTCGGCGAGGAGATCGACCGGCTCGGCGAGGACGCGGTCGCGGCCTTCATCGCCGAACCCGTACAGGGCGCCGGCGGCGTGATCGTGCCGCCGGAAAGCTATTGGCCGGAGGTCAAGCGCATCTGTGGCGAGCGCGACATACTGTTCGTTGCTGACGAGGTGATCTGTGGATTCGGCCGTCTGGGCCGCTGGTTCGGCTCCCAGTACTACGATCTGGAACCCGATCTGATGAGCATGGCCAAAGGCATTACATCCGGCTACCTGCCCCTGGGGGCCGTGGCGATCAGCGACAAGCTGGCGGAGCCGTTCATAGAAAAGGCGGGCGAATTCTTCCACGGCTACACCTACTCGGGCCACCCGACCTGCGCGGCAGTGGCGCTGGCCAACCTGCGCATCCTCGAGGGCGAACGCCTGGTGGAGCGCGTACACGACCACGCTGCGGGCTACTTTCAGAAGTCCTGGTCGACGCTGGCGGATCATCCCCTGGTCGGTGAAGCACGCAGCGTGGGCCTGATGGGGGCCCTCGAGCTGGTTCCCGACAAGGGCTCGCGCCGGCCGTTCGATGAAGCGGGGCAAGTTGGCGAGATCTGCCGTGACCTGTGCCTGGACAACGGCCTGGTGATGCGCGCGGTGCGCGACTGCATGATCGTCTCGCCACCCCTGGTAATCAGCGACGCACAGATCGACGAACTCATTGACAAGGCCCGCAGGAGCCTGGACATGACCATGGAGAAGTTGGGTAAGACGTAGGCCGATTTGGATCCACGGACTGCCGATCGCGGCTGAAGCCGCTCCTACAACGCCTGGTTCAACGCAGTGCCGCGTATCGGATTGTAGAGCGGCTTTGACCTCCACGGATGGAGCAGATGCTGGGATCGCGAGCGCGGGACAAATCGCAATCGCGGCTGAAGCCGCTCCTACAACGCCTGGTTCAACGCGGTGCCGAGTATCGGATTGTAGAGCGGCTTTGACCTCCACGGACGGAGCAGATGCTGGGATCGCGGGCGCGGGACAAATCGCAATCGCGGCTGAAGCCGCTCCTACAATTCTCCGGCAAGCTGCGGGGAAATCCTTTTTCCTCTGGACCGCCGGATGTGTCAGAATCCGCGTCGTGCCGTGGCGCATTGGCAAATCATAAGTGGCATCCGAACCCAAGTTTGTTTCCAGCCCGCAGCCCGACGGGACGCGGCCCCAGCCTTCTCCGCATGCCAGACCCGGTACCATCGCAGCCGTCGATCTCGGATCCAACAGCTTCCACCTCATCGTCGCCGAAATCCATCATGGTGAGTTGGTGGTGGTCGACCGCCTGCGGGAGTCCATACGGCTCGGCGCCGGCCTGGATGCCAAAAAAATTCTGAGCGACCAGGCGCAGCAGGACGCGTTGGCGTGCCTGGACCGCTTCGGTCAGCGCCTTCGCAATCTTCCCAGAGGGAGCGTCCGGGCCGTGGGCACCAACACATTGCGTCAGGCTCGGAATACCTCGGCATTTCTCAGCCGCGCGCAAGCAGTCCTGGGCCATCCCATCGAGGTGATTGCGGGGCGCGAAGAGGCAAGGCTCATCTATCTCGGGGTCGCGCACGGGCTGGAGGCGAGAGAGGAGAGCCGGCTCGTCGTCGATATCGGCGGCGGCAGCACCGAGGTTATCACCGGCAAAGGCTTCGAGATCTTTGACCGGGAGAGCCTGCACGTAGGATGTGTCGGGCTTACCAACCGGTTCTTCAGTGACGGGAAGGTAAAGAAGAAACGCCTGCGGGCCGCCGAATTGGAGGCGGAGCTCAGCCTGCAGCCGGTGAGCCACATATTCCGCAACGCGCCGCGGGACAGGACCATCGGCTGCTCCGGTACCATCAAGGCGATTCGCACCATTTGTCAGCATCAGGGTTGGTGCGAGCGTGGCATCACCCGCTCGGCGATGGACCGCCTGCGCCAGCACCTGTACAGCGTCTCCCATTTCGACGATCTGAGCCTACCGGGGCTGGCCGAGGACCGGCGCGGTATATTCGTAGGCGGCGCGGTCGTCCTTTGGGCGGTGTTCGACCTGCTGGGCATCGAGCATATGGACGTCTCGGAGCTCGCGCTTCGGGAAGGCGTGCTGTACGACCTGATCGGCCGTATCGAGCACACCGATGTGCGTCAGCGAAGCATCGACAGCCTGGCGAGCCGTTGGTCGGTGGATGCGGCACACGCGGCCCGGGTAGAACGGACGGCCGTAAAGCTGTTCGAGAAGGTCTCGCCGCAATGGAACCTGGACCACGAGGAGCACCTGAACATGCTCCGGTGGGCGGCTCGCGTGCACGAGATCGGTCTGCTGATCTCCCACGGCCAGTACCACAAGCACGGAGCCTACGTCGCGATCAACGCCGACCTGGCCGGCTTCTCCAGAAACGAGCAGCAGATCCTGGCGACCTTGATCCGGGGACACCGCAGGAAGTTCCCGGCTAGCGCATATCAACAACTGATCGCGGAAAGCGTTGAGTCCACCCGGCGCCTGTGCGTGCTGCTGCGTCTGGCGGTCCTCTTGCAGCGCGGCCGCCAGGACGTACTGCCGGAAGACTACGAACTGCATGCAGCCGGGGACAGGGTGACGCTGAGTCTGCCCCGGGCGTGGGCGGAGAGTCACCCGCTGACCTGGGCCGACCTGGAGCAGGAGCGGGTATATCTGCAGGCGGCGGATATCGAACTGGTTCTGGAGACGTTTGACCAGGGTTGAGGCGGGCCTTGGTTTGAGACCCGGGCGAAGCCGATCGCGGCTGAAGCCGCTCCTACAATCCGTAGATCACCGAGGTGCAGAACCCCGGAGTGGAGGAGCGGCTTCAGCCGCGATTCGACGCAACCGCCCATCGATGGTGGAAGTTCGGAAGATTTCCCATGGCAATCCGTCGATCACCGAGCTACAGAACTCCGGATTGCAGGAGCGGCTTCAGCCGCGATTCGACGCAACCGCCCATCGATGGTGGAAGTTCGGAAGATTTCCCATGGCAATCCGTCGATCACCGAGCTACAGAACTCCGGATTGTAGGAGCGGCTTCAGCCGCGATGAGCCACGAGACTCCGGATCAATGCTCCCGATACTCCTCCAGCAATCGGTCCTGTGCCGACAGACGCTCTTCCCCTTCCCCGTGCACCTGCCGCTTGTATTCACCGGTTTCGTCCATTACCCATGAACAGGCGTTGTCCTCCAGGTAAAGCTTGAGGTCGCGCACGATGCGCTGCTTCAGCTTCAGGTTCAAGATGGGGAAGCACAGTTCGACTCGCTGTATGAGGTTGCGGGGCATCCAGTCGGCGCTCGAGCAGTAGAGTTCCGGCGTCCCCCCGTTCTCGAAGTAGTACACGCGGGTGTGCTCCAGGAAGCGGCCGACGATGGACCGCACCGTGATGTTGTCGGACACGTCCTTGACGCCCGGTTTCAGACAGCAGACCCCGCGCACTATGAGATCTATCTTCACCCCGCTTTGCGATGCACCGTACAAGGCGGTGATGACCTGGGCGCTGACCAAGCCGTTGACCTTGGCGATGATGCGTGCCGGACGGCCGAGCCTGGCATTCTCCGCCTCCCGGTTGATGCGTTCGATCACGCCGGACTGCAAGGTGAACGGCGAGTGCAGCAGGCGCTTCAAGGGAGGGTGCTTGCTGTGGGTGGTGAGCTGCATGAAGATCTTGTGGATATCGTCGCCGAAGTCGGGGTCGCAGGTGAACAGCCCGTAATCGGTATACAGTCTCGCGGTGCGATAGTGGTAGTTGCCTGTTCCGAGATGCAGGTAGCGCACCAGGTGGTTCTGCTCTCGGCGGACCACCATGAGCATCTTCGCGTGGGTCTTGTATCCGACGATGCCATAGACGACGTGAACACCGGCCTCCTGGAGCTTGGTGGCGATCTCTATGTTCGCTTCCTCGTCGAACCTGGCGCGCAGCTCGACGACCACCGTCACTTCCTTGCCCTTCCGAGCCGCCTCCATGAGCGACTGGACCAGCACTGAATCGAGGCCCGTACGGTACAACGTCTGCTTGATCGCCAGCACGTTGGGATCCTCCGTGGCCTGGCGCATGAATTCCACCACGGGGGTGAACGACTGGAAGGGATGATGAAGAAGAATGTCGCCGTTCTTTATCGCGGTAAATATGTTGGCGCCGGGGGAATACTGCTTGGGCATACCCGGTGTGAAACTAGGGTACTTCAGGTCGGGGCGGTCCACCATATCCGGCAGCGTAATCATTCGACCGAGGTTCACGGGGCCCTTCACCTGATAGAGGTCCTGTTCGGTCAGCTCGAACTTGCGCAGCAGGAATTGCGACGGGCCTTCGGGACAATTGTCCGCCACCTCGAGACGCACGGCGTCACCATAGCGGCGAGAGGGCAGCTCACCTTCCAGCGCCCGCAGCAGGTCGTCCACTTCCTCGGTGTCTACAAACAGGTCGCTGTTGCGCGTCACCCGGAACTGGTAACAGCCGGTGGACTCCATACCCGGGAAAAGCTGGTTTACGAAGGTATGGATCACCGAGGAAAGGAACGCGAAGTCGTTGGGACCTTGGCTGATCTCCTCGGGGATGCGGAGCAATCGGGGCAGCGCGCGGGGCGCCGGCACGATGGCCATCCCGTCCTGGTTGCCGAAGGCGTCGTTGCCCTTGAGCAGTACGATGAAATTCAGGCTTTTGTTCAGGGTCCGGGGGAAGGGATGAGCGGGATCCAGCCGGATGGGCGTAATGACGGGCATGACCTCCTGCTCGAAGAAGTCCTGCAGGAATCGCTTTTGAGACGCGTCCCATTCCTCGCGCCTGCGGAAACGAATCCCCTGCCGCTCCAACTCCGGCAGCAGGACGTCATTCAGAAACGCGTACTGCTCCCCGACCAGCTTGTGCGCCATGCGGCTGATCCGGCTCAGGGCATCCTGGGGAGTGAGCCCGTCCGGCCCGGTCTGGGTGCCGCCCAGCTCCGCCTGCTGGACCAGGCCGGCGACACGCACCTCGAAGAACTCGTCGAGGTTCGAGCTGGTGATGCACAGAAAGCGGAGCCTTTCCAGCAGCGGCACACGCTCATCCTTGGCCAGGTCGAAAACCCGCTGGTTGAACGCCAGCTGACTGAGCTCGCGGTTGATGAAGTATTCCGGCTTGGTCAGGTCCGTCTCGGCACGCAGTTCCTGGTCTGGATTGATCGCCACGTTGGTTGTTGCCCTCGTTGGAGAAGAGAGCCTATCCGTCGATTGTTAAAGTGTGATTGCAGATACTACTCGTAAGCCCATGATTATGCGTGGTCTAAAATGGCATTGCAAAATGGCCCAGGCGCCCGGTCCGGGGCATGCTGCTGCCTTCGAAATTGCATGATGCTGGCGGTCTCCGGTGCCGGACAAGGCTAGAATTCCTGTACCACAATCCCGCAAAATGGTATAAATCGTATATACGATATATATTATTATGGCTAAGAAAGACCGGAAAGAAGACCACGGCAAGGTAGACAAGAGTCACCAACTGCTGGTTCGCGACAGCTTCACCATCCCCGCCCGGGAGTACGAAGCCATCGACGCCCTCAAGAAGCGCTACCTCGAGAACGGCATCCATATGAAAAAGAGCGAGATACTGCGCGCGGGCCTGCTGGCGCTGTCTTCGATGGACACCGAAGCGCTCTCCGAAGTGGCTGAACAGGTGGAACGCATCAAGCCGGGGAGGCCGAAGAAATCCGGCTGAGTGCGTCGCATCGCGCCCACCGGAGAGAACCCCAGGACGGCGGTTTAACAAAATTCCCGCGAAACCGTCGTCAAACAGCGCACGGGTTATGTTCTCAGTCTGGCGGACCGCAAGGCCTGGACCCAGCACATCTTGACCCTGATGCATTCGAAGCTCGCGAGCCCCGGTAGCTGGAACAGGGAACGACACGAGATCGTTCAGTACACGGCCCCCCAGAGCAAGGCTGGCACGGCGCTAAATCGTGAAAAATGTAAACCATGTGCCCGGTCTAATTTGTAAACCATGTCCGCCTTGCACAGTCCGCAGCCCCGGATTGTAGGAGCGACTTCAGTCGCGATTTCACGGCATCAATCATCACGCGTTCGGAAACAACGCGCGTCCCCTCCAGGCCGTGTTTTCAAAACGCGCAAGCCGTCGCACCTCATCGTAATCGCGACTGAAGTCGCTCCTACAATCCGTGGGCAAGTGCGGGCCCGATCCTTCAGGGCCTCTGCACGAACTCGAAGATCGAGCCCAGCACCCGGTCTCGAATCTCATCCGTCTCCATGAGCAGTTCGTGCCGCGCGGTGGAAAAACGCACCAGCTTACAATCACGGCATTGCCGGCAGAAGCGCTCCTGCCGGCCGGGGCGCACCAGTCCGTCGTGGCCGGCCTGGAGCAGCAGCACCGGCACCCGGATGTCGTCCGCCAGGTCGACCACGGCGCGGGTCGCTTCGATTACGGTCTTGAGCCAGTTGTTGCTGACGCCGCCGACCCGGGTGTCCGGAAGGCTCACGAGCGTGGTTCGCCAGCGTAGAAAACGTTCCCGCGACTGGGTCAGCACGTTGTTCTCGAAGATCAGGGTCTCTTCGTCCCAGTCCCGGTGCCCGGGTACGTAGCGGTTTCCCCGGCCCAGGAGCGTGAGGGCACTGGCAACCCAGTACATGACCCGCTCCGGCAGCAGGCCGCCGTGCACCTCGAACAACGGCGCGCTCAGCACCAGACGCTTCAGGCCCTGCGGCCGGCGGGCGGCAAACCAGGCGCCGATCAGACCGCCAAGTGAATGACCCAGCAGCACGATTTCTTCCCGGGCCCGGGGCAACACCACCCGCTCGTAAAAGGCCGACAGATCTTCGACGTAGTCTTCGAAGGAATCGACGTGGCTCACTTGGGTATTCGCGGTGAGGCGTGAGGATTCGCCCTGACTGCGGTGGTCCAGCACAAACACCGAGTAGCCCCGACCCGCCAGGTCCCCGGTCAGCTCCCGGTACTTCAAGGTATTCTCGGTCCAGCCGGGCGCCACCAGAATCGCGCCCCGGGTACCGGCGTCGTTGACCGCGTAGCGCAGCCGTATCCGATCAGATACCCGGAGCCAGCCTGATTCGGTGTAAGGATTCCGATCCGCGACGGCCACGCCGGCCTCAGCAGGCGGGCGGCAGGCTCAGACGTTCCACAGCAGGTATTCCCGCTCCCAGGAACTGATCACACTCATGAACGCCTCGTCCTCGATCTCCTTGATCGCCGTGTAGGCGGCGATGAACCGGCTGCCCAGAACATCCCTGAGCGGCTCGCTGTTGTTCAACAGGTCGAGGGACTCGGCCAGGGTGCGGGGCAGCTCGAAATCGAGCTCGTAGGCGCTCCCCGTGAGCGGTTCCGTGGGCGCCACTTTATCCCGCATCCCCAGGTAGCCGCAGACAAGCGACACGGCAATGGCCAGGTAAGGATTGGCATCGGCGCCCGCCAAGCGGTTCTCCACGCGCCGCGCCTCGGTATCGCCGATCGGCACCCGCAGACCAGTGGTGCGGTTGTCGTAGCCCCATTTCAGGTTGATGGGCGCGGCATGGTAGCGGGCTGCGCGCCGGTAGGAGTTCACGTAGGGCGCGAGGATCGCCAGGCCGGCGGGCAAGTGTTTCTGCAGGCCGCCAATATAGTGAAAGAACAGGTCGCTCGGCTCGCCATTCGATCGGTTGAATATGTTCTTGCCGGTTTCCGCGTCCACGATACTTTGGTGTATGTGCATGGAGCTGCCGGGTTGGTCCTCCATGGGCTTGGCCATGAAAGTCGCGAACATATTGTGCCGCAACGCCACTTCCCGCACTGTGCGTTTGAACAGGAACGCCTGGTCCGCCAGCTCCAGAGGCTCGCCGTGAACGAGGTTGATCTCCATTTGCGCGGGTCCTGCCTCGTGAATCAGAGTGTCGATGGCCAGCCCCTGGTCCTCGCAGTAGTCATAGACACCGTCGACGAACGGGTCGAACTCCGCCAGGGCGTCGATGCTGTAAGCCTGACGTGCGCTTTCCGTTCGCCCCGAACGTCCCACCGGCGGCTCAAGAGGATAATCCGGGTCCGTATTCTGCTTCACCAGGTAGAATTCCAGCTCCGGGGCCACAACCGGACTCCAACCGGCCTCTTCGTACAGCTTAAGCACCCGGCGCAGCACGTGCCGGGGCGCCATCTCCACCGGCGTACCGTCCTTGTAGAAGCTGTCGTGGATCACCTGGGCAGTGGGCTCCGCCGCCCAGGGCATCAGGCGCAGCGTCTTGACGTCGGGGCGCAGCACGATATCGATGTCCGCGGGGTCCAGGACACCGAGATCGTCGCTGATATAGTCCCCGGTCACCGCTTGCAGGAGCGCGTCCTCGGGCAGTCGCATGCCCTGCTCCTCGGCGAATTTCGCCGCCGGCATGATCTTTCCGCGAGGTGTCCCCGCCATGTCCGGCACGATGCATTCAACCTCGCTGATCCGATGCCGATCCAGCCACTCTTTGATTTCGTTCATGAAATGCCCTTGCGAATCCTGAAGATATTGGAAACCGGGGGTCCTGTCCGGTCCACGACTATGTTTAAATACCGATGATAATTTAGAATAGTGCCGACAACCACCTTGGAGAGAAAACAATGATGCGATACAGCCGCATTCTTCTCGGAGTGGCGGCCGCCCTTGTCATAACGGGTGCCAACGCCGCCGAGGAAAAAACTTTGCACGTCTATAACTGGTCGGACTACATCGCCGATGACACGATAGACAAGTTCGAAGCCGAAACCGGTATCAAGGTCACCTACGACGTCTACGACTCCAACGAGGTACTGGAAGCGAAACTGCTGGCCGGCCACACCGGCTACGACGTCGTTGTACCGACTTCCGATTTCATGTACCGCCAGGCGCAGGCGGGCGTTTACCAGAAGCTCGACAAGTCCAAGCTGCCCAACTGGAAGAACCTGGACAAGGACATTCTGAAACGGCTGGATGCCTCCCATGACCCGGGCAACCAATACGCCGTGCCCTATATGTGGGGTACCACAGGTTTCGGCTACAACACCAAAATGGTCAAGGAACGGATGCCCGATGCGCCGGTGGACAGCTGGGCCATGCTTTTCGATCCCGACGTCGTAAAGAAATTCGCCGATTGCGGCGTGACGTTCCTGGACGCTCCCAGCGAAGTGTTCCCGGCCATGATCAACTACATGGGCAAGGATCCAAACGGCAATGATCCCAAGGTGCTGGACGAAGCCCTGGACAGGCTTTCGAAGGTCCGTCCCTACATCAAGTACTTCCACAGCTCACAGAACATCAACGACCTCGCCAACGGCGACATTTGCGTGGCCATGGGCTGGTCCGGCGACATGTATATTGCCCGCGACCGGGCGGCGGAAGCCGACCAGGGGGTCGAAGTGTCATACGTGATCCCCAAGGAAGGCGCGATGATCTGGTTCGACGTGATGGCGATTCCCGCGGACGCTCCTCATCCGGACAATGCACACAAGTTCCTCAACTTCATCATGCGGCCGGAAATTACGGCGGACATCACCAACTATGTCTGGTACGCCAGCGCCAACGCCGCGGCCAACAAGCTCGTGGACCCGGAGATCACCGGCGATCCGTCGATCTATCCACCGGCGGAGGTCAAGGCGAAGCTGTTTCCCAACAAGATCTCGCCGCCGGACTACGAGCGTCTCCGGACGCGTGCCTGGACCAAGTTGAAGACCGGCGAGTAACGGTTCATCTGCCAAGCCCCCTGCACCGCAGGGGGCTTGCTGTAAGGGCACTTCTACTAATCGTATTTTTGCCGACTTCTGCGTTGGATGATTTTCTGCGATTCGCATGTACTACCTATACATATACACTGGGGTTCTCGAGAGTCATTCGCCTTGAACTCGAACAAATACGCAATTAGTAGAAGCGAGCTTTAACGTCGTCCGGGGAGGGGAGCCGAAGACGTGAATCAAACGTCCGCCAAAACCGCCGCAAGAATCAACAAGTCCTCCTGGTTCGCTCCCGAGGAGGACCCCTACATCCGCATCGAGAACGTCACCAAGCGATTCGGACTGTTCCTGGCCGTGGACAATGTTACCCTGGACATCTACCGGGGTGAGCTGTTCGCGCTTCTGGGTCCATCGGGCTGCGGCAAGTCAACGTTGCTGCGCATGCTGGCCGGGCTAGAGCTGCCCAGCGACGGCCGGATACTCATTGACGGGCAGGACATGACGGACGTCCCGCCCTATGAGCGACCGGTGAACATGATGTTCCAGTCCTACGCCTTGTTCCCCCACATGTCGGTCGAAAAGAACGTGGCTTTCGGCCTGCGGCAGGACAACATGCCCGCCGCCGAGATTCAGGCGCGGGTCAAGGAAATGCTGGAGTTGGTGCAGCTGGGCGGCTTCGCCAAGCGCAAGCCGGCCCAGCTCTCGGGCGGCCAGCGTCAAAGGGTGGCGCTGGCCCGCAGCCTTGCCAAGCATCCAAAGCTGCTGCTGCTCGACGAGCCGTTGGCGGCCCTCGACAAGAAGCTTCGAGAGCAGACCCAGTTCGAGCTGATGAACATCCAGGAGGAGACCGGTGTCACCTTCATCGTGGTTACGCACGACCAGGAGGAAGCGATGACCCTCTCCACCCGGATCGCGGTGATGAATTCCGGCGTCATCCAACAGGTGGGCACGCCGAGTGAGGTCTACGAGTTCCCCAAGACCCGCTATATCGCGGACTTCGTCGGTTCCATCAACCTGTTCGAAGGCGTCGTGGCCGAGTCGCCCGATTCGGAGCACGTCACCGTGAAGAGCGACGACGGCGGTGTCGAGTTTCATCTCGACTCCTTCCAGCAACTCGCCGTAGGGTCAAACGTCGCCGTCGCCATTCGCCCGGAAAAGATCGCTATCAGCAAGGAGGAGCCGGCGCAGCAGGAAAACCGCTGCCGCGGGAAGGTCGACGAGATCGCCTACCAGGGGAGCCTGTCCATCTACCAGATCGAGCTGCCGGGCGGGAAGATGGTGCGGGTCACCACGCCCAACCTCACCCGCACGGCCGAGCGGCCCATCGATTGGGACGAGGAAGTCTGGCTGTGCTGGGCACGACACGCCGGCGTGATTCTCGCAGACTGACGCGCCTCCAGGGATGAGCACAGTGGAAAAGACTGCGCCGGACACGCCGGAAGGCAACAGCCAGGTAGTCGCCAAGAACAGGCGATTCTCCATTGCCGGGCGCTATCTGGTGATCGGCGCGCCTTATCTTTGGCTGCTGGTGTTCTTTCTGGCGCCTTTCATCATCGTGCTGAAGATCAGCTTCAGCTCCGCGATCATCGCTCAGCCGCCCTACACCGCCCTGTTCGACTGGACTCACGGGCTCATTCCGCAGATCAAGGGCACGTTGTCCGGCTATGAGTTCCTGTTGTCCGACAATCTGTACGCGGTCGCCTACCTCAACTCCATCAAGATCGCCCTCATCTCGACGATACTTTGCCTGCTGATCGGCTATCCGATGGCCTACGGTATCGCCCGGGCGCCAGGAAGCCTGCGCAACGCGTTGTTGATGATGGTGATCCTGCCTTTCTGGACCTCTTTCCTCATTCGCGTCTATGCCTGGATCGGCATCCTGAAGAACAACGGGGTACTGAACAATTTCCTGATGGATATCGGGATTATCCACGATCCACTCCCGCTGCTGCACACTTCCTTCTCGGTGTACCTCGGGATCGTCTATTCCTACCTGCCGTTCATGATTCTGCCCTTGTACGCCAATCTGGCGAAGATGGACGAGAGCCTCCTGGAGGCGGCTTCGGACCTCGGCTGCCGCCCCTGGAAAGCATTCATGTCCATCACGCTGCCGCTGTCGTTACCGGGCATCATCGCCGGGTCCATGCTGGTGTTCATCCCGGCCGTGGGTGAGTTCGTGATTCCCGAACTGCTGGGCGGGCCGGACACACTAATGATCGGCAAGGTCCTTTGGAACGAATTCTTCCAGAACCGCGACTGGCCGGTGGCATCCGCGGTGGCCATTGCCATGCTGATCTTCCTGGTGATCCCGATCGTGATTTTTCAGCATTACCAGGCACGGGAGGACGAGGAGGGATGAACAACAGGATGTCCTACACGTCGATGCTGATGCTGATGTTCGGCTTCGTATTCCTGTACGCGCCCATCGTCATACTGATCATCTTCTCCTTCAACGCCGGCAAGCTGGTGTCGGTGTGGTCAGGGTTCTCCACCAAGTGGTACGGAGAGCTGCTCAGCAATGACCAGATCATGATGGCGGTCGGGGTCAGCCTCAAGATAGCCGTGGTCAATGCGACGGTTTCCACCGTCTTCGGCACACTGGGCGCTTACGGCCTGAACCGCTTCGGGTCCTTCAAGGGACGCAGCCTGTTTACGGGAATGATGACGGCACCGCTGGTGATGCCGGACGTGATTACGGGCCTGGCGACTTTACTGCTTTTCGTCGGCGCCGGCTTTGCGCGCGGCATGTCAACTATCACTATCGCGCACATTACGTTTTCCCTGACATTCGTTGCGGTGATCGTGCGGGCACGGGTGGCGTCCCTGGACAAGTCGCTGGAGGAGGCTGCGATGGACCTCGGGGCGCGGCCGGTGAAAACGTTCATGGTCATCACCGTCCCCATGCTGGCACCGGCCCTGGTGGCCGGATGGCTCCTGGCCTTCACGCTGAGCCTGGACGATCTGGTGATCGCCAGCTTCGTCGCCGGCCCCGGCGCCAGTACCCTGCCGATGGTGGTCTTCTCCAAGGTCCGCCTGGGCGTCAGCCCGGACATCAACGCCCTCGGAACCCTCATCGTTCTCCTGGTCGCAGTCTGTGTGATCATCGCCGCCTGGGTATTCCACCGTCAGGAGCAGGAACGCCTCCGCGACCAGCAAGCCGCCGAACGCGCCTGACCCGCGCGAAGTCTCCCCGCTCTCGCTTCGGGGACGACTCCACGGGCAAAGGAGGCATCGCGAAGCCGGGAGCCGAGAGGCCTTTGGTGCGCACAAACGGTTTAAAACGAAGGGTCCCCTCTCCCGCTTGCGGGACGACTCCACGGACGGAGACGGCAGCGCGAATCCGGGAGCCGAGAGGCTTTTGGTGCGCACAAACGGTTTTAAAAGAAGAGTCCCCTCTCCCTCAGGGAGAGGGCCAGGGTGAGGGGCCAGGGTGAGGGCAAACGGCGTTTGGATTGGTGCTGTTTTGTTTTTGGGCGGTAGTTGATAGGACCACGGCAAGCATGGGTTGGGGGAGGCCTTCGCCGACACGCTGTAAATACATCCTTGTACGCTCGCCTCCGGCATCCATGCCTCCAGACGGTCGGCGAAAGCCACCCCTAACCCATGCCCAAGCGGCGGCACCCTTCGACAAGCAGCGGGTTGAAGTCCAGATACACACCCCCAAACGAAGGGATGGGCGTAAAGGCATGAACCGGGGAGGGATTTCAGCGGGCGTCCGGAGGCAAGGATGCCGGAGGCGAGCCTACAGGGAGGTACTCGCGGCGTCCCGCTGAAATCCCCTCCCCGGTTCATGCACAGCACTCGCGCCAAGAATCTGAACCTCCCCCACCAATCAGCCCCCCACAAAGACAAATTCAAATCCACCGAGACGGCGCCGTCCGTGGCATGATTCACGGTCGAAACCATCAGACCCCGGTTCACATGCCACCTCGCGACGACAAGCTGACCAGGTGCCCGTGGTGTGGAGACGATCCCCTGTACGTGCGCTACCACGATACCGAGTGGGGTGTGCCGGTACGCGACGACCGGCTGTTGTTCGAGATGTTGATCCTGGAAGGGGCGCAGGCGGGTTTGAGTTGGATTACGGTGCTGCGCAAGCGCGAGAATTACCGGCGCGCCCTGGCGGAATTCGATCCCGAGGCCGTCGCCCGCTTCCCGAAGCGAAAGATCGACAGCCTGATGCGCGATCCCGGGCTCATCCGCAACCGCGCCAAGCTGGAATCGGCGGTCGGAAACGCCCGGGTATTCCTCGACGTGCGCGAATCATACGGCAGCTTTGCCGACTACCTGTGGGAGTTCGTGGACGGTGAGCCGGTCAGAAACCGGTTCCGGTCCATCGATCAGGTACCGTCATCCACTCCGCTGTCCGACGCTCTCAGCAAAGATTTCAAGAAACGCGGGTTCAAGTTCGTCGGGACCACGATTTGCTACTCGTACATGCAGGCCGTGGGACTGGTGAACGACCACATTACCCGCTGTTTCCGGTACCGGGACAAACGCGGCTGACAGCATTTGCTCCCGGGCTGTCCGCTGCACTTCCTCCGCCCGTGGATGTCGAAGCCGCTCCTACGATCCAGAGATCAACACGCATGCAGCCACGGATTGTGCGATCGGCTCCCGGCGACACGGGTCATTCCGGAATGACGGCGGTGGCGTCGATCTCCACCAGCCACTCCGGGCGCGCCAGGCAGCTCACCACCACCCCCGTCGATACCGGATAGACGCCCTTCAACCACCTGCCTATGACCCGGTAGCTATCCTCCCGGTAACGGCTATCCACCAGGTATACGACGATTTTGCAGATATGCTCCAGGCGACTGCCGGCCTCCCGGAGCAAGGCATCGATATTTGCCATGGCCTGCTCGGTCTGGGCGGCGACGTCGTCGATGCCGACGGATGCCGAGGTCTCCAGATCCTGGCCGACCTGTCCCCGCAGGAAGACGATATTTCCCGCCACCACGGCCTGACACAGATCGTTGTCCAGATTCTGCTCCGGATAGGTGTCGCGGGTGTTGAAGGGGCGCATTCGCCGGTGAATCATTGAGCTGTCTCCTGTCTAACGTGGACGGTCGTACGTTCTTTGGAGAACCAACCGGCGCCGCTGCCAGTGAGCCCCCGTTCTGCTGATAGACTACCCCGGTGGCTGTTCCGGATTCCAGTATCCAGGCGACGACCCATGCGGACCGGTTGTTTCGGCCGCTGATCGCTGTGGCAGTGGTTTTACACCTGGCGGTGTGGCTCCTCCCCTTGGCGGGCCCCCGCTGGCTGGCGGGCTTCGATGTATGGCTGCTGAGGTTCGACGGCTATGGAGCCCTGCTTCAGCACGGGCAGATTCTGTTCTGGTGCTTGTTGGCGAGTTGGCTGCTGGCCATGGCATACTGGTCACCCGTCCGCGCGGAGTTCGAGAAGCAGCGATAAGCATGTTTCCCGACCGCGCAAGTGAGTTCTTGAAGTGCTTAAGACCGTACAAACTTTCTTTTCGAAGCATCTCCATTCCAAAGGGTCCTCCGACGATTCGGAGCACGCCCAACAGCTCGCCGCGGCCGCCTTGTTGTTCGAGGTGAGTCGCTCGGACCAGGACATCCACCCGTCCGAGAAGGAGCGCATCGAGGCCATCGTTCGCTCCAGTTTCTCTCTGAGCACCGAAGAGGTCGAGACCCTTATGAACCTCGCCAGGGAAGAGGTCCGCGACGCCAGCAGCCTGTTCGGATTCACCTCTTTGATCAACGAGCACTGGTCCATCGACGAGCGCGTGCACCTGGCGGAGTTGATGTGGCAGGTGGCTTTTGCTGACGGCCGGCTGGACGATCACGAGGTTCACCTGATGCGCAAGATCGAGAAGCTGCTGCATATTCCGCACAAGCGCTTCATCGGAGCCAAGCTGCAAGCCCGAAAAAACGCCGACACGCCGAGCTCCGATCCGGACCTGCGTTGAAGGGCGGGGACGGAATTGATCCGCGGATTGCAGGAGCGGCTTCGACCGCGATGACGCCCATCCTTGATCGCGGCTGAAGCCGCTCCTACAAGCCGCGGTTATGCGTCGTGGGCGTTTTAGAACGGAATGTCGTCGTCGAAATCTTCTGACGAGCCGGATGACGAGGAGCCGCCCCCGGACTGGCTGCTGTCCTGGTTGTAGTCGTCGGAGTAGCCGCCGCTGTCCGGGCCGCCTCCGCCGCCACCACCACCGCGTCCGCCAAGCATCTGCATGTCGTTGGCCACCACCTCGGTGGTGTAGCGATCGCCTCCTTCCTTGTCCTGCCACTTGCGCGTCTGAAGACGCCCTTCCACGTAGACCTGCGAGCCTTTCTTCAGATACTCCCCGACGATCTCCGCCAGCCGGCCGAAGAACACCACGCGGTGCCACTCGGTTCTCTCCTGCTGCTCGCCGGTCTGTTTGTCTTTCCAGGCCTCCGTAGTGGCGATACTGACGTTGGCCACCGCGGCGCCGCTGGGTGAGTACCTGAGCTCGGGATCCCGGCCGAGGTGGCCGATCAGAATCGCCTTGTTGACGCCTCTCGCCATGACTTGGGCTCCTTGTTTAGGGGTCTCGTTGTTTGCAGGGTGAATGCAGAGTCTACCAGAATGGGTATGGGTACGGACTGCCTCCGCCCCGCAGGGGATGATGCAGGTCGGGACTCTATCCCGACAGCGGCATCAGATTCCGCCACGGGCGCCAGAAATGAAACGCCGTCCTGCAGCACCAATGTGCATGATTGATGGCGCGCATGAATCGCCCGAACGGGTGAATCCGGGTCAGGACAACGCGCCGTATCGCGCCAGCTGTTCTTCGTCCAGCCGGCTCCTGTCGATCTTGATGTAGGCCACCCCCTCCTCGGCAACCACGGTTGCTTCCAGAACGCCCGGTATCCGGGCCAGCTCTTCGGACAACCCGCCGGCTTCCGCCTTGGACGCACTGGTAATCTTGAGCACGCGGCTGTCGAACAGGACGGGGGCGGAGCCGGTCAACAACACCAGCAGCCACGCGATGAGGGCCGCCGCGCACATCATCGCCACGCCCGACAGCCCGTGGGCACCCTGCAGCCAGCCCCCGGCCGCGCCACCCACGAACACGCCGAGGAACTCCGACGTGTTGTAGACCCCGATAGCGGTCCCCTTGCCGGCGGCCGGAGCGACCCGTGACACCAGGGAAGGCAACAGGGCTTCCAAGGTATTGAACCCGCAGAAAAACAGCCACAGGGCCACCACGAGGCCCCAGAAGACGGGCTTGAACAGGATCACGAACTGGGCCGCCAGAACCAGCCCCACGGCCACCGGCATGATCGAGAACACCCGGGTGCCGCGGGCCATGAGTATCAGGGGCACCATGACCGGAATGGACAGGATCAGGACCGAGAGGTAGATCTTCCAGTGCTCGCCCACCGCGATGCCCAGCTTGTGCGCCAGGGCGATGGGCACTGCCACAAAAGTGGCCGTCAGCACGCCGTGCAGCACGAAGATGCCGAAATCCAGCCGCCGCAGATGGGGGTTGCGGAGGACCTGGCGAACGTGCTCGGGCGCGGTCTCCACGTCCCGATGGGTCACCGATGTCGCCGGGCTGGGGACAAACCGCCACAAGGCGGCGATGGCCACCGGTACCAGGGCGGCGGAAATCCAGAACAAGCCCTTCACACCGAGGATCCGGCCCAGTGCCGGACCGGCGGCCAGGGATACCATGAACACCAAGCCGATAGCCATCCCTATTACGGCCATTGCCTTGTGACGGTTTTCCTCCCGGGTCAGGTCGGCGGTCAGGGCCAGCACCGCCGCCGCGATGGCGCCGGCGCCCTGCAGGAAGCGGCCCAGTATCACTGTCCAGATCTGGTCGCCCAGCGCGGCCACGACGCTTCCCAGCGCGAATATCAACAATCCGATGGTGATGACGCGCTTGCGTCCGAAACGGTCCGACCACCAGCCAAAGGGAATCTGCAGCATGGCCTGGCTGAGACCGTATGCACCCACCGCGATGCCCACCAGCAGCGGGGTACTCCCGGGAAGCTCCCGGGTATAGACGGCGAGCACGGGAAGGAGCAGGAACAGTCCGAACATTCTGAGGGCGAAAATACTTGCCAGTCCGGCCACGGCCCGTCTTTCGGCACCGGACATGGGGATCTTGCTAGAGGTCACGAGCGGTTTTGCTTCGGAAAATGCGGGCCGCGTATAGTAGCAGGTTTGGCAATTTCCTGTTAACTCCTGCATGGACATCAGCATACGCGGGGCTCGTACGCACAATCTGCAGAATCTGCAGGTCGACCTGCCCCGGGATAAACTCATCGTCATTACCGGCCTGTCCGGGTCCGGCAAATCGTCTCTGGCCTTCGATACGATCTATGCCGAAGGCCAGCGGCGCTACGTGGAGTCGCTGTCCGCGTATGCCCGGCAGTTTCTGTCCTTGATGGAGAAGCCCGACGTCGACGTCATAGAGGGGTTGTCACCGGCCATCTCCATCGAACAGAAAGCCACCTCCCACAACCCGCGTTCCACCGTCGGCACCGTAACGGAGATCTACGATTACCTGCGCCTGCTGTTCGCCCGGGTCGGCGATCCCCGGTGTCCCGAGCACGATATCAGCCTGGAGGCGCAGACTGTGTCGCAGATGGTGGACCAGGTCGGCACCCTGCCCGAGGGTACCCGGCTGCTGCTGCTGGCGCCCATCGTGGTGGACAGAAAGGGCGAGTTCACGAACCTGTTCGAACGCCTGCTCGGTCAAGGCTTCATACGCGCCCGGGTGGACGGCGACGTCGTGGAGCTCGAGGACCCGCCGAAGCTGAAGAAGAACTTCAAGCACACCATCGAAGTGGTGGTGGACCGGTACGTAACGAGGCCGGGCAACGAGCAGCGCCTCGCCGAATCCTTCGAGACCTGCCTGGGGCTCACCGAGGGCCTGGCCAAGGTCTCGGTGCTGCCGGACGAGAACAATCCGAAGGAGATTGAATGGGTGTTCTCGTCGCGCTATGCCTGTCCCTACTGCGGCTATTCCCTGCAGGAGCTCGAGCCGAGGCTGTTCTCGTTCAACAATCCCGCCGGCGCCTGCCCGGCCTGCGACGGCCTGGGGGTCGAGCAGTTCTTCGACCCCGGCCGCATCGTGTTCGATGACACTCTGAGTCTCGCGGAAGGAGCGATCCAAGGCTGGGACCGCCGCAACGTCTTCTATTTCAACCTGCTCAAATGCCTGTCCCGGCATTACGGCTTCGACACGGGCAAGCCGTTCAACAAGCTGCCCGCGCGTATAAGGGATGCAATTCTGTACGGCAGCGGCGACGAGAAGGTCAAGTTCACCTACCTGCGCGGTCGCGGACGGTCGTTCCAGCGCACCCACCGCTTCGAAGGGGTGGTAAACAATATGGAGCGACGGTACCGGGAGACGGAGTCCAACAGCGTACGGGAAGAACTTGCTCGCTTCATCAATTCCCAGCCCTGCGAGACCTGCAGCGGCTCGCGGCTCCGCCTCGAGGCGCGGCACGTGTTCGTCGCCAGTCATGCCATCCACGACATCACCGGCATGTCCATCGGCCGCGCCCATGACTTTTTCGCAAGGCTGGCACTGACCGGTCACCGGGCCCGCATCGCGGAGAAGATCGTCAAGGAGATCGTGGAGCGGCTCGGATTCCTGGTGAACGTCGGCCTGGAGTACCTGTCCCTCGACCGCTCGGCCGAGACCCTCTCGGGGGGCGAAGCCCAGCGGATACGGCTGGCGTCGCAGATCGGCTCCGGACTCGTAGGGGTGATGTACGTACTCGACGAACCCTCGATCGGACTGCACCAGCGGGACAACGACCGGCTGCTTGACACCCTCACGCGCCTGCGTGACCTCGGCAACACGGTCATCGTGGTTGAACACGATGAAGAGGCGATCAGGCATGCCGACCACGTCCTGGACCTGGGACCCGGCGCCGGCGTGCACGGCGGACGGGTGGTCGCCCAGGGCACGCCCGGGGAGATTGAGACCAACCCGGACTCCCTTACCGGCCGCTACCTCGCCGGTACCGAGCGCATCGAGGTGCCGGCGAAGCGGGTACCCTACGATGCCACGCGACTGTTGAGGCTCACCGGAGCGCGCGGACACAACCTGCGCAACCTCGACGTCGACATCCCGGTGGGGCTTTTCACCTGTATCACCGGGGTTTCGGGTTCGGGCAAGTCAACGCTGATCAACGACACCCTGTTTCCCGCCGTGGCCGAGAAGGTATACCGCGGCCAGCACACGCCCGCGGTCCACGACGCGGTGGAGGGTATCGAGCATATCGACAAGGTGATCGATATAGACCAGAGCCCGATCGGCAGAACCCCGCGCTCCAATCCGGCCACCTATACCGGGCTGTTTACGCCGATCCGTGATCTGTTTGCTTCCACCCCCGAGGCCCGGGCGCGCGGATACAAGCCCGGCCGCTTCTCCTTCAACGTGCGCGGCGGCCGCTGCGAAGCCTGCCAGGGGGATGGGATGATCAAGGTGGAGATGCACTTCCTGCCGGACATATACGTGGCCTGCGACGAGTGCAAGGGCAAGCGCTACAACAGGGAGACCCTGGAGATTCACTATAAGGGCCGGAATATCCACGAAGTGCTGGAAATGACCGTCGAGCAGGCAGCCGAATTCTTCTATGCCATCCCGGTGATCAAGCGCAAGCTCGATACACTGGTGGATGTGGGATTGAGCTATATCCGGCTGGGGCAGAGCGCCACCACCCTGTCTGGCGGCGAGGCGCAGCGGATCAAATTGTCCCGGGAGCTGTCCAAGCGTGACACCGGGAAGACCTTGTACATCCTCGACGAGCCCACCACTGGACTACACTTTCATGACGTCAAGAACCTGCTGCATGTGCTGCATCGACTGCGTGACCACGGCAATACCATCGTCGTTATCGAGCACAATCTGGATGTCATCAAGACCGCCGACTGGATCATCGATCTGGGCCCTGAAGGCGGCGACGCGGGAGGCGAGCTGGTGGCCCGCGGCACCCCGGAAGAGATCTGCCATATTGAGGCTTCCTATACCGGACGGTACCTGGCACCCATGCTCAGCGGGGTGATTCCGGCCTCCAAGAGCGCCTAAGCGGTCGACACCCATGGGGTAGATATGTTCAACTACGGCCTCAATTTGAACCCTTGCATGATGCGTTTGATGCGAATACTGAGAACAAACCTGACGGGCCCCGCCTGCCTGCTGGCGTTTGCGGTGGGCATGCTGCCCCTGAGCGCCTCGGCCGAGAATGCCCACAAGTACGGCTTTGTCAACATCTCCCAGGTGATTACCCAGTCGGACGAGGGCAAGGCCGAGGCCGAGCAGCTCAAGTCCATGGGGACCGAGAAGGAGAAGGCGCTCAACTCGAAGAAGGAGGAGCTGCAGAAGCTGTCCGGCCAATATGAAAAGACGGTCCAGACCGGCAAGCCGGACGAGCAACTGGGAGAGAAAGTCAAGAGACTCAAGCGGGAGCTCGACCGCGATGTCCAGGAAGCCCAGTCCGACGTTGACACCTCCCGCAAGGACCGGATCCAGGCGCTCGGCAACAAGGCCGTGGAAGTGATCCGCAAATTCGCGCAGGCAAATCACTACACCGCCATCTTCCGCGTCGACAGCGGCGACATGGTTTACGTGGATCCCGCCGTCGACGTCACCGAAAAGGTGATCGCCGCCTACAACAAGGCGCATCCCGCCAAGTAGCGGCCCGCGGTTCGCCTGGCGCCTGCCCCCGGATTGTAGGAGCGGCTTCAGCCGCGATTCTAGGCAGGTTACAACCCTTCGAAGGAATCGCGGCTGAAGCCGCTCCTACAATCCGGGGTTCGGCATCGTCGGCGGATTACCCCAGGCGGGCGAAATCCGTTTCCCGCATGCCGATGAGGTACAAGATCCCGTCGAGGCCTGACGTCCCCATGGCGTACCGGGCCCGTTTTCTGACCGCCGGCTTCGCGCGGAAGGCGATGCCGAGCCCCGCCGCGCTCAGCATCGGCAGGTCGTTGGCCCCGTCACCCACGGCGATCACCTGCTCCAACCGGATCGACTCCCGGTCGGCAATCTGCCTGAGCAGCTCGGCCTTGCGGGTCTCATCCACGATCTCGCCTTTGACGCGCCCCGTCAGCTTGCCGTTCTCGATCTCCAACTCGTTGGCGTGGATATAGTCGAGGCCGAACTTCTCCTGCAGGTAGCGAGCGAAGTAGGTAAATCCGCCGGAAAGTATAGCGATCTTGTAGCGATAGAATTTCAAGGTCTCAATCAATCTCTGCGCCCCCTCGGTGATCTGAAGGGACTCGGCGACTTTCGGCAGCACCGAAGCGTCGAGACCTTCGAGCAGTGCCAGACGGCGCGTGAAGCTGTCGCGGAAGTCCAGTTCGCCGCGCATGGCGGCCTCCGTAATGGAAGCAACTTCGGCCCCGACACCCGCCTCTTTGGCCAACTCGTCTATGACCTCGTTTTGTATCAGGGTGGAGTCCATGTCAAAGCACACCAGGCGCCGGTTCCTGCGGAAGACGTTGTCCTCCTGGATCGCGATATCGATGTCCATCACGTGAGACAGGTTCAGGAACGTGGCGTGCATGACAGCCATCTCGTCCACGCGCCCCCGAACCCAGAACTCGATCGCCGTTCGACGCATATGTTCCGGAGTGCTGAGCTGTGCCCGGCCGGACAGGCGGGTGATCCGGTCAATGTTCAACCTGTTCACGGTGATCAACTCGGACACACGGGCGATATGCTCCGCCTTGACCTGCCTGCCGAGAACCGTGATCACCATTCGCGACTGACCTTGCTCCCCGACCCACTGGCCGTAGTCCTGCTCGGATATGGGAACGACCCTGAGGTCCAGGTCCAGTTCATGGGCGGTGAACATCAACTCCTTGAACACCGGAGAGTTGACGGCCTCGGGCGGCAATTCCACCAGCATGCCCCAAGCAAGGTGGTTGTGAATCACCGCCTGACCGATGTCGAGCACGTTGACGTTGTGGCGGCCAAGGACATTGGAAAGGGCCGCCGTGATGCCCGGCCGGTCGCGGCCCGATACCCGAATCAGTACGACTTCGCTCATCGGCCGGACTATAGAGCAAGGCGGGAGCCGATGTAAGGCCGCTCGCGGCCGGGGGTCGAGTGCTACACGACCAATGTGGGACAATGCGCCAGGCTGGTTACCTTGTGGGAAACACTGCCGAGGAGATAGCCTTCCATATCCCCCAAGCCCCGGCTTCCCAGAACGATCAGGTTGGCGTGCCTGTCCTTGGCAAAGTTCACGATGGTGCGTGCGGGGGGCCCGCTCTTCACGAACCCCCTCGCGTCACCGGCACCGTGCTCGGAAGCGAACTTCTTCGCCGACTCGACGATACCTGTTGCGTATTCGCGCATCGCGTCGTCCAGGTTTTCAGGCCGCTCGGGATTGACCATGGACATGGACGCTTCGAGGAGGCTGTAGTGCCTGTAGACACACAGCAGCATCAGCTCGGAATCGCACTTCTTCTGCAGCTCAACAGCGAGCTCGAGCGCCGCCAGCGCACCGTCCGAACCATCCACGGGTACCAGTATTCGTTCAAACATCGTTCAATCTCCTTAGCCTATCGAAATGCCAAATCGCGCAGGAACAACGATATCTGGGGAAACATGATGAGCAAAGCCGCCACCACCAGCAGCATGAACACGAACGGCGGCGTTCCCCTGATGACTTCTATGTACGGACGCTTGAAGATCGCGATCGCGGTGAATATGTCGCACCCGAACGGCGGCGTCGCCGAGCCGATGGCCACTTGGAGCGTGATGACGATGCCGACCAGGACCGGATCCAGGCCCACGGAATTCACCACGGGCGAGAATATGGGCACCAGAACGAGTATCACCACGATGGGATCGACGAACATGCAGCCGATGAAGAACGCAATGGAGATCACGATCAATACGCCCGTGGGTCCCATCTCCGTGATTCCGACCGACCCGAGGAGAGCCTGCGGTATCTGGGCGAAGGAGATCACCCAGGAGAACGCAGATCCGGCGGCGACCAGAATGAACACCACGGCCGTGATCAGTCCGGTGGATTTGGCTATGGTGTAGATGTCCCGTGCCTTCAATGACCTGAACACGCCGAATTCGAGAACCAGGGCATAGAGCACACACGCAGCCGCGGCTTCGGTGGGACTGAAGATGCCGCCATAGATGCCGCCCACGATGATCACCGGGAACCCCAGCGGCCAGATGGCCTGACGAACCGCCGTCATGCGCTCCTTCCAGCTCGCCTTGGGCTCGACGGGAACACCCATGATCGACGCGTAGATGACACTGTACGTTGCGAAGAACGCCAGTATCAGCAGACCCGGCCCCACCCCGGCGATGAACAACTCGGCAATGGAAGTGTTGGAGACGACACCGTAGATAATCATTCCGATACTGGGCGGAATCAGGAAAGCGATATCGCTCGAGTTCACGATCAGCGCAAGGATAAAGGAATCCTTGTATCCCGCCTGGAGCATCCTGGGACGCAGCGGCGATCCCACCGCGACCACGGTTGCCTGTGTCGACCCCGAAACCGCTCCGAACAAGGTACAGGCGGCGGCGGTGCTCACCGCGAGCCCCCCTTTTACATGGCCCACGAACTTCATCACCATGTCGATCAGGCGATTCGCCGACTGGCCCCTGGTCATGATGTCCGCCGCCAGGATGAACATGGGCACCGCAATGAGGGATTCCGGCCTTATCCCGGCCATGAACTGCTGGACCATGAAGTCCATCTTGCTGAATCCCCCGAACAACTCGAAGAAGCCGATAAAAGCCGCCGCGATCAGGGGGATCATCATAGGAAACCCCAAAAGAAGCAGAACGATCATCGTAAGCATCATTACCGTTGCCATTCTCTTACCCTCCCCCTGCTCAGATCTCTATCTCTGTTTCTTCGTACCCCTCCAACACATTGGTGGAAAGGTAGACGTCTTTCTCGATGACGTTCTTTATGGCGGTCAGCAGATACTGAGTGCCGGTAACGAAGAAGCCTATGGGCGCCCAGATGTAGATCCACCAGACGGGAATCTGCAGGGCAGGCAGTATCCTCCCGTGGTGTGCGAGCACGAGAATGTATTTCACGGAGAAGACGCAGAGCGCATACATGAACACGGACGTCACCAGAGCGATGAGGATCATCAGCGCCTTTCTTCCCGCGGGAGGAAGGGTATCGTAGATCGCCGACATCCTGATGTGCCGACCTTGGCGCGCGGCATAGCCGATTCCTGCAAACGTTATCAAGACGATGATGATCCGGTTCAGCTCGCCGGTGAAAAAAATGCTGTGTTGAAACACGAACCGTCCGATGACATTGGCTATTGTGTTGGTGGCCATGAGCAGCACTCCCGCCGCCAAGGCAAAGGATTCGAATCGGCTCAGAAGCGAGTCGATGGTGCCCAGGAAACCGGGCAGGCTGGATTCGTGTCCGTTACCGTCTGGCTTGTCTGTCATTTCTTCTTCCCTCCAATACTGTGGCGCGCCGAGGGTTGCACCACAAAGGGCGCGGAGGCGATCCCACACCTCCGCGCCAGGTTGTCGGCATTGGAAAATCCCGCTGTGCGGGACGACTACTCTGTCGCCTTCAGGTCCGCTTTCATCTGGTCGAGTATCGCCTTGCCGCTGTCACCCGTCATCTCGATGAACTTGGCCTCGACCTTCTTGGCGGCATCCTCGAAGCAGGAACGCTGCTGCTCGTTGAGTACCGTAACCGTGATGGACGGCTTGGCTTTCTTGATCTTGGCCAACTCTCGGTCGGCGAGACCCTTCTGATAGTCGACGATGTAGTCGAAAGCTTGGGCGGCGGCATCCCGGACCACTTTCTGATCTGCCTCGCTGAGACCGTCGAAGAAATCCTTGTTGGCCATGACGGCAGTCGTGAAGTTGTTGTGACCGGCATAGGTAATGTAGTCCGTCACCTCGTAGATCTTGGTCGTGTACAGGAAGAACGTGGGGTTTTCCTGCCCCTGGATGATATTGGTCTGCAGGCCGCCATAGACCTCGCCCCACGGCAACGGCGTCGGCGTGGCGCCGAAGGCCTTGTACGACTCCACCAACAGGGGGTTGGTCATGACGCGGAATTTGACGTTGTCCAAGTCTGCGCAGGTCTTGACCGGCTCCTTGGTGGTCATCGCGACTTCGCCTTCAGGAAACATCTTCAGAAGCTGCAGGCCCTGCTTGGCATAGAGCTTCGGGAATTGTTCGTTGATCGCCTTGCTTTTCTTGAAGAAACGGGCGAGATGGGCCTGGTCGGTCGGCAGGAGATAAGGGACGAAGAAGACCTGCGCCTCCGGTATCAGCGATCCGGTGAAGCCGGGCGATTGATCGACGAACTGCAGGATGCCCGCCTGGGTCTGCTCCATGATGTCGGCAGACTCGCCCAGGGTCCCGTAGGGGAACAGCTGAACCTTGTTGTCGGAATTGGCTTCTATGTATTCCTTGAATTTCTGTGCATAGACACCCTGAACCTCGTCCAGGGCCTCCTCCATAGCGTATTTCCAGGTCGCGGCCTGAGCGGCCTGGCCGATCATCATGATCGAACCAAGTGCCGCCGCCACCGCGCTGACAATAAACGACTTTCTCATGTTTAACTCCCCGTCTGGTGTTTTTGACAGTGCGGGTCCATATCTGGACGAAGGTGTATACAGAAGACCCGCTACACTCTAATGCGCACGATGCACGAAGCACGAAGCACCGTGGAGGAGCCTACCGTGATTGAAACTGCGGAGTCCAGGGCATTCGGAAATGGCGAAAAAAACGCCTGATTTTCGAAATTCTCCGCAAAAATGTTCTCCGAAGGGGCACCGTACCAGTCAACGCTGCCCAGCCATCAATACCGCAGCCAGACGAGGTCGCGAAGTGCGTTCCGCTGTCCATGCCCGCCGATCCGGCAGCGGGGCACGTTCACCCTCAACGCAGGCGGACGAACAGGCCGGATCGCGCCTTGGGATCGAACCAGGTGGACTTGGGAGGCATCGCCAAATCGGCGTCGGCAACGGCCATCAGTTGCTGAATCGACATCGGGAAGCAGGCGAAAGCGACGCCGTCGTCCCCGGCGCAGTGCTCCACCAGGCCTTCCATGCCCAGGACGCCGGCGATGCTTTCGCAGCGCTTGTCGCAGCGCAGATCGGTGATTCCCAGTATGGGATCGAGTATCCGGTGGTGCAGTATCGCAATATCGAGAGTCCCCACCGGATCGTCGCGAGGCACCACGCGCGGATCGACGGTCAACCGGTACCAACTGCCCCCGAGCAGCATGGAGAACTCCCGTGGCTTCGATGGCTCCACGCGTTCGGCGGTTACGTCGCCCAGACACTCCACCGTAAAGTCCTTCTTCAGAGCCTCGAGAAGCTCATCGGTACTGAGTCCATTGAGATCCTTCACATAGCGATTGTAGGCGAAGATGCGCATCTGGTCGTCCGGAAACAGGACCACCAGGAGGTAATTGTAGGGTTCTTGGCCGGTGTGGTAACTGTTGTGCTCCCGTCTGAGGCGCGCGAACCTCGAGGCGGCGGCGGCGCGATGATGCCCGTCGGTGATATAGGCTTCGCCAACACCGGCAAAGCACCCTGCGAGGTGTTCCTGAACGTGGCAGTCGTCGATGCACCAGATGGTCTGCTCAACACCGTCGCTGGCGACGAAATCGATGACGGGCGGCTTCTTCATGCAGTCCTTGACGATGACATCGATCTCCGGATGATGCGTGTAGGTCAGGCACACGGGGCTGGAAGAGGCACCCACGAAGTCATTGTACTGCGCCAAAAGGTCCTCCCGGGTGGTATGGGTATGCTCATGCTTCCTGATCACACCCCGGTCGTATTCTTCCACTGGAATCTCGCCCACCAGCCCGACCTGCTCGTGCTCCTCGGTTTTCAGACGGTATACGAACAGGCAGGGCATCTCCGTTTCCTTGAACGCCCCTTGGGAAAGGAGATCATCGAGCTTGTTCTTGTTGCTCTCCAGCAGCTCGTCCAGCGTGGGACGCTCGCACTCCGGGAAGTCCTGCAGGGAACGTATGCAGTTGACGTAGTTGTCCGGATGCGACCGGGCGAAGGAATACCGCTGGGCCGGTGTCAGGGCATCGTAAGCCGGCGCAACGACGTCATCGACCCGCTCCGGCGCTACCAGGTAACCCCTGAACGGTCGCAGCGTCGGCATGTCAGCCGCTTCGGCGCTGGAAGTCCATCATGAAATCCGCCAGCACCCGCACGCTGTCCTCGGGAAGCGCGTTGTAGATGCTGGCCCGGCATCCACCGACGCTGCGGTGACCCTTCAGGTTCAGCAGGTCCGCGGATTCCGCCTCCTTGAGCAAGGCCTTCTCCTGCTCCTCGGAAGGCAGGCGGAACACCACATTCATATGCGAACGTGATGCCTTGTCCACAGGGCAGTCGTAGTATCCCCCACTGCCGTCGATGACCTGATAAAGAATCGCCGCCTTCTCACTCGCACGCTTCTCCATGGAGTCGATACCCCCCTGTGCTTTCATCCACTTCAATACCTTGCCCACCATGTAGATAGTGAACACCGGGGGCGTGTTGAAAAGCGAGTCCGTCTTGAGATGCACGTCGTAGCGCAGGTACCTGGCCACCTTCGGATCGAGTCCTTCCAGGATGGACTTGCGCACAAACACCAATGCCATGCCGGCGGGACCGAGATTCTTCTGGGCGCCCCCGTAGACCAGGTCGAACTTCTCCCACGGAATGCGACGCGACATGTAGTCCGAGGACATGTCGGCCACCATGGGAACATCCACCTCGGGCCATTCGAAGAAACGGATGCCGCCGATGGTTTCATTAGAAGTTATATGTATATAGCGGGTACCGTCCTGCACCGATATCTCGTCTTTCGACGGCATTCGCGTGTACTTCCCGTCGGCACCGTCCCAGGCGCTGTATATCTCGCCATAGTGGCCGGCGTCCGTCATGGCACCCTGCGCCCAGTTGCCGGTATTGACATAACCGGCCTTGCCGCCCGAGGCAAGGAGGTTCATCGGCACCATGCCGAACTGCAGCGTGGCACCGCCTTGTATGAACAGAACTCCGAATTCTTCAGGAACGCCGAAGACTTCCATGGCAAGCTGCATGGCCTCCTGGTGAACTTCGTCATACTCCCTGGATCGATGGCTCATCTCGATCAGGGACATACCGGAGTCATGATAATTCACGAACTCCCGCTGGGCTTCCTCGAGCGCTTCCAGCGGGAGAGTACAGGGGCCCGCACAGAAATTATGGGCACGTTCGGTCATGGCAGAAATCTCTCCAAAGCAAGGTGAAGAAACCGCGTGTATACGCGCGGTTCGCGGCCGGTATCAGTCGGCCAGGTTTACGCAGTGCAGAACGCGCCCCTGCCCGAATGCGTCGATGATCTCCACCACGCCCTCGGCCACCGCGTTCTGGGCCTGGGTCGTCGAAGCGCCGATGTGATGGGTCCCGTACACGTTGGGATGCTGTCCAAGCGTCGAGTCGAACTCCCCCTCGCCGCCGGTCGGCTCGTCCTGGTATACGTCCAGACCGGCCCGGATACCCTTGGCATCCATGGCGCCGATAAGCGCCGCCTCGTCGACAATGTCGCCGCGCGCCGTATTGAGAATGATGGAGCCGGGAGCCAAACGGTCCAGCAACTCCCCATTCACGATACCGCGGGTCTCGGACGAGGCCGGCACGTGGAAGCTTAACACGTCGCAGCGCGACGCCAGCTCCTCGAGGCTGTCAACGTCCACGGCGCCGATGGCTGACAGCCGCCCGATCGCCTCCCCGGACCTTCCGGACTTGCCGATGACGTGAACATGCATTCCGAATGCTGCGGCAATCTCCGCCACCGCGAGTCCGATTGCACCCAGGCCGACGATGCCGATGTTGCGGCCGTGGAGTCCGTGCGCCACCGAGTACTTCTTTTTGTTCCAACGCCCCGCCCGGAGGTCCGCGACGTTGTCGGGAATGTTACGGTCGATGGCCAGCAGCAGGCCCATGGTCAGCTCGGCCACCGCCAACGCGTTGCGGCCCGGGACATTGCATACCCGGATATTCCTGGTCGCCGCGGCATCCTTGTCGATGGTATTGGTTCCGGCGCCGGCGCGGATGACGATTCTCAGGGCGTCGGCGGCATCAATGACCGGACCGTCCACCCGGGTGCTTCGCACCACCAGGGCATCGTAGCCGGCAATGGAAGCCGGCAGCTCATCGGCCGTCAGGTCGGGCTCGTAATCCCAGGAATGGCCGAGGCTTTGAAGTTGATCCAGTGCGTGTTCGGGGAACTTGTCCGCAAACAATATCTTCATTTCAATACCCTGTAAATGGAGGACGAAAGGTACCGATTCCGCGATTTGCACCGCTTGTCTACGGTCGCCAGCAGCGGGTCCGTAGGCGACCCCCTCAGCCGGCGCTGATTTGCCCGGCTTTCCCATCCAATGTGACCTTCTCGGGTGAACCTCGAGAGTGGCACGCACCGGCGATAGGGACGCCGCAGTCGTGTGCAACCACGTGCTTTGTCAGACTGGGGACGAGCGGAGGCACCCCGGGTCGCAGCGCAACGCCGCCGTGGCGGCTCAGGCCAGCTCCCTGCGGGCGGTCAGGGAAGGTGTCAAATTAGTGGCGGGGCACACTAGATGCTATCCTGTCGGCAGAGCGCGGGAGGCCGACCCGGCACCCTTATCCCTGCCAAGGTTCAAAGCATGACCGACAAGCTGAAAGAAGAAGCCCTCGAGTACCATCGCGCCCCACCGCCGGGCAAACTGGCGATCACCGCCACCAAGCCGATGGCAACCCAGCACGACCTCACGCTGGCGTACTCGCCAGGGGTGGCCGCGGCATGCGACGTAATCGTCGCGGACGAGAAGGAGGCGGCGACTGTTACCTGCCGAGGGAACCTGGTCGGCGTGGTCACCAACGGCACCGCCGTACTGGGACTCGGATCCATCGGTGCGCTGGCAGCCAAGCCGGTAATGGAAGGCAAGGCAGTGCTTTTCAAGAGGTTTTCCGGGATAGACGTGTTCGATATCGAGATCGAGGAACGGGACCCCGAGAAGTTCGTGGAAATCGTCGCGGGACTGGAGGCTACGTTCGGCGCTATCAATCTCGAGGACATCAAGGCCCCGGAATGCTTCGAGATCGAGCGCAAGCTGCGAGAGCGCATGCGCATCCCGGTCTTCCACGACGACCAGCACGGCACAGCGATCGTGACCGCCGCCGCCATCACCAGCGCGCTCAAGGTCGTCGACAAGTCGATCGACCAGGTGCGCCTGGTTGCTTCCGGCGCCGGCGCCGCGTCCCTGGCGTGCCTGCACCTGCTCGTCAGCCTGGGAATGCGCCGGGAGCTGATTACCATCGTTGACCGCAAGGGCGTGGTGCGCCGCGACCGCAAGGAAAGCATGGATCCGTACAAGGAGAAGTTCGCCACCGACACCGACGTCCATACCCTGACCGACGCTCTGCAGGGCGCCGATATATTTCTCGGCCTGTCGGGCCCCGGCGTGCTGGCGCCGGAGCAACTCAAGCTCATGGGCGAACGTCCAATCATCCTGGCGCTGGCGAACCCGACACCGGAAATCATGCCGGAACTGGCCAAGGAAGCGCGCCCCGACGCCATCATCGCCACAGGCCGTTCGGACTATCCGAACCAGGTCAACAACGTCCTGTGCTTCCCTTTCATTTTCCGCGGCGCTCTGGACGTAGGGGCCACCGAGATCAACGAAGAAATGAAGATCGCCTGCGTCAACGCCCTGTCGGAGTTGGCGGAATCCGAGTCATCCGACGTTGTCACCCGGGCCTACGCCGGCGAGCCTTCGTCATTCGGCCCCGAATACCTCATTCCCAAACCTTTCGATCCGCGGCTGATTACCAAGGTTGCGACGGCCGTGGCCAGGGCCGCGATGGAAACCGGGGTTGCCGTACGCCCCATCGAGAACCTCAAGGAGTACGAGCAGCACCTCAGCCAGTTCGTCTACAAGTCGAGCGGGGTCATGGAGCCCATCTTCGAGCGCGCCGCGGAGGATCCCAAGCGGGTCTGCTACGCGGAAGGAGAAACGGACAACGTGCTCCATGCCGCGCAGCAGGTCATAGACGGCGGTATCGCGCGGCCCATCCTGGTCGGAAACCCGGACACCATCAAGCGGCGCATCGGCGAGCTCAAGTTGCGCATTCGGGAGAAGGAGCAATTCGACATCGTCAACCCGGCGGACGACCCACGGCTCGACGAATTCTGCAACGAGTTCTATCGCCTGAAGTCCCGCCAGGGAGTGTCACCGACCCGGGCCCGCTATATCGTACGCTCGCGCAATACGGCCTTCTCGTCGCTGATGGTACGGCTGGGATACGCCGACGCCCTGCTTTGCGGCACGGTCGGACCGTTCCAGGATCACCTGGAGCGGGTCAGCGATATTATCGGCAAGGCCCCGGACGCGACCGACTTCTTCGCACTGGTGGTGCTGATTCTGCCCACCGGCACCTTCTTTATCTGCGACACCCACGTGACCTACCAGCCTTCGGCCCAGGAGATAGCGGGAATGGCGGTGCTGGCCGCCGAGGAGGTCGAGCGTTTCGGTATCACCCCCAAGGTGGCACTGGTCTCGCACTCCAACTTCGGCAACCGGCAGGACGAATCGGCCGCCAAAATGCAGGAGGCGCTGCACATCCTGCGGCAGACGGCTCCGTCCCTGGAGGTGGACGGCGAGATGCACTCGGACGCCGCGGTGGTGGAGGACATCCGACGGATCACGTTGCCCGATTCGACTCTGCACGGGTCCGCCAACCTGTTGATCATGCCCAACGGCGACGCGGCGCATATCTCCTACAACCTGCTCAAGGTCCTCGGGGGCGGCGTGTCCGTCGGCCCGATTCTGCTGGGCGCCGCCAAGCCTGCCCACGTGGTGACCCAGTCCATCACCGTGCGCGGACTGGTGAACATGACCGCCATGGCGGTGGTGGACGCCCAGATCCGGGAGAAGGAGCTCGCCGGTTCCCGGAGGTCCGGCGACTGACCCGCATCGCGCCGGCGCCCCAGAGGGATCCCGAAAGCGGCCCGGAGCCACGTGGTAAAATGTCGGCCAACCCCTGGTCGGCGATGACTCATGGCGTGTCACATTGCCGTGACCGTGTTACCAAATGTGAGAGGTTTTTCGTATGGCGCAACCACAAGAACGCATAACCGACGTCGACGCTCTGGAAACCCGGGAATGGCTAGAAGCTCTGGATGCCGTGATAGACCGCGAGGGACCAGACCGCGCCCATTTCCTGCTGGAGCAGCTGATTGACAAGGCCCGCCGCTCCGGCGCCTACCTGCCCTACAAGCTCACCACGGCCTATCTCAACACCATTCCGGCCGCCCAGGAGCAGCGCTCCCCGGGCGACGCCGCGATCGAATGGCGACTGCGTTCGCTGATCCGCTGGAACGCCCTGGCCATGGTTGTCCGTGCAAACCGCAAGAGCACGGAGCTCGGCGGGCATATCGCCAGCTTTGCCTCCGCCGCCACGCTCTACGACGTCGGCTTCAATCATTTCTGGCGTGGGCGCACGGACACCCAGGGCGGCGACATGATCTACATACAAGGCCATTCCGCCCCCGGGATCTATGCGCGTGCCTACCTCGAAGGGCGGCTTGACGAGGACGACCTGGACAAGTTCCGGCAGGAGGTCGACGGCAACGGCCTGCCCTCCTATCCGCATCCCTGGCTGCTGCCGCATTTCTGGCGATTCCCCACCGTGTCGATGGGGCTCGGCCCGCTCATGGCGATCTACCAGGCCCGATTCACCCGTTATCTGCATAACCGCGGCCTCATCGATGCCGGGGACCGCAAGGTATGGTGCTTCTGTGGCGACGGCGAGATGGACGAGCCGGAGTCCATGGGCGCCATCGGTCTGGCGGGACGTGAGCGGCTGGACAATCTGATCTTCGTAATCAACTGCAACCTGCAGCGCCTCGACGGCCCGGTGCGCGGCAACGGTAAGATCATCCAGGAACTGGAGAGCGAGTTCCGCGGCGCGGGCTGGAACGTCATCAAGGTCATCTGGGGTTCGTACTGGGACCCCCTCCTCCTGCGGGATACCCAGGGACTGCTGGCGAAACGCATGGAGGAGGCGGTGGACGGCGAGTACCAGGCCTTCAAGGCCAAGGGAGGCGCCTACACCCGCGAGTATTTCTTCGGCAAGTATCCGGAGCTCAAGGAGATGGTGGCCAACATGACGGACGCGGACATCTGGCGCCTGAACCGGGGCGGCCACGACCCCCACAAGATCTACACCGCCTACTACCAGGCGGTGAGGCACACCGGGCAGCCCACGGTCATCCTGGCCAAGACCGTGAAGGGATACGGCATGGGCGAGGCCGGAGAAAGCGAAAACATCACCCACCAGCAGAAGAAAATGGATACGGAGGAGCTGAAGCAGTTCCGCGACCGGTTCAAGATTCCCATCAAAGACGAGGATATAGACAGGGTTCCGTATTTCCGGCCAGCCGACGAAAGCGAGGAGATCAAGTATCTGAAATCGCGTCGGGAAGCCCTGGGCGGCTTCGTTCCCCGCCGCTACGCCGACGCGCCCCCCCTGCCGATACCCGGGCTGGACACCTTCAAGAGCCAGCTTGAGGGCAGCGGCGACCGCGAAATTTCCAGCACCATGGCGTTCGTGCGGATACTCACCGCGTTGACCAGGGACAAGAACATCGGCAAGTACGTCGTGCCAATCGTTCCAGACGAGTCGCGAACCTTCGGTATGGAGGGCCTGTTCCGGCAGCTCGGCATCTACGCTCCCACCGGCCAGCTCTACAAGCCTGAGGATGCGGACCAGCTGATGTATTACCGGGAAGACAAGAAGGGCCAGGTGCTCCAGGAAGGCATCACCGAGCCGGGTGCGTTCTCGTCCTGGATAGCCGCCGGCACAGCGTATACCAACCACGGCGTGAACATGATCCCGTTCTACATCTACTACTCGATGTTCGGGTTTCAACGGGTGGGCGACCTGGCCTGGGCCGCAGGCGACTCCCAGGCGCGCGGCTTCTTGCTGGGCGGCACCGCCGGTCGAACCACGCTGGCGGGCGAAGGACTGCAGCACCAGGACGGCCACAGCCATGTCCTATCCTCGGTCATACCAAACTGTGTCTCCTACGATCCGACCTACTCCTACGAGCTCGCGGTATTGATCCACCACGGTCTCAAACGCATGTTCGTCGACCAGGACAACGTTTTCTTCTACATCACGGTGATGAACGAGAACTACGTGCACCCGCCGATGCCGGAGAACGTCGAAGATGACATTATCAAGGGGATGTACCTTCTCAGGGAGGGCGAGGAGTCCGAGTCCCGGCCGAAGGTGCAGCTATTGGGCAGCGGCACCATACTGCGCGAGGTGGAAGCCGCCGCGGACATCCTCCGGGAGCAGTTCGGCGTGGACTCCAATGTGTGGAGCGCCACCAGCATGACCGAGCTGCGCCGTGAAGGTTTGGACGCCTATCGCTGGAACAGCCTGCATCCCGATGCCGAGCCCCGCAAGTGTCACGTCCAGCAATGCCTGGAAGGCCAGAGGGGCCCGGTGGTTGCCGCCACCGACTACATAAAGGCCTACTCGGACCAGATCCGCGGCTTCGTCCCCGGGAAATACGTGGTGCTGGGCACGGACGGGTTTGGCCGCAGCGACACGCGGGCCCAGCTTAGAAAGCATTTCGAGGTCGACCGCAGGAACATCGCGCTGGCTGCGCTCAAGGCACTCGCCGACGAAGGAGAGATTCCAGCCAAACAGGTCTCGGAGGCCATATCCAGGCTGGAGCTCGATCCGGAAAAACCCAATCCGGCAACCGCGTGAGTCGGGAGGCAGGATAGTAATGACCACAAGAGAAATACAGGTACCCGATATCGGCGATTTCCAGGACGTGCCGGTGATTGAAATTTTGATCAAGGAGGGCGACCGCATCGACGTCGAGACCCCGCTGGTGAGCCTGGAGAGCGATAAGGCCACCATGGACGTGCCGTCGCCAGCCGCCGGCACGGTTCAGCGAATAATCGTCAACGTCGACGACAAGGTCTCCGAGGGCAGCCCGATACTGGTGCTGGAGACCGAAGACACGGCGAGCGGCGAGGATTCTCTATCGCCTGCCCCGGCTGCCGGAGCCGCAACCCATGCCGGGCAAAACGAGCCTGCCGCAGCACCCAACGAACCCGCGCCGCAGGCGAACGCTTCGCAAGCAGGGGGCGCGATGGAAGTCACCGTGCCGGACATCGGCGATTTCACCGGCGTGGAGGTGATCGAGGTTCACGTGAGTGCCGGAGACGAGCTCAAGGCGGAGGATCCGATGATTAGCCTGGAGAGCGACAAAGCCACCATGGATGTGCCGTCGCCCGCCGCAGGCACGGTGGCGGAAGTCATCGTCAAGGTCGGGGACAAAGTGTCCCAGGGTGATCCGATTCTGACGCTGGACAGTGCCGGGTCGCCGGCACGGCCCGCGGCGCCGGCGGTGGAACAGCCGGCCGCGGCGCCGGCGGGTGACCGGCAGGAAACACGGGCTGGCGCCGGGGCGATGCCCGAGCCGGCGGACAGGCCCTCGCCGCCGCCCACTCTGCCCGGCCGAGCAAACGATGAAACAGGGCCAACGGCACACGCCAGCCCCTCCATACGACGCTTTGCCAGGGAACTCGGCGTGGATATCAGCCAGGTTCAGGGTAGTGGTCGAAAAGGGCGGATCCTGAAGGAAGACGTTCAGAACTGGGTGAAAAAACGTATCAACGAGCCGGCTCCGGCTCCGGTCCCGGCCGCGGCCGCCGCAACCGGGGGTGGGGGCGGCACTCTGCCGGAGATGCCGGACATCGATTTTTCCCAGTTCGGCGAAGTGGACGTGGTGCCGCTCAACCGGATCAAGAAGCTCACCGCGGCGAACCTACGCCGTGCCTGGCTCAATGTTCCCCACGTTACCCAGCACGAAGAAGCGGATATTACCGAGCTGGAGGAGTTCCGCCAGGAACTGAAGAAAGAGGCGGCGGATCGCGGCGTGCGCGTCACCATGCTCGCCTTTCTCATGAAGGCCTGCGTGGCGGCTCTGCGCGAATACCCCCGCTTCAACGCCTCCCTGGAGAAAGGCGGCGAGAACCTGATCATCAAGAAGTACTACAACATCGGCATTGCGGTGGATACGCCGGACGGTCTGGTGGTGCCCGCCATCCGGAACGTGGATCGCAAGGGTATATACGACCTTGCCAACGAGCTCGGCGAAGTCAGCAAACGCGCGCGCGACAAGAAGCTGTCCCCCAGCGATCTTCAAGGGGCCTGCTTCACGATTTCCAGTCTCGGTGGCATCGGCGGCACCGCCTTCACGCCCATCGTCAACGCGCCGGAGGTCGCCATTCTCGGCGTCTCCAAGGCACAGATGAAACCCGTCTACCAGGACGGGGAGTTCGTGCCCAGGCTGATGCTGCCGCTGGCGCTTTCCTACGACCACCGCGTAGTGGACGGCGCAGAAGGAGCCCGGTTCGTCGTCTTCCTGTCCAAAGTGCTCGAGGATGCGCGCCGGCTGCTGCTGTAGCCGGCTCGTCGATCGCCATGAGCCGTGAACAGCCCGAATCGAACAGCAACGACAACGAGTAAGGAATCCCAACGGACGCCATGAGTACTGAGATCAAAGTTCCCGATATTGGCGATTTCACCGACGTGGAAATCATCGAAGTGCACGTCAAGCAAGGCGACGTGGTTCAGGCCGAGGATCCCCTGATCACTCTGGAGAGTGACAAGGCGGCCATGGATGTCCCCGCCCCGCGGGGCGGTACCGTCGAGTCCCTGCTGGTCAAGGTGGGAGACCGGGTGTCCGAAGGTTCTCCGATCATGTTGCTGGAACCAGACGACTCGACCGTGAGCGTGGAACCGGAGTCGGAGTTCGACAAGTTTCTCAACAGCCCCGAAACCCCGGGGCCGGGCGGCGGAGAGAACACGGGCGAAGTGGAATACGACCGCGACCTGGTGGCCAGCGAGGAAGACGCGTCCGCCCTGGAGGCGGACATGCAGGCTGACGTGGTAGTGCTGGGCGCCGGCCCCGGTGGTTATACCGCCGCGTTCCGGGCCGCCGACCTCGGGCTGTCCACGGTGCTGGTGGAGCGGTATCCCAAGCTGGGCGGCGTTTGCCTGAATGTCGGCTGTATTCCGTCCAAGGCGTTGTTGCACACCGCCGAGGTGATCTCAACGGCCCGTGACATGGAGGCCCACGGCGTCGCTTTCTCGCCGCCCAGTATCGATCTGCCCAAGCTGCGCACCTGGAAAGACGGCATCGTGGACAAGTTGACCAAAGGCCTGAGCGGCCTGGCCAGGCAACGGAAGGTCAAAGTCATACAGGGCAAGGGCGAGTTCGCCGGACCCAATCACCTGCTGGTGGACACAGAGGACGGAGAGCTGACTATCTCCTTCGAGCGGGCGATCATAGCGGCCGGCTCCCAGTCCACGAAACTGCCGATCTTTCCGGATCACGAGCGGGTGCTGGATTCCACCAGCGCGCTGGCGCTCCCGGAGATACCCGGCCGAATGCTGGTGGTCGGCGGAGGCATCATCGGCCTGGAAATGGCGACTGTCTACAGCGAACTCGGTGCACGCATCACCGTGGTGGAGTTGACTCCGGGCCTCATGCCGGGCGCGGACAGGGATCTGATCAAGCCCTTTGAGCGGCAGGTCAGGAAGCGCTATGAGAACATCTACCTGGACACCCGTGTCACCCGCATCGACGCCCAGGATGATGGTGTCACGGTATCGTTCGAAGGCAAAGACGCCCCAACGTCCGACAGATTCGACTATGTGTTGACCGCGGTCGGCCGTACCCCCAACGGTCACAACATCGGCGCGGAGCACGCCGGCGTAGAAGTGGATAAAGCAGGGTTCATTAAAGTGGACTCGCAGCAGCGCACCAACGTCTCCCACATATTCGCCATTGGCGACATCGTGGGCCAGCCCATGCTGGCCCATAAAGCGACCCACGAAGGCAAGGTGGCTGCCGAGGTCTGCGCCGGACAGAAGAGCCATTTCGACGCGACAGTCATCCCCAGTGTGGCCTACACGGACCCGGAGGTGGCCTGGGTCGGCGTCACCGAGGATGAGGCGAAGAAGCAGGGCCTCGACTACGGCAAGGGCTCGTTTCCGTGGGCGGCGAGCGGACGCTCCCTGGGCCTCGGCCGCGACGAGGGCATGACCAAGCTCCTGTTCGACAAGGAAACGGGACGGGTGATCGGAGCCGGCATCGTCGGACCCCATGCCGGGGACCTCATCGCCGAGGCAGCGTTGGCCATTGAGATGGGCTGCGATGCCGCGGACATCGGTCTGACTATTCATCCCCATCCGACCTTGTCCGAAACCATTGCGTTCTCCGCCGAGGCGTACGAAGGCACCATCACCGACCTCTACGTGCCGAAGAAGAACTAGTGTACCCCGTCAAACAGTCTGTAACTTATCGGCGGCTTGCCGATCCGGGTTGAATTGTTTGATAGAGCATCGAAAGGGCGCCGCCGGGGTCTTTTTCACCAAGCGAGTATCGGGGAGCGACTGAAAAAGACCCCGGCGGCGCCCGTTTGCGGATCGGGGCCACCGTCATCCCAGCCTGAAATAATTTGCATCATTTCTGGCGGGGTACACTAGGAGCCGGTCCGGCCACAGATGTCCCGCGTCGTCGCATCGATCTCCGCCCACGGCCGGGGACACATGGCCATCACCGCCCCGGTCCTGGAACGCCTCTATGCGGAGCTTCCGGAATGCTGCTTGAGCGTATGGAGCGGCCTGCCTGAGGAAACCCTGCGCGGACGCATCCACTGTCCGTTCGACGTGGTCGAGGATCCACTGGACTTTGGATTGAGGATGAATCCCGACCTCACCGTAGACGTCGAACGGACGGTGAACGACTATGCGGATCTCCACCGCCTGTGGGACGAGCACCTGGACCGGCGCGCTGAGCGCCTTCGAAGCTCGGACTGCGGCCTGCTGCTGTCGAACATTTCGTTTCTGAACGTCGCTGCAGCCGCTCGTGCCGGCATCCCCGTCATCGCGTTTTCACCTCTCAACTGGGCGGACCTGTATCGCAACTACGCTCCACCGACGAAGGCGTCTACGGCGGTGTTCGAGAAAATGGTCTCCGCTTACAACTGCTGTGACACATTCCTCGCCCCCCGACCCTGCATGCCGATGCACTGGGTCCAAAATCTCGAAGTGATTCCACCCGTCGCCCAGATCGGGCACGACCACGGAACTCTGATCCGTAAACGCTTCGGCCTTGGCGAGGAAACGAGGCTCCTGCTGCTTGCCCTGGGGGGCCGGGAGGCGGAACTGACACCGGGCGATCTGCCGGAACTGGAAGACGTACGATGGCTGGTGGACGGGTCCTGCGGCCTTCACCGCCGCGACATCCTCCACCCGAACGAGACGGGACTGATGTTTCCGGACCTCCTTGCCAGCAGCGATGTACTGGTGTGCAAACCCGGCTATGGCGCCTTCACCGAAGCGGCGTGTCTGGGGAAGCCGGTGGTATACATACGTCGGCCGGACTGGCCCGAGGAAGTCCACCTCATCGAATGGCTGGAGAAACAGGTACCCTGCAGCGAGGCTCGCCGCAACGATCCCTCCGGCCTGCGGCGCGCGATCGTCCGGTTCCTGAGCCTGACCGCGACGAAGCGCTGCCAGCCAGCGGGTATCGAGGTTTGCGTCGAGAGAATCAGATCTCTGCTCAAGTGAACATCCGTTCCCAGTCGACGCTCGACCGCTTTACGACGTGCTGGACGTTGGATTCGCGCCACGCCCCGGCGTATCCATGCCCGTCATGCCGCATTCTTGCGACACCCGGCTGATCACCGATGTTCAGTATGACGGTTCGGTTACCAGCGCCTGGTAATCGGTTATGTCGAAGCTGTCCCCGATCGCCAGGCCGAGCAGATCCGCCGCGCTGCCTTCCCGGACGGCAATTTCGAGCAGCCCCATGGAGTTGCGGTACCACAGTGCCTCCCCGGCACTGACCGAAGAGAACGTCTCGCCCCGCGCAAGGCGCCTGTCCTTGATTCGCACAAGAGCCCCGTCGGATACCGGCCCGGCTCTGTATCCGGTGATGGCATTGCCGAAATGGTCGATGTAGATGATTTCGTTCAAGTCTTCGGGCCATCCACCCACGTTCCGCAGAGCCCAAGGGGAGGACGATGGCAGTTCCCCGGCCGCCAGCATCGCCCCGACGGGAGAGAACAGGTCACGGCCATGGAAGGAAGCGGACAGGGATTGCGGACGCCAGTCGATACGAAACACTTCCACCGACCGGGAGCGCCTTCGAACCATCTCGAACAAGCCGTTGTCCGGGCCCACATACCACTTTCCGTCCGCCTTCACCATAACCGGAACGCGTGCGCCTCCCACCCCGGGGTCCACCACACAGACGAACACGTCCCCGGGAGAACAGCCGTGCCGGAGGGCGTCGAGAAGGTAGGCGCCGGCCCGCATATCATGGTTCGGTACATGATGGAGGAGATCTATCACCGGAACGTCCGCTCGACGCCGTATCGCGGCGTGCATCTGTCCCACGTAAGGATCCCGGGTGCTGAAATCCGTAAAAAGAAAGATCATCGCTTCGTCTCCGGTATCACGCCCCACATGTCCAGAAGGAATGTGTAAACGGTGGCAATACGCCTGAGGGCATCGTAGCGCCCCGTCTCGCCAAGATGACCGGCGGCGTCGATCCTGATCAGCAGCGGATTGTCGTCGGTTTTCCGCTCCCGCAGGCGTGCAACCCATTTCAGGGCTTCCCAATAGCCCACCCGCTGGTCATTCAAGGCCGCAGACACCAGCATCGGCGGGTACGCCTGCTCGCTGATATTGTCATAGGGAGAGTAGGCACGGATCCAACGATACTCCTCCTCCACCGAGGGATCGCCGAACTCATCGAAGTCATGCTCGGTCAGCGGCAGTTCGGGGTCCAACAAGGTATTGAGTACATCCAGGAACGGCACATCCAGCACCGCGGAGGCGAATAGCTGCGGTTCCCGGTTGAGCGCCACCGCCACCAGCAGCCCGCCGGCGCTCGCGCCCCAGGCAGCGATCCGGCCCGCGTCCGTGTATCCATTGTCGATCACGAAACGAGCACAGGCACAGAAATCCCTGAATGAATTTTCCTTGCTGCCCAGGCGCCCCGCGTCGTGCCATGCCGGGCCGAGATCACCACCGCCCCGCACATGGGCCATGGCCACCACCACGCCGCGGTCCAGGAGACTGATCAGGTCGCCGTCGAACTCCGTTTCCATGGGCTCCTCGTAGGCGCCGTAGCCGCTCAGAAGAAGGGGCGCGGGGCATCCATCATCGCGCAACGTGTCCCGGCGATAGATCATTGTAAGGGGGACATCGACATCCCCGGAGCGCACCTGGAACTGCTCGCTCGCATAGTGGTCCTCCCGGTACCCCGGGGGACCGCTGGTCTTGCGCCAGGTGGACCGGCCACTGGCCACGTCGTAGTCGTACACCGTGTGCGGCTTGATGGGCGTGCTGTACTCATATCGTACGAAGCCCGCGTCGTAGTCGTACAGGTCGTCCACGCTCAGATAGGACAGCGCATCGCTGCCCGGCAGGTATCGCCTCGTATCGTTGACGAGATCCCAGATCCATGCTCGCTCGACGCCGTTCCATCTCTCGCCGATAACCAGATGATGCCTGTAGGCATCGACGAATTCGAGAGACACCCCTTCTCTGTGCGGGATCAGCTCCACGCCGGTGCCCCGGCCGTCCCACGGCGCCGGAATCTCGATCAGCCGGAAGTCTTCGGATTGGTCGTTGGTGAGCACCAGGAATCGGTCTTGATGATGCTCTACCGAGTATTCCACCCCCTCGCGACGCACGAACACCACCGTTGGTGTTTCCAGGGGCCGGTCGGCCGGCAGTACCCGAGTCTCGCTGCAGGTATTGCCGGCTATATCGATAATGACCCAGCCGCCGGATCTGCTGAGGCTGAGGGTTACGAAGAATGCCGGGTCAGGTTCGACAAGAATGCGATGCGACGCCGAGCGCTCAAGATCGTGGACCCACACGGAATCAGTGCGGGCCTTGTCGTCGATTCCGGTGTAAAACAGATACCTTCCATTCCCCGCCCAGGCAATACTTTCCCCGGCCCGTTCCGCGCAGCAGCGAAGTTCACCGCAGGGCATGGAGGCAACGAGTACTTCGTAGCACTCGTGTCCCTTGCGATCAACGGTGCAGGCGAACCGCTCCTGCCGTGGACAGATCGCGAGCACCGAGACATCGCAGTAGCGTCCGTCCCCCACCAACCGATTCTCGTCGAGATATATCTCTTCCCTCCCGACCCCATTATCTCTCGTGCGGCAATGCATCGGATACTGCATTCCGGATGCAACCCGGCTGTAGTACCGATAGCCGTTGATTGTCTCCGGCACCGACATGTCATCCTCGGGATTCCTTGCCCTGAGCTCCTCGTACAAGAGATCCGCCACGTCGACCGACGGCGCCATACACACCTCGAAGTATTCCGTCTCGTTTCGAATGTGGTCCCTGGTGCGCGGGTCGTCGCGAACCGCCAGGTACGCGAATTCGTCGTGAAGCGTCTCCCCATGGATATCCCGTGTCCGCGGGTCTCTTCGTGCCCGGGGTTCCCGCGTTCGGAGGGCCGCAGATCGTATTCGCGACGCTTTGTGCATTTGCTGCATTATAGTGAGCCGGCACAAAAAAACGCCGGGACATGCCCGGCGCGATTTCTATCGACATCTTTATTCGATTTATACGTCAGTGAAACGCAGTCAGTCTTTGCCCTTCGCAGCTTTCGTATCGAACTCAGCCCCGCTCATCTCCACCAGCTGCACGTAGGCCATGGGCGCATTGTCTCCGGGCCGCGGGCCGCATTTGAGGATACGCAGGTAGCCACCTGGCCGGTCCTTGAACCTGACTCCCAGATCGTCGAACAGCTTACCCACGATCTTGCGGTTTCGCAGCCGCGAGTAGGCCAGGCGGCGGTTCGACAGGGATGGACTTTTCCCGAGAGTGATCAACGGTTCCGCCACGCGCCTGAGCTCCTTGGCCTTCGGCAGCGTCGTTCGGATCTGTTCATGCTCGAACAGAGAAGCCACCATGTTTCGAAACATGGCCTCCCGATGCGATGTCGTTCTATTGAGCGTTCTGCCAGATTTCCGGTGTCGCATGCCCTATTACCCCGTCAAGTCCAGGCTATCTTTCTTGAGCGATGTCGGCGGCCAGTTCTCGAGCTTCATACCCAATGACAGACCGCGGGTCGCCAGCACGTCCTTGATCTCGGTGAGGGACTTCTTACCGAGATTGGGGGTCTTGAGCAGCTCGACCTCCGTGCGCTGAATCAGATCGCCGATGTAGTAAATATTCTCGGCCTTGAGACAGTTCGCCGAACGTACCGTCAATTCCAGATCGTCAACCGGGCGCAGCAGCAGCGGATCGACATCCGGCTCCTTCGCCGCGGTCGCCTCTTCCGCCGTCTCCTCGAGGTTCACGAATACCGCGATCTGCTCATGGAGAATCGTAGCCGCACGCCTGACCGCCTCTTCGGGATCTATGGCGCCGTTGGTTTCGATGCTGAGGATCAGTTTGTCCAGGTCCGTACGCTGCTCGACGCGGGCGTTCTCCACCGAGTAGGAAACCCGGCGTATCGGACTGTAGGATGCGTCCAGCTGCATCACCCCGATGCTCTTGGTGTCATCGGCGCTGCGCCGCGCATCCACGGTCTCGTAGCCACGGCCGCGACTTACTGTCAGCTCCATGTCCAGCGTGCCCTCCTTGGATACGTGCGCGATGACGGCATCGGGATTGATGATCTCGACGTCGTGCTCGAGCTGGATGTCCGCGGCCGTGACCACGGCGGGTCCCTTCTTGCTCAACCGCAATACTGCGCTTTCCCGATTGTGCATCTTGAAAGCAATGCCCTTGAGATTGAGCAAGATATCGATCACGTCCTCCTGGACGCCTTCCACGGCCGCATATTCATGCAACACGCCCTCGATCTTGACCTCCGTGACCGCGCAACCCGGCATCGACGACAGCAGTATCCGGCGCAGCGCGTTGCCCAGGGTGTAGCCAAACCCTCTTTCCAGGGGTTCGATGACGATTTGGGCGTGCTGGTCATCGGCACTCTGAACGTCGACCAGACGAGGTTTCAGAAATTCAGCCGTTGAGTCTTTCATACCTTTACCTAACGAATATGTTCAAAAAGTTGAGCCTGGAGGAATCTAGCCAAGAAGAACCTGCCCTGAAGGCCTCCGACTACTTCGAATACAGTGCCACAACCAGCGACTCGTCAAGCTCTGCGGGCAGATCCGACCGCTCGGGCGGATTCTTGAACACGCCCTTCTTTGCCTTGAGATCGACTTCCATCCAGTCTGGCGTGCCGACCTGCTCGGCGATATCCACCGCGGCCTGAATCCGGAGCTGGCTCTTCGCCCTGTCCCGAATGCCGACTTCGTCTCCCGCCGACACCTGGTAGGACGGTATGTTCACCATCCTGCCGTTGACGCTGACGCCCTTGTGGCCGACCAGCTGGCGCGCCTCTGCGCGCGTTACCGCAAAACCCATGCGGTACACGACGTTGTCCAGGCGGGTCTCCAGCAGCTCGAGCAGGTTCTCCCCGGTCGAGCCCTTCTTCTGCGCCGCCTTCTTGTAGTAATTCCGGAACTGCTTTTCCATCACACCGTATATCCGGCGCATCTTCTGCTTTTCCCGAAGCTGGGTTCCATACACGGTAACCCGCGGCCGGCGTCCCATCTGGGTCTGCCCGGGCTTTCGGTCGAGCCGGCACTTGGAATCCAGGGAACGCACCGCACTCTTGAGGAAGAGATCGGTGCCTTCGCGGCGCGCGAGTTTACAGGTTGGTCCGATATATCTGGCCATTGCGCAAGCTCTCCGCTAGACCCGCCGCCGCTTGGGCGGTCGGCAGCCATTGTGGGGAATCGAGGTGACATCGGTAATATTGCTGATCTCAAACCCCGCCGCGTTCAGCGCCCGGACAGCGGACTCCCGGCCCGGCCCCGGACCGTTGACGCGCACCTCGAGATTCTTCATGCCCTGTTCCTGGGCGGCACGGCCCGCCTTGTCGGCCGCAACCTGGGCGGCAAACGGCGTACTCTTACGGGAGCCGCGAAACCCCGATCCGCCGGCCGTCGCCCAGCAGACGGTATTGCCGTGGCGGTCGGTGATCGTGATGATCGTGTTGTTGAATGACGCATGAATGTGGGCGATACCCTCGGTCACGGTCTTCTTGACCTTCTTCTTCGTTTTCGTCGAAGCTTTAGCCATACCTGCAAATTACCTTCTGATCGGTTTGCGCGGACCCTTGCGGGTACGAGCGTTGGTGCTGGTGCGCTGGCCGTGCACGGGCAAGCCCCGCCGGTGGCGGATGCCGCGATAGCAGCCCAGGTCCATGAGGCGCTTGATATTCATGGAGACCTCACGACGCAGGTCCCCTTCCACGGTCAACCTCCCCACCTCAGCGCGCAGCTTCTCGGCATCGCCTTCGGTCAGGTCCTTTACCTTGGTGCTCCGGTTGACTCCCGCTGCCTCGCAGATACGCTGCGCCCTGGTCCGGCCGACGCCGTAGATCGAGGTCAGCGCGATCTCGACGTGCTTGTTGACCGGCAGATTGATTCCGGCTATTCGTGCCATTCAAACCTCCGCATTTGGGAACCCATTCTCGCTCAACCTTGGCGCTGCTTGTGACGGGGATCGGAGCAGATAACCCGCACCAATCCGTTCCTGCGGATGATCTTGCAGTTGCGGCACATCTTTTTCACGGATGCTCTGACTTTCATAAACTCAAATCCTGTCAACTATAGTTTAGCGGGGGAACCCGCCGGTCAACCCGCCGGTGAGATTGCTCTTCTTCATCAAGCTCTCGTACTGGCGCGACATCAAGTGGGATTGAACCTGGTTCATCAGGTCCATCATCACCACCACGATGATCAACAGCGACGTGCCGCCGAAATAGAACGGTACGTTCCACTGCACGACCATGAACTCCGGTATCAGGCATACCACCACCAGGTACAGGGCACCGGCCATGGTCAGTCTTGACACGACGCTGTCTATATAACGGGCGCTCTGTTCTCCCGGCCGGATCCCCGGAATGAAGGCCCCGGACTTCTTCAGGTTATCCGCGATCTCCTTGGGGTTGAACACCAGGGCCGTATAGAAAAAACAGAAAAATATGATCAAGCCGGCGTAGGTCAACGCGTATATCGGCTGGCCCGGCGACAGTGTCGTGGACAGGTCGCTCAGCCAGGTCATGCCCTTGGCCTGGCCGAAGAATCGGCCCAGGCTCGCGGGGAACAGGATGATGCTCGACGCGAATATGGGTGGTATGACGCCTGACATGTTCAATTTCAAGGGCAAATGGCTGCTGGTGCCGGCGAACATGCGTCGACCCTGCTGTCTCTTGGCATAGTTCACCGTAATACGCCGCTGCCCCCTTTCCACGAACACCACAAAGCCGGTGACGACGATCACGGCCACGAACAGCCCCAGCACGAATAATGGCGAGAACGAGCCGGTCTGGGCCAGCTGGAGGGTGCCTCCAATGGCGGACGGCAGCCCCGACACCACGCTGGCGAAAATCAGCAGGGAGATACCGTTGCCGATCCCGCGTTCCGACGCCTGCTCGCCCAGCCAGACCAGGAACATGGTCCCCGTAACCAGCGTAATGACCGTGGTGACGTTGAACGCCACACCAGGCGTCAAGACCACCGGCGCGCCTCCAGGAGCCACCTGCCCCTGTACTGCGATGGAGATCCCCAGCGCCTGAAAGGTCGCCAGCACTACCGTACCGTAGCGCGTGTACTGGGTGATCTTTCGCCGCCCCTGTTCGCCCTCTTTCTTTAACTGCTCAAGGGCCGGGATCACCGAGGTCATCATCTGAATAATGATGGAGGCCGAGATATACGGCATCACACCAAGCGCCATCAACGACAGACGCCGCAGGGCTCCGCCGGAAAACATGTTGAATACGTCGACTATCGACCCACGGGTCTGCTGAAACAGGGCGGCCACCGCAGTCGGGTCAACCCCCGGAATCGGTATGTACGCCCCGATACGGAATACCACCATGGCGCCCAGCACAAACAGTATACGCCGGCGCAGCTCGGAGAGCTTGCCGCCCCCCAGTGTGAGCCCCTGTGATGAAGAACCGCGTTGCGCCATCAGACCTCGACCTTGCCTCCGGCCCGCTCGATCGCCTGGCGGGCCCCCGCCGTCACCCCCAATCCGCGCACGGTGACGGCGCGTTTGATCTCGCCCGAACCGATGATCTTGGCATACTCGACCACGCCACTCACCAGTCCGGCCTCACGCAGGGCGGCAAGGTCCACCACGTCGGTATTCAAGCGGTTCACTTCGTCAAGACGAACCTCGCCGACGGACGACTTGCGCACCGAGCGAAAACCGTGCTTTGGCAAGCGGCGCTGCAGCGGCATCTGGCCGCCTTCAAAACCAACTTTGTGATAGCCGCCGGAACGGGAGTGCTGGCCTTTGTGCCCGCGCCCGGCGGTCTTGCCGGTTCCCGATCCGATACCGCGCCCGACTCGCTTCTTGGACGAGCGGGCTCCCGGCGCCGGTGCGACGGTGTTCAATCGCATCAGGCTTTCTCCACTTTGAGCATATAGGAGACCCGATTGATCATGCCGCGGTTCTCCGGAGTGTCGGCGACTTCGACTGTTTGATACGGACGCCGCAGGCCGAGCCCCCGGACGCAGTCCTGGTGCTTCTTCAAGCGGTGGTGCGGGCTGCGCACCAACTGTACTTTAAGTGTACCTGCCATATGCTTCATACCTCAGCCGGTAATCTCTTCGACCGTCTTGCCGCGCTTGGCGGCAACATCGTCGGGGTTCTGCACGCTTGTGAGCGCCTTCATGGTCGCCCTGACCACGTTCACCGGATTGGTCGAGCCTATGCACTTGGCCAGCACGTCGTGAATACCGACGGCCTCGAAGACCGCGCGCATCGTTCCCCCGGCGATAATGCCGGTACCGTCGGAAGCGGGTCTGATGATGACCTTGGCACCGGCGTGCCGAGCCATCACGGGGTACTGGATCGTGGTCCCCTTGAGCCTGACTCGCTTCATGTCGCGGCGGGCCGCTTCCATCGCCTTCTGCACGGCCAGCGGCACTTCCCGCGCCTTGCCGCGGCCCATTCCGACCCGGCCCTTGCCGTCGCCGACCACGGTGAGAGCCGAGAAGCCGAAAATGCGTCCACCTTTGACCACCTTGGCCACCCTGCGAATGTTGATCAGGTGCTCAATCTGGTCTTCCGCTCTTGTTTCGTCGTGTCTTGCCGTCGCTGCCATAGTTACACCGCTAGAATTCCAAGCCGTTTTCGCGCGCCGCCTCGGCCAGAGCCTTGACGCGCCCGTGGTACTTGAAGCCGGAACGGTCGAAGGCGACTCGGGAAACACCCGCCGCCTTGGCGCTCTCGGCAATTGCCTTCCCCACAGCCGATGCGGCTTGTACGTTCCCGCCGCTCTTCAGGGAAGTGCGTATCTTGGGGTCAAGGGTCGAGGCATTGGCCAGGACCAGACCTGTCTGGTCGTTGATGATCTGGGCGTAGATGTGCCGCGGGGACCGGAAGACCGACAGGCGCATCATGTTCCTGCGCTTGATCTGTTCCCGCGTTTTTCTTGCCCGGCGCAACCGCGCAACTTTTCGCTGATGCATTGACCTATCACCTACTTCTTGGGGGCCTACTTCTTCTTGGCCTGTTTGCGAACAACATGCTCGTCAGAGTAACGGACGCCCTTTCCCTTATACGGCTCGGGCGGCCGGTACGCCCGGATTTCCGCCGCGACATGGCCGACCTGCTGCTTATCGGCGCCCTTCACCACGATCTCCGTCTGGGTCGGCGTCTCCACCGTCACGCCCTCGGGTACGTCGTAGACCACCGGATGGGAAAATCCGAGGGTAAGGTTCAGCTTATGTCCCTGGGCCTGGGCGCGGTAGCCGACACCGATGATCTCCAGGCGTCTTTCGAAGCCATTGGTGACGCCCTGCACCATATTGTTTACCAGCGCACGCGTGGTTCCGGCCAGCGCTACAGCTTCCTTCGAGTCCTTGCGGGAGTAGACCTTGAACTGCCCGTCTTCCTGCTCCAGCCGTACCAGTTCGTGGGCGGCGATCCGAAGCTCGCCGTTCGGACCCTTCACCGAGATGTTCTGCCCGTCGAGGTTCAGCTGAACCCCTGCGGGGATGGATACGGGCACATTCGCTATTCTGGACATGTTTCTAACTCAAGCCTTGGGGCTGCGATCCCGGGATTGACCCGTGAGATTGATCCATGAGATCGACAATTCTTCAACATACCGTACAAACTACTTCACCGCCGACCCCGGCCTTACGGGCCGCGCGGTCGGTCATGACTCCCTTGGAGGTCGATACGATCGCGATACCCAGCCCGCCGTTCACCGACGGCAACTCGTCCGCACCCTTGTAGACGCGCAGGCCGGGGCGGCTGACGCGGTGCAACTCGGCGATCACCGGCTCGCCCTGCCGATACTGGAGCTTAATATTGATGACCGGCTTGCCATCTGCTTCCTCCATCGAGTAATCCTCAATGTAGCCTTCATCCTTCAGCACCTGCACCACGGCACGTTTCATCTTCGCAGCGCCGACGCTTACCGAGATCTTGTCCGCCGTCTGGGCGTTTCGAATCCGAGTGAGCAGATCGGCAATCGAGTCGGTCATCATGTTCTCAAGTACCTGTTCTGTGTGCTTACCAGCTGGATTTCGTGACGCCGGGAGCTTCGCCGTTCATGAAGACTTCGCGAAGCTTGTTCCGGCACAAGCCGAATTTTCGGTATACACCCCGCGGCCTGCCGGTCAGGATGCAACGGTTCCGCCGCCGTGATGCGCTGGAATTTCTAGGCAGCTTCTGAAGGTCCAGCATCGCCTGAAACCTGTCGTCGGGTGAAAGGCTTTCGTCGCTCATTCGTTCGCGAACGGCGTCGCGCCGCGTCCGATACTTGGCCACAAGTTTCGCCCGTTTCAGTTCTTTGGCAATCATGGATTTCTTGGCCATGGATATCAGCTCGTGTCAGGTTCGAATTGGGAAATCAAACGCCCGAAGAAGCGCCAAGGCCTCTTCGTCAGTGCTTGCCGACGTCGTGATTGTCACGTCCATGCCGCGTATCGCGTCCACCTTGTCGTAGTCGATCTCCGGAAAGACGATCTGCTCCTTCAAACCGAAGGAGTAGTTGCCTCGTCCGTCGAATGACCTGGGGTTGAGGCCCCTGAAATCCCGGATGCGGGGTATCGCGATGTTGATCAGACGATCGAGAAACTCGTACATGTGGGCACGCCGTAGCGTCACCTTGCATCCGATGGGCCAGCCGTCACGCACCTTGAAATTCGCCACGGACTTGCGGGCGTTCGTGATGATCGGCTTCTGACCGGTAATCAAGGCGAGTTCCTCGGCCGCGGACTCCAGGACTTTCTTGTTGCCGATCGCCTCCCCGAGGCCCATGTTCAAGGTGACCTTGGTGAATTTCGGGACCTGCATCAGGCTCTTGTAGCCAAACTGCTCCCTCAACTGGGGAATCACGGTGTTCTCGTAGTGTTCTGCTAACCGGGCCATCGCTATTGCTCACTCAACTTGGGCTCATCCAACGTCCACAACTTCCTGGTTGGATTTGAAATAACGCACCTTGCGGCCGTCCTCCAGACGCCTGAAACCCACCCGGTCCGCCTGTTTGGTGGTCGGGTTGTACAGCGCCAGGTTCGACAGCTGGATGGGCGCTTCTTTGTCGATAATGCCGCCTTGAATCCCCTTAACGGGATTCGGCTTGGTGTGGCGCTTGACGATGTTGACGTCGTTGACCAGGGCCCGGCCGTCCGGCATGACCTGGAGAACCTCGCCGACCTTTCCGCGGTCACGACCCGTGAGCACCACGACCTGATCACCTTTACGAATCTTGTGCATTTGCCATAACCCTTGTGCAACAACCCTTTGGCTGCCGGCTAAAGAACCTCTGGGGCCAGTGAGATAATTCTCATGAAGCGCTCCGTGCGCAGCTCGCGCGTCACGGGTCCGAATATACGGGTACCGATCGGCTGCAGCTGGTTGTTCAACAAGACCGCCGCATTGCGGTCGAACCGAATCAATGATCCGTCGTTCCGGCGCACGCCCTTTCGGGTACGCACGACCACCGCGTTGAAGACCTCGCCCTTCTTGACGCGGCTGTTCGGCATCGCCTCCTTGACACTGATCTTGATGATGTCGCCAATACCGGCGTAGCGCCGCTTCGACCCACCAAGGACCTTCACGCACTGTACTTTCCGAGCGCCGCTGTTGTCCGCTACGTCCAATATACTTTGCATCTGAATCATGGCCAGTCCCCTACAACGCCCGCTCGAGCACTTTCACCAGGCGCCACGATTTGTTCTTGGAGATGGGACGGCACTCTTCCACCAGAACCCAGTCGCCCTCCTGGCACGTATTCTCCTCATCATGGGCAAGAACCTTGGTCGACCGACGTATGTACTTCTTGTACAAAGGATGCTTCACACGCCGCTCGATCAACACGGAAATCGTCTTGTCGGCCTTGTTGCGCAGCACTCTGCCCGACACCGAGCGCGCGGCTTTGACGGCTTCGCTCATTGGCCGGCTCCCCGCGCTTTCTCCGTCATGACGGTCTCGATCCGTGCGATATCCTTGCGCAGCGCCCGGAACCGGGCCGGTGTTCCCAGCTGGCCCGTGGCACGCTGCATGCGCAGATTGAACTGCTCGCGGCGCAGCGCCACCAGCTCACCGCGCAGCTCCTGTTCGCTCATTTCTCTCAATTCTGATGCATTCATTCGCGTTGCTACCTGCTTACAAACGTCGTGGGTACTGCGAGCTTGGCGCTGGCGAGACGAAATGCCTCACGGGCGAGGGACTCACTGACGCCCTCCATCTCGTACAGCACGTGGCCGGGCTTGATTTCCGCCACCCAGTACTCGGGGTTGCCCTTGCCCTTGCCCATACGTACCTCGAGGGGCTTCTTGGACACGGGCTTGTCCGGAAACACACGGATCCAGATCTTGCCGCCACGCTTGATATGGCGGGTGAGCGCCCGGCGAGCGGCCTCGATCTGGCGCGCCGTCAGCCTGCCGCGGCCCGTGGCCTTCAGGCCGTAGTCGCCGAAGCTCACTTCATTGCCCCGCGTGGCGAGACCCCGATTGCGGCCCTTCTGACGCTTTCTGTACTTGGTACGCTTGGGTTGCAGCATGATTAATCAGCCCGTCGCAGCAGTGGTTTCCGTGGAGGCTTCGGTCTCGGCGTCAGCTTCGAAGATTTCACCCTTGAATACCCAGACCTTGACGCCGATAACGCCGTAAGTGGTATGTGCTTCCGCCAATCCATAGTCGATGTCGGCGCGCAGCGTATGCAACGGTACACGCCCTTCGCGGTACCATTCCGTGCGCGCGATTTCGGCACCGTTCAGCCGGCCCGATACCATGACCTTGACGCCCTGGGCTCCCAGGCGCATTGCGCTGGTCACCGCCCGCCTCATGGCGCGGCGGAACATGATGCGTTTCTCCAGCTGCTGGCAGATATTCTCGGCCACCAGGGTAGCGTCCAGCTCCGGCTTGCGCACCTCCTCCACTGCGATCTGCACCGGGAGGTTGGTCAGGCGCCGGATATCTCCGCGCATGCGCTCGATGTCCTCGCCTTTCTTTCCGATAACGATACCGGGGCGGGCCGTATGAATGGTCACATTCAGGTTATCGGCCGGCCTCTCGATGATTACCTTACTCACCGCCGCATTGGCAAGCCGCTTTTTGAAATAGTTACGGACTTTCAGATCGATGGCCAGGTTGCCGGCGTATTTCCTGTTCGGCGCGTACCAGCGTGCGTTCCAGTCGCGGATGATTCCGAGACGCTGCCCGTTCGGTTGAACTTTCTGTCCCATGATCCGCTCCGGCTAGTTGTCGCTCACCGCCACGGTAATGTGGCTGGTGCGTTTGAAGATCGAGCCGGCCCTGCCCTTCGCGCGCGGGCGCCAGCGTTTCAGTGTCGGTCCCTCGTTGACGCAGATCTCGGTCACTTTCAGCTCGTCGATATCCGCGCCGTCGTTGTGCTCGGCATTCGCAATCGCGGACTCCAGCGTCTTCCTGACGAGCGGCGCGGCCTTCTTGGGGCTGAATTGCAGAATCTCCAGCGCCCGCGCCACCTTCAGGCCGCGGATCTGGTCGCAGACCAGTCGCGCCTTCTGCGGCGATATGCGCACGAACTTCGAAGTTGCCCTGGTCAGCATGTTCGCCCCCTACCTGGCCTTTCTGTCCGCCGCGTGACCCTTGAACGTGCGGGTCGGCGCGAATTCACCCAGCTTGTGTCCGACCATGTTCTCCGAGATCAGGATAGGCACGTGCTGGCGCCCATTGTGAATGGCGATCGTCAGGCCCACGAACTCGGGCATGATTGTCGAGCGGCGCGACCAGGTCTTGATAGGGCGCCGGCTGTTCTCCTCGCGCGCCTTCTCGACTTTGGTCCACAGGTGGTGGTCCACAAACGGGCCTTTCTTGATTGAACGTGGCATGGCTTACTTCGATTCCTCAACGTTTACGGCGGCGTATGATCATCGACTGAGTGCGTTTGTTGCGCCGGGTTCGATACCCCTTGGTCGGAACACCCCAGGGGCTCACCGGGTGGCGGCCGCCCGAGGTACGGCCCTCACCACCGCCGTGGGGGTGGTCGACAGGATTCATCGCCACGCCCCTGACTGTGGGACGGATGCCTATCCAGCGCTTGGCCCCCGCCTTGCCCAGCTTCCTGAGACTGTGCTCGGCGTTGCCCACTTCACCGATTGTGGCTCGGCAGTCCAAATGCACTCTGCGCACCTCTCCCGAGCGAAGACGCAACTGCGCATACTCGCCCTCGCGGCCCAGGCATTGCACCGACGCGCCCGCCGAGCGGGCGAGCTGCCCGCCCTTCCCGGGCTTCATCTCGACGCAGTGCACGACGCTGCCCACCGGGATGTTACGCAGTGGCAGCGTATTGCCCGGCGCGATGGGCGCGTGTTCGCCGGAAACCAGCTTGTCTCCCTGGCTCACGCCTCGCGGCGCCAGGATGTACCGGCGCTCGCCGTCCGCATAAAGCAGCAGCGCGATATTGGCGCTCCGGTTGGGATCGTACTCCAGACGCTCGACTTTTGCCGGTACGCCGTCCTTGTCCCGCCGGAAATCCATGATGCGGTACTTTCGCTTATGCCCGCCGCCGCGCTGGCGCACCGTCACGCGGCCCTGGTTGTTGCGGCCGTCGGTTGCGGTCTTCGATTCCACCAGCGACCTGTGCGGTCTTCCCCGGTGCAGGTCCGGATTGACGACCCGCACCGTGCCGCGCTGGCCGGGGGTTCTGGGTTTGAGCTTATTCAGTGGCATACGTCACTACCGTTCGTTGTCCCGTTCGTGTTACTGCTGACCGCCGGAGAAGTCGATATCCTGACCGGCCTTCAGGCGCACGTACGCTTTCTTCCAGTTGCTCCGCGCGCCGGGGGTCCGCTGAAAGCGCTTCACTTTGCCGCGTATGTTGGCGATCTGAACGCCCACCACCTCGACATCAAACGCGAGCTCCACGGCCTGCTTGATCTCCTTCTTGGTGGCATCAGGAAGGACCTCGAACGCCACCTGGTTGCCCTGGTCCGCCAGGCGGGTGCTTTTCTCCGAAACGATCGGCGACACCAGTACCTGATAAAGACGTTCGCGGTTCATTGCAGCCACTCCTCGATTTGCCTGACCGCATCGGCGGTCACTATCACCTTCTGGTGCCCGGTCAGAAGCACCGGGTCGAGGTCGTGCACCTCGCAGACGTTGACCTTGTGAAGATTGCGCGCGGCCAGCCAGAGATTGCGTTCGTAGGCGTGGGTCACGATGGCGGCGTCCTCGATCGACAGAGACTTGAGGAATTCCACCAGGTCTCGGGTCCGCGGCTCGGCCACCTTCACGTCGTCACAGACGACCAGGCGGTCCTGGCGTGCCAGTTCGGAAAGTATCGAGCGCAGTCCAGCGCGGTACATCTTGCGATTGACCTTCTGACTGAAATCGCGAGTGGACGCCGGGAATGTCCTCCCGCCGCCGCGCCACAGGGGACTTCGGCTGCTGCCGGCGCGGGCCCGTCCAGTGCCTTTCTGTCGCCATGGCTTGCTGCCCCCGCCCTGGACCGCGGCCCGGTTCTTCTGGGCGCGGGTGCCGGAACGGCCGCCGGCGAGGTACGCCACGACCACCTGGTGAACCAGGGGCTCGTTGTACGCGGCGCCGAAAGTCTCGTCAGACACCTCGAGCGTGCTCGATTTCTCGCCGTCGGATTTGAATACCGCCAGTTCCACCGTTATTGACCCTTCTTCGCTTTAACACTTGGCCGCACGGTGACCGTGCGGCCCTTCGGCCCCGGTATCGAGCCCTTGATCAGGAGCAGATTCCGATCCGGATCCACCCGCACGACTTCCAGCCCTTGCTGGACCCGCCGCACATTACCCATTTGCCCGGCCATCTTCTTGCCGGGAAACACCCTGCCGGGGTCCTGGCACTGTCCGGTGGAACCCGGCGCCCTGTGAGTCAGGGACGCGCCGTGGCTCGCCCGGCCGCCGTGAAATCCATGCCGCTTGACCACGCCGGCGTAGCCCTTGCCGATGGTGGTGCCCTGCACGTCCACTTTCTGTCCGGCCTCGAAGAGGTCGACACCCAGCGCCGAACCCGGTGCAAGCTCCTGCGACGCGGCTTCCTTTTCCAATCGGAACTCCCACAGGCCCGCACCCGGCTCCACGCCGGCTTTCTTGAAGTGACCGGCCATGGGCTTGTTCACCCGGCTGGGTCGTCGTGTTCCAGTGGTGATCTGAACCGCCCGGTAGCCGTCACGCTCCTCGGTCCTGAGCTGCGTCACGCGGTTGCCTTCGACAGCCAGAACCGTCACCGGTACCGAAGTGCCGGCGTCCGTGAACACACGGGTCATGCCGAGTTTCTTGCCTACGAGCCCTAGTGCCATTGTTTCGCTCTCTCTATGTCAGTCGCCCGTGAATCAGCTGAGCTTGATCTCGACGTCGACACCCGCCGCCAGATCGAGGCGCATCAAGGCGTCCACCGTCTTGTCCGTGGGCTCAACGATATCCATGATTCGCTTGTGTGTGCGCACTTCGAACTGGTCGCGCGCCTTCTTGTTCACGTGCGGCGAACGCAGCAGCGTGAAGCGCTCTATGCGCGTCGGCAGAGGGATAGGACCCCGCACCACCGCGCCGGTGCGCTTGGCGGTGTCTACGATCTCCTGGGCCGACTTGTCGAGCATTCGATTGTCGAAAGCCTTCAAACGGATGCGGATTCTTTGACCTTGCACGTTCATTTCAATCTAAGCTCCGGCACCTTGACGGCGCCAAACATCTCGGGATGAACCCCGACCTACAGGACGGTACCGGACATCCGGTATCGTCACTCGATAATCTTGGTTACCACGCCGGCTCCCACCGTCCGGCCGCCCTCGCGAACCGCAAACCGCAGCCCCTCCTGCATCGCTATCGGCCCTATCAGCGATACCGTCATCTTCACGTTGTCTCCAGGCATCACCATCTCCACTCCCTCCGGCAGATCCACCGCCCCCGTTACGTCCGTCGTGCGAAAATAAAACTGCGGACGGTATCCATTGAAAAACGGCGTGTGTCGACCACCTTCGTCCTTCGACAGTACATATACCTCCGCCTCAAACTGCGTGTGCGGCGTGATGCTCCCAGGCTTCGCCAATACCTGGCCCCGCTCAATGTCGTCTCGCTTCGTCCCGCGAAGCAATATCCCCACGTTGTCCCCAGCCTGCCCCTGGTCCAACAGCTTGCGAAACATCTCCACGCCCGTCACCGTCGTCTTCTGCGTGTCCCGCAATCCCACTATCGCTACTTCGTCCCCAACCTTCACAATCCCGCTCTCTATCCGGCCCGTCGCTACCGTCCCGCGGCCAGATATCGAAAATACGTCCTCCACCGGCATCAAAAACGCTCCATCCACCGCCCGCTCCGGCTCCGGAATGTACTCGTCCAACGCATCCGCCAGCTTGAATATCGACGGCTCCCCAATCTCCGATGTGTCTCCCTCCAGCGCCTTCAACGCACTCCCAACAATGATCGGCGTATCGTCTCCAGGAAACTCGTAACTGTCCAACAACTCCCGCACCTCCATCTCCACCAGCTCCAACAACTCCTCATCGTCCACCATGTCCGCCTTGTTCAGGTACACCACAATGAACGGAACCCCCACCTGCCGCGCCAGCAGTATGTGCTCCCGCGTCTGCGGCATCGGCCCGTCCGCCGCACTCACCACCAGTATCGCTCCGTCCATCTGCGCCGCACCCGTGATCATGTTCTTCACATAATCCGCATGCCCAGGACAGTCCACGTGCGCATAGTGCCGCTTCTCCGTCTCGTACTCCACGTGCGCCGTCGCTATCGTGATCCCCCGCGCCCGCTCCTCCGGCGCATTGTCAATCTCGTCAAACGCCTTCACCGATCCACCGTACTTCGACAATACCTTCGTCATCGCCGCCGTCAGCGTCGTCTTCCCATGGTCCACGTGACCTATCGTCCCCACGTTTACGTGCGGCTTCGTTCTCTGGAATTTTTCCTTAGACATGCTCGCTACCTTCTATCTATCTGTATCTGCTGTCGGTTGAGGGATCGGATCTAACTTGCCTTCTTCATGACCACTTCGGCCACGTTATTGGGCGCAGGCGCATACTTCTTGAATTCCATTGTGTAAGTGGCCCGACCCTGGGTCGCGGACCTCAAGGTGGTGGCATAGCCGAACATCTCCGCCAGCGGAACCTCGGCGCGAACGACCTTGCCCGCCGGGGCGTCCTCCATGGCGAGGATGATGCCACGGCGTGAGTTCAGGTCGCCGTTTACGGTGCCCATGTAATCCTCGGGCGTAACCACCTCGACCGCCATCACCGGCTCCAGCAACACGGGCTTGGCCTTCAGCACACCTTCCTTGAAGGCCATGCTGCCGGCCGCCTTGAAGGCGTGCTCGGAGGAGTCCACTTCGTGATACGAACCATCGAACAGGGTCGCGCGGACGTCGACGACCGGATAGCCCGCCAGAATGCCTCCCACCATGGCTTCCTGGATGCCTTTCTGCACGGCGGGAATATATTCCCGCGGCACGACGCCGCCCTTGATCTGGTCGACGAACTCGAAGCCGCCGCCGCGCTCCAGGGGTTCGAGCCGAATGTACACATGCCCGTACTGGCCACGGCCGCCGGTCTGTTTGACGTACTTATGCTCCTGCTCCACTGACTGCTGAATAGTTTCGCGGTAGGCGACCTGCGGCTTGCCGACATTGGCCGCGACGTTGAATTCCCGCTTCATACGATCGATGATGATATCCAGATGCAGTTCGCCCATCCCGGAGATGATCGTCTGTCCTGACTCCTCGTCGGTACGCACCTGGAATGACGGATCCTCCTGCGCGAGTTTGCTCAGGGCGACGCCCATCTTCTCCTGGTCGGCCTTGGTCTTCGGCTCCACCGCCTGGGAAATTACGGGTTCCGGAAACTCCATTCGCTCCAGCGTGATGATGTGCGATGGATCGCAAAGCGTATCGCCAGTGGTGACCTCCTTGAGGCCCACGGCAGCCGCGATATCGCCGGCATATACTTCCTTGATCTCTTTGCGCTCCTTGGAATGCATCTGCAGAATGCGTCCGATCCGCTCCTTCTTGGCCTTCAGCGGGTTGTACACGTGGTCACCGGCCTTCAACACGCCGGAGTACACGCGAAAGAAAACCAGCTGTCCCACGAACGGATCAGTGGCGATCTTGAACGCCAGGGCCGAGAAAGGCTCTTTGTCGTCCGCCTTTCGGCTGATTACCGTCTCAGCGGCGTCGTCGGCGATACCCTGCACCGGCGGCACGTCGAGGGGTGACGGCATGTAGTCGATCACCGCGTCCAGCATGGCCTGCACGCCCTTGTTCTTGAAGGCGGAGCCGCACAATACGCAGACGATCTCATTGGCCAGGGTGCGCTGCCGCAGGCCCTGGCGAATCTCGGCGTGGGTCAACTCTCCGTTCTCGAGGTACTTATCCATAAGGCCCTCGTTTGCCTCGGCGGCGGCTTCGACCATCTGCTCATACAACTCCTGGCATTTGTCCTTCAGGTCGTCCGGGATCTCCCGCTCCTCGAAATTGGCGCCCTTGGTCTCGTCGTCCCAATAGATTGCCTTCATTTTGACGAGGTCCACCACGCCCTTGAACGCGTCCTCCGCGCCGATGGGCACCTGGATCGGAACGGCGGTCGCGCCGAGGCGCTTCCTGATCTGCTCGACGACCCTGAAGAAATTGGCGCCAGCGCGGTCCATCTTGTTCACGAAAGCCAGGCGCGGAACCCGATATTTATTGGCTTGGCGCCAAACGGTCTCCGACTGCGGCTCGACGCCGCCCACGGCACAAAACACCGCGCAGGCACCGTCCAGCACTCGCAGGCTGCGCTCCACTTCGATGGTGAAATCGACATGGCCCGGTGTATCAATAATGTTTATGCGGTGCTCGGGATAGCTCTGATCCATGCCCTTCCAGAACGTGGTGGTGGCGGCCGACGTAATAGTGATACCACGCTCCTGTTCCTGCGCCATCCAGTCCATGACGGCATTGCCATCGTGGACTTCGCCCATCTTGTGGGAGATGCCGGTGTAAAACAGGATGCGTTCGGTGGTCGTCGTCTTGCCGGCATCGATGTGCGCCATGATGCCGATATTCCGATACCGCTCGATTGGGGTGATGCGTGCCACGGCTGTCTACCTGGTATTAGTGTCCAATTTGTTCAAAAGCTAGAATCTGTAATGGGAAAACGCCTTGTTCGCCTCTGCCATCCTGTGCACATCTTCCTTCTTCCTCACCGCACCGCCTCGATTTTCGGCGGCCTCCAGCAGTTCTGAAGCCAGGCGATGAGTCATCGATTTCTCGCCGCGCTTGCGGGCGGCCTCCACCAGCCAACGCATCGCCAGAGCAGTCCGTCGCATGGGCCGCACCTCAATTGGTACCTGGTAGGTAGCGCCGCCCACCCGACGGCTCTTTACCTCCACCGCCGGCCGCACATTCTCCAAGGCCTCGTTGAAGGTCTCCAGGGAGTCACCCTTGCCTCGCTCGGCGATAACGTCCAGCGCGCCGTAGATAATGCGCTCGGCGATGGACTTCTTGCCATCCTCCATCAGGACATTAATAAACTTGGCCAGCGTCTGGTCCCCGTACTTGGGATCCGGAAGCACTTCTCGTTTCGGGACTTCTCTGCGTCTGGGCATTGACTAGTCTATCTATCGGGTCTTCAAGGCGAAAAAGCACCCTTCGCCATTTCGACTATCGACGGCGACCGGGTGCTGGTTAAGGAGTCCCTTTTCTCTATCCAGGGACACCTGCGATCTCTACATTAAGTACTGGCTTCTGGCTCTGGAGCGCGCACGCGCCGCGGTCGCGGAACACGAGCCGCATCCGGTGCAGCCCGATCCGTGCCTGCGCCTCCCGCGCTTGGTGCCGCAATCGCGGCGTTCCCTCTGACCTGGCGAAAATCGCCGTTCTTTCGAGTTTCGCCTAAGACTTCGGCCGTTTGGCGCCGTACTTGGAACGGCCCTGCCGGCGGGCAGAAACACCCGACGTATCCAGGGCGCCCCGAACGGTGTGGTAGCGCACCCCCGGCAGGTCCTTCACGCGTCCGCCTCGGATCAGAACGACGGAGTGTTCCTGCAGGTTGTGCCCTTCACCTCCGATATAGCTCGTCACTTCGTAGCCGTTCGTCAGCCGCACGCGCGCCACCTTCCGAAGGGCCGAATTCGGCTTCTTCGGGGTCGTGGTATACACGCGGGTGCATACCCCCCGCTTCTGCGGGCTGGCTTGCAGGGCCGGCACGTTTGATTTCTGTACCTGCCTGCTGCGTGGCTTTCTGACTAGCTGATTGGTCGTGGGCATTGTAATCCAGTCCAAAAACATCAGGCCGGTTTTACCGGCCCGAAAAGTGCGGCGATTCTAGGCACCCAGCGGGTGGGTGTCAAGGTAGATGCGACCGTTGCCGCGGGCTTTCAAGCCCCTGGCGCGCTCCCGGGACTGCGCACAGCGCCCGCCCCCGGGATGCGGGAGCGGTTTCTGAGGTCGAAGCCGCTCCTACAATCCATGGTGAAGCACCACGGTGGAGCCCCAGATCGCGCAGGAGCGGCTTCAGCCGCGGTTTGCACTACGCCTGCTGCCCCCCCAGACGTGGGGGTCGCTTGGCGCGGAAATGCGGCGCAAGGCCTGATCCCGGTCTCCCTTGACGGGACAGGACGTCCCGCGCGTTCAACCGCGGCGGCTACCCGAGACGAAGAGCCCGTTCGGTGCGGACATGCGCCGCGCCGAACGATTCGCCCGAAAGTGCGGGATGCACTTTCGGGCGCAGACTATGCGTTCACCGCCTCGTCGCTCTCGGATTCGGATCCACTGTCCGCCGCCTGCTCCTCGGAGCCCAACAACTGCTCCAGTTCCTCGGCCTTGGTGGCCTCCTCCGCGCGTGTCCGGCGCCGCTCCTCGTGGTAGGCAAGACCGGTGCCGGCTGGAATGAGACGGCCAACGATGACGTTTTCCTTGAGTCCTCGCAGGTAATCCACCTTTCCGTTGATGGAGGCCTCGGTGAGCACCCGGGTCGTCTCCTGGAACGAGGCCGCGGAAATGAACGATTCCGTAGTCAGGGAGGCCTTGGTGATACCGAGCAGTTCACGCTTGTAGGTGGCGGGAACGCCATTCTCGGCCTCGATGCGCTCGTTCTCCTCCAGCAGCCGTGAACGTTCCACCTGCTCGCCCGGCAGGAAGGCAGTATCGCCCGGCTCGATGATGGTGATCTTGCGGAGCATCTGGCGGATGATGACCTCGATGTGCTTGTCGTTGATCTTCACCCCCTGGAGCCGATAGACATCCTGCACCTCGTCCACGATATAGGCGCACAAGGATTCCACGCCCAGCAAATCCAGGATGTCCGACGCCACCGGCGGACCTTCCACCACGACCTCGCCCCGTTCAACGGTCTCACCCTCGAACACGTTGATGCTCCGCTCCTTGGGGATCAGGGTCTCGTGATCATCGCCGTCCTTGTCGGTAATCACCAGGCGTTGCTTGCCCTTGGTTTCCTTGCCGAAGGACACCACGCCGCTGTGGGTCGCCAGCACCGCCGCGTCCTTGGGCTTGCGGGCCTCGAACAGCTCAGCCACGCGGGGCAGACCGCCCGTGATGTCACGGGTCTTGGAGGACTCCTGGGGAATACGGGCCAGCACGTCCCCGCTCTTCACCTTCTGACCGTTCTGCACCATGATGATAGCGCCGGCGGGCATCAGGTAGCGTGCCGGAACATCGGAACCGGTGAACGACAAAACCTCGCCTTTACTGTCGACCAGGCTGACCATGGGCTTGATGTCCCGGGCCGCGCCGCGGCGCTGGTTCGGATCCATTACCACGTAGGTGGACACACCGGTGAGCTCGTCTGTCTGTTGATTGGCCGTCACGCCGTCTGTGACGTCGGTGAACTCGATGGTTCCCGCCACCTCGGTAATGATCGGGTGGGTGTGCGGGTCCCAGCCGGCCACCAGCTGGCCGGCGGTGACTGAATCGCCGTCATTGACCGTCAACAACGCACCGTATGGCAGCTTGTAACGTTCGCGGTCGCTGCCCTGGGCATCTTGCACGATGAGTTCGCCGGAGCGCGTCACCACCACGTTCTTGCCGTCCGAATTGGTCACGAACTTGACGTTGATCAGCTTCACCGCGCCATTGGTCTTGACTTCGACGTTCGATACCGTGGCCGCACGGGACGCGGCGCCGCCGATGTGGAACGTCCTCATGGTGAGCTGGGTGCCGGGTTCGCCGATGCTCTGGGCCGCGATCACGCCGACCGCCTCACCCCGGTTCACCATGTGTCCGCGCCCCAGGTCGCGCCCGTAGCACTTGGCGCAGATGCCGTAGCGGGTGGCGCAGGTGACGGCTGAACGAACCTTGACCTGGTCGACGTTGTGGTGCTCGATCTCTTCGACCAGCTTCTCGTCGATCATGTCGCCGTCCTTTGCCAGTGTCACGTCGTTGGTCGGATCCACCACGTCGCCGACCACCACGCGCCCGAGAATGCGGTCGCGCAGCGGGATCACGACCTCGCCACCCTGCACCAGGGCCTGTCGGATCACGCCCTCGGTGGTTCCGCAGTCCACGCCGGTCACCACCAGATCCTGGCAGACGTCCACCAGCCGCCGGGTCAGGTATCCCGAGTTAGCGGTCTTCAGGGCGGTGTCCGCGAGACCCTTGCGGGCGCCGTGGGTCGAGATGAAGTACTGCAAGACGTTCAAGCCTTCGCGGAAGTTGGCGGTGATCGGCGTCTCGATAATGGAGCCGTCCGGCTTGGCCATCAGGCCGCGCATGCCGGCGAGCTGCCGGATCTGCGCGTGGCTGCCGCGGGCGCCGGAGTCGGCCATCATGTAGATGGAGTTGAACGACTCCTGAGTCACGTCGTTGCCGTCAGCGTCCTTCACGGTATCGGTTCCCAGCTTCTCCATCATGGACTTGGCAACGTGTTCACTGGTCTGGGTCCAGATGTCGACTACCTTGTTGTAGCGCTCACCATCCGTGAGCAGGCCGGAAGTGTACTGATTCTGGATGTTCTTCACCTCCTTCTCGGCCTCGCCCAGAATGCGCTCCTTGTCATCCGGCACTACCATGTCGTCGACGCCGATGGAGATCCCGGCCTTGGCCGCGTAGTGAAACCCGGTATACATCAACTGGTCCGCGAAGATCACCGTTTCTTTCAAGCCCACCTTGCGGTAGCAGATGTTGATCACCTCGGAGATGCGCTTCTTGGTCATTACCCGGTTGATGAAGGAGAACGGCATTCCCTTCGGAAGGATCTCGGACAGCAGGGCACGCCCGGCGCTGGTGTCATACCGCTTGTGGGTCACCTGCATCTCACCATTCTCGTCCGCCAGTTGCTCGCGGATACGCACCTTGACCCGGGCGTGCAGCGACAGCTGCCCCGTATCGTATGCCCGGTGTACCTCGCTGACATCCGTGAATATGTGCCCTTCACCCTTCACGTTCACCGCTTCCCGCGTCATGTAGTACAGCCCCAGCACGATGTCCTGGGACGGCACGATGATCGGCTCGCCGTTGGCCGGAGACAGGATGTTGTTGGTGGACATCATCAATGCCCGTCCTTCCAGCTGCGCCTCGATGGACAGGGGCACGTGCACGGCCATCTGGTCACCGTCGAAGTCGGCGTTGTACGGCGTGCAAACCAGCGGGTGAAGCTGGATCGCCTTGCCTTCGATCAGGACCGGCTCGAACGACTGTATCCCCAAACGATGCAGGGTCGGCGCCCGGTTCAACATCACGGGATGCTCGCGGATGACGCCCTCGAGAATGTCCCACACCTCGGGGCTCTCCTGCTCCACCATCTTCTTGGCCTGTTTGATGGTGGTTGCCAGCCCCCGCAGTTCCAGCTTGTTGAAGATGAAGGGCTTGAACAGCTCGAGCGCCATCTTCTTCGGCAATCCGCACTGGTGCAGCTTGAGGGTCGGGCCCACCACGATCACCGAGCGGCCGGAGTAGTCGACCCGTTTGCCCAGCAGGTTCTGCCGGAAGCGGCCCTGCTTGCCCTTGATCATATCCGCCAGCGACTTGAGCTGGCGCTTGTTGGCACCGGTAATGGCTTTGCCCCGACGGCCGTTGTCCAGCAGGGCGTCCACCGCCTCCTGCAACATGCGCTTCTCGTTACGGACGATGATATCCGGGGCATTCAGGTCCAGAAGCCGCTTCAGCCGGTTGTTGCGATTGATCACCCGGCGGTACAGGTCGTTCAAGTCGGACGTGGCGAACCGCCCGCCGTCAAGAGGCACCAGGGGCCGCAAGTCCGGCGGCAGCACCGGCAGGATCTCCATGATCATCCACTCCGGGCGATTGCCGGACTGGATAAACGCCTCCACGACCTTCAACCGCTTGGTGAGCTTCTTGATCTTGGTCTCGGACTTGGTGGCGTCGAGCTCCTCGCGCAATTTCACGGCCTCGCTCTTGAGGTCGACGCCCCTGAGAAGGTCGCGAATGGCCTCGGCGCCCATCTCGGCATGGAATTCGTCGCCGTATTGCTCGATAGCGTCGAGGTAGGAATCCTCCGTCAGGAGCATGTTCTTCTCCAGCGGAGTCATCCCCGGGTCCACCACGACGTAGGCCTCGAAGTACAACACGCGCTCGATCTCGCGCACGGTCATATCCAGTATGAGGCCAAGGCGCGACGGCAGAGACTTCAGAAACCAGATATGAGCGATGGGGCTTGCCAGCTCGATGTGACCCATCCTCTCGCGCCGCACCTTCGAAAGGGTTACTTCGACACCGCACTTCTCACAGATCACGCCGCGATGCTTGAGGCGCTTGTACTTGCCGCACAGGCATTCGTAGTCGCTGATAGGACCGAAGAGTTTGGCGCAGAACAGCCCGTCGCGCTCCGGCTTGAAGGTACGGTAATTGATCGTCTCCGGCTTTTTCACCTCGCCGAAAGACCAGGAACGAATCTTGTCGGGTGACGCGATCCCGATCCGGATGGCATCGAAGTCTTCCACCTTGCCGGGTTGCTTGAACAGATTGAACAAATCTTTCATTTCAAATCCTCTGCGTCGATTCAGACACATGTACGCCGGGATTTACCCCGACACGCGGCTCCAAGGCCGTCCAGTAACAGATTTCGGCGGGCAGTCATTCCTGCTCCAGCTCGATATTGAGGCCGAGCGAACGTATTTCCTTCATCAACACGTTGAACGACTCAGGCATGCTCGCCTCCATGTGATGATTGCCATGAACGATGTTCTCGTACATCTTGGTGCGCCCGGCCACATCGTCGGACTTCACGGTCAGCATCTCCTGGAGCGTATAGGCAGCCCCGTATGCTTCCAGCGCCCAGACCTCCATTTCGCCGAATCGCTGACCGCCGAACTGCGCCTTGCCACCCAGCGGCTGCTGGGTGATAAGGCTGTAAGGGCCGGTCGAACGCGCGTGCATCTTGTCGTCGACCAGATGGTTGAGCTTGAGCATGTAGGTGTAGCCAACCGTGATCGGACGGTCGAACTGCTCTCCCGTTCGCCCGTCCCAGAGCGTGGTCTGGCCGCTGGTGGGGAGTCCGGCCAGTTCCAGCATGCGCTTGATCTCCTGCTCATTGGCGCCGTCGAATACCGGGGTCGCCATGGGCACACCGTCCACCAGGTTGCCGGCCAGCTCCGTGAGCTCATCGTCAGTCAGGGACTTCAAGTCCTCGGATTGGCCATCCTGGTTGTAGACCTTGTCCAGGAACTTGCGCAGATCCTTCATCGGAGCCCGTTGCCTGAGCAGGGCGTTGATCTGGCGCCCCAGGTGATGGGCGGCCCAACCGAGATGGGTCTCCAGCACCTGACCGACGTTCATGCGGGAAGGCACGCCGAGCGGATTGAGAACGATGTCGACGGTGGTGCCGTCGGCTGTATACGGCATGTCCTCAACCGGAACGATCTTGGAAATCACACCCTTGTTGCCATGGCGTCCCGCCATCTTGTCACCGGGCTGCAGCCGCCGCTTGACCGCGACGAAGGCCTTGACCATCTTGAGCACTCCGGGCGCCAGGTCGTCCCCGGCCTCCAGCTTGGAGCGCTTCTCGTCGAACAGTTCGTCGAAGTACTTGCGCTGGGCCTCGAGGTCCGAACGCAGCTGTTCGAGCTGGTCGTTGGCTTCCTCGTTGCGCAGCCGGATCTCGAACCACTTGTCCCGCGGCAGGTCCTGGAGGTAGGTCTTGGAGATCTTGTCACCGCCCTTCAGGCCGCCCGGACCGCCCTCGGCGGTGCGATTGGTGAGCAGCTTCTCGATGCGGGCGAAAGCATCCTCCTCGACAATCCGGTACTGGTCGTTGAGGTCCTTACGGATCCTGGCCAGTTCCTGATCCTCGTTCTGCTTGGCCCGAGCGTCCTTCTCGACACCATCGCGGGTGAACACCTGGACGTCGATGACCGTGCCGGACATGCCCGACGGCATGCGCAGGCTGGTGTCTTTCACGTCGGAGGCTTTCTCGCCGAAGATTGCGCGCAGCAGCTTTTCCTCGGGGGTGAGCTGGGTCTCGCCCTTGGGGGTGACCTTGCCCACCAGGATGTCACCGGACTTGACTTCGGCGCCGATGTAGACGATGCCGGACTCATCCAGCTTGGACAGGGCGGTTTCACCGACGTTCGGAATATCCCGGCTGATCTCCTCGGGTCCGAGCTTGGTGTCCCGGGCGACGCAGGACAACTCCTCGATGTGAATCGTGGTGTAGGTATCTTCCTGCACCAGACGCTCGGAGATCAGGATCGAATCCTCGAAGTTGTAGCCATTCCATGGCATAAACGCCACCAGCACGTTGCGACCCAGGGCCAGTTCGCCCATGTCCGTTGACGGGCCGTCCGCCAGGACGTCGCCCTTGGCGATGTCGTCACCGACCTTCACCAGCGGCCGCTGGTTGATGGTGGTGTTCTGGTTGGACCGCTGGTACTTGGTCAGGTTGTAGATATCGACGCCCGGCTCGCCGGCCACCGTCTCGTCGTCGCTGACCCGCACCACGATGCGGGCGGAATCCACCGAGTCCACCAGGCCGCCGCGGCGCGCCACCACGGTGACGCCGGAGTCCACCGCCACGATCCGCTCCATGCCGGTTCCCACCAGCGGCTTTTCGCTGCGGACGGTGGGCACCGCCTGGCGCTGCATGTTCGATCCCATGAGCGCGCGGTTGGCGTCGTCGTGCTCCAGAAACGGCACCAGAGAGGCGGCGACGGAGACAATCTGCGACGGTGCCACGTCGATGTAATCCACCTTGTCGGGCGTTGACAGCGTGAACTCATTGAGGTGACGGCAGGAGATCAGCTCGTCCGTCAGCACTCTCTTGTCATCGACAGTGGCGTTGGCCTGGGCGATGACGAAATTGCGCTCCACGATAGCCGACAAGAATTCGATCTTGTCGGTGACTCGACCGTTCTCCACCTTGCGGTAAGGCGTCTCCAGGAAGCCGTAGTCGTTAGTCCGCGCAAAACAGGCCAGGGAGTTTATGAGCCCGATGTTCGGACCTTCCGGTGTCTCGATGGGGCACACCCGCCCGTAGTGGGTGGGATGTACGTCCCGCACCTCGAAGCCCGCCCTCTCGCGGGTCAAGCCGCCCGGTCCCAGGGCGGAAACTCGCCGCTTGTGGGTCACTTCCGACAAGGGATTAGTCTGGTCCATGAACTGCGACAACTGGCTGGAGCCGAAGAACTCCTTGACCACCGCCGACACCGGCTTGGCGTTGATCAACTCCTGAGGAGTCAGGTTCTCCGACTCCGCCATGCTCAGGCGCTCACGCACGGCGCGCTCCACGCGGACCAGGCCCACGCGGAACTGGTTCTCCACCAGTTCGCCCACCGACCGCACCCGGCGGTTGCCGAGATTGTCGATGTCATCGATCTCGCCGTGGCCGTTCTTGACATCGATCAACGTCTTCATGACGTCGACAATGTCCTCCTTGCTCAGGGTGCCCGGACCGTCGTCGCTGTCGCGGCCGAGGCGCCGGTTGAATTTCATGCGGCCCACGGCTGACAGGTCGTAACGATCGGAGTTGAAAAACAGGTTGTTGAACAGAGCCTGGGCCGCCTCTTTCGTCGGGGGCTCGCCGGGGCGCATGATGCGGTAGATCTCCACCTGGGCCTCGACGTCGGTCCGTGTGTTATCGATGCGCAGGGTATCGGAAATGTACGGCCCCTGATCGAGGTCGTTGGTGTAGATGGTCTCGATGGTCGGGAAGCCCATCTCCATGACCTTCTCCATCAACTCTTCGGTGATGACGTCGTTGGCCTCGGCAATCACCTCGCCGGTCTCCTTATCGACGATGTTGCGGGCCAGGGTGCGTCCCGCCAGGAACGAGACAGGCACCTCGATGCGCTTGAACTTTCCCTTCTCGAGTTCCCGCACGTGGCGCGCGGTGATGCGTTTGCCGGCCTCGACGATGACTTCGCCCTTGGAACTGGTCAGATCGAAGCCGAGCTGCTCTCCGCGCAGCCGCTGGGGAACGAGATCCATTTTGATGCCCTTGGAGGACAAGTGAAAGACATCATTGTCGAAGAACATCTCCAGAATCTCTTCCGTGGTGTAGCCGAGCGCCCGCAGCAGAACGGTGGCCGCAAGCTTGCGCCGTCGGTCGATACGGATGTAGAGCAGGTCCTTGGGATCGAACTCCAGGTCCAGCCAGGAACCGCGATAGGGAATGATCCTCGACGAGAACAGCAGCTTGCCGGAGGAATGGGTTTTGCCCCTGTCGTGGTCGAAGAACACCCCGGGAGACCTGTGTAGCTGGGACACGATCACCCGCTCGGTGCCGTTGATGATGAACGTCCCGTTTTCCGTCATCAGCGGGATCTCGCCCATGTACACATCCTGCTCCTTGATATCGTGCACGGTCTTCGAACCGGTGGATTCGTCCTTTCTGTAGACCACCAGCCGCAGCACCACCCGCAGAGGGGCCGAATAGACCAAGCCCCGCTGCTGGCACTCCCTCACGTCGAAGGGCGGTGTCCCCAGGCGATACTCCCCGAACTCCAGCATCGCGTTGCCGTTGTAGCTTTCGATGGGAAACACCGACCTGAAAGCAGCCTGCAGGCCGACCTCGGCGCGTCGTTCCGGCTCGATGTCGGACTGAAGAAATTTGCGATAGGATTCTTTCTGGGTAGCCAGCAGATAAGGAACCCGCAGAACAGATCCACTTTTACGGAAGTTCTTTCGCAGGCGCTTTCTTTCAGTGAAGGAATAACCCATGGTTACCTCGTGGTTTGACCGTATGGCACTAACGTGACGCTGGAGAGGGTCCCCAGCCTTTGCTTCCCGCCGGCGCGTTCAGCAAGCAGCAAGAGGCCCGCAACACCCGGAGGCGTCGCCGGCCCTGCTGCATCCAACAAATGCAAGATCCGACTATGGATTGATGCAAATCCCCTTGTCAGCTCGACCTCCGGTTGGTCGACCCATGTTGCTCAACTATTTCAGTTCGACCGAAGCTCCTGCCGCCTCCAATTGAGACTTGATACTCTCGGCATCTTCCTTGTTTGCTCCTTCCTTGACCGCGGCCGGGGCGCTCTCCACCAGGTCCTTCGCTTCCTTCAGGCCCAGACTGGTGATCGCGCGCACCGCCTTGATGACGCCGACTTTGTTCTCGCCGAAGCTGCTGAGAATGACGTCGAACTCATCCTTCTCTTCAGCCGCCGCGGCGGCTTCACCGCCGCCGGCGGCAGGCGCAACCGCTACGGCCGCCTGGGCGGACACACCGAACTTTTCCTCCATGTCCTTAATGAGTTCTGACAACTCAAGAACGGACATGTTGCCTACTGCGTCAAGCAATTCTTCTTTCGAAACAGCCATTTCTCTACTCCTGAAACCTATGTATTTAACGTTGAATCAAGCCGCCTGCTTCTGGTCCCGCAAAGCAGCCAGGGTACGCACGAACTTGCCCGGCACCTCGTTCAGGGTCTGAACGAACTTGGTGACCGGGGCCTGCATGGTCCCCAGCAGCGTTGCAAGCAGCTGCTCTCGTGTCGGCAGCTTCGCCAGAGCCTTGGTATCGGCCTCCGACAGAACGCTGCCTCCCATGGCTCCGACCTTGATGGTCAGGACTTCGAACGCCTTGGCGTACTTGTCGAGCAGTTTGGCCGCGGCAACGGGGTCCTCGGACGCCGCCAATGCCGTGGGGCCGACGAAATGCTCTGCAAGACACGCGAAATCGGTGTCCTGAACGGCCCGCTTGGCCAGGTTATTCTTCACAACCTTCAGGAACACGCCGGTCTCGCGGGCTTCGCGGCGCAGTGCGGACATTTGTGCCACCGTCAAACCACGGTAGTCGGCCACAAACGCCGCCTGTGCTCCCGCCAACGCGCTGGAGACATACTCGACAACCGCCTTTTTGTCTTCAAGACTCAGGCTCATTTGAGCTTTGCTCCCATGTTTACGACCAACGCACTGGTTCCAGGAATCGGCGAATTTCCCATCGCCGCCCTGTAATCCTTACGCGGTCTGCGCAGGAAATTAAGGAAACCGGCAGGTCCATGGCCTGTTTCCTCCTGCGGTCTTAGACACCCCGGCGCGGAAATCCCGCACCGGGCGCTGAATCGACGGCCCGTCCCGGCCCGTCGCGCCCCCGCCCGACTTATACGGGCAATGAGGATCTATCCACGCGCACCCCGGGCCCCATCGTGGTGGACAGAGTGACGCGCCTGAAATAATGGCCCTTGGCCGCCGCCGGTTTGGCGCGGTGCAAAGCATTAATGAGGGACTCGAAGTTCTCCTTCAAGGCCTCGGCTTCAAAAGATGCCTTGCCAATGGGGCAATGAATCACCCCCGCCTTGTCGATACGGTACTGTACCTGGCCGGCCTTGGCGTCCCGCACCGCCTGGGCAACATCGTTCGTCACCGTCCCCACCTTGGGGTTCGGCATCAGCCCTCGCGGGCCCAGGATCTGGCCGAGCTTGCCCACGACCTTCATGGTGGCGGGCGTGGCGATGACCACGTCGAAGTCGAGATTGCCCTTCTTGACCTGCTCCGCCAGGTCGTCCATGCCCACCACGTCGGCGCCGGCTTCGGTGGCAGCCTCCGCATCGGGACCTTCAGCAAAGACCGCGACCTTCATGGTCTTACCTGTTCCCCGGGGCAACACCGTGGAGCCACGGACGGCTTGGTCGGACTTCTTGGCGTTGACCCCCAGATTGATGGCCACGTCCACCGACTCGTCGAATTTGGCGGAGGCGGTCTGCTTGATCAGCTGAAGGGCCTCGTCCAGGGGATAGTAAGCGACGCGGTCCACCAGCTTGGCGGCGCCGTCGAATCGTTTGCCCGCCTTGTGTGCCATTACTTCACCCCCTCTGTTTCCAGGCCCATGCTTCGGGCGCTGCCGGCGATGATGCGCACCGCTTCGTCCATGGAGTACGCATTCAGGTCCACCATCTTGGCTTCGGCAATCTGCTCGAGCTGCGCCCGGGTGATCTTCCCGACCTTGTCGCGGTTCGGAACGGCGCTGCCCTTGCCGATGCCGGCGGCCTTCTTCAGCAGGATCGAGGCCGGCGGCGTCTTCTTGATGAAGGTGAAGCTCTTGTCGCTGTAGACCGTAATGACCACGGGAATTGGTAGCCCTTTCTCCGTATCCTGGGTCTCGGCGTTGAACGCTTTGCAGAACTCCATGATATTGACGCCGTGCTGGCCCAATGCCGGCCCGACCGGCGGGCTGGGATTGGCCTCCCCGGCGCGCACCTGCAGCTTGACCAGTGCGTCGATTTTCTTCGCCATCTTAAGTCACCTCTCGGGTTCCAGCGCCGTACCGGCTTTCGCTTTCGGGCTCCCCGTCTGTCGTCTGTGTAGGTCGGGCTTCAGCCCGACTGGAGTCAATGTCGGCATACAATGCCGATCTACAGGCACGGCCGGCATGAAATACCGGTTAGCCTTTTTCCACCTGCGAGAAATCGAGCTCCACCGGAGTGGACCGGCCGAAAATTGAAACAGCCACCCGCAACTTGCTCTTCTCGAAATTCACGTCCTCCACCGTCCCGTTGAAATCCGCAAACGGTCCGCTGACGACCCGCACCAGTTCCCCCGGCTCGAAGGAAAATTTCGGCCGCGGTTTTTCGGCGCCGGCCTTCACCTGTTGCATGATCGACTCGGCCTCGCGCTCGCTGATAGGCGTGGGCTTGTCGCTGGAACCACCGACGAAACCGGTAACTTTCGGTACGCTTTTCACCAGGTGCCAGGAGTCGTCACCCATCTCCATCTGCACCAGCACGTATCCGGGGAAGAATTTGCGCTCACTGGTCCGCTTCTGGCCGCCTTTCATCTCTACGACATCCTCGGTCGGAACCAGGATCTCCCCGAACTTGTCCTCCATACCGGCACGCGCCACGTGTTCCCGGATCGATTTTGCGACGTGCTTCTCGAATCCCGAGAAGACATGCACTACATACCAGCGTTGCTTAGCCATTCAGTCTTCTCAGCCCACCGTGCCCAGAATCAGGTCGTAGATTACGTAGAACAAGATCGTGTCCACAATGAACAAGAACACGCCGATCATGATCACCAGCAACAGGACGATTCCCGTCGCCTGCACGGTTTCCCGCCGGGTGGGCCACACGACCTTGCGCACTTCGGCCCGCGCCGTCTTGGAGAACTCCCAGGCGGCCTGTCCCGGACCGGAAGTCAGCCCTACGCCCAATCCCAGCACGACACTGGCAATGACGATACCGGTCCTGACGAGGACCATCTGCTGATCCAGGTAGTAAAACGCCCAAACGCCGATGGCGACGATCACCACTGCCGCGGCAAGCTTTGCTTTATCTGCTACTGACTGCACGTTCACGTAATGTGGCAGGCCAGGAGGGAATCGAACCCCCAACCTGCGGTTTTGGAGACCGCCGCTCTGCCAATTGAGCTACTGGCCTAGTTAATTCGGTGGATGGGACTCCCTGTCGCCACCACCTCTCACGAAGCCGGAAAACATCGTTCCCCGGCTTCTTCGCTTCGCGCCGGCACTTCCTCGTGCCGGTTCCACTGTCCTCTCGGTGGCCTGGGACTCCCTGTCGCCACCACCTCTCACGAAGCCGGAAAACATCGTTCCCCGGCTTCTTCGCTTCGCGCCGGCACTTCCTCGTGCCGGTTCGACTGTCCTCTCGGTGGCCTGGGACTCCCTGTCGCCACCACCTCTCACGAAGCCGGAAAACATCGTTCCCCGGCTTCTTCGCTTCGCGCCGGCACTTCCTCGTGCCGGTTCCACTGTCCTCTCGGTGGCCTGGGACTCCCTGTCGCCACCACCTCTCACGAAGCCGGAAAACATCGTTCCCCGGCTTCTTCGCTTCGCGCCGGCACTTCCTCGTGCCGGTTCGACTGTTTCCGGACCTCACCGCTATCTCGTTCGTGCCGATCCTAAACATGTCGGGATGAGTCCCAACCTACAGGGATGTGGAAGTACCGGAGATCGCCTGGAGCGAGATCCGGCCGACCTACAGGACGGTACCGGACATCCGGTATCGTCACTCGATAATCTTGGTTACCACGCCGGCTCCCACCGTCCGGCCGCCCTCGCGAACCGCAAACCGCAGCCCCTCCTGCATCGCTATCGGCCCTATCAGCGATACCGTCATCTTCACGTTGTCTCCAGGCATCACCATCTCCACTCCCTCCGGCAGATCCACCGCCCCCGTTACGTCCGTCGTGCGAAAATAAAACTGCGGACGGTATCCATTGAAAAACGGCGTGTGTCGACCACCTTCGTCCTTCGACAGTACATATACCTCCGCCTCAAACTGCGTGTGCGGCGTGATGCTCCCAGGCTTCGCCAATACCTGGCCCCGCTCAATGTCGTCTCGCTTCGTCCCGCGAAGCAATATCCCCACGTTGTCCCCAGCCTGCCCCTGGTCCAACAGCTTGCGAAACATCTCCACGCCCGTCACCGTCGTCTTCTGCGTGTCCCGCAATCCCACTATCGCTACTTCGTCCCCAACCTTCACAATCCCGCTCTCTATCCGGCCCGTCGCTACCGTCCCGCGGCCAGATATCGAAAATACGTCCTCCACCGGCATCAAAAACGCTCCATCCACCGCCCGCTCCGGCTCCGGAATGTACTCGTCCAACGCATCCGCCAGCTTGAATATCGACGGCTCCCCAATCTCCGATGTGTCTCCCTCCAGCGCCTTCAACGCACTCCCAACAATGATCGGCGTATCGTCTCCAGGAAACTCGTAACTGTCCAACAACTCCCGCACCTCCATCTCCACCAGCTCCAACAACTCCTCATCGTCCACCATGTCCGCCTTGTTCAGGTACACCACAATGAACGGAACCCCCACCTGCCGCGCCAGCAGTATGTGCTCCCGCGTCTGCGGCATCGGCCCGTCCGCCGCACTCACCACCAGTATCGCTCCGTCCATCTGCGCCGCACCCGTGATCATGTTCTTCACATAATCCGCATGCCCAGGACAGTCCACGTGCGCATAGTGCCGCTTCTCCGTCTCGTACTCCACGTGCGCCGTCGCTATCGTGATCCCCCGCGCCCGCTCCTCCGGCGCATTGTCAATCTCGTCAAACGCCTTCACCGATCCACCGTACTTCGACAATACCTTCGTCATCGCCGCCGTCAGCGTCGTCTTCCCATGGTCCACGTGACCTATCGTCCCCACGTTTACGTGCGGCTTCGTTCTCTGGAATTTTTCCTTAGACATGAGTCACCTCGGTCGATAGCGCTGCTACTGATATATATATAAGTCTAAACTGGTGCCCATAACTGGATTCGAACCAGTGACCTCTCCCTTACCAAGGGAGTGCTCTACCGTCTGAGCTATATGGGCATTCAGAAGACAGACGATAAAAGACTGATGATGGTGGTAAAGCCATCGTCCGTCCCATCTCATCTGCCCGGCGCGTGGAGCGGGCGATGGGGATCGAACCCACATCATCAGCTTGGAAGGCTGAGGTTCTACCATTGAACTACGCCCGCCTGGTGGAGGGGGGAGGATTCGAACCTCCGAAGGTAGAACCAGCAGATTTACAGTCTGCCCCCTTTGGCCGCTCGGGAACCCCTCCGCAAGGAAAGCGGCCGATTTTCTTACGGTCGGTATGCGGTGTCAATGCCAATTTTGCCGGTCGGGCGCTATGCCCGCAGAGGGAATCGAACCCCCGACCTGCTGATTACAAATCAGCTGCTCTGCCTGCTGAGCTATACGGGCGCGGGGCGCGAATTGTAGGGAAACCGGGCGGGGTCCGCAATGCCCGGAAGCCGGCCGGCGAGCCCCCGGAGACGCATGAGAGGCTGATCGACGACGGCCCGCACGGACCGGTCACGGATTCCACCGCAAGTCAGACACCCTAAGTGCTTGATTCGGCGTAGCCAAATCTAAACGGAGGCGGGGTGACCAGGAGCCTGTCCGAGTAATCATTCTACTACTGCGAAAGCGGGAGAGCGGTCCATTTTCCCGAAGCTTTTCGTCACAGTGTTACCACTATGCTCCTCAAACCTTCGAAAAACTATCCTCGTTCTCCCACTTCCTCGCTACGTGAAGATTACTCGACAGGCTCCTAGGGACAGGCGTATCGCCTGATCTCGGCCCCTTTTTCGCCCCAGGTGGCCCGGGCCAGCTCCGGGGGGATGCCCCGCTCGAGGGCGGGATCGTCGATCTCCAGCCAGAATGTCGGCTTCAGCACGCGGTTTTCAGCGCGAATTCTCGCCTGAATATCGCTTCGGCTCAGCCTGGCCAGCAGTAGCTGGGCGCCGTCCTGCTGGGAGAACAGGCCCAACGATATGATGGCCCCGCCCTCTTCGTCGCGCTTTACGTAGTAGTCCTCGATGCCGGCCGCATCCAGCAGGTGCCGCTGGGCGTCGATGGTCGACTGACTGTCGAACGGTCCCAGGAACACGCGAAAAGCCCTGATTTGGCGGGATTTGACCGTACGGTGGGTGTAGGTCAGGGACATGGCGTCGAGCTTCTGGGCCGCTAGGGCCTCTACCGCCGAGTTGACGAACGGCCCGATGCGTGCGCATCGCGGCGCTTCCTCGGCCGGGACCTGGTTGGCGGCTGCGACTTCACTCAAAAGCCGCATACTTTCGGCGCTCACCACGGGATAGTCCGACGCCTTGGGGGAACTCGCGGGCTCGTGTCCCGTCGCCCACAGGAACAGTCCCGCGTTGAGTAGTACCAGGAACGCCGTCAGCCATTTCATGATGATGTCACTCCAACACCCGCGCCAGCCCCTTTAGGACCAGGTCCGGATCATATCGAACCGTCTTCCTTATCCGGGAGCTCAGCCGCGGCCAAGCACCGCCGGTCGCCAGCCAGGAGACGCCGTTCACTGATTCTTCCACCTCCGCCATCCATCGTTCCAGCGCTCCTGCCAACCCCAGGGTGGTCCCGTTCGCGACGCAGTCCGCAGTGTTGCGCCCCAGCAGGCCCACGGCCTGGTTTCCGGCTTCCCCGATGCTTGCCGTTCCGGCCAGGAGACTCAGCTGCGCCAGCTCGAGGCCCGGCCCGATCAGTCCCCCCAGATGCCGGTCTCGCTCGTCTATGACATCCAGGGTGACCGCGGTTCCGCAGTCGATGACGCCAAACGGCCCCGGCAGCAGCCCGCGGGCGCCGACCAACGCCGCCCACCGGTCGCTACCGAGCTGTTCGCTGTCCCGATAGCCGTTGATCAGACCGAGCGTTTCGGAACGGGACCGGAACCAGTCGGGCCGAAAACCCCAGCGATTCGTGATCCATCGCTCTATCGCAGCGTCCGCATCGGCGCCGGCAACGCTGGAAATCATCACCGTCGACGGGGCTTCGTCCACGTGCCACAGCTGATCCAGCAGCTTCTCGAGTGATCCGCAGCGCTCCGCGCGGCGGCCGGGGCCCAGTCGCCCTCCGTCGATCCGGGCCCACTTGATCCGGGAGTTTCCCACGTCGACCACCAGTTTCATCGGAGCCGGATACTGACCTCGCCCTGGTTAAGCACACGCATTCGCCCCCCCTCGTCGGTCACCTGCAGCCGGCCGGAGTCGTCCACGCCTTCGGCTATGCCGTCAACCGTGTCGCCGCCGGCACTGTGCACGGTGATGGTCCTTCCCCGGAGAGCGTCCAGGTTTCGCCATTGGGTGAGATAAGGGGGGAAACCCGATGCCGGGAAAGACTCAAACATGGGCAGCAGTACGTTGAGACATTGTGCCGCAATGGCGTTCCGGTCAGGCATCCGTCCAATCAGGGTTTCGAGGTCGACCCACGGTCGGTCTATGCACCGGCCGTGGGCGGCGTCCATCGACACATTGATGCCGATGCCAACTATGATCCGGCATCCACCGTGGGCTTCGCCGGTGACGTCCAGCAGCACGCCGCACAGTTTCCGGTCGCGGCATACCACGTCGTTGGGCCACTTCACCATCAAGTCGTGGATACCGACCCCCTCCAGTGCCCGGATAATCGACAGCGCCGTGACCAATCCGAGAGTCGGCAGTTGCTGCGGCCATTGTGCGTACTCGACCCCGATGGACAACATCAGGTCTCGATACGGTGACGCTACCCATCCGCGTCCCCGCCGGCCGCGGCCGGCGGTCTGCTTCTCGGCCAGGCATATGCGACCATGCAAGGGCCGACGATTGATGCTCCGCGCGACCTCGGCACTGGTGGAATCCACCTCTTCCAGCACTTCGATGCGGGCCGCCAGCGCCCGCGCACAATCCGACAAGCGCCTTTCTATGGTGTACTCATCGAGGAGGACCACTCCCTCGGCCAGGCGGTAACCCCGCCCCGGCACGCGATGAATCGGCACACCGCTGTCCACGAGCGCCCTTATATGTTTATGTATCGCCGCCCGGCTCAGGCCCAATTCCGCACCGATCCGGGTACCCGTATGGAATCCGTGTTGGTCAAGGATCTTGAGGAGTCGGTGACGCACGCCTTCCATGGGCCTATTGAGGCGATCCAAGCCTTTGTTGGCGTGTAATTCCGCCATCTGGCGGCATCGAGGCTGGCAAAAGGACCAAGGATTCTATATCCTGCAGTTCTTCAATAGAAGCACTTACTGTACGAGGAGGATACTATGATAAAACGAATACTAGTAGCCATCGCCGCCTCGGCGATATCTGCGGCGGCATTCGCCGACGACACGGTGAAAATCGGGATGCTCCAAGGCTTCACCGGTCCCACCGAGTCGCTGGTTGTGCCGATGGTCAAAGGCGGCGAACTCGCCATCCAGGAAGTCTCTGACAGCGGGATGTTCCTGGGTGGCAAAAAGGTCGTATCGGTGCACGGTGACAGTACCTGCATCGACGCGGCGGCTGCCACTGCCGCGGCGGAACGGCTGGTGACGTCGGAGGGTGTCGTCGGTATCAACGGCGCCACGTGCTCCGGTGCCACAACCGCCGTGCTGAACAACGTTGCGCGTCCGAAGGGTATTGTGATGATTTCTCCCTCCGCGACGTCTCCGGCGCTGTCCACCATCGAGGACGACGGTTACTTCTTCCGCACCGCCCCGTCTGACGCCCGCCAGGGTCAGATCATCGCCGATATCATGCATCGGCGTGGAATCAAGACCGCGGCATTGACCTACACCAACAATGACTACGGCAAGGGTCTGGCCGACGCCATCCAGTCTGCGTACGAAAAGGAGGGCGGCAAAATCACCACCGTCCTGGCGCACGAAGACGGCAAGGCCGACTACTCCGCGGAAGTGGCATCCCTGGCCGCCGCCGGCGGTGATGTCCTGATCGTGGCCGGCTACCTCGACCAGGGCGGCAAGGGCATCATTCAGGCATCGCTGGACAGCGGCGCGTTCAAGAAGTTTATCCTGCCGGACGGCATGGTCGGTCCTTCTCTGACGGCCAACTTCGGCAAAGCCATCGACGGGTCGATCGGCACCAACCCGGGCACCGACAGCCCCGGCGTGGGCATGCTCGCCAAGATGGCCAAGGGCAAGGGATTCAAGGGCGACGACCCGTACGTCGCCGAATGCTACGACGCTTCGGCATTGCTGCTGCTGGCCATGCAGGCCGCCGGCACGACTGACAGCAAGGTGTACAAGAACGACATCATGAAAGTCGCCAATGCACCGGGCGAGAAGATCTTCCCGGGTGAGCTCGCCAAGGGTCTCAAGATCCTGAAAGACGGCGGGGACGTCGACTATGTCGGCGCCGGCGACGTGGAACTGATTCCGCCGGGCGAAGCGGCGGGCTCGTACCGCGAAACCATCATCGAAAACGGGCAGTGGAAGACGGTGATGTACCACCACTAGACCATTGCCGGGTCTTTCGTAGTCGGACAACAGAGACGAGACGGTCAGGACTTCGTCCTGACCGTCTCATTTACAAGAAATAGAAAATGATCTCGGTGGCAGACCTTTCCAAGCACTTCGGCGGCATCCATGCCGTGGACGGTGTCTCCCTCGAAATTGACAAGGGCTCGATCACGGGCCTGATCGGACCCAATGGCGCGGGCAAGACGACCCTTTTCAACGTCATAGCGGGCGTTTTCAAACCCACCTCGGGTCACATCTACCTCGACGATGAGGACGTTACCGGTCTTGAACCCCACCAGCTGTTCAACAAGGGACTGCTGCGTACGTTCCAGATCGCCCACGAATTCTCCACCCTCACCGTGCTGGAAAACCTGATGGTGGTGCCGGGGGACCAGCCGGGGGAGCAATTGAGGCACGCCTGGTTCAACTACAAGCGCGTGCTGGAGAACGAGGAGGAGATAAAGAAACGGGCTCACGAGGTGGCCGAGTTTCTTCAAATCTCTCACCTTGAGAACGAGCTCGCAGGTAATCTTTCCGGAGGCCAGAAGAAACTCCTCGAACTTGGCCGCACCATGATGGTCGATGCCAAGATCGTATTCCTCGACGAGGTCGGTGCCGGCGTCAACCGCACGTTGCTGAAGACAATCGGCACGTCCATTCAGCGCCTCAACGAAGAACGCGGCTACACCTTCTGCCTGATCGAGCACGACATGGATTTCATAGCGCGGCTGTGCAACCCGGTCATAGTCATGGCCGAAGGCAAGCTGCTGACGCAGGGGACCGTGGAGGAGGTCAAGAACAACGAAGACGTAATCGAGGCCTACCTCGGGACGGGAAGGCGACACACGGCGGAGTCGGAGGCATGAAGTTTCTCTCGGCATTGGATATGACGGGGGGATACGGCGGCGCGGACATCATCGAGCACTGCGATATCACCGTGGAAAAGGGCGAGATCGCGGTGGTGGTAGGGCCCAACGGAGCAGGCAAGTCCACCGCTATGAAAGCGGTGTTCGGCATGCTCCAGCTGCGCGAGGGGTCGGTGGTCCTCGACGGCCAGGACATCACCCGCATGCCGCCCCAGGACCGGGTCCACATAGGCATGGCATTCGTGCCACAGAATCACAACGTCTTCGTCTCCCTCACCGTGGAGGAGAACCTCGAGATGGGCGCATTCACCAGGGAGGGCGATATCAGCGACACTATGGAGCAGGTGTATCACCTGTTTCCGGTCCTGAAGGAAAAACGCAACCAACCGGCCGGAGAGCTGTCCGGTGGACAGCGCCAGCAGGTGGCGGTGGGCCGCGCCCTGATGACTAAGCCGAAGCTGCTCATGCTGGACGAACCGACTGCCGGCGTTTCCCCTATCGTCATGGACGATCTGTTCGACCGCATTCTCGAAATAGCCAGGACCGGCATCGCTATCCTGATGGTGGAGCAGAACGCCCGTCAGGCCCTGGAGATCGCCAACCACGGCTTCGTATTGGTACAAGGCCAGAACCGCTTCACCGACACCGGGAAAGCACTGCTGGCAAACCCTGAAGTGCGACGTTCCTTCCTGGGGGGTTGAATGGATATCCTTAACGCGTTGGCCCTGTTTGCCAACTTCGTCCTCGTCCCCGCGACGGCTTACGGTGCCCAGCTCGCGCTCGGCGCACTCGGGGTGACTCTGATTTTCGGCATCCTCCGATTCGCCAACTTCGCCCATGGCGAGCTGATGTCCTTCGGTACCATGGCGACGATCCTCGTCACCTGGTTTCTCCAGGGACAGGGCATAGGCATCGCTCCGCTCCCCACGGCGCTACTGGCCCTGCCCGTGGGCATTCTCGTGGCCGTCGCGATGGCCCTGGTGACCGACCGCTTCGTATTCCGGTTCTACCGCCAAAAGCGATCGAATCCGATCATCTTCGCCATCGTATCCGTGGGCGTGATGTTCGTCTACGCCGGTCTCGTGCGAATCATCATCGGGCCGGCGGATCAGAACTTCTCCGACGGTGAACGTTTCATCGTCACTGCCTTCAACTTTGAAAAGATGACCGGCCTGAGCGAGGGAATCGCCATCAAGCAGACCCAGGTCATCACCGTGGTGGTCGCGTTCATCGTCATGGGAGTGCTTTTCTGGTTTCTGCAGAAGACGCGCTCCGGCAAAGCCATGCGCGCCTACTCCGACAATGAGGACCTCGCCCTCTTGTCCGGGATCGATCCGGACCGGGTCGTGATGATTGCCTGGATCATCACCGCGGTGCTGGCCACCGTCGCCGGCACCCTGTTCGGCCTGGACAAGAGCTACCGGCCTTTCATATTCCTGCAGATACTGCTGCCGATCTTCGCCGCCACGATTCTCGGGGGGATCGGGCAGCCGGTGGGCGCGATCCTGGGCGGGTTCGTTGTCGCCTACTCCGAAGTCATACTGACCTACCCCTACAGGAAGTTCCTCGCCTACCTCGGTCCCCACGACTGGGCGCCGCACGGACTGGTGCAACTCCTCTCGACGAACTACAAATACGCGGTGTCGTTCATCATACTCGTCGTTGTGCTATTGGTCAGACCGACCGGAATTATCCGGGGCAAGGTGATCGAATGACACGTAAAGTACCCATTTATTACGGCATGATAGTACTGGTCCTGCTGGGCGTGGGCTTTTACCAGAGCTGGAATGTAGCCTTCAATATCCTGAATCTGTGCCTGATCTCGGCCATCATGGCCCTGGGCGTCAACATGCAATGGGGTTATGCGGGACTGTTCAACGTCGGGATCATGGGGTTCACCGCGCTCGGTGGCCTGGCCGCGGTCCTCGTGTCCATGCCGCCGGTCCACGAATCCTGGGCGGTCGGCGGCAGAGGTATCATCCTGTCGTTCGTGAGTCTTGTTGCAACAGTCTTAGTCACCATGTGGGTCCGCCGTAAGGTCCCACCGTATCTGAAGCTGCCGGTCACCACTATCCTCATCATCGTCGGATTCTTCGTTATCCGGTATTTCTATCTGCCCGCCGTGGACCGTATCGAGGCGGTAGACCCGGCCCAGACAGGTTACCTGGGCGGCATGAATCTGCCCATCGTGATCTCATGGGCCGCAGGCGGTCTCGCCGCCGCCGGCGCCGCCTGGTTTATCGGCAAGATCGCCCTGGGGCTACGGGCGGACTACCTCGCCATCGCGACCCTCGGTATATCCGAGATCATCATCGCGATCATCAAGTACGAGGAGTGGCTCACCCGGGGCGTCAAGAACGTCACCGGGCTGCCGCGGCCGGTTCCCTATGAAGTGAATCTCGTCCAGGAGGGATGGTTCATCAGCCTCGCGCACTGGCTGGGGGCGACAGACATATCGGACGCGGCCAGCGTGTTCGTCAAGATCTGCTACACGACGCTGTTCGTGATCGTCCTGGGCATCGTCATGTGGTTTGCCGAGCGGGCACTGAAATCCCCTTGGGGACGCATGATGCGAGCCATCCGGGACAACCGCGATGCAGCCAACGCTATGGGCAAGGACGTCACCCGGCGCCATCTGCAGGTCTTCATTCTCGGCTGTGCCACCTGCGGCATCGCCGGGGCGATGATGACCACCCTCGACGGCCAGTTCACCCCCACCAGCTACATCCCTCTGCGCTTCACGTTCCTGATCTGGGTCATGGTCATCCTCGGCGGCTCCGGGAACAACTGGGGCGCGGTGCTGGGAGGCTTCATCATCTGGTTCCTGTGGGTCGAGGCGGCGCCGTTCGGAGACTGGTTCATGCGGACCATTACCCTGCCCCTGGATCAGGGCAACGTGCTCAAGGAGCACCTCATCGCGGGCGCGGCCTATATGCGGTTCGTGTTGATGGGCGCGATACTGCTCCTTGTAATGCGGTTCGCGCCGCGGGGGCTGATTCCCGAGAGGTGACGACGGTAGGATCGCGGCTAAAGCCGCTCCTACAATCCGTGGTTCGGCACCACGGACAACCCGGGATTGTAGGAGCGGCTTTAGCCGCGATCCCTCATTCCCTCAATAGAACAGAGCGAGCATGGCGGTGATGACTATCAGGTAGATAACGGTCATCGCCGACCCCGCCCGCAGAAAATCCGCCACCCGGTACCCGCCGGGCCCGAGGATCAAAGCGTTGACCTGGTGAGTCGGTATAAGGAAGGAGTTGGAGGTTGCCAGTCCGACAGTGAGCGCGAATACGGCGGGATCGCCGCCGGACCGGACAGCGATGTTGACAGCTAATGGAACCAGCAGGACGGTTGCACCCACGTTGGAGATCACCAGGGTGAAGATCGTTGCAAGAACACCCACGTACAACTGAAGGATCCACACGGGCATTCCCTGGAGCATCCTCAAGGTCTCATTAGCCATCCACGCCGCAGCGCCGCTCTGTTCAACGGCGACCCCCAGGGGGATGAGACTCGCCAGAATGAATACCGACTGCCAGCCGATGGCGCGGTACGCTTCCTCCATACGAAGAACACCGAACGTTACCATGCCGATGGCGCCCGCCATCAGTGCCACGGACAAGCGAACGTCGGTGAATATGATCAGCAGAACGGAGAAAGCGAAGCATCCAGCCGCGATGCGGAGCTTGTCGGGACGATAGGTTTCCCGGGGAAAGTCGGTGACCACCGCGAAGTTCGAATCGTTGGCGAGTAGAGTCAGGTCCTCCCAACGCGTGTGGATGATCAAGGTGTCCCCCGCCTGAAAAGTAATGTTGGGGATGTCTGAGTCGAGGACTTCATTGACACGATAGATCGCCAGGATCTTGGCGCCGTATTTCTTTCGGAACTCCACCTCCCCGACCGACTTGTTGATGAGTTCCGAGTCCGGCGGAATGACGACCTCCGCGATGCCTGCGCTGGTGACGCTGAGATACTCCGAAAACGATTCGATTTCCGGCTTCAGGGCCAGACCGTGACGCTCGGCATAGAGCTCCACCTCCTTTCTCGAGCCCATGATTGCCAACTCAGAGCCGGCACGAATCCATGCGTCACGGCCGGGCACGAGATGAAATTCCTTGCCCGTTCGCACCCCCAGAATCCAACCCGCTCTACCCCGCTCCTCGACATCACGGAGCTGCACATCCACCAGGTCACTGCCCGACGTGACTCGAAGCTCGTAAATCTGGCCCTCGATACCGTACAGATCCCGGAAATGCTGGAGGTTGTCGGACCCGGCGACCTTTTCCCCCGCCCGGGGAAGCACCAGGCGGCGACTGAGGGCGAAGTATCCAATGCCCGCCGCCACCAGGGCGAGACCCACGGGTGCAACGGAAAACAAGTGAAAGGGCTCCATGGGCGGCATATTCGCTGGCAGAGTCCGGTTGGATGTCAGAATCAGGTCGTTCAGCAGTATCAGGGGACTGGAACCCACCATGGTCACCGTGCCGCCGAGGATTGTGGCAAATCCCATCGGCATCAGCAGGCGGGACAAAGGGATCTGGGTACGCCGCGAGATACGGGTCACCACCGGCAGGAAAAGCGCGGCCGCCGCCACGTTCTGCATGAAGCTCGACACGCCCGCGGCCACCGCCGAGACGGTGGGAATTATGCGTTCCTCGGTGCGTCCCGCGTAGCGGAGGATCTTGGCGGCAACCTTGCTCATGACACCGGTCTTATCGAGACCGGCGCCGATTATCATGATGGCGATGATCGAAATTACGGCGTTGCTGGAGAAGCCGTCGAACAGTTCCTTCTGGTCCACCAGCCCCCGGTAGCCGGGCACCTGCGAGCTCAAGCCGAGAATGACCAGGATGAGCATGGATGCCACATCCACCCGGACAATTTCCGAGGCAAACAGAAATACCGTCAGCCCCAGGATCGCGAACACCGCGATCATTTCGTTGGTCAATGCAATGCTTTCCAAGGTGGCCCGGCCGGTGGATGAGATACGGAAAACAACGACTGAATCCGGCGGACTATATCACAGGGATTTCGACGCACTTTTTCCACCGGCGACGGTGAATGCACGATCGGTGTCAATTTGCCCCTGCGGGCTCGCCTCGTGACGTCCGATCGCCTGGAGTGGTTCTCAGGCCTGGGTGGAAAGCAGCGTCCTGATGCGGGTGAAGCCCTTGCGATCGGCAATGCTCATGGCCGTATTGCCATCCCGGTCCCGGGCGTGAACAATGGCACCGGCGCTTATCAGTAATTGAACGATATCGGCGTAGCCGGTGAACGCCGCCAGCATGAGAGGCGTCTTCCCGCTCAAGGTGGTGACATTGACATTGACGCCCGACTGGATCAGACGCTGGACGTTCTTGACGTTTCCGCTGGAGATGGCCTTTATGAGCGCCCTCGCACCGTGCACCGAGCTCTGGAGCCGGGTAGGTGTCCTGTCGGGAACGACGTTCAGGAACCGGTTCACCACCGCGACCACCACCATCACGATCAGGGTAAAGAACATGATGGCCGGGTCGATATTGAAGCGTGCTGCCAGCTCCGCGGGAAGGTTGGCGCCGGCCGCGAGCACCGCGGTCATCAGCAGGAGAGTGAATCGGACGTACCTCAGAATCGAGACGACTATGATCGCCGTCAGAGCCATCAGCAGGTACTTCTTCTCGATGGAATAGGCGCTGGCGAATTCTTCCGGAAGGTTGGCTGCAATCGCCATCAGAATCACCAGCAGAAGCAGCCATATGTCTTTTGAGGTTTCCTTGAATATAATCATAATGTTCGCGCGATCCGGCCGAATATGGCGCACACTGCAATTGCCTTCAACTCACCACGAGCCCAGCCTCTTGTCGCGTTCTCCCATAAGTTTGTCGGTGGTGTCTTTAAGGCGGCCGACGAGGTGCCGGATCATCCGGGCGCCGACCTCCAGCCTCGTGGCGAGCAGAGCTTCGAGCTCATCGCTCCGGTAGACGGCCAATACGGTATCGCACAGGGCGACCGCCGTCGCCGTTCTGGGGGTGTTGCCGATCAAGGCCATCTCGCCGAAGAATTCGCCGGGGTGGATCTTTGCCAGCGCCAGACGTCCGCTGGTCGTGTCCCGGTATATCTGCACTATCCCCTGGACCACCACGTACATGGCGTCCCCCGGATCCCCTTCGGTAAACACAACGGTCCCCGCCGACAGGTCTTTCCTGGCTTCTTTCAAGTTGGTTGAGCCACCCCCTCGATGCTCGACGGGCTAGTTTTTTCCCAAACGGACGGGAAAGTCAACCGCGAATTGTGCCGAGGCGCCACCGGCCGGGCGGCATTGTTGCAGCGCAGGGTGAACCCGGCCCCAATTCACCCGCTTGTGGACTCCGGTGAACGCCGCTATTCGTCGGTCACGCAGCCGTGAGAAGCGTTCTGCACGTTCTTTATGTACTTGAACAGAGTGCCACGACTCGCCTTGTACGGGGGCATCTGCCACCGCGAACGGCGCTTCTCGAGCTCGGCCTCCGACAGGTCCACTGACAACAGATTCTTCGCGGCATCGATCGTGATCCGATCCCCATCCTGGAGCAGCGCGATCGGCCCGCCTTCCTGGGCTTCGGGCACGACGTGCCCCATGATGAAACCGTGGGACCCACCGGAGAAACGGCCATCGGTGATCAAGGCCACGTCTTTTCCGAGGCCGGCGCCCATGATGGCGGAGGTCGGCGTGAGCATCTCCGGCATGCCCGGCCCGCCTTTGGGGCCTTCGTAGCGAATCACGATAACGTCTCCCTTCCTGATGCCGCCGCGTTCGAGCGAAGTCAGCATCTCCTCCTCGGAGTCGAACACCCGCGCGGGACCGCTGAACCATTCGCCCTCCTTACCGGTGATCTTGGCGACAGCACCCCCCGGCGCCAGATTGCCTCGCAATATCTGGATATGGCCGCTCGCCTTGATCGGATTGTCGAGGGGACGGATTACTTCCTGGCCTTCCTTCAGGCCTGGAAGCTCGCGCAGGTTCTCGTCCAAGCTGCGACCGGTCACCGTCAGGCAGTCGCCGTTCAAGAACCCCGCATCGAGCAGGTATTTCAGGACCGCCGGGACACCGCCGACTTCGTGCAGATCCTCCATGACGTGGATTCCACTGGGTTTGAGGTTTCCAAGAAACGGTACTCGGTTGCTAACCTGCTGAAAATCGTCGAGGGTCAGGTCTACGTCCACCGAGCGGGCCATCGCGATCAGATGCAGCACGGCGTTGGTTGAGCCTCCCAGGGCAGAAACGATGGCCATGGCATTCTCGAATGCTTCGCGCGTCATGATGTCCCGGGGCTTGATATCCAGTTCCATCAACTGCCGAACAGCGGCTCCCGCCGCCTTGCATTCGTCGATCTTATTGGGATGCAGGGCCGGGGTGGAGGAACTGTACGGCAAGGACATGCCCATGGCCTCGATAGCACTGGCCATGGTGTTGGCCGTGTACATGCCGCCACAGGCTCCCGCTCCCGGGCAGGCGCGGCGCACGATGTTCTGTCGTTCCTCGTCATCGATGGTCTTGGCAATATACTGCCCATAGCTCTGGAACGCCGATACAATATCCAGGGCCTGGTCCTTCCAATGTCCCGCCTTGATGGTGCCGCCGTAGACCATCAGACCGGGCCTGTTGAGGCGGCCCAGGGCCATGATGCATCCCGGCATGTTCTTATCGCATCCAGGTATGGCGATCACGCCGTCGTACCACTGGCCGGACACTACGGTCTCGATCGAGTCGGCGATGAGATCCCGGGACTGCAGCGAGTAGCTCATTCCTTTGGTGCCCATGGAGATACCGTCGGAGACGCCGATGGTGTTGAAACGCATGCCCACCAGATTGGCGTCGCTGACGCCTTCCTTGACGTAGGCAGCCAGATCGTTGAGGTGCATATTGCACGTGTTTCCTTCCCACCAGACGCTGGCTATCCCGATCTGGGCCTTGTCCATGTCCGATTCGGTCAGGCCGGTCCCGTAGAGCATGGCCTGGGAGGCGCCCTGCGAGCGCGGCTGCGTCACGCGGGCACTGATCTTGTTCAACGGTTTTTCAGCCATTTTTCAATCTCGTAATGTACACGGCGGGGATCGCCAGGGTGATTGTAACAGCTGAAGAAACGCTGGCTCATGCAGGGATTCCAGGATACGGAGCCGGGTTACCCCGCCAGCCCGCAGAACCGGTGCGGAGCCTCTCAGTCCGAGGTGGACGAGGCTGTCTTCGGCTTCTTGACCAGGTCCGAGTGGCGCATCTTGAGGGCATCCAGGGAATACTGCGAGACGACGAAGAAACGCCCTCGCCAGCGCCGATTCAGGTTCTCCGCCAGTTCCTTGCCGCCGATGCTCTGCTCCTTCTTGCCACCGGCCTTCTCGCCGCCCGCGTCGGCGCCGTCCTGTGCTTTCTTGTCCTCGGAACCCTGCTTCGCGACGCCCTCCTGGGCCTTGTCCTGGTTTTGGTCTCGTCCCCGGCCCCCTGGGCCGTCTTCTTGCCGGAGAGGTCATGCCCGGCGTCGTAGTCGGCATGCAGGCGCACGCTGTATTGCGGGTCGAGATGCCCGAACTTCGCCACGATGTGCACGCCGTTGAATGTCAGTCCTTCGACGGTGAGTGCAACGGTGTTGTCCTTCAAGCTGTCAATCTTCCTTACATCCTTGAGCGACAGCCTCTGGAATGTTTCCGGTATGGCGTTGATGGCATACTGGTTGTCAATCTTCTCGTCGGCACCGAGGCCGACCAGTCCGAAACTGTTACTGTCGGCGGAATCGCGGTTGACGGTGACTTTCTCTCCGTCCGGCTGGGTTACGGTGACGGATTGGAAGCCAGTCTCCTTGACTCCCGGCAGGAGCTTCGGTGGCAACCAGTAGCTAATGTCTCCGATCACCGGAGGTAGAGTTCCCTCCACCAGCCACGACTGCGGGTCCCCCGCATTCCGCACGAAGTACCGGGACTTGGCCGAAGCCTCGAAGTCCTGGGTCTTTCCTACAAGAAGGTCCGCCAGCTTTCGATCGTCTTTCCCCAGCACGGTGATCTGGACTGCCTTGGAGCTGTCCTTGTCAACGTCCGCAAGTTGCAGTTCCGGATACCGGTCAGGATTACTGGTCTTCTTTTCGAGCCGCTGCAAATCGCTGATGCCCAGCAACAGGTGCCGGATCCGGTCGCCGTCGGCCGGATAATCGTCCTTGCTGCTCGCCACCCAGCCCTGGTCGGTACGTTTGAGTTGCACAGAGTCGTCGGCCTTGGTGATCGTTACGGAGCGTACCGCTTCCACCTCCGATCCCAGTTTCGGAAGCTGGAGGCCGTAGGTAGGCCCCGTCTCCTGTGATGGCTGGGAAAGGAACGCCGCGACCACCACCACGATTGTGATGGCTACGAGTATGTAGAATGATTTCTTGTTGCGCATGGACCGGGACCACCAAACGTCGATAGTTACCGCCTGCGCCGCCGCGATCGCTCAATGCTTACCAAAGTCGCACCGATCACAATCAGCAGCGGAAGCAGTCCGATGTTGACGAATTTCAACCATCCCTCGAGGAGGTCGATGTCCTTGCGTAGCTGATGCTGGACATTGCGCAATTCCCCCCTGATACGGACCTTCTCGTTCCGGAACTTCTCAATCTCTTTCTGCTGCTTCTCCGTCAGCATCAGCTCGTTCCCCTCGTTGCGCTTACCCTGCTGCAGCGCGAGGAGGGACTTCTCGGTTTGTTTCAGCTGGTTGCGCAGTTCTTCCTCTTTCTGCCTGTACTTCAATTCCGCACGCTGTTGAATTTGCTCGACCTTGGTGAATGGCCGGCTGAACTCACCCCTGCTGCGCACGCTGATGAGGTCGCTGCTGCCAGTGAGGTTCTCGAGGGCGTTTATAACGAAGTCGGCGTTGGAAGCGCTGGGGACGATGATCTGGTTCCCGAACAGGTTCTGCCGCTGAGCCCAAAACTGTTCGTGGAGCATGTCCGCGTCCGCCACGACGATCACGTTGATGTCGTCCGCGGACTTGATTTGGCCCGATATCTTCGCCGGTGACTGCGCCTTTTCTCCTGACTCCTGGTTGTTCTGCGACGACCCCTTGTCGGCCCCCGGCTTCGGCGGCCCGTCCGGGAAAGCAGTCTGCACCGGACCGGAAATCCTGGCGGCAAGGGTCAGCGCCTTGGATCCAGGCTTGTACGCCTGGATGATGCTGTACGGAGAATCGGCTCCCTCGATCAGCGAGGCGTCGAGCATCGTCGCCTGGTTGCTGGTCTGGATCAGCGGCGTGACCTCGGTTTTCGAATCGTCGAGCTTCTTCAGCACACCCGGCGTCGCCAGAAAGATGTTTCCGAGGTTGGCGGTTACGACGTCCTTCGAATCGAGGTACGAGGGTTGGATGTTCAACCACACGGGGAATGCACCGATCACCTGGCGCCCCTCATGCTGGTAGCGTACGCGTGCCGCGAACTTCATATCGGCGGCCACCTTACCGTCGACGAGTTGGATTCCCCATTTCTTGAACAGGCGGTCCAGGTTGGATTCGCTCCGCGACATACCCGCACCTCTGGCCTCCGCTTCCATGTAGGGGTCGACGAACACCAGGGCGCGGCCTCCGGACAGGACGAACTGGTCAATCGCGTAGAGCATGCGGTCGCTCAACTGCTTCGGATGCACGATCATCAGGACGTCGACACCATCGGGGATGCTGTCTCCGTCGGTCTTGATGTTCTCGACCTTGAACTCCTTCTCGATCTGGTCAACGATGAGCCACGATCTCTGCTGGGTGGCCGTCATGCTGGGGCGCACCTTCAGTGGCAGTGACGAGACCAGTCCCACCACCGGAGACCTGGTTTCCGAGAGTTGGTAAACCAGCCTCGTCAGGTCGTATTCCAGCAGCTTCTGGCGGCTGGGGGAAAAGAAGGAAATGATCTCCTTGTCATCCACGCTATTGGTGCCCACCAGCCCAAAATACAGCGGGTCGCTGCTTTCCTTCACGGATATGGACTTCAGCCCGTACTTCTCCGCCTGGTCTTCTTCCTCCGAAAACGGCTCCGGGTCGATAACTTCCAGGTTGATCTTGCCGTTGGACTCCCGCTGGTATTCCCGCAGCAGATCCTCGACGCGCTGGGAATAGGAAGCAACCGCTGGAACGTTGGTGGCGACCTCGCGCGACAGGAAAAAGCGGAGAGTGATCGGCTCGTTCAGTCCTGACAGTATATGCCGGGTCCCCTTCGTGAGGGTATACAGATGATTTTCGGTCAGATCGAACCGCCACTGAGTCAGTCCAGCGCTGCCGAAGATGTTGACGGCGAAGAACAGTACGACCGCCACCACGACACTGCTGATTGACAACCAATTCTTTCCCATCAACGCAACCTCAACCCGCCTTCTTGACTTCCAGCACGGTAGCGTTGACAAACAGCCACAGCGCAATCAATGAAAAAAAGTAAATCAAGTCGCGGACGTCGACGACGCCGTTTTGAATCGCCTGGAAATGGGTCAGGAAGCTGAAAGAGCTCACCGCCTGAAGGATTACGCCCGGAAGCCAACCGTTGAGGAAATCCAGCACCATGGGGAACCCGCTTAGAACGAATATCAGACAGATGACAACGGTGATGACGAACGCGATCACCTGGTTCTTGGTGAAGGCCGAGATACAACTCCCGATCGCGATGTATGCACCGGCCATCAGTAGACTGCCGATATAGCCGGCGACGACCACGCCGTTGTCGGGATTGCCAAGATAGTTCACCGTCAGCCAGATCGGGAACGTCAGCGCCAGAGCGACGCCTGCGAATATCCAGGTGGCCAGGAACTTGCCAAGCACCGTCTCCGTCATGGTAACCGGGAGGGTGAACAACAGCTCGATGGTGCCCGACTTGCGCTCCTCGGCCCACAGACGCATTGTCAGCGCCGGTATGAGAAACAGGTACAGCCAGGGATGAAATCCGAAGAATGTCCTCAGGTCCGCTTGGCCCTGGTCGAAGAAACCACCGAGATAGAAGGTGAAAACCCCGCTCAGGACAAGAAAGATCACGATGAACACGTAGGCAATGGGAGTCAGGAAGTACCCCGACAACTCGCGTTTGGTGATGATCCCGACGTTGGACAGCATACTCATGACTCTTCCGCCTCCGCCCCGCGGGTCGTCACGTCGCGGAATACTTCATCCAGGCGGCCCCGCTCCACGTACATGGCTACCAGATTCCAGTCGTTATCCCTCACCGCGCCGGCGATGCGGTCGACGACTATCGCGTCTTCCTCCGGGATCACCTCGAATCGCAGTGCACCGTCTTCGGGACTGACCGAGACTTCACGGACGCCTTTGGTAGCCTTGAGTACCGAGCTGACCTGCCGCTGATCGGCACCGGAGAGCACCAGTTGGACTGCATTGTGATGCACGGACATCGATTCGAGTTGCTCCGGCGTTCCATCGGAAACGATCCGTCCGGCGGCGATGATGATCGCACGGGAGCACACTGCGTCCACTTCCTCCAGGATATGAGTCGAGAGCACTATGGCTTTCTCCTTCGCCATGTCTCGGATCAGGGTGCGCATCTCGTGCTTCTGGTTCGGATCCAGACCGTCGGTGGGCTCGTCGAGTATCAACAACGGCGGGTCGTGGAGTATGGCCTGGGCTATGCCCACGCGGCGCTTGAAGCCCTTTGAGAGCGTTTCGATAGACTGCTCCAGGACGCGGTCCAGGTTGACCTGCTCCACCACGTTTTCGATGCGTTCCTCGAGCCTGCGGCCCGCCAACCCCCGGATCCTGCCCACGAATCGCAGGAAGGCCAGAGGGGTCATATCCGCGTAGAGCGGCGCGCCCTCGGGCAGATATCCGAGCTTGCGCTTCACCTTGACCGGATGGTCATGGATATCGTCGCCGTCGATGGTGATCCGCCCGGCATCCGGCGTCAGGAATCCCGTCACCATCTTCATCGTCGTGGACTTGCCGGCTCCGTTCGGTCCCAGGAAGCCGAGGACCTCGCCGTCCGAGACCTGGAACGAAACGTCGTTTACGGCGGTAACCGGCCCGAACCGTTTCGTCAGGCCCTGAATGTCCACCATCATGGTCATCTCAACGAGTGACTCCCAACGGATTAATTATCTGAGTTTCTCGGGAGGCTGCGAGCACGCGTTCCATATTCAGGCCGCAGTTCGGTCCCCGCGCCGACTCCGGCTCCGGCGCTGAAGGCGGTTCACACCGACCCTGGGCGCTGGGAGCCCGATTCATTGTCAACGACTTGTCGAAAGAGTCGCGCTACGGTGAGGCAGCATTTACAACCCTAAGGAAGGAAAAACGAACGACGCGATTTTCCGTCCTTAAGTCAGTAAGTGGCGGTGCGATGCGTCACTTCCGCCTTGTTATTGATCGGCCGCTTGCCGGGCCCGTGCTGGTTGGGCCGGGCTCGTCGAGCAAAACCCGCTCGGCGGCGGTGCCTCCCGATACCGTACAGACCGTCGATTTGGCCGGAGGTTCCCGGGAATGGGGAATCGGCTCGAACTAAATCGCCGGATCGATGGACCGGGGCAACGAGGCGGACGCAATAATAATTGTTGTCAGCCTCGTGTCAAGGCTGCGAATGTGAAATCGACTGTGCAGCCGCTTGTCTGAGCATGTCCACGGGAATCGCGCCGCTGTATACACGGTCGTCGAACACGTAGCTGGGTGTACCGGTGATGCCGGCGATGGCGGCGGTTCGGCAGTTTTGCTCGAGCACATCGTCGTAGTGTGGGTCCCGCCACGCGAAGGTCACCAGTTCCGCTTCAACGCCGACATCGCTCGCCAGCGTCCGCAATACCCCGGCATCGCCGATGTTCTCCCGATGCAGGAAATAGGCCTCGTACAATGCACGATTCAGGGAAGGGAAGACTTCCAGCCCATGTTCCCGCACCGCTTGTGCAAGTTTCAGGGCGAGTCTCGAATTGGTGGTGAAGGTGCGCTCGGGCAGGACGACGCCTTCCTCCTGCGCCATGCGGGCCAGATTCGCCATGAGTATTTCCCAGTGACGCGGCGGGTAACCCAGTTCCTCCAGCGGCATCCCCTCCGGCGGATTATCGGGGTGAATTTCCAGGAACCGCCAGTCGACCTCGAGATCGTACTCGGACCTAAGCTTTTCCAGTCTCAGGTGCCCGATATAGCAAAATGGGCAGATATAGTCCGAATAGACCGAGACGTTCAGTGGAGCTTTGTCTGTATCCGCGTGCATGCCTCCCCCTGCCTTCAACGGCTTGCGTCCCGCAGCAGGCGTTCGACGCGCCTGCTGCTCGTTCTCAGATCATCGACGATCTGCCGGCGTATGAGCCACGGACCCACAAACGGGGGCACGAAGAACTTGGGCGCCAACACCGCCGAGTATACGAAGCGTACCTGGGGCGCACCCGCGGCTGATTCATTCGCCAGCGTAACGGTTTCAAGGCCCTTCTTGAAATCGCTGAGTTCCGGCACCGTGACATACCGCATGCGTTCCCCTCCTGAATCGATGTACACGTCGCTGACTTTGGTTATGGTTCTACAGAATATCACCAGCACGCAAGGGCGCAGGACCACCTCGACGCGGGCGTCGAAGCCACTGCGGCCGCTGAGAATCCGGCTTCGCACCACACTGGGCGACAGCGCCGCAAGCCGCCGATAATCGGTAATAAGCCGTTTCAGCCCGGCCAGTTCCCCGTCCAGCAGCACCACTGCGTCGATTCTGTAACTATTGTCCGCATGCTCGACGCTGGCACTCAGGATGCGCGCGGCTCCGACGGCCGGAGCGATGCCCAGAAGGACACAGAATACGACCAGGCGCCGGATCTTCAAGACTTCCCACCTCGTTGATGAGGTCTGAACTACTCGGACACCGCGGCCGGGGCCCGGCTCAGCAGCCGGACTCGGTCTCGCGAATCGCAGAAACCGCGCGCTCTATGACCTCAAGACCCGCTCCGTGCCGGTGGGCGTTCTCACTGATACCGCGCCGCCAAGCCTTCGCGCCCCTGCAACCCTGGAACAGGCCCACCACGGGTCGGGCCAGTCGGTGCAACGGCACTCCCTGGCCGAGCTGTCCGGCACAGTACGACATGTAGGAATCCAACACCTCCATTCGGGTCGGAGCGGTGGAGTCCGAAGCGAAGAACAGTCGATCCACTCCAGCCAACAAATATGGATTGGAATATGCTGCCCGGCCAATCATGACACCGTCCACAAATTGACGCTGCCGGTGGGCGTTCTCCAGGTCGAGAAACCCGCCGTTGATTACGATGGTCAGTTCGGGAAACTCACGCTTGAGGTCATGCACCAGGGCATAGCGCAACGGGGGAACCTCCCGGTTCTGCCTGGGACTCAGGCCCTTCAGCCAGGCTTTGCGGGCATGCACGATGAACGTGTCGCAGCCTGCCGCGGCCACCGTCTCGACGAAGTCCCGCAGTGCGCCCATGGAATCCTGATCATCGACGCCGGTGCGCTGCTTGACGGTAACGGGGATTTCCACGGCATCGCGCATGGCTTTGATGCAGTCGGCCACGCGCTGCGGTTGTTTCATCAGGCAGGCTCCGAAGGCACCCGCCTGGACCCGGTCACTGGGACAGCCGACGTTGATATTGATCTCGTCGTAGCCCGTCTGCGCCGCCACTCGAGCGCTCCGTGCCATGGCCGCGGGGTCGCTGCCACCGAGCTGCAACACCAGGGGATGCTCCGCGTCATGGCAGCCGAGCAGCTTCCCGACATCCCCAAAGATCACCGCACCCGTGGTCAGCATCTCGGTGTAGAGCAGGGCCCGCCCCGAAATCAGGCGCGCCAGGTAGCGGTAGTGTCGATCGGTGCAGTCCATCATAGGCGCCACGGCAAAACGGTGCCTGTCGGCGGTGCTCTCCGGGGCCGGCATGGACTGGATCGCGGTCTGCATAATGGGGATTATGGCACTTAGGGATCGCGTGGGCACTGATCTTGGCTGAAGCCGCAGCTGCAAATCCGCGGTCGGCCATCGTGCGCGACTTCGGATTGCAGGAGCGGCTTCAGCCGCGATTTCTACACGTGATGTGCGACGTAGCTGCCCGGAGCGGACTCGATGACCTTAAGCTTGTGGTCCCCCGGCTTGCGCGCCGGCACCTGCGTGTCGTCCAGCTTGCTAATCCACGCCTCCCAGTCCAGCCACCAGGAACCTTCCTTCTGGCCGGCCTTGTCGAACCACTCATCCGGACCTTCCGGCAGGCTCTTACGGGAGCTCACCCAGTAACCATACTTGTTGGCCGCGGGTGGATTGATTACCCCCGCTATGTGCCCGGAGCCCCCGAGCACGAAACGCACTGGGCCTGTCATGAGGCGGGCGCCGAGATAGGTGCTCCGCCACGGTGCGATGTGGTCTTCCCGAGTGGATAGGAAATAGCAGGGTACCCTGATCCGGCGGACGTCGATCTTCTCACCGGCGATCTCCAGTGCGTCCGGCTCCCGCAGCAGATTCTTCATGTACATGTTGCGCAAATAAAAGCTGTGCATGCGGGCCGGCATGCGAGTGGAGTCGGAGTTCCAGTACAGCAGATCGAATACCACCGGGTCCTTGCCGAGCAGGTAGTTGTTGATGGCGAACATCCATATGAGGTCCTTGGAGCGCAGCATGTTGAAGGTATTGGCCATGGATTTCCCTTCCAGGTAACCCTTTTCCTCCATGAGTTTCTCCAGCGACGTCACCTGCTCTTCGTCGATGAATGCACCCAGGTCGCCGGGTATCGAGAAATCGACCAGGCTGGTGAGGAACGTCGCGCTCACTATGCGCTTGTCCTTGCGCACGGCCATGTGGGCCAGTGCCGTGGCCATCAGGGTCCCCCCGATGCAGTAGCCCATGGCATTGATTTCCTTCTCGCCGGTGGCCTTCTCTACGGCGTCGACCGCGGCGTAGAAGCCATCGATCACGTAATCGTCAAACCCTTTGTCGGCATAGGACTCGTCTGGATTTACCCAGGACACGATGAACACGGTGTGGCCCTGGTCCACCATCCATTTCAGGAACGAGTTCTTCGGCTGCAGATCCATGATGTAGTACTTGTTGATCCACGGCGGCACTACCAGCACGGGCCGCTTCGCCACCGTTTCGCTGGTGGGCTCGTACTGAATCAGTTGCAGCATCTCGTTCTGGAACACCACCTTGCCCGGGGTAGTGGCGACGTTCTTCCCGAGCTCGAAAGCATTCTCATCCGTCATGGTGATGCGCAGCTCTCCGTTGCCGTTCTCCAGATCGGACAGGAAATTCTGCCACCCGCGGATCAGATTCTCGCCGTTGCTTTCGACGGTTTCGCGCAACACTTCCGGATTGGTGGCGGCGAAATTGGTCGGTGCCATGGCGTCGATGAACTGCTGGGTGAAGAACCCAAGCTTCTCCGCTTCCTTGTCTTCCAGCACTTCCGTCGGGTCGAGGGCGGTTTCGAGGTAGTGCGCACCGAGCAGGTAGGCCTGTTTGATATGCTGGAAGACCGGGTTCCGAGACCATTCCTCGGCGCGGAAACGCCGGTCGCTCTGGTCGACGTCGACCACCGGCTCCGTCTCCAGCCCGACCATGTGTCGAATCGTGGACTGCCACAGTGCCAGGGAATCCTGATAGAACCTCATATGGGCGTCTATGAGCTTATCGGGATTCTCGGCCCTGTCCTGCATGACCTTCGCATAGTCCCCCATGACGTTGAACGGATCCAGGTTCAGGTCCTTTGAATCGGATAACAATCCCGACCACATCTGGGCCGTAGCCTTCTGGCTGCGCAAGGCAAGATCCAGGAACTGGCCGGTCCAGTCGAGGGGGGACATTGATGTCGAGTCTTTGTCTTTGTCTTCCTCAGCCATCTTCTTTCTTGATGTTTGTTGCAGTGCAACATAATACCGGAATTGCCGGGTGTTTGGCAACATTTGAAGGTGCCCCGGCAAAACCGGCGGCACGGCGCGGCCCCTGCCGACGTCCTCCGTGGCGGAATTGTCGACCGGGATCGCGATAGTGGATGAACATCCGGCGCCGTCGCTCTACAATCGGCTCGTATGTCGGGAAGACCGGCGGGTGGGCGGCGGCCGATTGCGCTTGCCGCCGCGTGGTTCGCCGCATCCACACAAGAACCGGGGACCCGCCGCATCTGCTCTGCCTTCATCGACGAGAACGTTCCATGAGACACACGCTGGCGTCCATCGCCGCCCTGCTTTCGGCCGTCGCGCTGCTACTGATGGGCAATGGTCTGCTGGGAACCTTGATCCCGGTTCGCGCCCAGATCGAGACGTTCTCAACATTTTCTATCGGTCTATTGGGCTCGACCTACTTCCTGGGATTCGCGGCCGGCTGTATCTATGGACCCTATCTGGTACACCGCGTGGGCCATATCCGGACGTTCACCGCGATGGCCTCCATCGTGTCGGCCTTCTCGCTGGGTCAGGGACTGATCGCGATGCCCCTGCCATGGTTGGCGATGCGTCTGGTCACCGGGTTTTGCTTCGCGGTCCTCTACATCGTCATTGAGAGTTGGCTCAACGAGCGCTCCACGAACGAGACCCGCGGGCGGGTGCTATCCGCCTACCTGTTCATCAACCTGACGGTGGTGACCCTGGGCCAGTTCATGATCACGCTGTCCGATCCTGCCGGCCTTACCCTGTTCGCGCTGGCCTCCATCCTCGTGTCGGTCGCGGTGGTGCCGGTCGCCCTGAGCGGGGCCGCCGCGCCGCAGCCGATCGAAACGGTTCGCATCCGGATTTCCAAGCTTTTCCATACTTCTCCAATCGCCTTCACGGGCTGTTTCGGAGTGGGCCTGGCGAACGGCGCTTTCTGGACCCTGGCTCCCGTTTTCGTGCAGCGCTCCGGGTTCGGTATCACGGCCGTCGCTATGTTCATGAGCGCCACGGTCCTCGGCGGCGCCGCCGGGCAGTGGCCGGTGGGTCGCCTGTCCGACAGAATGGACCGGGGCCTCCTGATCGTCATTATGGCTGCGCTGTCCGCGGCGCTGGGTGTCGCCGTGATCCTGTCCGGTGCCGTATCGCTGATGTGGTTGCTCGTGGCGGCCGCCGCCTGGGGTGCTTTCTCGTTCCCCCTATATGCGGTGACCGTCGCCCAGGCCAACGATCATGCACGACCCACGGAGTTCGTCGAGACTTCCGGGGGGCTGTTGCTCACCTACGCCGCCGGCGCGGTCCTCGGCCCGATGATGGCGACCGGCTCGATGAGTATCCTGCAGCCCGAAGGGCTGTACGCCTTCACGGCGCTGGTTCATTTCCTGGTGGCGGCAATCGCCTACGGGCAGCTCAGGACTGAGAAGGCGGTGCCGGAGGAAGAGCATATCCCATTCACCGTTGCCCTGCAGGCAGCCCAGACCATATCACCGACTTTCGACGCTCAAATCCAGGAAACCCACGTCCAGGAACAGCGCGCGGCTCCGGACGTCGACGCTCCGGCGGCCGGCATTCACTCAGGCTGAGGCGCCCTGGACCATTCTCAAACGTCACGTAACGCACCGAGCCGCTCGACGAGAAACTCGATGAACACTGATGTCGCCGCGATGAGGAACTGCGAACTCGCGCTGTCCGTGGAATCCGCCCATCAAGGCCGGGGCATAGGAACAGAGCTCGTGCGGCGCCTGTTGGTGATGGCATCCAACCGCCGAATTCGGACCATGCACGTCTTGTAGTTGCGCCGAAACCGTCGCATGAAAAGCATTGCCGGACGATTCGGCGCCGCCATTGCCGGTGAAGGGAGTCAAATGGAGGCAACGATCGAGGTGCCGGCGCCCGACGACTCGTCGATCTTCGAGGAAGCCCTGTATGACGGCGGCCGCCGCTCACGGCGCTGCGCCTACACGAAGGTGATTCCCACCTGAAAGAGCTTTTCAACGTCGGCGACCATCGTCTTATCGGCCAGGAACATAACGATGCGGTCCTCGGCTTCGAGCACCGTCTCGCGACGGGCGATGATGACCCTCCCCTCCCTCGAGACGACACCGATCACGACTCCGGCGGGCAGCGGCAGCTCGTCCACACGGCGTCCTATTACGCTGGAAGTCCGGCTGTCGCCATGAACCGAGACTTCTATCGCCTCCGCGGCGCCCCTTCGGAACTCGTGCACCGCCACCACGTCGGCGCGGCGGATATGGGTGAGAATCGCTCCGATCATGACGTGCGCCGGAGACACCACGATGTCCACCGCCGAGTCTTCCGCCACTTCGATGTAGCTGGACCGGTTGACGATTGACAGCGCGTGGCGGACTCCAAGGCGCTTGGCGAGCATTGACGACACGATGTTCGCTTCGTCGTCATTGGTGACGGAGCAGAAGAAATCGACATCTTCAATGCCCTCTTCACGCAGCATGTCCGCATCCGAGCCGTCGCCTCTGAGAACGATCACGCCGTCCAGGGATTCCGCTATGTCGTGGCATCTGCCCGGATCTCGCTCAACGAGCTTGATGTAGTAGCGGGGCGCCAGCGCTTCCGCCAAGCGTTTGCCGATACGTCCGCCACCCGCGATCATTACCCTCCGGGTGCGCGGCCCGGGCTGGCGGAACGCGGCCAGGACGCTCGAAACGTGGCGGCGCGCCGCCACGAACAACACCTCGTCGTCGGACTCCACCACCGTGTCGTCGTCCGGAATGATGGTCTGCCGGTCGCGGAAAATCGCGAGGACGGCGGCCCTGGTCTTGCGTAGGAACTTCATGAATTGGTGCAGCCTGCACCCGACCAGGGATCCGCCGGAGTTCGCGCGCACGACCACGAGCTGAACTTTGCCATCAACGAAGTCGACTGCCTGGAGTATGCTCGGCCTCTCGATGACGTGTTGTATGTAGGTTGTTACCAGCTGCTCGGGGCTGATGACGTGGTCGATGGGTATGGCATCGGGACCGAACAACTCCGGGTGGGCGAGGTATTCCATGGCTCGCACTCGCGCCAGGCACTTCGGGGTATTGAACATGAAGCGCGATATCTGGCAAGCCACGATGTTTGTTTCGTCGCTGCTGGTGATAGCGAGAACCAGGTCGGCGTCCTCGATGCCGGCGCGCCTCAGCACCTGGGGCTGCGAGGCGTGGCCGATGATGGTGCGAACGTCGAGTTTGTCCTGAATATCTTTGAGGGGCTCTATGCGCTCATCGACCAGCGTGATGTCATTCGCTTCGCCCTCCAGGCTTCGTGCGACGGTGCCGCCGACTTGACCCGCTCCAAGGATGATGATCTTCACAAAACAGTCTCGTACGCCGGGACTCGATTCTCAATGTCGCCAGTAGGCCGGCAGGAACAGGATCAGGAGCGTAAAGATCTCCAGTCTGCCCGCCAGCATGCCGAAAATACCCAACCACTTTACGACCGGACCGACCGTGGCAAAGTTCACCGCCACATCGCCGAGGCCGGGACCGAGCACGTTGATGGTGGAAGTGGTGACTCCGAGGGCCGAATTCAGATCGAGTCCGGCGGCCATCGCCGCCACCGTCAGCAGCAGGGCGGTCACCACGTAGAGCACATAAAAACCCCACACGGAGAACACAACGTCTTCCGGCACGGGCCGATGACCCAGCTTGATCACGGAGACCGCCCGTGGGTGCGCCAGGTGGAACAGTTGGCGCACGCCGAGCTTCGCCAGCAGCATGATGCGCAGAACCTTGATGCCGCCCGCGGTCGATCCCGCGCAGCCGCCGGTGAATGACAGGATGACGAAGAACAGAGGAATGTGCAGAGGCCATGCGGCATAGGTCGCGGTGCCAAACCCGGTGCTGGTGAACACCGACGCGACCTGGAAGGCGGCGTAGCGCAGGGATTGCCAACCTCCCGCGTAAGCCCCCGCCCAGTACAGACTTGCCGCGACGAAAACCGTCGCGAACACGAATATAAGACCATAGGCACGAACTTCCGGATCGCGGGCGTATCGACGCAGGTCTAGACCGCGCCAGACCAGAAAGTGAATGGCGAAGTTGACGCCGCCGGCGAGCATGAACACGATGCAGATGATCTCGATTGGCACGCTGTTGTAATAGCCAATGCTCGCGTCGTGGGTCGAGAAACCACCGGTGGAGAGGGTCGAGAAAGCGTGGCCGATCGCATCGAACCAGTTCATTCCGGCAATCCAATACGCCACGGCGCAGCCCACCGTGAGCGTCAGATATATCAACCACAAGGCCCGGGCCGTTTCCGTGATTCGAGGCGTCAGCTTTTCGTGCTTGGCGACGCCCGACGCCTCCGCGCGGTACAGCTGCATGCCGCCCACCCCCAGCAGCGGGAGTATGGCAACGGCCAGGACGATGATTCCCATACCGCCCAGAAACTGGATTTGCTGGCGGTGATAGAGGATGGATGGCGGAAGCTTGTCGAGGCCCACGATCACCGTTGCCCCGGTAGTGGTGAAGCCGGAGATGGATTCGAACATGGCGTCCGTGAGGCCCAGGTGGAGCCCGATAATGAACGGCAGCGAGCCCACCAGGCCCAGAACCACCCAGAAGAGCGTGACAAAGAGAAAGCCGTCCCGCACCGTCAGCTCGCTGCGTTGGGAGTAGTTCATCAGCCACAGCACCAACCCTATGACTGCGGTGATGATCATGGATGCCACGAATACCAGCCAGTCGCCGTCGCTGAAGATGAAGGAGATGATGATCGACGGCACGAACGTCAGGCTGTAGAACAGAAGCAGTATGCCGAACAACCGTATTATGGTGCGCCAATGCATACCAATTCAGACGGGCGCAGGACGGCCGGGGATCAATGACGGATGCATCGGCAACATATGCAAGCGCTCTCGATGCAGGGGGAGGGCCGGAGATGGATGAAGGGTGTTTATAGGCAGAACCTGAAGCAGACTCGTGCTCGTTCTAGTTGGTGATATATTTCCTGCGTCGCATCGTCCTCCGAGTCAAGCGCGGGAGGAGCCGGTGGACGCTTTACACTGACCGGCCAAACGGGCGCCTATATTAGTTCCGTGGAGGCGGCGTTCGCAACAGCCAAACGCAGCTATTCGCCCTGAATGGTGATCGTGATGGTGCGCCGGTGCGAGGCCAGGCGATGCTCGTACACGTAGATACCCTGCCAGGTTCCAAGACCGAGGCGAGCGCCCGTTACTGGTATCATCAGCGAGCTGTCCGTGAGGATGCTGCGTACGTGCGCGGGCATGTCGTCGGGACCCTCCTGGTCATGCCTGAATATCCCATCACCGTCCGGCACGGTGCGGGACATGAACGATTCCAGGTCACTGCGAACCGCCGGATCAGCATTCTCGCAAAGGATAAGCGAGGCGCTGGTATGGTGAACAAAGACGTGAACGAGCCCCGTGTGCACACCGGAATCGCCGACCCGTCGCCGCACCTCGCCGGTGATGTCGTAGGTGCCGCGCCCTTGTGTCGGGACATCGATCTTCGACTGCGTCCACATGTCTTGTATGGTAACACCCTGTCCGGCCGGTTGCGGCAGCGGCATGCGGTGGCGCAGGAGACTCCTGGTGTGCCCCCTCACTAGTGTACCCCTCCAGAAATGATGCAAATCATTTCAGGCTCGGATGACGGTGGCCCCGATCCGCAAACGGGCGCCGTCGGGGTCTTTTTCAGTCGCTCCCCGATACTCGCTTGGTGAAAAAGACCCCGGCGGCGCCCTTTCGATGCTCTATCAAACAATTCAACCCGGATCGGCAAGCCGCCGATAAGTTACAGACGGTTTGACGGGGGACACTACGTGCTTACGTGGAAAGTGCAGTGCTCGTCGCCGTTGGTCCGGCAGCTGGTTTCCTCGACCCGGATATCGGGGAGCCCCGAAACCCCGTCCACCATGCCCTCGATCATTCCCGACAGGAAGTCGCAGCGCGACGCCTCTCCTCCGAACACCAGATCCATGGTGTTGACCTGCCGGCGCGTGAATATGGAAAGCCTCACCTTGATATCGCTGCCCACCACCTCCGGCTCCGCTATGCGATCCAGGATCTGCACCACGGAGTTCTCCAGTGCCTCGTGCAGCGTATGGGCTTCCTGCAAAGTCGGATCCTGTGCGCCGAGCTTGCCGCCGACCAGTCTGCCGAGTTGTCTGAGCTGGGGGGCCAGCTCGTCTCTGTTGGGGATCGTCTGCTCGAAAGCATCGATGTGCCGGATAACTTTCGGATAATCTTCCACTACCCGCTCGGCCAGATCTTCGAGTCCCACGGGCTGTCCCTGGGGCATCGATCGCGGAGTCGCGGGCTGCGGCGCCTCGCGCCGGATCTGGGTAGGCGCAGCGCCGCCTGAACCGATTTGCACGACCTCCACGACGCCTTTGACCTGCGCGAGCCTGTCGCGTACCTCGGCGGCCACCGCGCTGCCCTCGGCGCTCACCGTCAGACGCGACCGCTCATCGCCCATGGACTCGATACGGTGCCCGGTGAACGTCAGGCCGAACCGCTTCAGCGCGGTAATGACCCGCGCCATGCCGCCGGCGCTGCCGTCCAGAATGACAGTGATCTCGACCGCCACGCTTCAGGTCTGCCCGGATTCTCGGTGATTTACCACGGCCCCCACCCTGACCGTCAATTCGTGAGCGAATTATGTGCACAAGATTGGAGCATTGGCAACAATCGACGGCTGATTCACCCTCCGCGCGCATCCGCTGTGGGGCGCGACGAATGTCATAGGACGTTATAATCCGCCGCCGGGCGATCGAACGCCCGTACTGCAAAATATCACGAACCCGGTATGTCCACAGAGTCCACCAACTTCATTCGACAGATCATCGACAGGGATCTTGCCTCTGGAAAGCATGGCGGTCGCGTCGTAACGCGATTTCCGCCGGAACCCAACGGTTATCTCCATGTCGGCCATGCCAAGTCCATATGCCTCAATTTCGGCGTCGCCGAGGACTATGGCGGCGGATGTAATCTGCGATTCGACGATACCAATCCGGAGAAGGAAGACGTGGAGTACGCCGAGTCGATCAAACGTGACGTACTGTGGCTGGGTTACGAGTGGAAGAATCTGCGGTACGCCTCGGACTACTTCGAACGGCTGCATGATTTCGCGGTCGAGTTGATCGAGAAGGGCAAGGCCTACGTCGACAGTCTATCCCCGGATGAGATCCGCGAGTACCGGGGCACGTTGACCGAACCGGGTCGCGAGAGTCCGCACCGCAATCGCACGGTGGAGGAAAACCTCGACCTGTTCGCAAGGATGAGGGCCGGAGAATTCGGCAATGGCGAACACTCACTGCGTGTACGAATCGACATGGCATCCGGGAACATCAACATGCGTGACCCGGTCATCTACCGGATACGCCACGCCGCACACTGGCGCGCCGGCGACAAGTGGTGCATCTATCCGATGTACGACTTCACGCATTGCCTCTCCGATGCCCTCGAAGGGATCACCCATTCCCTTTGCACTCTGGAGTTCGAGGATCATCGACCGCTCTACGACTGGGTCCTGGACAACGTGGACGTGCCTTGCCACCCACAACAGATCGAGTTTGGGCGCCTGAACCTGAGCTATACCGTCATGAGCAAGCGTCTGCTCAACCGCCTGGTACGGGAGGGACACGTGGAGGGCTGGGATGACCCCAGGCTGCCCACCCTCTCCGGGCTGAGGCGGCGCGGCTTCACACCGGCATCCATTCGCAGCTTCTGTGAAAGGATCGGAGTTACCAAGAGCGACGGCGTCGTGGAAATGGGAGTGCTCGAGCACGCCATTCGTGAGGACCTCGACGACAATGCCGAGCGCCGCATGGGCGTCCTGCGGCCGCTCAAGGTGGTAATCGAGAACTATCCCGCCGACGGGGAAGAAGAACTGGTGGCGCAGAACCATCCCAAACGACCGGAGTTCGGCGAGCGCCGTATCCCGTTCTGCCGGGAGATCTATATCGAGAGGGACGATTTCATGGAGGACCCGCCGGGCAAGTACTTTCGCCTGGCTCCCGGGCGCGAGGTGCGGCTTCGCTACGGCTACTACGTCACCTGCCGCGAAGTGGTCAAAGACGACGCCGGCGAAGTCGTCGAACTGATATGTCGTTACGACCCCGAGACCCGCGGTGGAACATCGCCCGACGGTCGAAAAGTGAAGGGTACTATCCACTGGGTGTCGGCGCGCCACGCGGTAGATGCCAGAGTAAGGCTGTACGACCGGCTGTTTGTCTCTCCAAACCCAGGGGCGTCGAACTTCCTCGAACAACTCAATCCCGACTCCCTGCAAGTGCTCGAGCACTGCAAGCTCGAGCCGGATCTCGCCGGTGCTCGGGCAGAGTATCGCTGTCAGCTGGAACGCCAGGGATACTTCTGCGTCGATCCCGCCAGCGTTCCCGGGCGGCCGGTACTGAATAGAACGGTCACTCTCCGCGACTCCTGGGTAAAGCAGTCGGGATGACTTCCGCCATGAACTGCGCTTCCGGGGAGCAGCCGCAACTCTTGATATGAAGGCCCCGCCCGCACCGCGACCCACGGTCTGGAGCCCAGCCTTCAAGTTGTTTCACTGGTCCACCGCCGCCATGATCCTGGGAATGTTCGTGCTGGGCTGGGTGGCGGTGTCCTACACTCTGTCACCCACCAAGCTCGAGCTGTTCAAGTGGCACAAATCCGCGGGGCTGCTGATACTGGCATGGGTGCTACTACGCCTGGCGTGGCGGGCGACTCATCGCGGCCCCGGACTTCCCGCCGTCATGGGCCGCCACGAGAGATGGGCAGCCCACCTGGCCCATGCCCTCCTGTACGCACTGATGATCGCCATGCCGATAAGTGGTTGGATCATCAATTCGGCATCCGATTTTCCCCTCAAGTGGTTCGGTCTGTTCCGGGTGCCGCAGCTCATCGGACCGAACAAGGGCGTCCAGGACTCGGCGGAGCTTGTGCACCTCATGCTGTTCTGGACGTTACTAGTGGTGCTCGTCGTCCATGTCGCCGCTGCCTTGCGACATCATTTCATCCGCCGGAACGACGTGCTGCGTCGCATGCTACCGTTCACCAACTCCGGAAAGCCAGAAAGATGATCAGAACTGCCTTGCTACTCTCGGGGCTCTTCCTGACCCAGATCGCCGCCGCCGCGGAATGGAAGGTCCTCGAGCCAGACAGCCGGATCGGATTCGTCGCCACCTACGACAGCATTCCGTTCCAGGTCTGGTTCAAGTCCTACGATGCCACTATACGGTTCTCACCGGACAAGCTGGACGAGTCGTCGTTCGATGTCCGCATCCGGACTGCTTCCGTGGACTCCGACAGCCCGGACCGGGACGATGGGATGAGGCAGCGGGAATGGCTCGCCGTCGACAAGTATCCGGAGGCCCGCTACCACGCCGACCGGTTCGAAAAGATCACCGACAACCACTACAAAGCGATCGGCAGATTGACGGTCAAGGGAATCAGTAGAGACGTTGCCGTGAATTTCGAGTGGCAGCCCCAGCCCGGTGGTAAAGCCTGGATGAACGCCCAGGCACGCCTGAAACGGGGCGACTTCAACATCGGGACGGGCGAGTGGGCCCATGACGAGACGATCGGCTTCGACGTAGCGGTCAACGTCTCCCTGGAGCTGGCCTCGGCTTCGCAATAGGCCGTCCCGGGCCCGGGCTTCCTGCCGAGTGCTTCGGTCAGCGGCGCAGCCGGTGGCAGGCCAGGCAGCGCCCGGAGAGCCGACCGGCCCGGTAGTACTCCGGCGGCTCCGCTTTGACGTCATCCAGGGCCAGCTTGACGTCGCGCTTGAATGAATCAATGTTCTGGTCGATGAAGGGGTGGTTGGTGTTGGCCGTGCCGGCGCCCAGTTTGTCCGCTACCCCTTGCATGTCGTTGAGAACCGAGATGATCTGCTCGCGCCTGTAGGGCAACACCGTTTCGGAGCTGGACAGGATGTCGTCGATCCGCCAGATGTCCACACTCATCTTCCTCATGGAATCGGTGACGTCGGCGTGTTCCAGATAGACGAAATCCGGAGGATAGGTCACTTTTCGGACCGTCGAACAAGACGCCAGCAGCAGGACACAGCTACCGACCACGCACCACCTGTTGATTGTTTGCTTCATGGTCATACTCCACCTTTTCTATCTTGGGAACCGCATGCCGCCTCGGAAACAGCACTTGGACAAGATTATTACACGCCAGCCAGTGCCTTTCTCCTGACGAGGATCAACATCCATCGCCCGAAACGGGCGATGCGGTCGCTACGGAAAACGGTCCACGTCGGCATCCTCGGGGTACTGGGGCAGGCCGTCCCGGATCTCGAACCAGGACGCCATCGACGCGGTATGGATATGGGCGCGGGCGGTGAGCTCGCCGGTGTCCTCCAACGTGCCGGCCCGCAGATAGACGACGTCCGGCTCGTCGAGGTACTCGCTGTACAGGGGCGAGCCACAGTTCGAGCAGAAATTGCGGTGTTTACGAGGCGCGGACATGTAGGCCTTAATCAGCTCCGCGCCTTCGAGGATATCGAGGTCCGCCCGGGCAACGGCGATATTGGTGGCGAAGCTGGAGCCGCTGGATCTGCGGCATTGCGAGCAGTGGCAGTAGTAGAGAGCGTCCGGACGACACCGGACCTGGTAGCGAACGCCGCCGCACAGACATCTACCTATCATCGCTTGCTCCTGTTTCAGGCGGTGGATTGACTGGCTTTCCGGGCGCCACCGCCTCAAGCGGCGAGCCCAAGCCGTATACGCAGCGCACCGTGACTCACGGTCACTTCTTTCAACTCGAGCCAGGGCGCGATCAACGCCATGATGGAATCCCTGAACCGATACACTGGATTCGTGCGCAAGTACTCCTTAATCATCACGGCCGCCAGATGGTCAAGGTTCTTCTTGTCCTTTTCGGACAGGCCCTTGACCTTCAGATACTCCAGTTTCGAGTCGTCGAGATAGAACGCACCTTCATCACGCACGTATTTCAACCGTCCCGAGAAGCCTGCTTCGCCGTCATACTGATCGTTGGCGAAGGCGACGTCCATATGGGCGTTCGACCCGAATACGATTCGCGTTTCATGCTCGCTGAGACGAACAAACGGCTCCTTGAGCTCTATACACAGCACAAACAGGCACTGCTTAACCGGAAACTGGCTCTTGAGCCGGCTTTGAATATTCGCCTGAGAGATCTCGTACACGTAACCCCGACGCAATCCGAGAAACCCCGCGACCGCAACCAACGCGACCAGGCACACGACAACGATCTTCCTGGTCACGGTGCCGGCCTGGTTCCGCCGCCGGGAAAGCCGGTATCATGTTTCATGGTGACTCTCCACAGGCGGAAGCCACTGATCCACGATCGACGAAACGTTCATCATTCTGATCGCGCTGATGGCAGCCTCGAAGGCGCCCTCTCCGCACAAGCCCCTGATTGAGGCGTCCTCGTAGGCGGACACGGCGGTATTGATGCATTCTTCCCTTACTCGCGCGGCCAACTCGTAATCACTATTGGATACCATTGCATTTCCCCGTCATCTATTCAAAGAACTCCCATCGGTCGCGTGGGCCCCTGCGGCGTCGAGTGCTCACTCCGGAGGAGGCCTCTTCAGGAAGGCGCCCAATACCTGGAACCAGACATCGATCTGCCTTCGATACTCCCTGATGCATTCACGGGCCCGTGCCTGCAGGAAATCGCTCCTGTTCCGGAGCTCCGCGTACCTCCCGGGATCACTGCCGTACACCAGGCACACGGCCTGGTCGTAGCTCTGCTGATCGAATTCGTGCTGGCTCCAGAAACTACCCCGCGGGGATCCGCCTTCGTCGACGAACAGCTCCGCCGCGTTGATGATGATACTGCCGCCGCCCTGGTAGTACTTGAGTAGAAGCACTATGGTCATGGCGTCCACGGCCTTCTCCATATCCCCCGATGTCCGCAAGCCGTACATCGCGAACAGTGCGTGGCAGACCTCGTGCAGAAGGGCATATAGATATGCATCGCGGGTAACGTCGTAGATGTCCATGCCCGTCCTGGAGTAGGAATCGTGGTTGAAGCGGTCGGCAACATCGAACACGAAACTGTAGGGCATCCGAATCTCGTTGGATGCCGCGTCGAACATGGGACCCCGCGTCCCTCCGAGCAGCAGCGACAGATCGCTACGTAGCTGGAACTCGTCGTTGAGCAGCTTGGAGATCGTTTGCGTAACACCCTCGTCCACGATAAACGCCCGCGCATTCTTCTCGTCCTGGCTCCGAGGGGTATCGTACACGATACTAAACGACGCGGCAGCGGCCTCCACGGACCACAGGAGCGCCAGTGCCGAGAGGAGCGCGCAGCCGAAAGCTCTCAACCGCTTGATATCACCGCTCCCGGTATCATCAGTGGCTTGCGAGCGACGGTCGGCGAGATGCCTCTTGCAGTGAACGGGGCATTCTCTGCCGATCGTGAACAACCATAGACGCAAGCCGGCAAGATCTTGAACTCCCCCTGCTCACTCGAACATGATGACGTTCCGCGTCGCTTCCCCGCGCACGGTCATGTCCAGGGCGGCATTGATCTCTTCCAGTGGAAAACGGTTGCTGATCAGCTCATCGAGCTTGAGTCTGCCATTGAGATACAGGTTGATGAGACGAGGGACGTCCGTTGCCAGCCGCGTCGAACCCATCAGACTTCCGCGAATACTGCGATCCATCGACAGGCCATGGGCATTGAAAGTAACGTCCACGTCGTCGTTGGCCGGCATCCCCACGATTACCGCGGTCCCGCCCGGTCTCAACATGAGGCTGGCTTGAGTTGCGGCCTTGCTGCTGCCCACGGCGACGAAGGCATAGTCCAAACCCAGTCCGCCCGTAATCTCCATCACTGTCTCCACCGGGTCGAACTGCGAGCCGTCAATCGTCCGAGTAGCGCCGAAGTCCCTGCAAATGGCAAGCTTCTCCTCTTTCAGGTCGACGGCAATGATTTCCGAAGCGCCGCTCAGTACGGCGCCCTGAATGACATTCAGCCCCACGCCGCCACCTCCGATCACCGCCACGGTGCTCCCCGCCTCCACCCGGGCCGTGTTGACCACCGCGCCCACCCCGGTGATGACGCCGCAGGCCAACAGGCAGGCAACATCAAACGACAGCGACTCGGGCAGCCTGACGAGCTGGCTCTGGTCCACCACGGCGTACTCGGCGAACGCTCCGGTCTTGATCGCCTGGAATATCGGGGTGCCGTCGGACGATTTGAGACGGGTTTCGCGGTCAAGGGCAAACTTCGTTTCGCACAGGTTCGATTTGCCGCGCCGGCACTGATAGCAGTGTCCGCAGGAGCGCATCAGAGTTGCCAGAACCCGGTCGCCGACCCGGAGGTTCCGTACCCCGTCACCCACTGAAGTGACCACGCCGGCGGCCTCGTGCCCCGCCACCAGGGGTAGCTCGTAGGTCCAGTCGCCCTGAACGCAATGTACATCGCTGTGGCAAATCGCGCAGGCCTTTATCCGGACCATGACTTCGCCGGCCCGCGGCGGATCGATATTCACGTCCTCTATAGACAACGGCTTGCCGAACTCACGGCATACGGCGGCTTTCATGATCTTTGCACCTGCTTCCCGGGGTTAACACTGGATCTCCGGCCTCAGAAACGGCGACCGGGTGAAGGGCGATTGTCGTCGGTCCGGGTTCGCCGATCAATCCCGTCGGTGGCGCGACGAGGTCCTGTCAGTAGCCGGCGGCGTGGCCGTCCTTACGATGGTCGGAAGCTGCGCAATAGAACCCGTTGTCCATGCGGTAGACCAGCTGCGCGCCGCCGAAGGCAAACATGGGAGCGGTGGTGCCCAGACGGTGGCCTCGTTCGTGGAGCATTCGCTGCACCTCCGGATCCAGCCCGCTCTCGAACACCACATCGTCGTTGTCGTCGACGTACCAGCGAGGGGCGTCCGAGGCCGCCTGGGGATTTTGTCCGTGGCAGAAGATGCGGACCATCATTTGCACCTGTCCCTGGGCCTGCATATGACCGCCCATGACCCCGAAGCTCATCAGCGGTGCGTCGCCGCGCATGACAAAACCGGGGATGATGGTATGAAAAGGCCTCTTGCCGCCGTCCGCGCAGTTGGGGTGGGCCGGGTCCAGGCTGAAACCGGCGGCGCGATTTTGAAAGCTGATGCCGGTAGCGGGATCGACGATGCCGGAGCCGAAGCCCCAGTAGTTCGATTGGATGAACGACACCATCATCCCGTCGGCGTCCCCGGTGGTGAGGTAGACCGTGCCGCCGTCACCGGCTCGCGCCGGACCCGGACGGGCGGCCTGCTTCATATCAATGGCCGCCGCGATCGCGGCCAACCGCGAATCATCCAGCAATTCATCGACACCGATGCGCATGTACTCCGGATCCCCCACCTCGGGACGCACGATCTGAAACGCCGCCTTCATGGCCTCGATCTGCAGGTGGACGCTATCGACGGAATCGACGGCGTACTTACCTATATCGGCGTGCTCGAGAATGCGAAGAGCGATCAAGGCCGCGACTCCCTGGCCGTTGGGCGGAATCTCGCACAAGTGCACGTCGTCCAGGGCAGCACGAATCGGATCCACCCACTGCGAGCGATGCGAGGCAAGGTCCTCCTCAGTCAATGCCGAGCCGCCGCGGCGCAGAAATTCCACGGTGCGCCGGGCGAGATCCCCTCGATAGAAATCCTCGCCACGGCTGTCGGCTATGCATCGCAGCGTGTCCGCCATCGCGGCGCAGCGAAAGATCTCGCCGACAGCGGGGGGGTTGCCCTGCGGGTAGAAGACTTCTGCGAAGCCTTCGAACTCGCGGTAGGTGTCCCACGCTGCGACCCACCTGGCGTGTACCGTCGGCGACACCGCCCAGCCGTCGGCGGCATATTCGATGGCGGGCCTCAACAGCTGTTCGAACTCCAGCCTGCCAAACCGGCGCGAGAGCGTCGACCAGGCATCCACGCAGCCGGGCACGGTAATGGAGTCCCAACCGATGGTGATCTCGTTCATCCCGGCGAAGCGCTCCGGCCGCCAGGAGCGGGGCGACCGTCCGGAGGCGTTGAGACCATGCAGGCTCTCCCCATCCCAGACGATGGCGAAGGCGTCCGAGCCGATGCCATTGCTGCAGGGCTCCACGACCGTCAGTGCCGCAGCGGCGGCGATCGCCGCGTCCACGGCATTGCCGCCATGGCGCAGCATGTGGAGGCCGGCCTGGACGGCCAGGGGCTGGGAGGTCGCGACCACATTGCGGGCAAAGACCGGCACGCGCCGGGACGGATACGGGAACCGATCCCAACTGATCTCGGAATGGGTCATTGTCGAGTCTTAACCACGGGATGAACGGCGCACACAAAGGCTCCTGAGGTCAATGCAACGACGCCGACCGGGAGCAACGCCGGGAATAGTAGCAAAAAGCACGCATAATCGGCGTCCGGCGGTTTTCGCTATTCGGCAAATCGTCAATCGCACATTCCGAGCGCGCGCCAGTGCGGAGAACCGCCCGCAGGGTCCGAGGCTAGGGTCGATGGTATGTCCTGATCACCGGGACGACGGGCGGGATGCTTCAGCGGCAGCAACCGCAACCGGGCCAGGCGATCGCCGGCCGCTGCCGCATCGAGGCCCTGGCTACAACTCTACGACGATCTCGGCCACCGGCTTGCGGACGCTCACGGGCACCTCGTTCGGATAGCCGTACCACAAGAGCCCGACCACTTCCTCCACCACCGGGTCCACCCAGATCAGGTCGTAGAAGGCGTCAGTCCGAGTGACCGGCCCGGTGGTCCATTTAGTCCCTATGCTCCGCGACCACAGGTACAGGAACAGATTCTGCACGGCGCAACAACAGGCGGCATAGTCCTCTTTCTGCCGCAGCGGATCGCTGCTCCGCATACAGGTCACCACCAGCCAGCCGGGTATCCGGCTCCACCGCTCGCGCTTGGCCCACCCCGCCTCCTCCCCGTCTGCCTCCGTCACCAGCCGGCTGTTCAGATCAACGATCTGTTGCTTTATTCGATCCGATAACAGATAGAATCGCCACGGTTCCGTCAAATGGTGGTTGGGTGCCCAGCGCGCCGCGTCGATGGCCTCCAGGATGATATCCCTGGGCGGCAAATCGGTCTTGAAAAAATTTATGCTGCGCCGGCCACGGATGGTATCGGCGACGGCGTCGGAGAGCGAGTGTCTTGACTGTTCATCCATCGGGCAGGTCACTGTGGGAATGGCGGAAACTCCGGTCAATACCGGATACAATTCATTGATACCCATGCTTCACGGCCGCCAATGATACCGGACGAGCCGAGAGCTCGATACTATGACGAAGAAAGTGAGTAAATTTCAAAACTACCTGCTTGCCGGAATCCTTACCGTGATTCCACTGTGGATCACGTGGCTGGTATTCAGTTTCGTGATCACCCAACTGTCACAACTGGGCGAGCCATGGGTCAAAGCCCTCGCGCGCGGGCTTCAATCCAGCTACCCGGCGATCTCCGACATACTTCTTCATCCCTGGCTGCAGCCGTCCATGGCCGTAATCATCACCCTGCTGGCTTTGTGCACTCTCGGGTGGATCACCAGCCGGGTGATCGGCAAGCGCTTCGTCAATCTGTTCGATCGCATCATGAACCGAATTCCCTTCGTGAAGAAGATCTACGGTTCCACCAAGATGCTTCTGGATGTCCTGAGTCAGGAAAAGAAGGAATTCGACAGGGTAGTTCTAATCGCGTTTCCCAATCGAAGTATGCGGGCGGTGGGATTCGTGACGCGGATCATCACCGACAAAAATACCAACGAGCAGCTGGCTGCCGTCTACGTTCCCACCACTCCCAATCCCACGTCGGGTTATCTCGAACTGGTACCAGTGGGCCAGCTCATCAACACGGACATGACGGTGGAGGAAGCGATGACGTTCATCATCTCCGGCGGCGCGGTGGGCCGCAGTGATATCCGCTTCGACAATTCTCCCAACTCGCAGTCCGCGGTCGAATCCATCACTAAGAGCAGTCAGCAGGCCGGCTCCGGCGCGGTCGATTGACGATGGAAATGTTCACGGTCTGCTCACTATAATCGGACATTCATCCAGTCAGAGGCCACCGCCGGCCCGCGCCGGTGGACAAGATGAACAGCCCGGTCGAACCCAATGCGATAACGGACGGTGACCAATTCCAGGATGCCGTGCTGGGAGGAGTTTCCCGGACATTCGCTCTGACCATCCCGCAGCTGCCGGCCCCTTTGCGACGCGTTGTGACCAACGCCTACCTCCTGTGCCGGATCGCCGATACCATAGAGGACGATCCGGGCGTGAAGCCCGAGGAGAAGGAGCGGTTCCACGACTGGTTCAACGATATCCTCAATGGCCGCGACGACGTTCAGGAATTCGCCCGGGAACTTGCGGGCGAGCTCTCGGAGGAATCTTCCCCCGCGGAAAGGGATTTGATCCGGCACACCGGGCGTGTCATCGAGGTAACCCGCGGGCTCGCCCCGGAGACCCGGGCTATCCTCAGCCGCCGCATCGCCATCATGTGCCGGGGCATGCCGGTGTTTCAGCGCCGCCCGCGGCGCGATGGGCTGCGCAACCTGGCTGCGGTGGACCAGTACTGCTACTACGTCGCCGGCGTAGTGGGGCAGATGTTGACGGAACTGTTCTGCGATTACTCGCCCGCCATCGCCCGAGCAGGAAACCGGCTGTTCAGACTGTCCGGTTCGTTCGGCCAGGGACTGCAGATGACAAACATCCTGAAAGACGTATGGGAGGACCGGGAGCGGGGGGCATGCTGGCTGCCGCGCGACGTGTTTACCGCCCACGGCTACGACCTGAGCCGCCTCCACCCGGAACACGATCGCTCCGCTTTCTCGGCGGGACTCAAGGACCTGGTGGGGGTCGCCCACGGCCACCTGAGAAATGCCCTGTGCTACACCCTGCTGATCCCGGTTGGCGAAACGGGTATCAGGCGATTCTGCCTGTGGAGCGTGGTGCTCGCGGTTCTGACGCTGCAGAGAATTCGGGCCAATCCACGATTCGACGCGGGCGACCAGGTCAAGGTATCACGACGCACCGTGCGCAGCACCGTCAGAGTCACGAGCGCCGTCTGTCGCAGCAACGTGCTGATCCGCGGGTTGTTCGCCTGGTCGGCACGGGGGCTCCCGTTGACGCCGGACGTGTCCACCTACCAGGAGTTCAGCCGCGCCGCCTTCCCGACCCAGTAGCGCGCCGGGCGCCCATGATCCGCGTCGGTATCGTCACCGCTTTGGATTTCGAAGCCCGGGCGCTGGGTGACGCATCCCGTTTTACAGTGCACCGCTGCGGGATGTCCGGTGCCGGCGCCGACTTGGCGGTTCGCGGCCTGGCCGAGCAGGGCTGCGGCGTGGTGGTGAGCTGGGGCACGGCGGGGGCACTGGCGCCGCAGTTGAAATCCGGAGATATTTATCTGCCCGACCGGGTGCTCACACGGGACAACGAGCAAGTGCTTACCGATACCGGCTGGCGTGAGCGATTCGCCGGCGCGGCGCGAAACGTCTGTACGCTGGGGGTCGGGATGCTTCTGGACTCGCCTCGAATCGTAGCCGAACCCGCCGACAAGAGCCGCCTCCACCGATCCACCGGTGCCGGCGCCGTGGACATGGAAAGCGGTCCGGTGGCCAAAGCATGCGCGGAGCGAGCGCTGCCCTTTCTGGTCGTCCGCTCCATCATCGATGAAGCCCGCGACCGCCTGCCTATGTTCGCGGCGATGCACGCGGCCGCGGCCAACCCGATGCGCAGACGAATTCTGCTCGCGGGCCTCGTCTTGCAACCGGGTGAATGGACGAACCTGGTACGGCTGGCTTGGCGCTACCGCAGCGCGAAGGCATCATTGAACAACGCCGCCCGGGTGCTGGCGCTGTGCTCCGAAAACGCGTCCTGAGGGCCGTGGATCCAACTCCGGCCGGCGTTGAGATACAATTCGCAGCCTCTCGAGCCCCGTTTCCAGTCACCAGGTATCACCCTTTGCAAGCCGCCGCCGTCGCCCATCCCAATATCGCCCTGGTGAAGTACTGGGGTAAACGGGAAGCACCGGGCAACCGGCCTGCAGTGCCATCCCTATCGATCACCCTGGATGCCCTGCGCACCGAAACCACGGTCCGGTTCGATCCCCGGCTGAGGTCCGATTCCGTCGCCGTCAACGGGCGCAGGGACGTTGCGGCTGCCGCCCGGATCACCGCGTGCCTGGATACCCTGCGGACTCGTGCGGGTTCCCGGCAATGGGCCCACGTGGAGACCCGGAACAACTTTCCCACCGGCGCCGGCCTGGCTTCCTCCGCGTCGGGGTTCGCGGCGCTGGTGGTGGCCGCCAGCCGGGCTCTGGGGCTGGACCTCTCGCGGCGGGAGTTGTCGTGCATCGCCCGGAAGAGTTCGGGTTCCGCGGCCCGCTCCCTGTTCGGGGGCTTCGTGGAGATGCCCCTCGCCGAGGACGAGGAAGCCGCCTATCCTCTGTTGGACGGCGACCGGTGGCCGTTGTCGGTAGTGGTGGCGATAACGGCAACGTCGCCCAAGACCATCGGTTCCACCGAGGGCATGCGGCATACCGCCCGAACCTCGGACTATTACCAGGCCTGGCTCGCCTCCGCCGGCACGGATTTCTCGGCAGCGAGAGAAGCCGTGCTGGCTATGGACTTCGCCCGATTGGCGCGAGTCAGCGAGAAGAGCTGCCTGAAGATGCATGGCCTCATGCTGAGCGCAAACCCGGGTCTCATCTACTGGAACGAGGCTTCGGTCGCCTGCCTTCACGCGATACGGGAGCTGCGTGAGCAGGGCGTTGAGGTCTTCTTCACCATGGACGCCGGCCCCCAGGTGAAAGCCGTGTGCGCTCCCGGTGACCGGGAACGCGTGGCCGGTGCGCTGGAATCCATCGCCGGCGTCCATCAAGTGCTGTGCAGCGGCCTCGGTGACGGCGCCCGGGTCACGGGGGCGACGCAATGAAGATTATGGCTTCAGCACCCGGCAAAGTAGTGATTCTCGGTGAGTACGCGGTGCTCGAGGGCGCGCCGGCTCTGGCGATGGCCGTGGACCGCCGCGTGCGGGTGGAGCTGACGACGAACGACGGCCCCTACTGTTCCGTCGCCGCGCCGGGTTGGACGCACAGGCCAGCGCGCTTCCATTTCGACGCCTGCGGCCATCCGCGGTTCGCCGCCGATGGCGAGCCGTTCCAGATACCGGTGCACGTGATGGAGAAAATGTTCTCGGGCCCGGGGCACCGGCCGATGATCCCGTTTCATCTGACTCTCGACAGCGCGGCCTTGATGCAAGCCGGCCCCGGCGGCGGCGCGAAGCTGGGCTTGGGATCGAGCGCTGCCCTCACCGTCGCATTGTGCCACGCGCTGGGGTATTATGTTGCGTCGCAGCATGGCGGGGCGCATACGCCGGATTTGTCTACATTGATAGACATCCATTGCGGCCTTCAGACCCGGCTGGGCAGCGGGGTGGACGTCGCGGCAAGCCTGCTCGGGGGCCTGATCGAGTACAACCGGCTGCCGGCACCGCAGGCGCAGCCCGCGGAACTGCCCCGGGATGTGGAATACTGCTTCGTGTGGAGCGGCGTGCCCGCCGTGACCACCCGGTTCCTGGCGGCAGTCGACCGGTGGCGACGGGACCATCCGGAGCGATTTCGGCGGCTCATGGCGCCGCTGATGGAGATAGCGGCAAGCGGTACTCTGGCGGCGCGCGCCGGCGACGGTGACGACTTTTTGCGCGTGGTGAGTGAATATGCCGCCGCCCTGCAGATGCTGGGCGAGGCGTCGGGTGCGGATATACTGTCGGAGCCGCACCGGCGGCTACGGGAGCTCGCGGGCAGGCGCGACGTGGTCTACAAGCCCTGCGGTGCCGGCGGCGGCGATATCGGTATCGGCATGTCCCGGGATCCCGATGCCCTGGCTGAATTCAGAGCCGACCTGTGTGCCGAGAATTTTCAATCGTTATCCCTGAACATGGACCGGAAAGGGGTCCGAACCCGGTCCGAGAACTGAAAAGATGCACCCTAAAGTATCGCGAATTCCTGATTTCTATAACCTCACCGTGAACGAGCGGGTACGTGCCGTCCACGAGCGCGGCCTGCTGAGCAAGGCGGATTACATGGCCCTGCTGCGGGGCGAGCACATCCTCAACGTCCGCACCGCGGACAAGATGATCGAAAACGTCATCAGCGTCATGGGCCTGCCGGTGGGGCTGGCGTTGAACTTCGTCATCAATGACAAAGAGTATGTGATCCCGCTGGTGGTGGAGGAACCCTCTATCGTCGCGGCCCTGGGATCGGCCGCCAAGGTGGTAAGAGGCTGCGGTGGGTTCTTCTCTGAAAGCACCGACGCGATACTCATCGGCCAGGTCCAGGTGGTCGGTGTCCGTCACACGGCAAAAGCCAAGTCCGCCGTCCTCCAGCGCAAGCAGGAGATCATCAATCTCGCCAACAGTCTGCATCCAAAGATGGTGGCCCGTGGCGGTGGCGCCAGGGACATCGAGGTGCATACCCACCCCAGCCCCGGCAGCGAAGGAGACATGCTGGTGGTGCACCTGCTGGTGGACACCTGCGACGCAATGGGCGCAAACCTGGTCAACACGATGTGCGAAGGCATCGCATCGCTGATCGAAACCATCACCGACGGCAAGGTGTTTCTCCGGATACTCTCCAACCTCTCCGACCGTTCGATGGTCCGGTCGAGGTGCGAGATTCCTGTGGAGCACCTGAGCGGGAAAGGCTTCGACGGAGAACAGGTGCGCGACGGCATCATCATCGCCAGCGACTTCGCGGCCGTGGACCCCTACCGTGCGGCAACCCACAACAAGGGCATTATGAACGGCATAGACGCGGTCACCCTGGCTACGGGCAACGACTGGCGCGCCGTGGAGGCGGCGGCGCACGCCTACGCCGCCAGGGGCAACGGCTATACGTCCTTGTCGCGCTGGTTCAAGAACGATGCGGGCGACCTGGTGGGGGAACTGGAGATCCCGCTGAAGGTAGGCACCGTGGGCGGCCCTCTGGAATCCAATCCCACGGTGGCGCTGAACCTGCGCCTTCTGGGCACGACGTCCGCCCGCGAGTTGGCCGAAGTCATGGGCGCTGTGGGACTGGCCCAGAACTTCGCCGCGCTCCGGGCGCTGGCGACCGAAGGGATTCAGCAGGGCCACATGACCCTGCATGCGCGCAGCGTAGCGACCGCCGCGGGGGCGCCGCCGGAACTGTTTGACACCGTGGTGGAGCGCCTCATCGAAAGCGGCCAGATAAAGGTGTGGAAAGCCGAGGAGATCATCCGGCAGGTGCGCGCGGATACGGTGCCGCCGGGTCCCGGAGAACGAGCCGCTGCAGCCGAGTCCGCGACTCTCGCGGCGGGACACGGCAAGATCATATTGCTGGGCGAGCACGCCGTGGTATACGGTCGCCATGCCATCGCCGCGCCCGTGCCCCTGGCCATCCAGTCGCAGATCGAGGATATCGAGAAAGGAGTCGAGATCATGATCCCGCGTTGGGGGGTCGAGCAGACTTTGCATCCTGAGGCCAGGGACCCGGAATCGTTCGACCAGCCCTTCGCTCTCATACTGGAAAAGCTCGAACTGAAGGACCGGCCCATGCGCATTACCGTCTTCGCCAATGTTCCACGGGCGATGGGCCTGGGAGGATCCGCGGCAATAGCCGTATCCATAATCCGGGCCATGGACCGGCATTTCGGATTGGGCCTGTCGGACGAAGAGGTCAATCAACTGGCGTTTGAGTGCGAGAAAGTCGCCCACGGCACGCCCAGCGGCATAGACAACACCATGGCGACCTACGGCGAGTTGTTGTTGTACCGAAGGGGCGAGCCGCCCTTGGTCCGGAAACTAAAATGTCCCGCGCCGATCACAATGGTGATAGGAATGAGCGGCGTCGAGAGCCTGACCGCCAAGATGGTCGCCGGCGTACGCCGTGCCTGGGAGCGAAACAGGGCGTTGTATGAACGTATCTTCGACGGCATCGACGACCTTTCGAAACAGGGCGCGAAGGCTATCCAGACCCACGATTTGGAGCATTTGGGCGAACTCATGAATGTATGTCAGGGACTGCTCAACTCCCTGCAAGTGTCGAGTTGGGAGATCGAAGAGATGATTCAGATCGCGCGCAACAATGGTGCGCTGGGCGCCAAGCTGACCGGCGGCGGCGGCGGCGGCTCCATTATCGCCCTGTGTCCGGACAACCCCGGCGTCGTGGGCGAGGCGCTGGAGCATGCCGGCTATCACGCGATGGAGGTAAAGATTGAATAATCTCGCAGCATCCAGCAACGAGATCGTCTCCTTCGAGGACGAGAAGCTCATACTCGTTGATGAACAGGACAACGAGATCGGCAATCTTCCAAAAGACAAGTGCCACGACGGCCGCGGTCAGCTGCACCGGGCATTCTCGCTGTTCATTTTCTCCCCCGACGGCAGGGTACTGCTCCAGCAACGCAGCGCCCAGAAGCGGTTGTGGCCCATGTACTGGTCCAATGCCTGCTGCAGCCATCCGCGAAGGGGGGAGGAAATGCCTGATGCGGTGAATCGCCGACTGCACCAGGAGCTGGGTTTGAGCGGAGATATGGAGTTTCTGTTCAAATTCGTCTACCACGCCCAGTATGATGAGACGGGTGCGGAGCACGAGCTGTGCTGGGTGTATCTGGGCCGATGCGCCGGCGACGTTGTCGTAAACGCCAACGAGATAGCCGACTGGCGCTTTGTGTCCGTCGACGCGCTGAACCGGGAGCTCACCGCCGAGCCGTCCAAGTTCACGCCATGGCTGAAGCTCGAGTGGCGCAGGATCCAGGACGAGTTCCCAGGCGCTCTGAACACGTTCGCCTCTGCGACAAAATCGTAGCTCGGGATTCCATACTGACAACGGCATCCGGATCGGCGCCGATTTCCCGGGATGGAGTGACAACCCACAACGACGATCGAGGGTCCGATGGGTGTACCTCTGATACAACAGTATCGCGTCGCCAAGTACCTGATTAAGCAGCGGTTTACGGGCAATCGACGATATCCGCTGGTCCTCATGCTCGAGCCGCTTTTCCAGTGCAACCTGGCGTGCGCCGGATGCGGAAAAATCGACTACCCCGCACACATTCTGCGCAAACGGTTGAGCGTCGCGGACGCGTTGCGGGCGGTGGATGAATGCGGCGCGCCAATAGTCTCGATTCCCGGCGGCGAGCCCCTCATCCACAAGGACATGCCCGGGATCGTCGAAGGGATTGTCGCACGCAAGAAGTTCGTCTACCTGTGCACCAACGCGTTGCTGCTGGAGAAGCGTATCGATGATTATTCGCCTTCCAGGTATCTGACGTTTTCCATACACCTGGACGGCAATCGCGAGCGCCACGACGAGTCGGTGTGCCAGCATGGTGTTTTCGACAAGGCTGTCGCCGCCATACGGCTCGCCAAGGCGAGAAGGTTTCGGGTCACCGTCAACTGCACATTGTTCAACGGCGAGGATCCAGATGAGGTCGCGAGGTTCTTCGACAATGCGATGAGCCTGGGAGTCGAAGGCATCACGGTATCGCCCGGCTACAGTTACGAGTTCGCCCCGAAACAGGACGTGTTTCTCGGACGGACGGAGAGTAAGAGGCTTTTCCGGGAGATCTTCAGACGCCGACGGCGCGAATGGAGCTTCAGCCACTCCAGCCTGTTCCTCGATTTCCTCGCCGGCAACCAGAGCTACCAGTGCACGCCCTGGAGCAATCCCACCTACAACATATTCGGTTGGCAGAAGCCGTGCTACCTGCTGGTGGGTGAAGGCTACGCCGACACCTTCCAGGAGCTGATGGAAGAGACGGATTGGGAAAGCTACGGGGTAGGACGCAACCCGAAGTGCAATAACTGCATGGCGCATTGCGGGTACGAAGGAACGGCGGTTGAAGACACCGTGTCCCATCCGCTGAAGGCACTGGCATCCTGGGCCCGGGGTCCACGGGTCAGCGGGCCTTTCGCCCCGGATCCGCCCATTACCTACACCCGATAGCGATCGGTGACAAAAGCACTACGCTGGGTCGCGGTCTGGGCGATGCTGATCTCGACGAGCCTCGCCGGGTGCACCTCCCACGAGTACTACCCCTTCGAGGGTCGCTCCGTGCCCGCGCTCCACGGCCACCCGTTGCAGGTTTTCGCATACCGGCCTTCCCCGCACGACGTAACCCTCGGCGAACCGAACGGACGCGGGTTCGGTTACGTGACCAGGACGTTCTCCATGCCCGCAAGCTTCGAGAACGGCCAGCCCGGCGATCTCGTGACTGGAACATATTATGACAGCGGTCTGCCCGGGAAGAAGCCGCTCGTGATCGTGCTGCCGGTGTGGGGCGTGTCGGAATATCCATCCACGAAGATGACGCACGCCATATTGAAGCGCAGTCACGGAAAGATGAATGTGCTTCGAGTCGAGGGCGACAACCGGATAATGGCGTGGAAGGACATCGAACACTCAGCCACCATCGAGGACTTCGTCAGCGGCGTCGCGGAGTCGGCGGAAAGATTTCGGCACTCCATCATAGACGTCCGCCGGCTCATCGACTGGGCCCAGACCCGGGACGAGATCGCCGGCCAGCGCATCGGTTTGGTGGGGTTCAGCGTCAGCGCCATCAGCGGGACCCTCGTCGTGCAAAGCGATCCGCGGGTGAGGTCCAGCGCGCTGGTGATGGGAGGCGCGGATATCCCCACGATCATGAGCGAGTGTCCCGGCAACGAGGCGGACACCCGGCGCGGCGTCATCAAACGTCTCGGCCTGACTCTGGAGATCTACCGGCAGACCGTGGCCGTCATGTTCGAGGGCCTCGATCCCACCGACTATCCCAATCGCGTAAATCCGGCGAGCATACTGGTGGTCGATGCCGCCAAGGACGACTGCATTCCACGGAAAGCGCGCGAGGACTGGTGGAACGCCCTGGGCAGGCCGGAGCGCATTTCCATGAACTACACCCACCGTGGCTCGTTCATGGCCATGACCCCGCTCGGCTTCAACTTTCTGCGCAAGCGGGTCTACGAGCACCTGGCGGCGACGTTGTAAGTCTTCGACAGTGTCGCACCCAACGTGCGACCACGGGTTGTAGGAGCGGTTTCAACCCCGATGCATTCAGCTAATCGCGACTGAAGTCGCTCCCACGACCCGCGGGCAAGGGACGTTCTCCGTGTTATTCCCCCTCGAAGGCGACCATCGAGAATACCCGATAGTCCCGAAGGCGGCCTCGGCCACCGAGCGCTGGCAGCTCGATGACAACCGCGCATTCGTGAACAACCGCTCCAAGCATCTCCACCAGCTTCGCGGAGGCCAGCAAAGTACCCCCGGTCGCGAGCAAGTCGTCCACCAGCAGAACTTGTCGGCCCGAGTCGAGGGCATCGCGGTGGATCTCCACCACGCCCTGGCCATACTCCAGCGCATATTCCTGGCGCATGGTGGTGTATGGGAGCTTTCCTTCCTTACGGATGGGAACCAACGGCAGCTGAAGCCGATCGGCCAGCGCGGCCCCGAAGATGAACCCCCGCGATTCGATGCCGGCAACGGCGTCGACGACACCTGCATCATACCGCTCCGCTAGACAGTCGATGGTGTAGCGGAACGCAGCGGCGTTGCCAATCAGCGTCGTGATGTCGCGGAACTGGATGCCAGGTTCCGGGAAATCGGGAATGGTGCGGATGTATTGGTTCAGATCCATCGTGGATCGGGTCGGTTCGACGACCGACGTGCGTTCCAGTGTACCCCGCCAGAAATGATGCAAATCATTTCAGGCTGGGATGACGGTGGCCCCGATCCGCAAACGGGCGCCGCCGGGGTCTTTTTCAGTCGCTCCCCGATACTCGCTTGGTGAAAAAGACCCTGGCGGCGCCCTTTCGATGCTCTATCGAACAATTCAACCCGGATCGGCAAGCCGCCGATAAGTTACAGACTGTTTGACGGGGTACACTAGTGTACCCCGTCACTAGGGAGCGCTTCGCTTCCTTTCCCGGCGACGCGAATGCAACACAGTCTCCGTGTAGCCGTTGGGTTCCGCCGCGCCCTGAAACACCAGGTCGAGGGCGGCATTGAACTCGATGCTGTTGTCAAAGTCCGGGGCCATGGGCTGGTAAGCGGGGTCGCCTTCGTTCTGCTGGTCGACGATACGGGCCATGCGTTTCATGGTGGACACGACCTGTTCCCGGGATACTATCCCATGCTCCAGCCAATTCGCGATGTGCTGGCTCGAGATCCGCAGTGTGGCCCGGTCCTCCATGAGATTGACGTCGTGGATGTCCGGCACCTTGGAGCAACCGATCCCCTGCCCGACCCAGCGCACCACGTACCCCAGAATCCCCTGCGAGTTGTTGTCGAGCTCCTTCTTGATCTCCTCCTCTATAAGACGACGGTTGCCCAGCAACGGTGGTGTCAACAGGTCGTGGATATCGGCGCGCGGGCGGGAAGCCAGCTCGCGCTGTCGCGCGGCCACATCGATGTCGTGATAGTGCATGGCGTGGAGGGTTGCCGCCGTGGGTGAAGGCACCCACGCGGTGCTGGCGCCGGCTTTGGGATGGGCCGATTTGGTCTCCACCATCGCCTTCATCGAGTCCGGCATCGGCCACATCCCCTTGCCAATCTGGCCGTGCCCTGGAAGACCCGTTTCGATTCCGATATCCACGTTCCAATTCTCGTAGGCGGCGATCCACACAGCGTCCTTGATCTCGGGCTTGGGGATGACTGCTCCAGCCTTCATGATAGTATGGATTTCGTCGCCGGTACGATCGAGAAAGCCCGTGTTGATGAACACCACCCGGCTCCTCGCGGCGCGAATGCACTCCTTGAGATTGACCGTGGTACGGCGCTCCTCATCCATGATGCCGATCTTCACGGTACCGGGGCGAAGCTTCAACGCCTGCTCCACCGCGGCAAACAGCCGGACAGTGAACGCAACCTCCTCAGGGCCATGCAGCTTGGGCTTGACGATATAGATACTGCCCTTGCGGCTGTTCGTGTAGCTGCCGTCACCGAGCAGGTCGTGCTTGGCGGCTACACAGGAAACCATTGCGTCCAGAATTCCCTCGGGGATGTCCGCACCCTCGGCGTCTCTGACGCAGTCGGTATACATGTGAAGTCCGACGTTCCGTACGAACATGACACTGCGGCCATGGAGCCGGGCCGGAACGCCTTCGGGCGTCAGGTATTCGACATCGGGGTTCAAACGGCGGATATGTTCCTTGCCGTTCTTATCAAAGGTGGCTTGCAACTCCCCTTTCATGAGTCCCAACCAGTTGCGGTAGATCAGCTCCTTGTCTTCCGCGTCAACGGCGGCCACTGAATCTTCGAAATCCTGGATGGTAGTGATGGCGGACTCGAGGACGACGTCCTTGATGCCCGCGGGGTCCGATCGCCCTATCAAGCTCTCGGGGTCGATCTGCACACGTATATGCAGTCCGTGGTTTCTGAGTATCAGCTCCGTGATTCCTGCGCCGTCCGTGTTATAGCCGGCGAACTGCTTCGGATCAGCCAACCCTGTAGCGCTGCCGTCTTCCAGCGTGATCTGCAGCTTCCGGCCGCCCTTTCCGCCCGCCAGCTCGAATGCCCTGGCGTCCGCGTATTGCCCGGATTGGAGCGGCACGGTCCGATCGAGGAACTCCTTGACGTACCCGACGACCCGTTGTCCACGCACGGGATCGTAGTCCCGCCGCTGCGGATCGGGCGGCTCGAGGAGGTCGGTACCGTACACCGCATCATACAAGCTGCCCCAGCGGGCATTGGCCGCGTTCAATGCGTATCTTGCGATCTGGACGGGCACCACGAGCTGCGGACCGGCAACGACCGCGATCTCATCGTCTACGTTGGGAGTGTCTATGTCAAAAGATGGACCTTCCTTGACCAGGTAGCCGATGGACTCGAGGAAATCCTGCTGTGACTGCATGTCCGTCGGTTGGTGCGCGCGGTCGGCCATCCAGATGTCGATCCGGCTTTGCAGCCGGTCCCGCTCTTCCAGGAGCGCGCGGTTGCGCGGCGCAAATTCCTGCAGGACGCGCGCCAGTCCGGACCAGAATTCCTGAGGCGATACCTGCGTGCCCGGAAGAATCTCGTCGTTCACTAGATCGCGGATGTTTGCGGATACTTGAAGGCCGGAGACCGTCGTGTAAGCCATCTCTCTCCCGGAGCACAGAATCTTTCGACAAATGCATCCTAAGGACTTGCACCTGTTTTGGGTAGTCGAGTGCGGTTCACGATACGAAAACTACTGATCCCTTATCGCGTACTGAAACGGCACGCTCAGCTGCCAGGCAGACCGATCCATCCCGGCCGGAAATGGTTTGAACCTGTCGAGTTCCCGGACAGATCGCAACGCGGCGCGGTTCAGAAGGGGGAATCGTGACGGCTCCTTGATCTGCACGTCCTTGATCGTGCCGTCCTTCGCCAGGAGCAATGCCACGACGACCCTGCCCTCCTGTCGTCTCAGGCGGGCGGATTGTGGGTAGTGCTTATACCTCGACAGTGCCGCCAGGAATTCGGCCAGGTAGGTGCGCTCAGCCGCCTTTCTGCCGTCACCGTCCGTCTTGCGCTCGCCCAACGTGTCGTGCCGGGAAGTGGCGCCCGCTGCCACCTGATCGGAGATCCGGTGGTCCGAAGAGCGATCCCCACCGGTGGCTTCGGTCATTCGCCTGGATTCGGGCGGGGCTTTCGCGGTGCTCTGCCCGGGCTCGTCCTTATTTGCCGTGGCCCGCAGATGGCCGGACTTCGCGGGCGGACGGCGCGGTGTCTTGTCGGGCGCTCGATGGACCAAAATGCGGTTCGCTGCCGGCGGCGTGGGCGATGGAGCCGAAGCAACCTTCCGGGCCCGATGCGATCCCTGCTGGCTTACTTTGGCCGGGCCTCTCGTCTCATCCGCGGCGTTGGCGGCAGCGCGGATGGATACCGTCAACGTTTCGGTGCTGCGCGGGTGATGGAGGCCGGCCAGGAGCCACTGGTGCGGTCCCGAAGTGGCAACGAACAATCCGGCATGAAGTGCTCCGGAGAGGGCGAGCGCGACTGTCAGACGGTTGCTCATATCAAGGCCAGGCCCGGCGCCCGCAGCCGGGCGCCGGGCGAAGGAGCACCGTTTCGATGCAATTGGGCCGCCCGTGGTTCATTCCTGCATCCGGATGAAGGGATATACGCCGGGGGGCGTCGGCTTCAGCGATCGAGGGTCGCGGGAACCACTATTGCCCATCGAACTGAATCCGCGTCAACGCCCTCAAAGTTTCCACGAAGTATCTGTAGCCCGCGGCATCCGTCAGGTACTCTTCGACAAACTCGGTAGCCTGGACGGCAATTTCCCGACACTCCGAATCATGTTCCCTCGCCCAGAGGATGACTGACTCGAGATCCTCTAGGCGGCAGGCGAGGAAATGCCTGTCCCGCTGGAGCCAGGGATGGTACCACTGCCGGTAGCCGGCGTATCCGGGAGGACTTCCCGGGTACTGGCCTCCGCGCTGGCCCTCGAGTGGACCCTCGATCTGGTCGCGTGGCTCATCGGCTTCGAGCTGGATCATGAGTGAGTTAGACAGCAGTTTCCAGAACGACCCGCTCCACGAAGCACTGTTGCCGTCCACGTTGATGATGTATTTGTACAACATCTGCTTCTGCTGCGGCAATGTATCTCCGTTCAGGCCGGCTTCCTTTATCATGGCCACGGTCCCTTCGGTACATTGCGCGAGCGAATTGAGTCTTGCATCAACGAGCAGCGGTCGCGCCAGTGAATAGCGACACAGCCGGATTCGCATGTTGTCCTGCCAGTTGCGTTCATCGTTGGCCTGCCCGGTGGGCGCCCCGCGCCAAACTGCGCGTGCCAGCTTGTCCTCCCAGCGCAGGTGGGAGGCGGCTTCCGTGATGATCCGGCGCAGATCCATGTAGTTTGAAAGAAAGTAGATGTCGGGAACCATCACGGCCTGAATATCGCCGGGTCGCTTCGAGAATCCCAGGATGGGAAACTCACCGTTGCCGTGAACCTGGTCGCCGGCGCTGATGGCAAAGTCGCCCCGGATGTCGGGAGCATCCAGTGCGATCCGTTGCAGATACGGGCCAAGAATCCGGCATCTGCCCTCCTCGTGGCCGTTCCACTGCATGCGTGCCATGCCATCGCGGATCGACGCCACGATCAATCCGGTCTTCCGGGCTTCCTCACGCAACAGACCGGAACTCCAAGGCCCATGCCGACTCCAGAACGCGGTTTCAGCCTCAACCACCCCGTAGATTGCCCGGGATAGCTCGTCTGAGAGGCAGGAAACCGGGTTGCGCAGCGCCATCACTCCACTGGACGTGAACTCCTCGAGCAGGCTGAAAATGCCATCGCGCACCTGGGTGGACGATTCAGGAAACCGCTCCGCGAACGTGTATATGATGGATGCCACATCCGTCCGGCCGTCGACTTGAGACACAACGGCCGCTCCGGAATCGTTGCACTGTAACGTCCTGTGGTTCTTCCGTGAGCGAAGAAGGTAACGGCCTTCCTCGATCTCAAGGCGCCAGTCATCCAGGAACCGTGGCACCGAACCGGGTTCCACAGTGTGTTCCAAAAATGGGACCTCGTCATACTGGCAGCAGCTTTCCGGGCACAGGAGTAAAGCTTGCCCCCCCACTGCAAAGTCCCTGCGGTACCACTCATACCAGTGCCGGCAGACGGTGAGGTCGCTGTCTCGCCACCGGGAAACGAGATCGATGAATTCGCGTGGGGGAGCATTCTGCAGCACTTCGATGAGGCGGTTCGGGTCCGTGATGCTGAAACAGTCCGCGAGGCGCCGCAGGGCTTGGTTTTCCTCTCTGTCGACTGGAATGTCACAGGATTCGGGCAGCACGAAGGAGCAAACCGAGAGCGCGGCGTCGATCTGCGCAGTGTGCTTGTGGTGACAGTAATAGAGGGGCAGGAACGTCGCGGGCCGCGCGTTATGGCGGAACTCGGCATGCATCCCGAAGTTCTCCACAAGCAGTTCGGGACCGTTGCGGCAAATGATCGGCTTGGTCCAGCAACTGCGGATCTTGAACTCTTCCGGAGTACGCGGCAGACTCGGCGCTGGATCGCCGACCCGGTGGCCATCAACGTGCAACACGTTGGGTATCCTGGCCTGGCCATAGCCCTCTTTCTCGATCCTCTCCACCGAATTCCGGATGTGATCCAGCATGTACTGCGACGGCAGCTCGTCGGAGTCGAGGTAAGTGAACCAATCCCCATCCGGGACATCGCGGCGTACACAATCATAGGCATCACCCCAGCCAAGGGCCCAGCGACCCCATTCGAAATAGTTGATTTTAGGTGACAGGGAGGCGAGGACGGATGTTCGATCGGTACTGCCCGTATCCATGATATGGATGGCGTCGAACACCGGCAACGCATGACTCACGGTGTGTCGGAGATAGTCGTACCGATTGTCGCGTCCGCATATCACACATAGGTGCAGCTTCATCGACGGGGTGCCCCAAATAGCCGGCTTGTTTGTGCAGAATTCTACACACACGGAGGGTGTACGGGGTGCCGGGATATGAATAAAGAACCCCAGCCGCATCAGCAACCGGGATTCGGATTAGTTGTTGACTTCGCCGTGTAAAAGCAGGCCACGCGCGCCAAAAACAAAACCCCGGCCGCATACGCGGCCGGGGTTGTCAATTAATAGCCTGGCAGTGTCCTACTTTCACACGGCGAATACCGCACTATCATCGGCGCTAAGCGGTTTCACTTCTGAGTTCGGAATGGTATCAGGTGGTACCCGCTTGCTATGGCCGCCAGGCAAACTGTTTGCATGGGGATCGGCGATGAGCCCCCGACCCACATGCGAATACGGTATGTCAAGGCGCAGATATGCGCTTCTTACCAGCAACACTCTCGAAACTGCTTGAGTGTTATATGGTCAAGCCTCACGGGCAATTAGTACGGGTTAGCTTAACGCCTTACAACGCTTACACATCCCGCCTATCAACGTCGTAGTCTACGACGACCCTTGAGACCAACCACCCGAAGGTGGCCGGAAGGGAGACCTAATCTTGGGAGGGGCTTCCCGCTTAGATGCTTTCAGCGGTTATCCCGTCCGTACATAGCTACCCAGCAATGCCACTGGCGTGACAACTGGAACACCAGGGGTACGTCCACTCCGGTCCTCTCGTACTAGGAGCAGATTCCCTCAAGTCTCCGGCGCCCACGGTAGATAGGGACCAAACTGTCTCACGACGTTCTAAACCCAGCTCGCGTACCACTTTAAATGGCGAACAGCCATACCCTTGGGACCGGCTACAGCCCCAGGATGTGATGAGCCGACATCGAGGTGCCAAACACCCCCGTCGATGTGAACTCTTGGGGGGTATCAGCCTGTTATCCCCGGAGTACCTTTTATCCGTTGAGCGATGGCCCTTCCATACAGAACCACCGGATCACTAAGACCTGCTTTCGCACCTGCTCGACGTGTCTGTCTCGCAGTTAAGCACCCTTGTGCCTTTACACTAAGCGGACGATTTCCGACCGTCCTTAGGGTACCTTCGCGCTCCTCCGTTACTCTTTGGGAGGAGACCGCCCCAGTCAAACTACCCACCATACACGGTCCCGGACCCGGTTAACGGGTCTCGGTTAGAACCCCGAACACATCAGGGTGGTATTTCAAGGTCGGCTCCACGAGAACTAGCGTCCTCGCTTCAAAGCCTCCCACCTATCCTACACAAACATGTTCAAAGTTCAGTGCAAAGCTGTAGTAAAGGTTCACGGGGTCTTTCCGTCTAGCCGCGGGTACACTGCATCTTCACAGCGAGTTCAATTTCGCTGAGTCCCAGGTGGAGACAGCGTGGCCATCGTTACGCCATTCGTGCAGGTCGGAACTTACCCGACAAGGAATTTCGCTACCTTAGGACCGTTATAGTTACGGCCGCCGTTCACCGGGGCTTCGATCAAGAGCTTCGCCCCAAAGGACTAACCCCATCACTTAACCTTCCGGCACCGGGCAGGCGTCACACCCTATACGTCCTCTTTCGAGTTTGCAGAGTGCTATGTTTTTAATAAACAGTCGCAGCCACCTCTTTGTTGCAACCCCCTTCCGCTCCGAGAGCAAGTCTCTTCACGTACCGGAGGCACACCTTCTCCCGAAGTTACGGTGTCATTTTGCCGAGTTCCTTCACCTGGGTTCTCTCAAGCGCCTTGGGCTTCTCGCCCCGCCCACCTGTGTCGGTTTGGGGTACGGTCACTTATAACCTGAAGCTTAGAGGCTTTTCTTGGAAGCATGGCATCAACTACTTCGCTCCCGAATGGGAACTCGTCATCACGCCTTGGAATTGCACCCCCGGATTTGCCTGAGGGCACTTCCTACGCGCTTGAACCGGGACATCCAACACCCGGATAGCCTAGCCTTCTCCGTCACCCCATCGCAGTTATAAGCGGTTCCGGAATATTAACCGGATTCCCATCGACTACGCTTTTCAGCCTCGCCTTAGGGACCGACTCACCCTGCGCCGATTAGCGTTGCGCAGGAAACCTTGGGCTTTCGGCGAGGAGGCTTTTCACCTCCTTTATCGCTACTCATGTCAGCATTCTCACTTCTGATACCTCCAGCATGCCTTACAGCACACCTTCGCAGGCTTACAGAACGCTCCCCTACCATGCGTGCGTTTCACTTTAACCAGCTACCTGATTTGAAGTGACAGTTTACTTAATTGCTCGCCGCCATCTCGGTTGGTTCGTGGCTTGCGTGGCAATTAAGTAAACTGTCACTCCAAATCCACATAAACCTCTGGCAACTCGCTAAAGTGAAACGCACGCATCCGCAGCTTCGGTACACAGCTTGAGCCCCGGTACATCTTCCGCGCAGGCCGACTCGACCAGTGAGCTATTACGCTTTCTTTAAAGGATGGCTGCTTCTAAGCCAACCTCCTGGCTGTCTGTGCCTTCCCACATCGTTTCCCACTGAGCTGTGTTTGGGGACCTTAGCTGGCGGTCTGGGCTGTTTCCCTCTCGACGACGAACCTTATCGCCCGCCGTCTGTCTCCCGTGATTGCACTTCTCGGTATTCGGAGTTTGCAATGGTTTGGTAAGCCGGGATGGCCCCCTAGCCATAACAGTGCTCTACCCCCGAGAGTGAGACACGAGGCGCTACCTAAATAGCTTTCGGGGAGAACCAGATATCTCCGGACTTGTTTAGCCTTTCACTCCTAGCCACAGCTCATCCACTCATTTTTCAACATAAGTTGGTTCGGCCCTCCAGTGGGTATTACCCCACCTTCAGCCTGGCCATGGCTAGATCGTCCGGTTTCGGGTCTACTTCCAGCAACTAATCGCCCTATTCAGACTCGGTTTCCCTACGGCTCCCCTAAACGGTTAACCTTGCTACTGAAAGTAAGTCGCTGACCCATTATACAAAAGGTACGCGGTCACCCGGCCAAAGCCAGGCTCCCACTGCTTGTACGCACACGGTTTCAGGTTCTATTTCACTCCCCTCACCGGGGTTCTTTTCGCCTTTCCCTCACGGTACTGGTTCACTATCGGTCGACAAGGAGTATTTAGCCTTGGAGGATGGTCCCCCCATGTTCAAACAGGATTTCTCGTGTCCCGTCCTACTCGATTTCACCCGTCACCTGCTTTCGTATACAGGGCTATCACCTTCTATGGCCAGACTTTCCAGACTGTTCTACTAGGAGGTGACGGGCTTAAGGGCTAATCCCCTTTCGCTCGCCGCTACTCAGGGAATCTCGGTTGATTTCTTTTCCTCTGGCTACTTAGATGTTTCAGTTCACCAGGTTCGCCTCTGCACCCTATGTATTCAGGTGCAGATAACCCTAAAAGGGCTGGGTTTCCCCATTCGGAGATCTCCGGGTCTAAGCCTGTTTGTCGGCTCACCGAAGCTTATCGCAGACTACCACGTCCTTCATCGCCTCTTGTCGCCAAGGCATCCACCGTATGCGCTTAATCGCTTGACCATATAACCTCAAACAGTCTCTGGCTTGGTCTTTCCCGCA
>CAVSUY010000017.1:0-255000 GCA_963731035.1 uncultured Gammaproteobacteria bacterium | reverse complement strand
CGAACTTTCTCATTATACCCGGAAAACTTGCCTGAGGAGCAGATATTCGAGAACTCTCTCGAACCCCTCGAAAGGAAGGACCATGTTAACTCCTTTCGCCTCGACCTGTCGACCTTTCGTCCCGCGTCGCGGACCCGGCCGGGTATGCGGCCGGCTGGCGCAAGGGGCAGTTTCCAGCCTTTGTCCGCATCGTCCAGCCCCTCGTCCGCCGTCCTCAGTTCGAAAGGAGGTACGTGCCCCCGGCCGCTCGGCCGCGGTCTGCGCCGCGCCGGCGGCCAAGCCCCGGCTGGCCCGCATGTCGGCTAGAAAGTCACGACGCTTCGAATGGACTCCCCGGCGTGCATCAGGTCGAACGCTTTGTTGATATCCTCGAGCGGCATCGTATGGGTAATCATAGGGTCGATCTGGATCTTGCCGTCCATATACCAATCCACGATCCTCGGCACGTCGGTGCGCCCCTTGGCCCCGCCAAACGCGCTGCCGCGCCAGACACGCCCCGTCACCAGTTGGAACGGGCGGGTGGAAATTTCCTCCCCGGCGCCGGCCACCCCGATAATGATCGACTCGCCCCAGCCCTTGTGGCAGCACTCCAGGGCCTGGCGCATGACATCCACCTTGCCGATACACTCGAAGCTGTAGTCGGCGCCCCCGGACGTGAGATCTACCAGGTACGGCACCAGGTCGCCCTGGACCTCGGTCGGGTTGACGAAATGGGTCATGCCAAAAGCCTCGGCAAGCTCGCGCCGCCGGGGATTGACGTCGACGCCGACGATCTTGTCAGCCCCCACCATGCGCAGCCCCTGTACCACGTTCAGCCCGATGCCCCCGAGTCCGAACACCACGCAATTAGCACCCGGCTCCACCTTCGCCGTATTGACCACCGCGCCGATCCCCGTGGTGACGCCGCAGCCGATATAGCAGATCTTGTCGAAGGGCGCGTCCTCCCGGACCTTGGCCACGGCTATCTCCGGCAGGACCGTGTGGTTGGCGAAGGTCGACGTCCCCATGTAGTGATAGATTGTCTCCTTGCCCAGGCTGAAACGACTGGTGCCGTCGGGCATCAAGCCCTTCCCCTGCGTCGCTCGAATCGCCTGACACAGATTGGTCTTGCCGCTGGTGCAGTATTCGCACTGACGGCATTCGGGCGTGTAGAGCGGAATGACATGGTCGCCCTTGGACACGCTGGTGACTCCGGGGCCGGTATCGACTACCACACCCGCCCCCTCGTGGCCCAGAACAGCCGGGAAGATGCCCTCGGGGTCGGCCCCAGACAGGGTGAACTCATCCGTGTGGCAGATGCCGGTGGCCTTTATCTCCACCAGCACCTCACCCTTGCCGGGTCCGTCGAGGGTGAGGGTTTCGATGGTCAGGGGCTGACCTGCCTGGTGGGCGACAGCGGCTTTCGTTTTCACGGATATGCTCCTCCGGATTTCTTGTTGGTTGATTCAGGACTCAATGAATGAATGGCCCGAGTCTACCGCAGGGAAGTTCCCATTCTCCACGGTGATGGCAGGCCCGAATTGCGCAGGAATCGCGGCTCACAGCGATTGCTCCCGACAATCTACCGCACTTCCTCCATCCATGGAGGTCGAAGCCGCTCCCACAATCCATGGCTCACCGCGGTGCTGAACGCGGGATCGTAGAAGCGGCTTCGGCCGCGACTCCTTGAGGCCCTCGGACAGGTGCCCGCGGGGCCATCATCCCTACGGGATCCGCTAGTCGCCACTCTTACCATCGATCTCGTCAAACACCTCGCGGGCGGTCCGAAAGGAATCTATGGCGGCGGGCACACCGCAGTAGATCGCCACCTGCAGCAGGATCTCCCGAATGGTTTCCCGGGACAAGCCATTGTTGAGCGCGCCGCGCACGTGGAGGCGAAGCTCGTGCGGCCGGTTGAGGGCGCTGATCATGGCCAGGTTGATCATGCTGCGCTGCTGCTTGTCCAGTCCCGGCCGATTCCAGACCTCGCCCCAGCAGTAACGCGTCACGAGGTCCTGCATGGGTTGCGTGAACTCATCGGCGTTGGCCAGACTCTTTTCCACGTGCTCGGCTCCGAGCACCTGCTTGCGAATCTTAAGTCCCCGTTCAAACAGATCGTCGGTCATTGCGAGGGTCTCCGTTGTGTGGTTCGGGCCCGAAGCCCGAGGTGTGTTGTGCCGGGCCGGTTTCCGACCCGGATGGATATTGAAGATCTATCGAAAGCGCCCGCCCGGTATCATCCGGCCTTCCGTTGGGCCAGCCAGGTGCCGGCCAGAATGACGGCGCCGGCGAGCGCCAGCGGCAGCGTCAGCGCCTCACCCAGAACAAGCGCCGCAAGGATAAGCGTCATCACCGGCTGACCGAACTGCCACGACCCAATGCGGGAGATGCCGCCGTGGCCGAGGGCCCAAAACCAGAGAGCGTAGCCCAGTAGAGAGGACATCAGCGTCAGGTAGGCGACGCCGACCCAACCGGCCGCCGATACCGCGCCCCAGTCGGTGCGGGGCGCCAACAGGATGAACACGGGTATCAGAATGACCGAAGCGCAGGCCAGTCCCCAGAAAGTCGTCGCCCGGGTACCGATCAATGGTGTCAGCCGCCCCCCTGCTACGTAGCCGAGCGCGCACACACCCACCCCCGCCATCACGATCAAGTCACCTGCCGGGCTCGCACCGGCGGTAGTCAGGGGGCCGGCACGGCTGGTAACGAGGACCACGGTACCGGCAAGGGCCAGTCCCGCCCCGGCGTACCACCCGAAGCGCGGTACGCGGCGGTCGAACACGGCCGCGATCAGTCCGGTGAACACGGGAATCAGCGCCATAATCAACGCGCCGTGGTTCGCCGTCGTATGGCCGAGCCCGAGCGACAGCAGCATCGGCCAGACGGCGAAGCAGCCGGTGCCGACCACCACCAGCAACGCCTTGTTGCGAGGTCCCGCCGGCAACGGCAGGCGTCCGGCGACGGCTATGGCGATGGCGACAAATCCGGCGAGCATGGACCGCAGCACGCCGGCGGTGAGAGGATCCATGCTGGCCACGGCAATCTTGTTGGCGACGGCAGTACCACTCCACAGCAGCAAGGCGATCGACCCCGCCGCGCCCACGGCCAAGGGCGACGGCGGCGAGTGGCGAGCCGTCGCATCGGACTCCGTCATGCACACCCGCGGGGCCAACGCGTCATCCGCGTCCCGCCGTGGCGCCGTTGCGGTACACCGGACGTCTTCACCGGTCGCTCATCGAATAGTGATCCTGGCGATCCTGCGCTTGCCGACCTGGTAGACGTGACGGCTACCCACCGTTATCTCCCGCCGGCTGTCCTCGACCCTTTCCCCGTCCAACTTGACCGCCCCTTGCTTCACCATGCGATGGGCGTCCGAGGTGCTGCCGGTTAGCGCCGCCAGCTTGAGGACGTTGGCGAGCGGCAGCGACCCATCGGGAGCCTCAAGCGTGATCTCCGGAATCTCGTCGGGGAGTTCGTGCCTGCGGAAGCGAGCGATAAAGTCCTTCTGGGCGGTCTCCAGCCCGCCACGCCCGTGGAATCGCTCGACGATCTCACCGGCCAGGTCCCATTTGATGTCGCGCGGATTTTCATCGCCACTTTCCGCCGCGCGTTTGTGTTTTCTGATCTCGGCGTCGGACTTGAGGGACAGCAGATCATACCAACGCCACATCAAGTCGTCCGAGATGCTCATGACCTTACCGAACATGATCCGCGCGGGCTCGGTCACCCCCACGTAGTTGTCCAGGGACTTCGACATCTTGTTGACACCGTCCAGACCTTCCAGTAGCGGCATGGTCAGCACGATCTGTGGCTTCTGGCCGTAGACCTGCTGCAGGTGGCGTCCCACCAGGAGGTTGAACTTCTGATCAGTGCCGCCGAGCTCGACATCCGCCTTGAGCGCCACGGAGTCGTAGCCCTGGACCAGGGGATAGAGGAACTCGTGGATCACTATCGACTTGCCTTCGGTGTATCGCTTGTGAAAGTCATCCCGCTCCAGCATGCGCGCCACGGTGTGTTGGGCGGCGAGCCTGATCATTCCGGCTGCACCCAACTCGCGCATCCACCTGGAATTGAACTCGATGCGGGTCAGCTTCGGATCGAGAATCTTGAACACCTGCTCTTCGTAGGTCCCGGCATTCTCCCGTATCTGTTCCTCGCTCAAGGGGGGCCGGGTCGCATTCTTGCCGGACGGGTCGCCGATCATCCCCGTGAAATCGCCGATCAGGAACACCACGTCGTGGCCGAGTTCCTGGAATTGGCGCATCTTGTTGATCAACACGGTGTGCCCGAGATGCAGATCCGGCGCGGTGGGATCGAACCCGGTCTTGACCACCAGCCGTTTGCCGGTCCTGAAACGGTCCGCAAGATCCTCCAAAGGCAGAATCTCGTGGGCTCCCCGCTGAATCTCAGCCAAAGCGTCAGTTTCTTTCATGATAGTTCTTCAAATTACCCGGTTCCACGGTAGCCCTACCGGGATAAGGTATGCGTTGCAGGATGTCAACTTTGACGAAACCTATGAAAGTCACTACATTATGCTACCAACTTAAAGCACCGGATTAGGTTGAGCCCTCCCTCCTCTCAATCCCCGACCATCTTTCCCCGCGACCTGAAATACATGCTGGACTCCAGGCACGCGGCGGCCCCGTCGCGTCGCCCTATCCCGAAACGCGCCGTCGCTGCTTTGGTCGTCGTCGCCATCACCATTGGAGCGTGGGCGGGACTGATAGCCATGCGGACTGATGAGGGCGGAATCGAGGACCCGGGCGGGCACCGTGACCATTCCTGGCAGTCCCTTCCGGATCACGGCGCACATCGGGCCAAGTATACGCAACCCGAGCAGCGGGTTTCCAAGACAATCGAAGCTTCCGACGTCGAAGACAGCGCATCGCCCTCCGATGTCGAGAGTCTCGAGACGACACCAGAGCTCGAGTGGAAATCCTATAGAGTCCGTCGAGGCGACACCCTGGGCGGGATATTCAAGCAGTTCTCCCTGGGCATTGGTCTGGCCGGAGCCATTGTCAAGCGCGATGCGGGCGCTTCCTTGAAGAAGTTGCTTCCCGACCACCGGATCCGTTTCGGGTTCGACGATCGCGGCTCGCTGGCTCAAGTACGCTACGAGCTGAACGCACTGGAGGAAATCCTGGTCAGATTCCAGGATCCGGACGATTTTTCCGTAGACAAACGCAAAATACCGACCCAAACGCAGGAACACACCGTCAGCCAGACAATCGGCTCATCGCTGTTCCTCTCGGCCTCCCGGGCGGGCCTGAGCGATCGTTTGATCATGCAACTGGTGTCGATTTTCGGATGGGACATCGATTTCGCTCTGGATATCCGGTCCGGCGATCGGTTTTCGGTTCTGTACGAGGAGAAGTCCGCCAACGGCAAGCCAGTCGGGGCCGGTGACATCGTCGCCGCGGAATTCTTCAACAACGGAACCGTCTATCAGGCCGTCCGCTATGTCGACGACGCCGGCCGAAAGGAGTACTACGACCTCGAGGGCAACAACGTGCGCGGTACGTTTCTGCGCACGCCCATGAAGGTGAGTCGCATAACGTCCGGCTTCTCGAAGCGGCGGTATCACCCGATCCTTGGCAAGTGGCGCGCACACCGGGGGGTAGACTACGGGGCACCCACCGGGACGCCGGTGCTGGCCACCGCCGACGGACGGGTGGAGACAATCGGCCGTAATGGCGGATACGGCAAAACCATCGTCCTGGCCCACGGCGGCCGTTACAGCACGCTCTATGGCCACCTGTCCGGCTACAGAAAAGGTCTGAAGAAAGGAGCGAAGGTTTCCCAGGGCGAGGCGATCGGCTACGTCGGCAGTACCGGCCTCGCGACGGGACCGCACCTTCACTATGAATTCCGCGTCAATGGCGTCCACCGCAATCCTCTGACCTACGACGCGCCCAAGGCGCCTCCTGTCGCTGAGCGTGACCGTGCCGCCTTCCTGGCGATGGCACGCGAGCGAATCAGCCGGATCACCGAAAGGGATCCCGACCAGCTCGCCAGCCGCTGACATGCTTTACATCGGACTGATGTCAGGCACCAGCGCCGACGGTATGGATGGCGCGCTGGTGGATCTCGACGATGGCAGGTTCCGGCTGCTGGCGACCCTCACGAGACCGTTCACCCCGGAGATCAAGGAAGCCATTGAGTCGGTGGTCCACCTGTTTCCGGATGTGAACAAAGCGCAGATAGAACGCCTGGACCGCGCTCTGGCCGCCGATTTTGCTCGGCTGGCAAAGGACCTGAGCCACAAGACGGGTCGCGGGGAACAGGTCACGGCGATCGGCAGCCATGGCCAGACGATTTATCACGGGCCCGGCGACAAGCCGCCGGTGACGATACAGATCGGCGACCCCCGGTCCATCGCTGAGCTCACCGGCATCACCACCGTCGGCGACTTCCGATCCAACGACTTGAGGGCCGGAGGCCAAGGCGCGCCGTTGGCTCCGGCGTTCCACAACGCGATGTTCCGGGACAGCGCGGCCAACCGAATGATCGTCAATATCGGTGGCATCGCGAACGTTACCAGCCTGCCGGCGGACCCGGCTGCAGCGGTGCTGGGGTTCGACACCGGACCCGGCAACACTTTGATGGACCAGTGGTGTCGGGTGTGCGCGGGACACCCGTACGACGAGGATGGCCGCTGGGCTGCCGGGGGCCAGGCCCCCACAAAATTCGTCGAAGCGCTCCTGTCGGACCCCTACTTCGACCTGCCGGCTCCCAAGAGCACCGGCCGCGAATACTTCCATCTTGACTGGATGAAAAGCCGTTATCCGGCCTGGAACAAGGAACAACCCGTGGACATTCAGGCCGGGCTTCTCGAGGTCACGGCCCGGAGTATCGCCCGAGGGGTCCAAGACCTTCATTCGTCCGGCCGGCACGAGATGTACATATGCGGGGGCGGAGCCTGGAACACCGTGCTCATGAACCGGCTCGCGGAGCTCATCGCCTGTCCTGTCGCTACCACTGAGACGCTGGGGCTGTCACCGGACTGGGTCGAGGCCTGTGCTTTCGCCTGGCTGGCCTGTCGGCGGATCCACGGCCGGCCGGGGAATCTGCCCAGCGTCACCGGCGCCGCGCGGGAAGTTCTGCTGGGAGAAATCTACACCCCGGCCGGGCAGCCTGCCCGGCCGGGAACATGATCGCGCTTTCAGGAAGGGGAGACCAGGACCGTGATCAGGAGGAAAAGGAGGAGCCGCAACCGCAGGTAGTAGTGGCGTTCGGGTTGTTGATCACGAATCGAGCACCCTCCAGGTCTTCCTTGTAGTCGATTTTCGCACCCATCAGGTACTGCAGGCTCATTGGGTCTATCAGCAGCGTCACGCCACCGTTTTCCACCGTGGTGTCGTCGCCCTGTTGATCCTCCTCGAAGGTAAACCCGTACTGGAATCCCGAGCAGCCGCCTCCCTGGATGAACACACGCAGCTTGAGAGCGTCATTGTCCTCGTCCTCGATCAGCTCTTTGACCTTGGCAGCGGCACTATCGGTGAAATCCACAGGTGCCGGTATCTCTGTTGCCGGAATGCTCATATTTGCCAAACCTCGAGTGTTTCGATCACTGTCTCACGGCCGGTAGGGCGAAATCAACCGGTCTTGGCCGCTGCGGGGTGGGAGGCGCCGGGCCTGTTCTCGGAGACTTCCCCGAGGCCACCCACACCGCCGGAAGGACGGTTCACGGCGCTCGCTCCGCCGGACGTCTCGCACACCAAGTTACCATTTATGGAGGCGCCCAGCTCCATTTCAACCGCCTTGTAGTGCACGTCGCCGTTGATCCGGGACTTCGCCTGCAATTCCACCCGGCCGGCGGACTTGATGTTGCCGTTGATAGTTCCATTGACGACCACGTGCGGCACGCTGATATTGCCTTCGATTTCACCGGATTCGCTGACCACGACCGTACTATTGCTGTCGTCTTTGGCAATCACGTTGCCTTTGATATGTCCGTCGACGCGCAGCCCCCCCGTGAACTCAAGATCACCCTTGAAAACCGCCTTCTGACCGATCAGCGTGTCGATGGTATCGACCGGCTTGCCGGCCCCGGTTGGCGGGGGCGCGCTTGCGGGGGCGGCGGGTTTCTTATTACCGAGCATATCTTGTCTCCTGCCTTTGTTTGAGTGGATGAATTGCTATCGAAGTATTGTAGATCATCTGCATCGAATCTGCGGGCATCGGGTTCTAACCGTGCATCGGCCAGGGATAGGTGCGCTGCACTACGGCGTTGTCTTTGGCCTTGAATATTACCTTGATCTGGGCCGGCGTAAAATCTGCCGGAAATGTGAACGTCCCCGCGAAGTTCTGGAAATATTTGAAATCTGCCGGTATCTGTTTCTGGGAAGGTTCCGGCGCATGGATCGTCTTCTGTGCCCCTCCCTCGGTTCCGCTTATCTCGAACTGCACGGTGCCCTTCGCCTGGGTCTCGTGCTCCAGTGCCTGGATAAGGGTGAGCCTGTAGCGATACTCGTTAGCCGTATCCGTGGGTTCCAGCTCGAGGTCCTGGATCCGGACGCCGCTGCGGCCGTCCGCGGGCGAAATGATGCTCCTGTAGAACTTGAGCTCGCTTCCAAGGTCGGTAATCTGCTTGTCGGAATCATCGAGCTGTTTGCGTAACTCCTGGTACGCCGTCTGATCGATCTGAAGTTGCCTCGTGACCTTGGTCAGACTGCTCTTTGCTTCCTCCAGCTGCTGACGGGTGGATTCCAGACTGTCGTGGGCAGCCTTCAGCTCCGCTTCGAGCTTGTCGCGCTTGGCATTGTAGTCCGAGGACAGATCCCGCCGCAGGTCACGACTGTCCTGGAGCTTGGCTGTCAACGCCTCCACCTCCGCGGACGTGGATACCAACCTCTGGTGGATCACCGCGCGGCCGCCCCAGTAGCCGCCTACCGAAGCCCCAACGACAACCGCGATCGCGGCCAATACTACGGCCAGCCGCACCGGGGCGGACATTCGCGGCTTGATAACCAGGTCGTCAGTGGGCTTTCTCAGCATGGGCTTCAGGGCACCAGGGCCAGGTTTTCGAGTCCCGTGGCTTCGCCGAGGCCGAGCATGATGTTCATGTTCTGCACCGCCTGGCCGGCGGCGCCCTTCACCAGATTGTCGATGACCGCCAGGACAATGATTCGATTTCCCCCACTGCGATGCACCGCGATCCGGCACGTATTGGCCCCTTTCACCGATCGTGTTTCCGGGTGACCGGCGGGGTCCATCACATCGACAAAGGGCTCGTTCACGTATCGTTGCGCGAAAAGCGCGGTGAGATCCCGCTCCGCATCCAGGCTCTTGAAATACAAGGTGGCGTGTATGCCACGTATCATCGGCACGAGGTGGGGCACGAAGGTCAGACCCGGGGCCTGACCGGCTGCGTCGCCAAGGGCCTGGACGATCTCCGGATAGTGCCGGTGACCAGGCACCCCGTAGGCCCTGAAGTTGTCAGCCACTTCTCCGAACAGATTCGCCACTTTGGCCCCACGCCCGGCGCCGCTGACCCCGGACTTCGCGTCTGCAATGATATCGCCGAGGTCCACCAGGCCGCTTTCCACCAGCGGCAGGGCGCCCAGTATCACCGCCGTGGGATAACACCCGGGGTTGGCGACCAACCGGGCCCGACGGATACTGTCGCGGTTTACCTCCGGCAGCCCATAGACAGCCTCGCCCAGCAGGGCCGGGCTCGCATGCTGCATGTCATACCAACGTTCCCAGGTAGCTCGGTCGCGCAGACGAAAGTCAGCCGCCAGATCAACGACCTTGACCCCGGCGTCCAGCAGGCTTTCGGCCTGGGTCATGGCGACGCCGTTGGGAGTCGCCGAGAACACCAGCTGGCAGGCCTGCAGATCCGCGTCGTTCGGGTCGCTGAAGCGCAGCTCCGTCGCGCCGCGCAGATTGGGAAACAGGTCGGCTACCCGGTGTCCGGCCTCGGCGCGCGAGGTGATGGCCGCCAGTTCCACGTCCGGATGCCGCAGCAGTATGCGCAGCAGCTCCGCGCCAGTGTAGCCGGTGCCGCCGATTATGCCGATTTTGAACGTCACAACTTTGTCTACCTGATCGCGGAATTGGAATGGCCGCCCAGTATAGCTCCGGTGACGGGACCCTTGCATATTGCCGGCGACACGCAGCCGATTCGCTGTTACATTCACCCAAGCCATGTCCTGTTGTACCCCACCAGAAATGATGCAAATTATTTCAGGCTGGGATGACGGTGGCCCCGATCCGCAAACGGGCGCCGCCGGGGTCTTTTTCAGTCGCCCCCCGATACTCGCTTGGTGAAAAAGACCCCGGCAGCGCCCTTTCGATGCTCTATCGAACAATCCAACCCGGATCGGCAAGCCGCCGATAAGTTACAGACTGTTTGACGGGGTACACTAGCCCGCGCAGCAACGTGGGGACGGATTGGACGCTCAATGACAATGAAAATCCTCAAGATCGTCGTCAGCGCCGGGCTGCTGGCGATACTGGCTTTCAAACTGGACTGGCGCGATGTGTACGACCGGGCGACCCAGCTCGCCTGGTGGACCCTACCCGTCGCCGCTGCGATCCAGATCGCCGTGTGGGCCCTGGCAAACGTGCGCTGGTGGCTGCTCATCAGGGTTCATGGCCTGGGGCATACGTACCTGGGCCTCCTCCGGCCGACTTACATCGGCGCGTTTTTCAACAATCTGCTGCCTTCGAGCACCGGGGGTGACCTGTTCCGGATGTACCATATCTATCGGCAAGGCCATGGCGCCACGGTAGCGGTTTCCCCGATCGTGACGGAACGTGCGGTGGGTCTGGTCTGCATGATCGCCCTGGCGACGGCAACCATATTCAGATTCGGCGACACCTCCATGTTTCATGCGCTGGGTACCCTGCTGCTCTGGCTTCTCGTTTGCGGCGCCGGCGGCATCGCCGTCGTTTCTTTCCCGGCCACCTACTACGCGTTCCATCGGCTGTTGGAGCGCTGGAACCACTTTCGTCCCGTGGCCGCCCTGCTCCGAATAACCGAGGCCGTACATACTTACTTGAGCCGACCCGGCCTGCTGATCTGGCTGATCGTCATCAGCCTGATCTTGCAGGGACTGGAAATAGTGATCTTCCTGATTCTGGGCTCCGGTGTGGGGGCCTCGCTGCGACCGACTCAGTACCTGTTTATCGTACCGGTGGTGCTGGTAGCCGCTTCCATCCCCGTGACGGTCGGGGGTCTGGGAGTCCGGGAGGCGGCGGCAATTACCCTGTTCGTGTCGGCCGGCATGTCCCAGGAGAACGCGGCGGCGGTCTCCCTGTTGTTCATCCCCGTCCTGCTGCTGTCCGGCCTACCGGGACTGTGGTTCTTCCTGAGGATGAAAGGGCACAAGAGTTTCTACGACAAGGCGACGCACGCCGACTTCCACCAGCCCGCGTCCTGAGTCTCACTCGTAGGTGCGCACATCGTCGATGACCTTGCCGTCGTTGGGCAGGGTGCCGGGCTGGACGAACTCGACCTCGCCGCGCAGCTTGCACACCTCGCGCAGCGTTCGTACCACCTCTTCCACCATCTGTTCACCGCGGCCGGCCGTCTCGCAGCGCAGGGTCATGAAGTCCTGGCCGTCCCTGCTGTTCACGACCAAGCGGGCGCGGATGATCTCCGGGTAGCGTTTGACTACGTCATTGACCTGTGAGGGGTGCACGAACATGCCCTTGACCTTGGTGGTCTGGTCAGCCCGGCCCATCCAGCCCTTGATACGCATATTGGTACGTCCACAAGGACTGGCGCCGGGCAGCACCGCGGACAGGTCTCCCGTGCCGAGTCGAATCAACGGATAGGCGCGGCTGAAGCTGGTCACCACCACCTCGCCAACTTCCCCTTCAGGGGCCGGGTCGCTGGTGCCGGGCCGCACAATCTCGACGATGATTTCCTCGTCCACTATGAGACCTTCACGGGCCTCGCTCTCGTAGGCGATCAGGCCGAGGTCGGCGCTCGCATAGCACTGCAGGACATCCACTCCCATGTCCTGGATCGCTTGGCGCAGACTCGGGGGCAGCGCCTCTCCCGATGCCAGGCCACACGTCAGGGAAGACACGTCCCTGCCCATCTCCACGGCCTTCTCCAGAATGATTTTCAGGAAGGACGGCGTACCGACATAGGCCGAAGGCCGCAAGTCCGCCATGGCCTGCACCTGCATCTCAGTCTGGCCCGTGCCCGCCGGGAACACCGGGCAGCCGAGGGCGTGCGCCCCGGATTCCGCCATGCTGCCGGCGGGCGTGAAGTGATAGGCAAAAGTGTTGTGGACCAGCATTCCCTTGCGGACCCCAGCAGCATAGAGCGCCCGGGCCATGCGCCAGTAGTCCTCCACCGCCGGCTCGGGCTCATAGATCGGTCCCGGGGAGCAGAACACCCGCGCCGCACCCGCGATCAGCTGGGCAGCGAAGCCGCCGAAAGGCGGTACGTTTCGCTGCCGTTCGAGCAGTTCGCTTTTACGGACCACTGGCAGGCGGGCGAGCGCGGTGACGTCGGTGACGGCGCGGGCATCAATGTGGCCGAGCAACTCCTTGTACACAGGTGCGTTGTCGATCGCATATTGGATCTGATCCGGCAGGCGCCGGAACAAAGATGTCAGGCGCTCCTCGGGATCTCGTGTTTCCAGATCGTCAAAGTAGGGGGAATCGGACATGATCTCTGTCCCGGGCAAATCTGCGGAAATGGCTGCCGCCGCGCTAGACGGCGACCCTCAAGTACGACCAGTCAGGACAACCAGCGCTTGCGGCGCCTGTAGTGCTTGATCTCTTTGAAGCTCTTTCTTTTCTCTCCACTCATCCCGAGGTAGAACTCCTTGACGTCCTCATTGCTGGCCAGTGACTGGGCGTCGCCGTCCATAACCACCCGGCCGTTCTCCAGAATGTAGCCGTACTTGGCGTATCGCAGCGCCACGTTGGTATTCTGCTCCGCCAGCAGGAACGTCACTCCTTCCTTCTCGTTCAGCTGCTTGACGATCTCGAAGATCTCCTCCACCAGCTGGGGTGCCAGTCCCATCGACGGCTCGTCCAGCAGAATCACCGACGGCTTGGTCATCAGCGCTCGACCTATGGCGAGCATTTGCTGTTCGCCGCCCGATGTATAACCGGCCTGTGACCGGCTTCTCTCCTTGAGGCGCGGGAAGTAGCCATACACCATCTCGAGATCCGCGTTAATCGCTTCCCGGCCGTCGGCCCGCGCATAGGCACCGGTGAACAGGTTCTCCTCCACGGTCAGGTGCTCGAAGCAGTGACGTCCCTCCATCACCTGCACCACCCCGCGCTGAACGAGCGCGTTGGGTGATAACTGGGCCACCGGCTGGCCCTTGAACATGATGGACCCTTTGGTAACCTCTCCCCGCTCGGCGCCGAGCAGGTTGGAGATTGCCTTGAGGGTCGTGGACTTCCCAGCGCCGTTGGCGCCGAGGAGGGCTACGATGCCCCCCTCGGACACCCCCAGCGATACACCCTTGAGCACCAGGATGATGTGGTCGTAGATGACCTCGATGTTATTGACACTCAGGAGAATATCCTCACCGTTGCCGGTGCTGTTCCCCTCAGCTCTCACAGCGAATATCCCGGATGCTCACTGGAACGACAAACGCGCCGCGCTCAGTTGCAGGAGCGGGGCGTTATGTTGTTCTCCTTTGCGAACTTCATCGCATCTTCTTCGATCAATGGATCCACGACGTCATGCATGGTGTCGTAGAAACCCGTGATCAGGTGCCACGTCTTGGTCTTCGCATTCCATTGCTGAATGGCGACCTTGCGCGGCCCGCCGTGATTGGCGCAGGTAATCTTCACGGGATACGTGAAGTTCGGCAGACCGAGTTCCTTCAGGCGATCCTCCGTCAGGTTCAGATGCTCGTAGCCGTCTCGCACCATTGCCTGAGTGACTTCCTTGGTGTTGTGCATCTTCATCGCCGTACGGATTGCCTCCGTCGCGTACACCGCGGCAATCACACCGCGGTTGTAGAGCACTTCACCGACGCGGTCGCGTTCGCCCTGGGAGAGTCCCTTGTCGTAGACGTACTTCTTGATGTCGTCGAGGGCCGGAAAATTGGCGCCCGGAGCGTGGAAGTTACCCGCGAGATAGCCGTCGGCACCCATGCCGGCCGGCTCTACGTCGTTCTCCGAGCCGGACCACCACACGCCGATGAAATGGTCCATCGGAAACTTGATGGAAGCCGCCTGCTCGATGGCAACCTGGTTCATCACGCCCCAGCCCCACATCAGGATCCAGTCCGGCTTCTCGCGGCGCACCTGCAACCAGGTCGCGCCCTGCTCCTGTCCCGGCGGATCCACCGGCAGCAACATCAGGTCAAAGCCGAACTTCTTGGACGTCGCCTGAAGTGTGGGAATCGGCTCCTTGCCATAGGCCGAGTTGTGATACACCAGCGCAATTTTCTTGCCCTTCAGCTTGTCCATGCCGCCTTCCTTCTCGCCGATGTACTTGACGAACACGGCAGCCTGGTCCCAGTAGGTGGCGGGGAAATTGAAGATCCACTTGAATACCTTGCCGTCGGCGGCGGAAGTACGTCCGTAGCCCATGGAATGAACGGTGATACCGTCCGCAGTCGCTTTCGGTATCAATTGGTAAGTGATACCCGTGGACAGGGGTTGAAACACCAGCGCCCCCGACGGAGGCGTGCCTTTGAGCTTCTCGTAGCACTCCACGCCCTGTTTCGTGTTGTACGCCGTTTCGCAGGTGGGATTCTTGATCTTGACTCCTTCGATTCCCCCGTCCCGTTCGTTGAGCATGGTCAAGTAATCCGAGTATCCATTAGCGAACGGAATGCCATTGGGGGCGTAGGGGCCGGTCCGGTAGTCCAGCGAGGGCATGACCAACTCGTATGCGCTCGCCGATGACACCATCAACGGCGCCATGACCACGGCAGCCGCCAGGGTGAGGAACAATCTCTTGAGAATCATTTACAACCTCCTCTCGTGGTGATTATGAACAACGTACCCACTATACCACTCCGCCGCCGTCCCTCAATACGGAAACGGCCACATGCGCAGTTTCTCTTTCATGATCTGCCACATTCGCGCGAAGCCGAGCGGTTCGACGATCAGAAAAAAGACAATGAGTACACCCAACAAACTGGTTTCGATGTGCTTGGCGGTAACTGATTCCAATCCCATGCCCCCCACCAGCGTATTCTTCAGGAAAATCGGCATCAGAGTAATGAATGCGGCGCCCAGGAACGAGCCGAGTATGCTGCCCAGACCACCGATGATGATCATGAAAAGAACCAGGAATGACTGGTCGATTCCGAACGCCTCCAGGGGCTCGGCGGCGCCCAGCCATACGGAGAAATACAGAGAGCCGGCAACACCGATATAGAACGAGCTCACCGCAAAAGCCAGCAGCTTGGCGCGCAGGGGGCGGATGCCGATCAACTCGGCCGCGATGTCCATGTCCCGAATCGCCATCCACTCCCGTCCTGTGCGCCCGCGCACGATGTTCTTGGCCAGGAAAGCGAATATCACCACGAACGTCAGGCAGAACAGATACTGCGCCGCCGGCTTCGCGTGTGCTCCGGTCACCAGAACCCCGAACACCTCGACCGGCCGCATGGTGATCTGACCGGTAGGATTGTCGTTGTAGAACCACCCCACCTTGTTGAATAACCAACCCAGGAAGAACTGGGCCGCCAGGGTGGCGACCGCCAGGTAGAAGCCCTTGATACGGAAGCTGGGCAGGCCGAACACGGCACCCACCGCGGCGGTGATGCAGCCGGAAAGCAACACCACGAGGATGAAATTCATCTCCGGGAACAAGGTCACCAGCTTGAAGGTGGCGTAGGCGCCCACGGCCAGGAATCCGCCGGTGCCCAGGGATACTTGGCCGCAGTACCCGGTAAGCAGGTTCAATCCCAGGGCGGCCAGACCGTAGGCAAGGAATGGCAGCATCACCGCGTTGGACCAATAGTCGTTGATAAGCCAAGGTACCACCCCGAAGGCGACTACCAACACGCCCAACACCACCCAACGATCCTGGGCGATGGGAAAGATCGCCTGATCGCTCTCGTACGTGGCCTTGAATTGCCCGGTTTCTCTATAAAGCATGTCTTTCAGACCCTCCGCACGACGCCGATCGCGGCAACAGTGGTCACACCCGCTCGATGATGCGTTCGCCAAACAGTCCCTGTGGTCGGAAAAACAGGAACGCCATCGCCAGCATGTAAGCGAACCAGGATTCGATGGCACCGCCCACATACGGTCCGACATAGATCTCGGCCAGCTTTTCGCCGACGCCGATAATCAGTCCGCCAACGATTGCCCCCGCAACGGACGTGAAACCACCCAGGATCAAAACGGGCAGCGCCTTGAGGGCGATCAGGGACAGGGAGAACTGCACCCCCGACTGGCTCCCCCACATGATGCCCGCGACGAGGGCCACCACCCCCGACACCGACCAGACGATCACCCAGATCGTTCGCAGGTTGATGCCAACGCTCAGGGCTGCCTGGTGATCATCCGCCACCGCTCGCAGCGCCCGACCTATGCGCGTGCGGTGGAAGAAGATCGCCAGGACCGTCACCAGGATGGCGCCGGTAATGGAGGCGACGATCTCGAGTTTCTCGATATAGAACCCATGATTGAAGGCCCAATCCCAAGCCCCGTGGGGAATGCCGATATCCAGCACCCGGACGTCCGAGCCGAACAACATGTCGCCGCTGCCCTCGAGGATATAGGACAGACCGATGCTGGCCATGAACAGTATGATGGGCGCCTGTCTGACAAGGTGCTGCAGCATCAATCGTTCGACCAGCCACGCGAGGACGATCATGACGCCCACCGTGAGCAACAGGGCCGCCCATACTGGGAAAGTGAAGCCGAAACTCCGGGCGACCCAGCCATCCGGCCCGATGAAACCATAGAGCGCGAGACCCGCAAACAACGCCATAACCCCCTGGGCGAAATTCACCATCCCGGAAGCCTTGAATATCAGCACGAAACCGAGCGCCACCAGCGCGTACATGACGCCGGTCATCAAGCCGCTGATCACGGTCTCTATGAAAAAAGCCACCGCTGCATTCATCTCAATAACCCCGGTTCGCTTGGCGAATCGTGTTCATTCGTGGGTGACGCCGAGATACGCATCGATAACGTCCTGGTTGCCGCGTACCTCGTCCGGCGTGCCGTCCGCGATCTTCTTTCCGTAGTCCAGCACCACGACCCGGTTTGATATATCCATCACCACGCCCATGTCGTGCTCGATCAGCGCGATAGTGGTACCGAACTCCTCGTTGACGTCCAGGGCGAACCGGCACATGTCCTCTTTCTCCTCGACGTTCATGCCTGCCATTGGCTCGTCCAGCAGCAGTAGTTCCGGTTCCGCCGCCAGCGCCCGGCCCAGCTCAACCCGCTTCTGCATGCCGTAGGGCAAGCGCCCGACCTGGGTGTTTCGGATCGACTGGATCTCGAGAAAGTCAATGATGTGCTCCACGTACTCGCGGTGACGCATTTCTTCTCTGCGCGCCGGACCGAAATAGAGCGCCTGCCACAGCACGTTGCGCCCCATCTTGGTGTTACGACCCGTCATGATGTTGTCCAGCGTCGACATGCCCTTGAACAGAGCGATGTTCTGGAAAGTCCGGGCGACGCCATGGGCTGCCACGACATGCGGCCTCATCCGGGCGCGGGTCTCGCCTTTGTAGGTGATCGTGCCTTCCTGGGGATGATAAAACCCGTTGATGACATTCAACATCGAGCTCTTTCCGGCGCCGTTGGGACCGATGATGGCGCGGATCTCTCCCTTTCGGATATCAAAGCTGACGCTCTCCAGCGCCGTGACACCGCCGAAGGACAGGCTGATGCCATCCACGGCCAGCAGGACCTCACCGTTGTGCTGCTCGGGCATCAACTGGCCTTCTTGAGCTGCTTGAACGTCGGTCCCGAGCTCAAGTCACGGATCAACAGATCGCCCGCCAGATTGCCGGTCCGCCCATCCTCGTAGGTGACCTGCGTCTCCACGTGGCAGGACGACTCGCCGCCATACAGGGCTTCGACGATTTCCTCGTACTTGTCCGCGATGAATCCGCGCCGGACCTTGCGGGTACGGGTAAGCTCGCCGTCGTCCGCGTCAAGTTCCTTGTGCAGGATTAGAAAACGCTTGATCTGCGAAGGAGCGAGTTTCTCGTCGTGGGCCAGATCGGCGTTGACCTTTTCAACGCTCTCCTGGACCAGTTCGTACACTTCCGGCCGCGACGCCAGCTCCTGGTAGCTGGAATAGGGAACGTTACGGCGCTCCGCCCAATTCCCCACCGCCTCCAGATCGATATTTATCATTACGGTGCAGTAGTCGCGCTGATGCCCGAAAGCCACGGCTTCCCTGATGTGCGGGAAGAACTTCAGCTTGTTCTCTATGTACTTCGGCGCGAACATGGACCCGTCGTTCAGGTGACCGACATCCTTGACCCGGTCGATGATCTTCAGGTGCCCGTTGGCGTCGAAGAAACCAGCGTCGCCGGTATGAACCCAGCCGTCGGCAGTCTTGACTTCCGCTGTCGCCTCCTCGTTCTTGTGATAGCACTGGAAGACGCCCGGGCTCCTGTACAAAACCTCGCCGCTTTCCGAGATCTTGATCTCGACACCCGGCGCGGGCTTGCCCACGGTGTCGGGATAGACTTCACCGTCGGGCTGCAAGGTGATATTGACCGCCGCTTCGGTCTGCCCATAGAGCTGCTTGATATTGATACCCAGGGAACGATAGAAATCGAAAATGTCCGGCCCGATCGCCTCGCCGGCGGTATAGGCGAGACGTATCCGACCCATGCCCATGGTGTCCTTCAGAGGACCGTAGACCAGCAGCTTACCGATGAAATACTTGATCCTGTCCAGCAGACCCACACTTGCGCCGCGCAGGATGTCGGGACCGATACTCTTAGCGAGCTCCATGAAATAGCGGAACATGACCTGCTTGATCCGGGCGGTGTCCTCCATGCGGATGGATACCTGGGTCAACAGGTTCTCGAAGATCCGCGGAGGTGCGAAGAAGAACGTCGGCCCGATCTCGCGCATGTCGTGCATGACCGTCTCCGGGCTTTCCGGGCAGCTTACGCAGAAGCCCGCGACATAGGCCTGGGCGTAGGAAAACAGGTGATCGCCCACCCACGCCATCGGCAGGTATGCCAGGACCTCTTCATTCTCGGTGAGGTGGTCGAATTCGACCCCGTGGCGGGCCGTGATGACCATATTATCGTAGCTCAACACGACGCCCTTGGGCCGCCCCGTCGTGCCGGAGGTGTAGAGAATAATGGCGGTATCCGTTCCCTTGCCGAGGGCGACTTGCTCGTCGAAGTAGCCGGGATGCTTCTCCAGGAACTCGCGACCCTGAGCCTGAACCGCGTCGAAATCCTCCATATGGGTATGGTCGTAGTTCCTCATACCCCGGCGGTCGTCGTAGATGATTTCCTGGAGCAGCGGGCAACGGTCCTGGACTTCCAGGACCTTGTCCACCTGTTCCTGGTCCTCGGCCAGCACGAACTTCACTTCCGAGTGCTCCAGGACGTATTGAAACTCTTCTGCGCCCGCGTCCTGGTAAGCGGGCACGGGCACGCCGCCGAGAGATTGCGCGGCGGCCATGCCCCAGTACAGGCGCGGCCGGTTGTCGCCGACGACCGCCAGAGTGTCGCCGCGCTTGAAGCCCCTGGCCGCCAGCCCGCAAGCGAGCAGGCGAACCTCCTCGAGAACCTCGGACCAGGTCCAGGTCTGCCAGATCCCGAAATCCTTCTCCCGGATTGAGGGCCGGTCGGCGAAGCGCTCGGCATTGTGCTGCAGAAGTTTTGGAAACGTGTCCAAAGCTCGCTCAGTCATCTTACCAATGACAGCTCCAGGTGGTGTAGTTACGTCCGCCCTGGTCGAACGGGCGCGTTGACAGGCCTTCTACGGACCAGTCTAGTCGCCGCTAGACCCGCCGGATCGTTATTTTGTCCGCCTACTATAATGTCAATTTCCGGCAATTGCTATAAACCGCTTAGTCGGCGTGGGCTGTCGGACCCGGGATGGCCGGCCGCGTTTCACGGCTCGCCGGCAGCCGCTCCGATGACCAGCGGCCCTCAACCCGGCAAAGTCTGGTAGTAGCCATTGCCGCTGACGACATGTATCGGCACGCCGAACAATCGGCTGAGTCGGGCGTCCGTAAGCATCTCCTCCTTGGGTCCATCGTCGACGATGGTACCGCGGCTCATCAGAATGACCCGGCCGATCTCCGGCGGGATCTCATGGATGTGATGAGTGACCAGCAACAGACTGCGGCCTTCCTGCATCAGGCGTCTGATCACCTGGAGATACTGGAAGGTGGCCTTAAGGTCCAGACCGCTGGTGGGCTCATCCAGCACCAGGTGGGGGGGCTCGTGGATCAGTGCCCGGCCCAGAAGGAACCGGCGCTGCTGGCCGGTGGACATGGTGGAGAAAACGCGCTCGGCGATATCCTCCACCCCCAGCCAGCGGATGATCCCCCTGGCGTGCTCGATCTGATCCTGGTCGAAGCTCTGGTAGTCGTAGACGCCCACGGATGCGTAGTAGCCCGACAGCACCACGTCGATACCCCGCACGTAGCCCAGGTAGTGGATCTGGAGGTCGTGGGACACGACGCCGAGGCTCTTCCGCAGCTCCCAGACGTTCCATCTCTCGCGTCCCAGGATGCGCACGGACGACCCCGGCTCGTAGACCGGATACAACTCCCGGTTCAACACCTTCAAAAGCGTGGTCTTGCCGGCGCCGTTGGGACCTATGATTGCCGTGTTCTCAGACTCGTCGATGGACAGCGAGAAACCGTCGAAGACGCGCGTGTCGCCCCGGTAGACGGTGGCGTTGTGGATGTCGATCAGATTCACGATGGGAGGTATTCCAGGGAGTCGATAGGCAGACCGAAGGTCGCGGCTGCATTGCGGGTTGTTGCGGCGGCGATCTCCTCCTTGGACTCCGCCCGCACCGAGGCCAGGGCATCAAGCACGTACGGAATGTACTCGGGGCTGTTGCGCCGGCCCCTGTATTGGGCGACCGTCATGTCAGGCGCATCCGTCTCCAGCACCAGCGCGTCCAGGGGCAGGTCCCGGGCCAGAGCCCGAAGCTTTCGCGACCGTTCGAAAGTGAGCATGCCGCCGAAGCCGAGCTTGAAACCCAGCTCGAGATACTTGTCGGCCTGCTGCCTGGAGCCGTTGAAGGCGTGGGCGATGCCGCCGCGGATTCGATGGCGCCGCAAAAGCGCCAGCACTTCGTCGTGGGCCTTGCGGACGTGCAGGATTACCGGCAGCGAATGCTCCCGCGCGATCTCCAGTTGGCGTTCGAAGAGAGCCAGTTGTGGCCCCGGGTCCTGGTTCTTGTCAAAAAAGTCCAGCCCGATCTCCCCCACGGCAACAGGGGCAAGCGCCGACACGCGGGCCGCGAGCTCGCCCAGGTCTGCCGGCCGGTGCGCTCCGATGAACAAGGGGTGGAGCCCCAACGCGTAGTACAAATGCCCGACTGCGCCGCACAACTCGACCAGGCGATCCCAGGTATCCCGCTGGACACCGGGCACCACGATCGCGCCGACGCCGGCCGCCGCGGCGTTGTCCAGCACCGCGTCGCGGTCGTGGTCGAACGCCTCGAAATCCAGGTGGCAATGGGAGTCGATCAGCTGCATCCGGGTATTTTGGATGAACCGTGAAGGTCCTGCATCCCACATCCTCCACGCAGACGGGTATATTAATAGGCAGCTTCACGCTCGTCATTCGCAACCGATGCCGTCCCCCCGGCCGGATATTGGACACCTGCCCCATTCGACAACATGAACCGAGACATGCCGAGTGCCACCGATCCCTTTGACGCCCCCGACCTGGGGCGCCGTTTTGGCGGCATTGCGCGCCTATACGGCGAGAGGGCACTGCGGTTGTTCCAACATTCCCATGTCTGCGTCGTCGGCATTGGAGGCGTGGGGTCGTGGGCGGCGGAGGCTCTGGGCCGCAGCGGCATCGGCGTGATCGTGCTGATCGATATGGACCACGTCAGCGAGTCCAACGTGAACCGCCAGATCCATGCCCTGGAGCCGGATTTCGGCATGGCGAAGGTGGCCGCCATGCACCGGCGCATCGCGGATATCAACCCGCAGTGCCGGGTGGACTGCATCGAGGACTTCGCGACACCGGACAACGTTTCGTCCCTGATCGATACCGGCGACCTGGACTACGTCATCGACTGCGCGGACCAGCCGATGGCCAAGGCCGCCATGATCGACCACTGCATCACGAACCGCTGCCCCATCATCACTGTCGGCGGTACCGGCGGCCAGAGCGATCCCACCCGGATACGGGTGGACGACCTGAGCCGGGCCGTCCACGACCCCCTACTCGCCAGGACCCGCCGGCACCTGCGCAGGCAATACGGCTTCCCGAGGTCCGGCCGCATGAACGTGCCCTGTGTCTACTCCCTCGAGCAGGCGAGATACCCACAAGGGGACGGAACCGTGGCGGTCTCCCGCGCGGCACCCGTGGCGGCCTCCCTGCACTGCGGCGGTCTCGGCTCGGCCACGCACCTGACGGCGTCCTTCGGTTTCGCGGCCGTGGGCCGGGTGCTGGACACGCTGGCGGAGCGGGCCAACTCCGTCGACCCGGCCGCGGCAGTGCGACCGGCATGACGGGAGCCGCATCGTGACCACCATCGTGCTCGCGACCGTCAACGCCAAGTACATGCATGCCTCGCTGGGGCTCAGGTACCTTTACGCGAACCTGGGGGAGTTGCGCCGGCACAGCCGTTTGATGGAATTCACCATCAATGAACGCGCCATGGATATTGTCGAAAGGATACTGGCCGAAGAGCCCCACATTGTCGGCCTTGGCGTGTACATCTGGAATGTTGCGATCAGCACCCAGATCGTAGAGCTGATCAAGCGGATCCGGCCGCAAACGGTGGTAGTGCTGGGCGGACCGGAGGTGAGCCATGAATACGACGAGCAGGCGATCGTCGACGCCGCCGACCACGTCATCCCCGGGATGGCGGACCTCGCCTTTGCCGACCTGTGCAGGCGCGTCATGGACGGCGACGGCCCGTTGGACAAAATCGTCCAGCCGGCCGACTTCGGGCTGCGGGACCTGCGCCTGCCCTATGGAGACTACACCGCGGAGGATCTGCGCAACCGCCTGCTCTACGTGGAAGCGTCCCGGGGCTGTCCCTTCAAGTGCGAGTTCTGCCTTTCGGCGCTGGACAAGACCGCCTGGCCGTTCGATCTGGGCGCGTTCTTGCAGCAGATGGATGAGCTTCACGCGCGCGGCGCCCGCCACTTCCGGTTCGTGGACCGGACCTTCAATCTCAAGCAGTCCACGACCGTCGCGATCCTGCAATTCTTCCTGGAGCGGATGAGCGACAGTCTGTTCCTGCATTTCGAGCTGATCCCCGATCGTCTACCCACGGCCGTCAAAGAGCTGGTGGCCCGCTTTCCACCCGGCTCAATGCAGTTCGAGATCGGAGTTCAGACTTTCACTCAACAGGTTCAGGACCTCATCAACCGTCGGCAGGAAAACGACAGGACTATACGGAACCTGCGGTGGCTCCGATACAACACCCACGCGCACGTTCACGCGGATCTCATTTTCGGGCTGCCCGGCGAGACCCTCGAAACATTTCGCGACGGCTTCGATCGGTTGGTGGCGGCAAGTCCCCATGAGATCCAGGTGGGCATTCTCAAGCGTCTGCGGGGTTCACCCATCATTCGCCATACGCAAACGCACGACCTGCGCTTCAACCCCGACCCGCCCTACAATATCCTGTCCACAGACCGGATCGACTTCGCCACCATGCAGTCAATGAACCGCTTCGCCCGCTACTGGGACCTGATCGTCAACTCCGGACGTTTCGAATCCGTGCGTCCCCTGCTGCTCGGCGACCGGCCCTTCGACAATTTCCACGCGCTTGCCGGATGGCTTTACAGAACAACCGGGCAGACTCATCGAATCGCGTTGGGTCGATTGTTCAGTCTGGTGCGGCAGGGCGCGATCGAAGCTCTGGGCATATCCGCCGATACGGCGGCGCGCGCCCTGGAGCGGGACCAGGGCCGCCTGCAGCGGGCGAACCGGCGCGATCCGCAGTCCCGAACCCGACACATCCATCGACAAACACGGCACCTGCACGCCAACCAGGACTTCAGCTATGAACATTGAGAAAACAGGTTTGATCGGCGCCGGACGAATGGGCCACGGCGTCGCTAAAAACATACTGAAGGGGGGCTATCATCTCGCCTACCTCGCCCATCCTGGAAACAGTCCCACCGACGATCTCGCAGAGCGCGGCGCCGTCGAGGTGGAGGATATCGAAGGGCTGGTGCGGTACAGCGACGTCGTGCTGGTATGCGTCACCGGCTCGCCCCAGGTGGAAGAGGTGATTTTAGGGGAGCAGGGAGTTGCCGCCGCCATCCAACCCGGCCAGATTGTCGTCGACCTGTCCACTATCGAACCGGGAACCACGTCCCGGGTACACCATGCAATCAAGGAGAAAGGGGCCGCGTACCTCGATATCCCCATGACGCGGACCCCCAAAGAGGCCGAGGAAGGCAGGCTGAACCTGCTGGCCGGCGGCGATTCATCCCTCCTTGATGCGCTGCGACCTTTGTTGAGCACTTTCGCCGAGAACATCTTCCATGCCGGGCCTGTGGGCACGGGCCACGCGCTGAAGCTGCTGCATAATTTCATCTCGCTGGGCAACTGCGCGCTGCTCGCGGAAGCCGTCGTCTGTGCCAACAGGACCAATGTCGACATGGCGACCTTTCTGGAGGTGTTGAGAACGGGCGGCGGCGACAGCGTCGCCCTCAAGCGGCTGACGCCATATATCACGGAAGGGGACGAAGCCGGGTTCCTGTTCACCATCGGCAACTGCAGAAAGGACATGACCTATTACACCGACATGGCAAACGAACATCACTCACCCGCGACCAGCGCCGCCGCCATCAGGGATCTGTTTCAGCGGCTGAGCGACGAGGGGGGAGAGGGGCTGCCGGTGCCGAAGATCATCGATCTGCTGGGCGATCGCGGCTGAGGGCCCGCGGGATCGCGGCTGAAGCCGCTCCTACAATCCGTAGCAGACCTCAGTGCCGATCCCCCGACTGTAGGAGCGGCTTCAGCCGCGATTCCTTTAAGATCCCTTCGGTTAATCCCCAAACAGGTCGTCCAGCTTCTTCTTAGCTGCCTCGGCGTCCGACTCGGGCGCGTCTTCAGCCGCCTGGGCGGCCGACTCGCCACCGGCCCCGAACAGCGACTCCAGTTCCTCCTGGGCACGCGCCTTTCCAGTATCGACGGCGCCGGTGAAGGCGCCGGGATCCGGCTTCAAATGGCTGCAGAAATTGGACTTCTCCTTCATCAGAACCTTGTCGGCGAACTCGTGATCGCAGTGCCCCACGTATCGCGGGTTGTAGTGCCTGCACATCCGGCAAACGTGGAGATCGACCTTGCAGGCCGGGCACTCCGCAAAGCGGGAAAACGGCACGGGGACCGCCTTGAGGTCCGCGCCGCATCTCCAGCATCGCAGGGGACCGGGATCCCGGGTTACCACCGGTGCACCTCAGCCGTCATGGGTCTTGCATCGGTTCCACAGTTGCAGCAGATCCGGTGCCGGCACTGCGTCCATGTCACGCTCCTGATCCTCGAGTGCCTTCTCCACCCGCCGGAATCGTTCCTCGAACCTCGCGTTGGCGAGCCGAAGGGCTTCCTCCGCGTCCAGGCGGCACTGCGCGGCCAAGCCGACGCAGGCGAACAACGCGTCACCGAGCTCTTCCTCCAGGCGCCCGTGGCCTTCTTCCTGGTCCGCAGCATGCCGAAACTCATCCAACTCTTCCCGGCACTTCGCAAGCGCATCCGCCACTGAACCCCAATGAAACCCCTTGCGAGCGGCGCGCTTGATGAGCTTCTGCGCCCGCATCAGGGCGGGCAAGGCCAGGGCCACACCGTCCAGGGCGCCGTCCTCTTTCTTGCGGCGCCGCTCGTCTTCTTTCCGGGATTCCCACACGTCGCGCAGCTCCGCCTCACTGACGTCCCGCTTTCGGTCGAAAACGTGCGGATGGCGTTCGACCATCTTGCTGCAGATCGCCGCCACCACGTCGTCGAAGGCAAACGATCCGGCCTCCCCCGCCATCTGGGCGTGGTACACCACCTGCAGCAGAAGGTCACCGAGCTCCTCGCGCAAGTCCTCCATGTCACCGCGCTGTATGGCGTCGCTGACTTCGTAGGCCTCCTCTATCGTGTAGGGGGCGATGGTTTCGAAATCCTGCTTCAGGTCCCACGGGCATCCGCCGTTCGGATCCCTGAGGTCGGCCATGATGCGGAGGAGGTCATCAATCGTGGCAGGCATAGCACTGGTCTTTGAGACGTTTCGAACCGCCGATTCTAAGGAAGCATCGAACGGTTCGTCCACGAATTGCCGCAACTGATTCGACTGCCGGAACACGGTTTGTTAACCTTACCGGCCATTATCGATGAATCGATGCGGACGCATATGGCTAAGGTTGAGAGCAAAGACATGCAAATGCAGGTGGATCAACTCTACCGGGAGGAGGTGCTCACTGATCGGAGGGTGGGCAGTATCCGCCGCCTGATCCCTATCAAGGTCGACGGCTCCGAGGATTCAGACCGCCGGGTACTTTACGTCGGTCAGGCCCAGTTGATGACTCCCATGGGCACGATTCCGCTGTCCTTCGAGTTGGAGGCCGAATCCCTCGCAGAAGCCGTGGAGAAGTTCGCCGCCGCCGCCCAGGAAGCAGTGGATCAGACCGCCAAAGAGCTGGAAGAGATGCGGCGCGAAGCGGCGTCCTCCATCTACGTGCCGGGCAGCGGCGGTGGCGGAATGCCGGGCGGCGGCATGCCGGGCGGCGGAATGCCCGGCGGCGGAGGCATCCAGGTCCCCTGATCCAGGGGCGCCCCGAGAGCACCGAGGTCCCGCCTCGCTCCTTCTGCTATTTCGAACCGGTGCGACTGGCGCAGATCGAGGTTCGGACCCTCTGAACAAAGGCCCGCGTGCGATGCCCCGGTGCGATCGGCGTCTTCGGCGCGACAAGCGGTCGTGCGCGGACGACCGGGTGGGCAGCGGGCTGCCGCGGACACGCGAAAAGACTACAACAACGGCAGCACCCGGGCCTCATCCCGGTTATCATCAGCGCGTTGGAAGGGGGCTTCCCGACGTTCCGGACGGGACACCGCGTCCCGGGTTCGCCGCCAGTGAAGCGACTGGTGTCCTCGCACCGCGCACACGTGTCCCGTTCGCGCCAACGGGCGGTACTCTCCGCGTGTGTTCAAGCAACATCGTGCCAAAGAGGCACTTTGGAGAATCGCATGTTTGACATCAACAAGACCATTGAGCTGATCAAGGGCGGACTGCTGGAACCACGGGCAACCTGGCAGTCATATCTAGCTGAGAATCGCGGCTGGCAGGACACTGCGGTATTGCTGACCCTGCCATTGATCATCGCCTCGTCCGTGCTGTCCGGCATCCTGTCGCTGGTATTCCGAAGCTACCACATGGGATTCGGCTGGTGGCTGCTGACGATTGTCTTCGCCATCATTGCAATCGCCGTCGTGTCGTTCATATACAGTTATCTCGCCGGCGTGTTCAAGGGCAAGCATGACTTCAACCGCGGACTCGCGGCTCTGTCGCTGGCTGCAATTCCGGCATACGCGGGAAACATTGTGGCGCCCGTGCCGTACATTGGATGGATCGTTTCGCTCGCCCTGTCCATCATCACCCTGGTTTATCTGTACCAGATTATTCCCTCCTACCTCGAGGTGCCCGAGGACAAGCGGGTCATCCATTACGTATCGTCACTGGTGGTGTCCGTCGTGCTGATGATGCTCATCGGCTATATGTTCGGTCACGGCGGCCTGATGGGTGCGTACAGAGGGGGGATGTCCATGACCGGGGAGCAACCTGCCCAGGTAGGCATGTTCGGGAATATCCAGCGCTATGCGGACCTGATGGATCGGGCCGAGAAGGACCACTACAGTCCCCCGGCCGACAGCATGATCACTGAACAACAAATGAAGGATTACATGGACGTAATGCGCAAGACAGCCGAAGTCCGGAAGGAACAGATGGCGCATCTCGATAAGCTGAAGAAAAAATACAAAGACAAGGAACCCTCGGCCACGGACCTGCCTGCATTGTCCGGTGGGATCGGATCGGTTCTCGGCGCCGTTAGCGCCGAGATGGAGGTGGTGATGACGGGCAAGGGTAACTGGGCGGAACACCAATGGGTGACGCAGCAGCTCCACACCGCACGAATTCAGAAAGACATCAACGATGCCGTCAAACACAACTACGCCATGTATCAGGCGAATGCAGCAGAGCTCGAGAAGCTGTCCGTAATACCCTGACGGACCGCATCCGCCCGCCCCCACCCTTTATGCATTGACGATCCACCAACCCCCAGTATTACGATGAACCTGGTCGCCTTCGACAAGGTCTGCCTGGAGTTCGGCGACCAGCCGCTGCTCGCCGACGCGGAATTCACCATGGATGCCGGCGAGCGCGTGTGCCTGATCGGGCGCAACGGGACCGGCAAGACTTCCATGATGAGGCTCCTGGCGGGCGATCTACAGCCTGATCGCGGCGAGATACGGTGGGCTCCGGATATCGTCGTCAGCCGGCTCGAGCAGAGCCTGCCCGAGGAGCACGACTGCACGGTCTCACAGGTGGTCGCCGGCGGCCTGCGGCGCCTGCGTCAATGGATCGACGAATACGAGCGGCTGGCCGCGGCGGCGGTCAGCAAATCGGAAGTCCGGGCATTGGAGGACCTGGAGCGCCGCATCGAAGCGAAAGGGGGATGGAACGCGGACCAGCGGGTGGCCGCGGTCGTGACCGAGCTGGGATTGCCTGCGAATCGGCGCCTCGGCGAACTGTCCGGCGGCTGGCGCAGGCGTGTGGGGCTCGCCCGGGCGCTGGTGAACAATCCCGACCTGCTACTGTTGGACGAGCCGACCAACCACCTCGACCTGACCTCGATACAATGGCTGGAGGAACGGGTCAGGCGGTTCGAAGGCAGCGTTCTGTTCATCACCCATGACCGCGCATTCCTCGATACGCTTGCGACCCGTATCGTTGAGCTTGACCGCGGACGCCTCACCAGCTGGCCGGGAAACTACCAGCAGTACCTGAGGCGCAAGGAGCAGGCCCTGCAGGCCGAAGCGGTGCACAACCGCGAGTTCGACAAGAAGCTGGCCAAGGAAGAAACATGGGTGCGCCGGGGCGTGAAGGCCCGGCGGCGCAGAAACGAGGGCCGCGTGCGCGCCCTCATGACCATGCGCGAGGAGCGAGCGAGACGCATCAACCCACAGCACGGCCCCAGGATCCACGTCGAACAGGCGGAGCAGTCCGGGCGCAAGGTCATAGAGGCCCGCAACATCCATCATCGCTTCGGCGACGAACCTCTGATCGAAGCCTTGTCCCTGAAGATCATGCGCGGCGACCGAATCGGCTTGATCGGCAACAACGGGGTGGGCAAGACCACCTTGCTGCGCATTCTTCTGGGCAGGATCACCCCGCAAGAAGGCACCGTCAAGCTCGGAACCGGGCTGGAGATCGGCTATTTCGACCAACTCCGACGCACGTTGGATCCGGAGAAGACCGTCGCCGACGTGGTCGGCGACGGTCAGGAATACGTGACCGTCAACGGCCGACAGCGCCACGTTATCGGCTACCTCAAGGGATTCCTGTTCAGCCCCCGCCGAGCGATGAGTCCCGTTAAGTCGCTGTCCGGAGGCGAGACGAACCGTATTATCCTGGCCAAGCTGTTCACCAGGGCCACCAACCTGCTGGTGCTGGACGAGCCCACGAACGATCTCGACGTGGAAACCCTCGACGTGCTCGAGGATCGGCTGGTGGAGTATCCGGGTACGCTGATCGTAGTTAGCCACGATCGTCGGTTCCTGGACAACGTCGTAACCAGCGTACTGGTATTCGAGCCCGGGGGCCGGATCAAGGAGTATGTCGGCGGCTACAGCGACTGGGAAGCCAAGGGAGGGCGGCTGGGGGAACGGGAGGAAGCGGCCGCGGAGAAGTCTCCGCCGACGCCGCAAGCCGGGCAACGTGAAGGCACGAGGAAGTTATCGTACAAGTACAAGCTGGAGCTCCAGCAGCTTCCGGACCTGATCGAAGCGTTGGAGCAGGAGGTCGCCGACCTGCAGAAACAGGCCAACGATCCGGTTTTCTACAACCGACCCTACGAGGAATACAGCGCAGTATTGAAGGAATTGGCGGCCAGGGAGCAGGAGCTGTCCGGGGCCGTCGAACGCTGGGCCGCGCTGGAGGAAATGGAACAGGATCTGGCCACCAGGAACGAAGCCCGCTGAACGGGGCGCATTGTGGGATTTTGGCCGAAATTTGGGGTATAATGGCTCGTTTTCAAGCCATTCTTACGTACAGTCACCTCCACAAACGTCTTTTCGGGCTCCGTTTTTCGGGGTCAGCGAGCCGCGCGACCCCCCTATCCGATCTCAAATAGCCAGGCAGTTTGACGTGCACGTAAGGGAACGCTTCAACCGGGAATTGTTATGAACGATGTAGCAAGCAAAACCGATACGAATATCGAACCCACACCGGAAAAGCTGCGATGCACCGTCATTGAGCTGACGAAGACCCGCGGACCCGCAGGGGCGGATGGAGCCGACTGGTACCGCTACGTCATCCACAATCCAGGCTCCCCGATCACGGGATACCGTCGCGGCAACAAGAAGGAAGTGCTTGCCTACTTGAAGGAGTGCACCAACCAGATGGAAGAACGCATCAACCCGAAGAGATCCGCCCGCAAGCGGTAGCACCTCGCCGCCGCGGCAGATTCTTCGACGCGCCGCGGCGAGATGAGAGAAGCCGCCCTCCCCTAGACCAGTCGTCTGCCGGAGATCGGACAGCGACGGCTTGTGCGCATATTAACCACCGGTGAAACCCAGCGAAGTCTCCGCCGACCGCGACAGTACAGGTCCTTTGCACAGCCCGTTTCTGCACGGTGTACTGGCCTTTGTGCTGTGGGGATGCTTTCCCGTCTATTTCAAGCTGGTTCAGGCAGCCTCGCCTGAAGAGATCCTGTCGCACCGGGTGATCTGGTCCGCCGCGATACTGCTCGGCATCCTGTTCTTCACCCGGCGGCTCCACATACTCCGCCTGACACTGTCGGACCGCAGAAGACGTTCGGGACTGGTGCTGACTTCCCTGCTCATCGCAGCAAACTGGCTGGTATTCATCTGGGCGGTCAACCACCAGCATGCGCTCGAAGCCAGTCTCGGCTATTTCATCTGCCCGTTGCTCAACTGCCTGTTCGGCTACCTGTTCTACGGAGAAAGACTGAGGCCCCTGCAGAAGCTCGCCCTGCTGTTCGCAATATTGGGCGTTGCCATACCACTGCTTTCATTCTCCCGTATCCCCTGGATATCACTGTTTCTGGCGACGAGCTTCGCCTTGTACGGCACCTTGCGCAAGAAAATCCAGGCCGATCCTATCGCCGGCCTGTGCGTGGAGACGCTGATCCTGGCGCCGCCCGCCCTCCTGTGGCTCGTTTGGCTGGCCGTGACCGGGCAAATCGCCTTCATCTCGTTCGGTCTGTCTTTCAGCGTCTACCTGATCATGGCCGGCGTGGTGACATCTTTGCCACTCGTGCTTTTCGCGTCGGCGGCGAACCGGATCCCCCTGACGATGGTGGGATTTCTCCAGTACATCGCACCGTCCCTGCAGTTTCTGCTGGCCGTCTTCGCCTTCGGCGAGGCGTTCACATTCAACGATGCGTTGACGTTCACCTGCATCTGGGCAGGACTGTTGATCTACAGCATCGACCAGATCCGCCGGGGCGCGGCCCTGCGGCGGCCGAAGATCGCCTGAGGGACATAATGGGCCGGTGTGAAGCCCCGGAGGAAGACATTTTTGCAGTTATAATCTTCTCAGGCAAACTCGTGGAGTGCGGTTCTGATGACATCACTGAACGTGCTGGGCCAACCGCTGGAATCCTGTTCGATGGAGCCGCTAACGGGTTTTCTGCGCACAGGCAGCTGTGAGACCTGCGCCGAGGACATCGGCTCGCATACCGTGTGCGTTCAGCTTACCAGGGAATTCCTGGAATTCAGCAAAAGCCGGGGCAATGACCTCTCCACGCCCCGTCCGGAGTTTGAATTTCCGGGCCTGCGGCCGGGAGATCGATGGTGCCTGTGTGCGTCCCGTTGGCTCGAAGCGCTCGAAGCGGGTTCCGCCCCGCGTGTATTTCTGCGCGGCACCCACGAACGGGCGCTGGAAACCGTGTCCCTGTCCGACCTGAAGCCGTATGCCGTCGACTTGAACTGAACGGCCCTTCGGCCGGCTTGCCGGCCAGCGCGCCTATTGCACCGGGACCCCGGCTCCTCGGCGCTCCCGCAATCCATGGCTGCTGCGGCATTCGGTACCTCCTGTACGTGGCGCAGGACAGGTTCTATTGAGCGTCGGCCATACTGCGACAATAGCGTCGGTCTTGGATAGGTGGGCTAGCGAACGACTAGGACCGACTTGCTGCTGTGGCGTACGACCCTGGAGGCGTTCGGTCCCAACAGGAAATCGCCGAGCCCCGGCCGGTGAGACGCCATGATGATCAGGTCGGCATTAACCTTGTCGGCCGCCGTGATGATCTCCTGATAGATCGCGCCGTGAGCGATGATATGCTGAACCTGGATCTCATTGGGTATGTGCCCCGATGTAAACTGATGGAGCTGCGTCTTGACGGACTCCTTCAGCTTCTCCTCGTAGTCTTCCGGGAAATACTCTCTCACCATGCCGAACTCCGGCACCACGGAGATCACGTGAATCCGAGACTCGAACGTCTTGGCATACTCCACGGCGACGGGCAGCGCCTTGCGCCAGGAGTTCTCGTCCTCGAGGTCTATGGCTAGAAGGATCTCTTTATACATGGCTCTTTACCTCGCCGCCTGATCCAGTCGCAGTGTTCTCGCGGCGCATACGGGAAAGTTGCGAAAGCACGAGCACACCGATCAACAGGAAACCGAAGGGATAGACCCAGCGCTTGGATGGCGCCCCGATCTGCTCCACCTGCATGCCGGTAATGTACTCTCCCATCGACCGCATGCCAGCCTTGGCGGCCGGCGTCCCGAAGCGCACCGTAACGCCGTAGCGCTTGGGGTGGTTCTCGTCCTTCTCCAGTATCATTCCCCAACCGTCGGCAATGGACTTGCCCGGGTCCGGCGCCTCGAAACGGTACATGCGGTAGCGGTCGCCGTAGCCCGTCTCCTGAGTCACCTCGAATCTGATTTCGCGGCCCTTCGGTATCTGCATCTCGCCGGCGGCGAACTTTTCGAGATCGACCGGTTTCCACTCCGGATAGACCATGTCCATGAAAAAGCCCGGGCGAAACAGCATCATGCAGATCAGCGCCAGGATGATCCCCTCATACCACTTCACCCGCGTGAGAAACCAGCCCTGGGTCAGTGAGCTGAACGCGAATATAGCCAGCAGGGAGACGAACAACACCATCACGCCTACATACCAGTGGTGAATACCGATCAACAAGAGCTCATTGTTGAAAATGAACACCATCGGCAGCACGCCGGTACGGATATCATAGAGGAATGACTGCACGCCCGTGCGCAGCGGGTCGGCCCGGGATATCGCCGATGCCGCGAAGGCGGCGAGACACACCGGCGGTGTGGAGTCGGCCATAAGACCGTAGTAGAAAACGAACATGTGGACGGCGATCAGCGGCAGGATATATCCGGCGGCGTTGCCCACATCGACCAGCACCGGCGCGAGAATCCCGGCGACGACGATATAGTTCGCAGTGGTGGGCAGCCCCATGCCGAGAATCAGGGCCAGCACCGCCGTCAGAAGCAGGAGGATCACGATGTTGCTACCGGCGATGCCCTGGACGAGACTGCTCAGATTGGTGCTGAGACCGGAAGCCGCCACGGCGCCGACAATGATCCCGGCGGCGGCGATGGCCATACCGATGCCCACCATGTTGCGCGCGCCGGCGATCAGACCCTCGATGACGGCCATGATCCCGGAGGCGAAATGGGCGCGGGCCTCGGCAACATTCTCCAACCGGCATCGCTCCAGGAACCGCCACCCCATGACCAGCACTCCCAGCAACAGGCTCCAGCTCACTATTTCGGCGACATCGACCGAGGACCCGCCTTTGTCGTTGCTGAACTCGCCGGCCTTCAGCAGCACGATGAGCACGGCAAACAACAGCAGGGGGGCCATGTGGCTGAGCAGCCGGCCGTTGCGCGACACGGAGCTCGCGAAGGTGCGTTCAAGCAATATGGTCAGCACCATCCACAGGATGCACCAGAAGACCGAAGTTCCCGCCGTCATGCGCTCGATAATCAACAGGTAAACCAGGATGAAGATCGGCACCAGGTAGTGGATACCGCCCACCAGGGTGCTCCGCAGGGGCGGAATCTCGGAGCTCGGCAGGCCCTTCAGGTCCAGCTTCATGGCTTCGAGGTGGGAGATGTAGAAGAGCGCCGTGTAGGCGAGGATCGCCGGGATCACTGCCGCCTTGACCACGTCGAAATAGGAGATACCGAGGAACTCGGCCATGACAAATGCCGCCGCACCCATCACCGGCGGCATGAGCTGGCCGTTGGTGGAAGCGGCCACCTCAATGGCGCCCGCCTTGATCGCCGGAAAGCCCGTCCTGATCATCACCGGGATGGTGAAGGTCCCGGTGGTGACCACATTGGCGATGGAGGAGCCGGAGATCATGCCGGTCATGCCCGAAGACAGGATAGCCGCCTTTGCCGGACCGCCCCGATAGCGGCCCACCAGGGCGAACGCCAGGTCGAGGAAGTACTTGCCGGCACCCGCCTTGTCCAGCAGCGCGCCGAACAGGACGAACAGGAACACGAAGCTCACGCCGACGTCGATGGGGATGCCGAATATGGCCTCTTGTCCGAACCACATGTAGTTGACCAGTGACTCGAACGACCTGCCCTTGTGGGTAATCTCCACCAGGGGGGATGACGTGAACCAACTATAGAGCAGGACAACACCGCCAAGGGTCAGCAGCACTGCGGCCGCAACCGGCGACCTCTTGAAAAGTTGGTACAGGCCCAGCGCCGCGAACACGCCTCCCACGAAGTACAGCACCACGTGCAGGTCCTGCCCGTAACGCGTGAATATCAGGAACGTCAACGCCACCAGCACCAGCGGCAAGCCGATGGCGCGCCGGGTGGCCTCCAACAGCAGCAGCACGCCCACCACGCCTATGATCAGCTCGTACGGTACCGAAACACCGAAGACGTGGGCGCTGAGCATGATCCCGGGGCGCTGAGCGAGCTCGTTGTATATGATGGCGACGTACAGCGCGGTGCTTCCCGCCACCAGCGCGGTCACCAGGTCGTAGACGGGTATCCGGCGATGGCTGAGCTTTCTGGACGCGGGAAACATCAGGAAACACAGGAGGAAGGCAAACATCAAAAAGATCGGCCGCTTGATGTTTACCAGGTTGGATGCCCACGGAATGGGCGATGCGAGCACGATCTGGTAAAGGGACCAGAGTATCGCGATAGCCGCCACGACCCTGCTCAGTACCGGTCCCAGGTGGCGCCCGGAATACTCGATGTCTTCCAGGCTCCGCTGTATCTCTACGTCGTCAACGCCGTCGGACGCGGTTTCTCGTTGTTCTTCCGCCATGACTTCCCCCGCTGGGTACTGCCTAGCCTGATAGACGCATCAGCACGACATCGGCCCGCTTACGCAGCCGGAGCGTCGAGCGGAGTCACGCTGTTGCCCCGACTAAACCCGTCCCTGGAGTGGGATGGAAAGGCGGGGCGGGAGAATCTCCCGCCCCTCCTTGCCGGTTGCCTGCAGTGTGGATGACTACATCCAGCCCTTTTCCTTGTAGTACTTCATCGCACCCGGATGGATCGGCGCCGAAAGTCCCGCGCTGATCATCGTCTTGGGATCGAGATTCGCAAACGCAGGATGCAGCTTGCGGAATGTATCGAGGTTGTCGAAGACCGCCTTGACAACGTTGTAGACGACCTCATCCGACTCCTTCGCGCTGGTGAGGAACGTCGCGCGGACGCCGAAGGTGGTCACGTCCTTGTCCGAGGTCTTGTAGGTGCCCTTCGGAATGGTGGCCCAGGAATAGTAGGGATGCTCTTTCACCAGCTTCTGGGCAACGGGATCGCCGCTGAGATCGACAATGTATGCGCCGCAGCCATCGGTGGCCACCGCAACCCCTGCGTTTGGTATGCCGACGGTGTATCCGTAGGCATCAATCTTCCCGTCGCACAGGGCGTCGGACTGCTCGGTGGAGGTCAGCTCGGTGGTCTGGGCGAATTTGTCCATGCTCCAGCCGTGACCCTCGATCAACTCCTCCGTAGTGCCGCGCTGGCCCGAGCCCGGATTGCCGATATTAAAGCGCTTGCCTGCCAGGTCGTTCCAGGAATGGATCCCGGAATCCTTGCCGGCGATGAGCTGGTACGGCTCGGCGTGCACGGAGAATACCGCGCGCAGATCCTTGAAGCAGGTGACCTTGTCGGGCTTGTCGCAATTGTAGGCATGATACTGCCAGTCGGACTGGGCGACGCCGAAATCCAGATCGCCCTGGGCGATTTGCCCGATGTTGTACGTGGATCCGCCGGTCGAAGGCGCAGAGCAGCGTATATCATGCTTCATCCCTTCGTCGCGCCCTTCACCGGCCATTGCGTGCACCATCTGGCAAATCGCCTGGCCAACCTGGAAATACACCCCGGTGGGACCGCCAGTTCCAATGGAAATGAACGTATGATCGTCGGCTCGGCCCGGCAACGACATGCTCGTAGCGAGCATCGCGAGGGCGGCAACGCTAAGTGGTTTGAATAGTCTTCTCATTCGTTGTAAACCTCCGGTTTGAATTGAGACTCTCTGACCGCGCCGTTGATGGAGTGAAACCGACCCGGCGCTTATGCTCCTCCGGGATCGTTGGGCCGACCCGCGACGAAGAGCGTCGTGGCGATTATAACCGCATTGATTGAACCGTTGGGAGACGACCGCTTGCCGGACCGTTGGCACCGCCCCCGAAGCGCCCCGGCCTTCGACAAACCCGGCTCGCTCCCGGATTACCTCATTCTAACTCCTTGAAAGTGATACATAAATCCACCCATTCCCGGCAATTCCATGATGCCCTGATGCCGCGTACTGATACGTTCGATACACTTGTGCCAGAACCATCCTCGATGTGAACGAATAAGGCGGTCACTCCCATGAAAAACGAGCCCGGATACATCAATTTCGATACCTTGTCGTTGCACGCCGGTCAGCGGCCGGACCCGCAACACGGCGCCCGTGCGGTCCCCATATACCAGACGACCTCCTTCGTGTTTCGGGACACCGATCAGGCCGCCGCGGTGTTCAACGGCGAGCGCCCGGGGCACGTCTACTCGCGCATTACCAACCCCACCAATGCGGTGCTGGAAGAACGCATAAGCGCTCTGGAAGGCGGCGTCGGCGCTATCGCCACCGCCAGCGGTCAGGCGGCGATGCATCTGGCCATCACCACTATCCTGGGGGCCGGCTCCCATATCGTGTCCTCTCGCTCGTTGTACGGCGGCTCCCACAACCTCCTCAGCTACACGCTGCCGCGCTTCGGCATAGAAACGACTTTCGTCGATCCTCGCGACCCGGACGCCTTCGCGGCGGCAATCAGGCCCGAAACACGCCTGTTGTTCGGTGAGATCCTCGGCAATCCGGGGCTCGATATTCTGAACGTCCCGGTAATCGCAGGCATCGCCGAGGATCACGGTATTCCGCTGCTGCTGGACTCCACTTTCGCAACACCTTTTCTCTTCAAGCCCTTCGAGCACGGTGCACACCTGGTATTTCACTCTGCCACCAAGTTTCTCGGAGGCCACGGCATCGCCATCGGCGGACTGCTGGTGGACGGCGGCATTTTTGATTGGCAGGCCACGGACAAGTTTCCGACGCTGACCGAGCCGTATGCAGGCTTCCATAATCTCGTGTTCACGGAGGAGTATGGTCCCTCGGCTTTCATCATGCGGGCCCGCAAGGAGGGTGCCCGGGACTTCGGGGCCTGCATGAGTCCCACCACTGCCTTTCACATCCTGCAGGGCATTGAAACCCTGTCATTGCGCATGCAGCGGCACACGGACAACACCCGTGCCCTGGTCCACTTTCTGGATGGACATGATGCTGTGGAGTCGGTGATCTATCCGGAGCTGCCGGATCACCCGGACCACGAACTCGTCGCCCGACTGCTGCCCAAAGGCTGCGGAGCCGTGTTCAGCTTCACCATCAAGGGCGGGCGTCCCGCGGGCCGGAAGTTCATCGAGTCGCTGAGGATTTTTTCCCATCTCGCCAACGTCGGCGACGCCAAGTCCCTGGTCATCCACCCCGCCAGCACCACTCACCACCGCATGGACGCCCGGGCGCTGGCCGAGGCCGGCATAGCCGAGGGCACCATCCGACTGTCGGTAGGTCTCGAGGATCCCGATGATCTCATTCAAGACCTGGAACGCGGCCTGCGCCGGTCGCAGAAAAACTGAGGCCGATGCGATGATCATTACCGTCGAGCACAGAAGTGCCTACGTCTACACCGGTGCCCGGCCGTTCGATCCGGCGAGGGAAACGGTGGTGTTCGTGCACGGTGCCGCCCTGGACCATACAGTGTGGCTGCTGCAAAGCCGCTACTTTGCGCACCACGGACGCAATGTCCTGGCGGTGGACCTGCCCGGCCACGGGCGCTCCGAGGGACCATTGATCACGACGATTCCCGGCACGGCTCAATGGCTGTGGTCGGTGATGGACACGCTGGACGTCTCCGACGCCATTCTCGTGGGACACAGCATGGGGTCCCTGGTGACCCTGGAAGCGGCCGCCCTTCATCCCGATAGAGCCCGCCGGCTCGCCCTGCTCGGCAGCGCCGTGCCCATGGCGGTGGCGGACCCTTTGCTCGATGCGGCCCACGACAACCGCCACGCCGGGTTCGACATGATCAATATCTGGGGCCACAGTGCCGCCGCGCAGATCGGCGGCAGCGAGACGCCCGGCATGTGGATGACGGGCTCGTCGATCCGGCTGTTGGAGCGTGCCGGTCCCGGAGTGTTGTTCAATGACCTCAATGCCTGCCGCGAGTACGGGCAGGGGCTGGAGAGCGCCGCCCGGGTCCACTGCCCGACGCTGCTGTTGGCGGGACGCGGCGATATCATGACCCCCATCGGCGTGGCGCGCGACCTGCTGGGAGCCCTCCCCGACGCCCGGATGAAGGTGCTGGATTGCGGCCATCTCATGATGAGCGAAAAGCCCAACGAGGTGCTGGATGAGCTGATCGCGTTCATCGGTCCGGCGCCGGAAACATGAGGCTGCAAAACCCGGGGTCATAGGAGCGGCTTCAGCCGCGATTCTTTAATGGCTGGCATAACGCGAAGCCCTTAGGATGCCTCGACCTGCGGCGGATTGCGCCGTCGACGGCGATCGCGGCTGAAGCCGCTCCTACAATCCGTCGCTAGGAGCCTGTCCGAGTAGTTCTACTACTGCGAAAGCGGGAGAGCGGCCCTAGGGCCTAGCGCGGCCATTCGACGTCGCGCCCCTCGAGATCCTTCGGGTGCACGAACTCCTCGCTCGTCGCCTTGCCGCGCACCGAGATCCCCGCATCGTGTACAGACTCGGGATCGCCGGTGATCAGCGGGTGCCATTCCGGCAAGTCGCGCCCCTCGTGCAGCAGCCGGTACGCACAGGTGGACGGCAGGGTCCCGAACACCGCGGGATCCTCCTCTCGCAGGTCCAGGCATTCCGGCACCAGCCGCGTGCGTCGCGCGTAGCTGCGGCAGCGGCACGAGCCGGTGTCCAGCAGCCGGCACGAGACATCGGTATACACCACCCTGTCGGTATCCACGTCCTGGAACTTCAACAGGCAGCAACGGCCGCATCCGTCGCACAGCGACTCCCACTCCAGGTTGCTCATCTCCCGAAGTGACTTCGTTTTCCAAAATGGTGTATACATGGCGATGGCACCGCGGATGGACGTGGGCTTCCGCCGTCCTCTGTTTCAATTCACCGACCGACGAGGCTCGGAATCAGGCTATGGACGCAAATAGTTTACGCGGCCTGCAGGCGCCATTGAAAGACTTGTATCGCCGCGAACCGGCAAACGCGCTCATCACACTGAAAGCGAAAGGCAGGATCGGCAAGGATGTCACCTGCAAGGTGGAGACCGGCCGCGCCATTGCCGAGGCCGGACTGCACCCGGCGACCGGCGGCGACGGGACTACCCTGTGTTCCGGAGACATGCTGCTCGAAGCGCTGGTCGCCTGCGCGGGAGTGACCCTCAACGCCGTGGCCACGGCCCTGGATATCAGGCTGCGGGATGCCGAGATCGAGGCTGAGGGGGATCTGGACTTCCGGGGCACGCTGGGTGTCGACAAGGAGGTGCCGGTCGGATTCAGGTCGATCCGCCTCAAGTTTCTCCTGGATACCGACGCCGCAGACGAGCGCATCGATCAGCTTCTCAAGCTCACGGAACGCTACTGCGTCGTGTTCCAGACCTTGTCGAACAAGCCCTGGCTATCGACGAGCCGCGAGCGTGTAAACAACTGACCTGCCGCGTCTCGCGCGGCGTCCCGCCATTGTGACGGGGCACTGGCGCGGATTAAAGGCCGGAGCGCTGTCTACGGATTTCGAACCCGGATGGTTGTTCCGAAACCAACGATACATCTCGAAAACAACGGAGGGCTGCAATGTGTGATTTGAACGGCTGCGGCAACAGCATCACTCTGCCGCCAATCAAGGTGAACCCGGAGCAGCGTCGACTGTTCCTCAAGGGCATAGCCAGCCTGCCCCTCGCCACCGTCCTGGCCCACCCCGACCTGGCCGGCGCGGCGGCGGCCTCCCTGTCCACCGTCACCACCGGGCTCGCCAACGGCGAGCGGGTTGCTGCCGCGCTCGCTCTGCCGGCCGCCGACAAGGCGCCGGCGGTCCTGCTGATACATGAATGGTGGGGCTTAAACGACCAGATCAAATCGGTGGCGGCGGAGCTGGCGAAGCTGGGGTACGTGGCGCTGGCGGTGGACCTGTATCACGGCAAAGTGGCGACGACCGCGGCCGAAGCGCAGGCGCTCACCCAGGGCGTGGAAAGCGGGGAAGCGACCGAGACGCTGGCGACGTGGGTCAAGTGGCTGCGCGACAACGGACGGACCGACAGCAAGGTGGCGACCATCGGATGGTGCTTCGGGGGCGGCTGGTCGCTCAATGCCTCCATTGCCGCGCCCGTGGACGCCACGGTGATCTACTACGGCTCGGTGCAGCAGCCGGCGGACAAGCTGCAAGCGCTCAAAGGGCCGGTGCTAGGCCATTTCGCGACCCGTGACGGCTGGATAAACGAGAAGATGGTGAACGGCTTCAAGGAAGAGATGGGCAAAGCCGGCAAGGCCGACATGCTGACAGTCTACTGGTATGACGCGGACCACGCGTTCGCCAATCCGACCGGCGCCAGGTACGACGCCGAGGATGCAGCCTTGGCATGGCAGCGCACGCGCGATTTCCTGAAAAAGAACATCGGCTGACCGGAAACGGGCCCGCGGCGAGGCGTCGGCCGACACCCAGGTCTGCAAAACGGCGCCGCGAATCCGAACCCGACAGGTCGCCGTCAGATTCCGTACGCTCAGCGAAGAAACAGGCGCTTGTCGATTTCCAGGGTTTTTTTGTCTATCCAGTACTTGGTGGTCAATCCGAACGTGGCGCGCATGGTGCCCACCACCTTGCCGTTCTCCAGCAACGGCAGCAAAAGCCCCTGGTAAAGTATGATGTATTGGGTCTCGTTTTCCGTGAACCCGATCTTGTAGTGCTTGAGCTGTTTTTGCTCGTCGGTCATATCGGGAATTTTCAGGAAGTCCCGGTAGGAAACCGACCAGGCTTTCAGGTACGGCCCCGGAGTCAGCACCCGTTCGGGATTGCGCTTTAGAAAGTCGTCCTCGGACACCTTGATGCAGCGATAGCCGTCGTCGAAGACGCAGCTGTCGTCCAGGCCCGCAACGTATTCCATGCTTTGCTTAACCGAGTCCTGCATGGCCGTCGAAACGAAGGAAGTCAGGCATAGGCTGATTGTGAACGCGGCGCGTGCCCACCCGCTCAATTGGCGATCCTTCCCACCACGGTGATGCTATCAGTCCGGTAGTCATGCAGCTTCATGAAACCGGCCGGGGTGCCAAGGTAGCCGTCCGTTTGCGACAACCGGTCGGAAAGGAGATCCTGGGGGGAAAAATGCTCGTTGTCGTACCGGGGGTCGGGACCGCCGTGAGTATGATAACTGGCGTTGGCCGTGGTGCCCGTTGGCACCGAGGTGACGGGGTTGCCTATGTTGACGCTGCTGATCGTGCCGAGCACCGGCGTCGTGTAGCCGAACGTGTTGTCGGCGTTGCGGTATACCCAGCCGCCTCGTTCCCGGTTCTCGCGCACCGACAAAGGGTTGATCCGGTTAAGTACGGCGAATGCCGCCTGGTTGCGTACGGCGTAGCGAGGCGTCGAATCCTTGCCGCCGCTTCCGGAACTCACCGCGATTGCCGCCACCCCGAGACCGACGCCGATACCCACCGCCTTGCCGAATCCTTTCTTCTCAGCCTGCCCGCCTCCGGCGTCGTCCGACGACGCGGCACTGAACGCCGGCGAACGTCCCAGCCGTTTGCGAAACCGGAGCATGATCCGCTGCTCGTCACCACCCGGGAACAAGTCGTTGTGCGCCTGCTCCAGTTCGAGGGTTATGCTTTGCGCCGGCGACGCGCTCCAACGGAAGGCAACTCGGCGAACCGCAGCGCCGTAGTCACTGTCGATCTCCTGATACGTTAAATCCAGCTTGCCCCTCGACAACCCGAAATTCATTCCGCTCCCCACCTTATCGCCGCCCCGGTCGATCTGAAACACGCCCGCGTTGAAATGGCGGCCTGCGGCGCCGGCATAGTAGCCACTGCGATCTTCCACACCCGCCGCCGTAACGGCGGTGTACGCGAGCTGCGAGCTGAGTCCTCCGGCCACGGGGATGTCCGCGGCCACGCCCTGGAAATTAAAGGTAGACCGAGTGCCGCCATGGAAGTAGTACTGGTCGAGGTCCCGGTACAAGGGGTTAGGAGCCTTGGAGTAGGAATCCCCGCCGCCGTGAACGTACGCCAACGTGACGGACCCCAGGGACAGGCCGCCGTAGTAGTGACGCTCGTCCTCGGCCACCAGCCCCCCGTAGTGCAGGGTACCGGTACCGGATGCAAAGTCCTGGTCGACCAGGAAGCGGCTGACCGGCGTGCCGAAGTCTGGATAGAAGGCACCATGGCGGCTGTTGAAAAGGAATTGCGTGGAGCTCCCACGCAGATCGTCGCCGTTGTCAAAACTGAAACTCTGTTGGACGCGGCTTCCATCCATCGATGCTGCGGCGGCAGAAAGCGAAAACAACAGGCTCACCAGGGGCCAGAATCTTGCGGCATTCTTCATATCTCCCCTTCAACTCCTTCTTTGATGGTCGCTCTAGCTTCCATGCATTATAGCCAAACACGCAGGCCAGTAGGTGGAACAGGTTCGGCTTTGTCGCTCCATTCATCTACGGTGGTCCGGCCGATGACGCATACGTGTGCGTCACGCTTTCAAGCGAAGCTTATAATCCCAGGCATGGAAATACACGCATGCCTCGCCAGCCACGTCGCCGCCTTCAACTTCACACGCGACGACCTTCTTCGCCTGAAGCAACGGTTCCCCCGGATCACACTTGGGATACATCAGAGTCGCGTCGACCTGCTCGACGCCGCCGCCACGGCGGACTGCATCCTGACCTGGGAATTCGAGGAAGCCTGGTATTCGGGCTGCCCCAACCTGAAAACAATATTCACCCCCGCCGCCGGCAGCGACTGGGTGGCAGCCGACCCCGCCGACCGTGTCCGCTTGATTCATGGCACTTTCCACGGCCCGCTCCTGGCAGAGTCGCTGCTGGGCGCGATACTGTTCATGAATCGCCGCATGCCCGCCATGATTCGCAACTTCGAGCGCCGCGAGTGGGACCGCAATATTCAAAAGGACTGTCGGATGCTTGCCAACCAGACGGTTGTAATTATCGGTTTAGGTCATATTGGCGGCGAATGCGCCCGCCTCCTCAAGTCGTTCGGGGCCACGGTGATCGGGATCAAAAGAGATGCCAACAGACTGCCGGTGCCCCTGCCTGATGTGGACGTGAGGCCGGTGGCCGAGCTGGAGAGCGCGCTTCCCGAAGCCGACCATGTCGTCGTTATTCTTCCGGGTGGCGCGGGCACCGACCGGATCCTCAACGAGTCCCGCCTCGGAATGTGCAGGCAAGGCGCTTTTATCTATAACTTCGGCCGAGGCAACGCCATCGCCAGCGAAGACATCGCCAGGGTGAGCGGCCATATCGGCGGCGCCTTCCTGGATGTAGTGGACCAGGAACCCCTGGCACCGGATTCCCCATTGTGGTCGCTCGATAACGTCATGATCACGCCCCACTCCTCGTGCATCTACAGGGAATACAGAGCCGCGTTCATCGACGAAGTGGCGGCGCACCTGGGGCGATGGTTGGACCGGCCGACGCAGCCGCGCCGTTGAAAGAATCCCAGCTGGCGCTGGGCGGGGATACCCTGCCGCAAATCAAGGATTGACGGGATCGTGCTTCGCGAACCGGTTGATCTGGCGGCACCGCACGCCGTTGCGGGTCACTCCATCGCCTCCAGACCGCGGGTATAGCGGCGCAGCTTGCTCACATAAGCTTTGTAGGCCTCGTGCAGCTTTCCGACTTCATCTTCGGTCAGAGAGCGCACCACCTTGCCTGGACTTCCCATGACCAGCGACCGTTCCGGGATCTTTTTCCCGTCGGTTATCAGACTGTTGGCGCCGATCAGGCAGTGCCTGCCGATATGCGCATTGTTGAGTATCACCGCATTTATACCGACCAACGTGAAATCGTCGATGATGCAGCCGTGCAGCATCGCGTGATGCCCGACAGTCACTCCGCAACCCAACGTCAGCGGACAACCCGGATCGGTATGCAGGACGCAGCAGTCCTGCACGTTGCTGTCTTCTCCCAAATGAATGGGCTCGTTGTCTCCCCTCAGGACCGCGTTGAACCACACGCTGGCGCGGTCCTCCATGATCACCGAACCAATCACGTCGGCGCTGGGAGCGATGAAATGCTCCGTGCCACGGAGTTCCGGCCTGCGGTCTCCCAGAACATACTGCATCGATGCACCTCCCGGATTTTGTCGAGACTATACCGGACGTCTCGGTGTTGCACACGGCGAGCGATCTGACATAATCCGCGTCCTTCCCGAGACGTCGTCGAGATGCGCTATTCAACCCTGCCACAGGCTTTGGACGAGCTTTCAGGCCTGGACCGCCAAATCCGGCTCATGAACCGCGGGGGCGAGGAATCCGTAACCGGCTTCGCCGGGCTCAGGAACCGCGCCTTGAATCTACTGCACCATTTTCAGAGCCGGGGCCTCGAACCGGGCGACGAGATGCTGCTGGTGCTGAACCGCAACGATGCCTTTCTCGATGCCTATTGGGCCTGCCTGTATGGCGGCATCGTGCCGGTGCCACTGGCCCCCGGCGTCTCAGAAGAGCAGCGCCGAAAGATCTTCCACGTCGCCGCGACTCTGGAAAGACCCCACCTGTTCACGGAACGGGTGGTGGCCGAGCGCATGACGTCTTTTTCAATGCGCCACGACATGGAATCGACCCTTTCGCAGCTCCAGGGCCGCACCATACTGACGGAGGATGTCGTGGCGGAAGGACACGGCGGCGAGCCAGTGGCCCGCGATTCCGACGACACCGCCTTCATCCAGTTCTCGTCGGGTTCGACCAGCGACCCGAAGGGCGTGGTGCTCAGCCACCGGAATCTGCTCACCAACATCCGGGACATGATCCAGACGGTGAAGCTCACGGACGGTGACCGTGGCCTGAGCTGGATGCCGCTGACCCACGACATGGGCCTGATCGGCTTTCACCTGATGATGCTGCTCGCCGGCATGGAGCACACCATCATCGCCACCGAGGCTTTCATCCGGCGTCCGCTGCGATGGATTCGAGCGGCGTCAGATCACCGGGCCACGGTATTGTGCTCACCCAACTTCGGCCTCAACTACCTGCTTAAATCCTTCGCGCCGGACAAGGCCAGGGATATCGATCTGTCGCGGGTTCGAATCATATTCAACGGAGCGGAACCGATATCGGCACGGCTGTGCGAGGCATTCCTCGATAGGCTGGCTCCTTTCGGCCTCGCGAGAACGGCGATGTATCCGGTGTACGGCCTCGCGGAGGCCAGTCTGGCGGTCTCGTTTCCCGCGGTGGGGGATCTGTATCGAACCCTCATCGTCAGCCGCAACCGGCTGGGCTTCGGCGAACGCATCGAGCTTGACGACCCTGACAATCCCCTGGTGCTCGTGAGCGTCGGTCGGCCCATCGGCGAATGCGAAGTCCGGATCGGCGGCGACGCCGGGGAGGACCTCGGCCCGGATACCGTGGGTCGCGTCCTGATCCGAGGACCCAACGTCACCCGGGGGTTCTACGGCAGGGATCGCACCCTCGACCGGGAAACCTTCAGGGGCGGGGATTGGCTCGACACCGGCGACCTCGGCTTCATCCACGACGGCGAACTCTACATCACCGGCCGCACCAAGGATGTCATCTTCGTCAACGGGCAGAACTACTATGCCCACGATATCGAGGCGGTGGCAGCGGAGTTGGACGGCGTGGAACTGGGTAAGGTTGCCGCCGCCGGTAGCAGGAACGAGAATACGGGCCTCGACGAGCTCATCCTGTTCGTGTTGTTTCGTGGTGATTTCCCCGACTTCAAAGCGATCGCAGGGCGTATCGCCACAATGGTGACCGAACGGACGGGTGCCCCGGTCAGCGTCGTGGTGCCGGTGAACAACATACCCAAGACCACCAGCGGCAAACTCAGAAGGTTCAGCCTCCAGGAGGCCTACGAACGCGGCGAGTTCCGCGACATTGCGTTGAGCCCGTCAAGCGTGCCGGAAGACGGGCACGAGGCACCCACCGGGAAGCACGGATCCGATACCGAGGTATTTCTACAGCGGCTGTGCAACGACGTGCTGGCCGGGCACGAGGTGGGGGCTCACGACAACCTCTTCGATATCGGCGTCGGTTCCCTGAAAATCATCGAGATACACGAGCGCATCGAAGAGCATTACCCCGGAAGTATCGAGGCCAGCGACCTGCTCGACTACCCCACCCTCGCCGAGTTGGCGGCGTACCTGGATTCCCGCCGGCCCCGTCCGCCGGGCGGACCCGCCTAGCCTATCTGGTCGACCACTTCGCCGCGTGCCGGGTAGTCCCGCTTGATGACGATGTCCAGAGCGCCGACGATGTCGCCAAAGCGCGGCCGGGCGAAGGGCATGGTCTGCACGGAAGAGAAATACAACGTACCGTCCGGCCGCACCAGGAACAGTCCGGGCTCGCTGAACAGCGCCGGCTCCTCCACCCCAATGGACGATTTGCCGATACCCGAGGAGATGAAAAGCCCCCATTCCCTGGCTTTGTCCAGGCCCAGGCCGTAGCCGATGGCAAGCCCCTCGAGCCCCCAATCCCGCTGCGACTGCCGGGCGCGCTCCTCACCGTCGCTGCTGATGGCGATCACCCCGGTGCCGCGCTCTTCGAAATCACCGAGGTGCCTTTCCAGATCGGCGAGGTACTTGGAGCATATCGGGCAGTGCAGACCACGGTAGAACGCCACCAGGGTGAAACGTTCCGGCTTCTGGTCCGCCAGCCGCCAAGTGCCATAGTCGAGCGTCTCAACGGCCAACTCCGGCACCGCCTGGCGCGGAAAAAGAACATTCGGGCGTGACATCCGGTCCTCCAATTAAGATTCTTGAGCGAACGTTCAATAATACGCCACTATCCAATACCGCACAAACAACGCCCTTGGATTTGAATCACCACTCGAACGAAGGTCCACTCTCCGAGCGATAGGGTGAGGGATTAACGGACTTCGAAACGGTACTGCGTTTCTCTGTTGGGGATAATTGAACAGACCGCGGCAAGCATGGGTTGGGGGAGGTGGTCGTCGACACGCTGTGAATACTTCCGTGTACGCTCGCCTCCGGCATCCTGCCTCCAGACGGTCGACGACCACCTCCCCCAACCCATGCCTAAGCGGTGGCCCCCTTCGCCAAACACCAGGCACCCCACCCGACCGAAGGGATGGGCGCAAGAGCATGAACCGGGGAGGGGTTTCGGCGGGCGTCTGGAGGCATGGATGCCGGAGGCGAGCCTACAGGGAAGTACTTGCGGCGTCCCGCCGAAACCCCTCCCCGGTTCATGCAGGGCACTCCCGCTAAAGCTCTGTACTCCTCACATCACACAGTGACTTCCTCTCTCCAATCAATACAATCCCAGTGAACCAGATCCATGACTCACTGCTTCGGCTCCAGGCTTCGCCCTACCTCCTCCATCCCTGGAGTCAGTCCCCTCAATCAAGCATCCGTCTTTTCGTAAATTGAGCGTTGCCGTTTCCAGCGCCGGTGCATCCACAGCCAGTCCTCCGGGGTATCCAGGATCTGCTGCTCGACGGCCCGTACGTAGGCATCGATCACGCTCCGTTCGCGGCCTTTGTAGGGCGGCTCGGCGATCTTCTTGAATTCCACCGTGTAATAGCCCCTCGAACGGCGCCGCATGCCTGCGAAATACACCGGATAGTCCGTGAACCGGGCAATAATCTCGGGCGCAAGGAAGAATCCCGTTTCCTGGTTCAGAAACCTCGTCCAGTAAATCTCATCCTTGATATTGGGCGCCTGGTCGCTGACCAGGGTAACGATCCGCGGCACCTTGCGGCGCTTCATGATGGATTTGATCACCGAACGATCGTCGATCAGGCTGCCGCCGAAACGCGTGTACGCCCGGGTCGTTACCGCCTCCATGCCCGGATCGGACAGCGGCCGGTAAACCACTTCCACGGGATAGTCGAAGCGCAGGCACGCGGCCAGCAGCATCCATTCGAGATTGCACTGGTGGGCCAGGGTCAGGAGCACCGGCCGGCCCTGCTTCAACTCGATCTCCAGCAGGTCGTCGCCGACGAATTTGATCCGGCTCCGCAGCACTGCTTCATCCATTCTCAGCGAATGCAGCATCTCCATCAGGACGTCGGCATAGTTCCGGTACACGCGTCGCCCCAATGCCTGGACATCCGCCGAACTGCGCTGGGGGAAGGCTCGCGCCAGATTCGATTCGACCACGCGGCGGCGCACCCGTAGAACACGGTAGACCACGAAGTAGACCGGCCGCGCCAGGCAGTAGAGAACCGCCAGCGGAAGCATGGACAGCGTGCGTGCAAGTACGGTCAACAAGGCCAGGCGTTCCGGGAGAGTCTCGTCGGCACTTACACGACGCCGATCAAATGATGTAAGTTTCGTTCCTGGTTCCGTTTCCGGAAGAATCCTCGTTATTCTACCGAAAAGCCCGATACACACACAGCACACGAGCCCGAGCTTCCATGAGCCAGAAATCCAAAAGACACGGTTTCGCGACCCGCGCCATCCACGCCGGCCAGAGACCCGATCCCGTCACCGGCGCGGTGATGACCCCCATCAGCCTGTCCACCACCTACGTCCAGCAAAGTCCCGGTGTGCACAAGGGCTACGACTACAGCCGCACCATAAACCCCACCCGCCAGGCGCTGCAGGCCTGCGTCGCCGACCTGGAGAACGGCAGAGCGGGATTCGCCTTCGCCTCCGGCATGTCGACGACCGCGACGGTGCTCGAGCTGCTGGACAGCGGCAGCCACGTGATCGCCATGGACGACCTGTACGGCGGCAGCTACCGTCTGTTCGAAAAGGTGCGGCGGCGCTCGGCGGGACTGGAGTTCAGCTTTTCGGATCTCACCGACCTGAGCCAGCTCGAATCGGCGCTCAAGCCCAGCACGAAAATGATCTGGATGGAGACGCCCAGCAATCCCCTGCTGAAGGTCGTGGACCTCGAGGCCATCGCCGCGTTCGGGCGCCGGCATGGGCTGCTCACGGTGTGCGACAGTACCTTCGCCTCGCCGTATGTCCAGCGGCCGCTGGACCTCGGCATAGACATTGTCGTGCACTCATCCACGAAGTACCTCAACGGCCATTCCGACGTGGTCGGGGGCATCGCGGTCGTGGGCGACAACCCGGAGTTGATCGAGCGCATGGGGTTTCTACAGAATTCCATCGGCTCGGTCCCCAGCCCCTTCGATGCGTTCCTGGTACTGCGCAGCCTCAAGACTCTGCCCCTGCGCATGCAGCGGCATTGTGCTAACGCTCTCGAGGTGGCCGAGCACCTTCAGAAGCATCCCAACGTCTCCCGGGTCTACTACCCGGGCCTCGTCAGCCACCCGCAACACGAGCTGGCGCGCCGTCAGATGAACGGCTTCGGCGGTATGGTCACGTTCGTGATCGATGGAGCGCTTGAGGACGCCCGGCGCTTCCTGGAACGCTGCGATATCATGAGCCTCGCGGAGAGCCTCGGTGGGGTCGAGACCCTGATCGAGCACCCGGCGCTCATGACCCATGCCTCCCTGCCCGCCGAGGTGAGGAAGCAATTGGGTATCGACGACACCCTGATCCGCCTGTCGGTGGGCGTCGAGGACGTGGACGACCTCGTCAACGAGTTGGACCACGCTCTGACTCGCTGATTATCCGACAAGGGTGACTATCACCGCCCCTGTCGGCTAGTGTACCCGTCGTGGAAAATGTTGTTCTTCCCGCCCACGCCCAGATTTCATTCCCGCACAACATCAGCGGTCGTATATGAAACGACCACACAGGTGCAGGCGGGCAACGTGTTTAATGAGACAGTGTTGCCGGTGCCGCCGTCCGGTCAGCAGTGGTGTGATCCGCCCGGGACCGTCAGGGTCCGATTCCAGGATCAGGTAACGTACGGCAGAGCGGAGTGCGGTGGCACGCATAACTGCTCCGACGTCGAAGAATCCATGTAGGGGGGCGATCGTTTCTCCCCGTATTTGCCGGGAGGATTCCGGGTTTCGACCTCTCAGGAGCGAACCGGGTGGCCTTGTCGCGCCACGGTGACCTAAACACCGTAATGACGTCAGGAACACACTGAAATATAATCCGCCCCCCATCATTCCTTCAGGTCACGAGGCACAACCATGCGCTGGCGCCAGGGCCGACGCAGTACCAACATAGAGGATCAGCGCGGGCGCCGCATCGCGGGGCGCCGGGGCATGCAGATCGGCGGCGCGGGGCTGATTGCGGTGGTCGTCGTGCTGTTGCTGGGCGGCGACCCTTCGGCGATCCTTGACATGCTCGAGGAAGGCGGTGCCCCAGCCGGCCCCTCGGTTTCCTACGAGCCCTCCACGCCTCAGGACGACGAGCAGGCGCAGTTCGTGTCGGTGGTGCTCGCCGACACCGAGGACACCTGGTCGGCGATGTTCCAGCACGGCGGCGGGCGCTACGAGCCCCCGAAGCTGGTCCTGTATACCGACATGACGCAAACCGCCTGCGGCCTGGGCTCGACCGCGTCCGGGCCCTTTTACTGCCCGGGAGACCGCAAGGTGTACCTGGACCTGGGCTTCTTCAACGAGCTGAGCCGGCTGGGGGCGCCGGGGGACTTCGCCCGTGCCTACGTGATCGGCCACGAGGTGGCCCACCACGTGCAGAACCTGCTCGGCACCATGGATGAGGTCAACAGCGCCAGGGCCGCCGCCGGCCGGGTCGAGGCCAACAAGCTGTCGGTCATGCTGGAACTGCAGGCGGACTGCTATGCCGGCGTGTGGGCCTACCACGCGCAGAAGGCACGCAGTATCCTGGAGCAGGGTGACGTGGAGGAAGGCATACAGGCAGCCTCGGCGGTGGGCGACGACCGCTTGCAGCGCATGGCCGGGCATAGCGTGCAGCCGGATTCCTTCACCCACGGCTCTTCGAAGCAGCGCGTGTCCTGGTTTCGCACCGGCCTGCGAACCGGCGACCTCGCCGCCTGTGACACATTCTCCGGACTGTAGGCCGTCCCGGCGGGCGCGGCACTCCGCGAACGCGTATCAAACGATCGGTCCCATGGCCGCTATAATGGGTCGCTGACATACGCATCCTGAACCGCGTCCCCATGGAACGCCACAAAAAGCACAAGCTCGAAACCAACAAGCTCGCCAAGCGGCTGCGGCGCAACGTCGGCCGGGCGATCAGCGATTTCAACATGATCGAGTCCGGCGATCGGGTGCTGGTGTGCGTCTCGGGCGGAAAGGACTCCCACGCCCTGGCCGACATCCTCTGGGACCTGAAGCGGCGCGCGCCGGTGGATTTCGAGATGACGGCGCTCAACCTCGACCAGAAGCAGCCGGGATTTCCGCAGCACGTCCTGCCGGAGTACTTCGCCGGCCGCGGTATCCCTTTCGAGGTGGTCGAGCAGGACACCTACACCGTGGTGACCAATATCATCCCCGAAGGCAAGACCATGTGCGGCCTGTGCTCAAGGCTGCGGCGAGGTGTGATCTACACCTACGCCAAGCGCCATGGATTCAACAAGATCGCCCTGGGACACCATCGGGAAGATATCCTGGAAACGCTGCTGATGAACATGTTCCACGGTGGAACGCTCAAGACCATGCCGCCGAAGCTGGTCAGCGACGACGGCGCCAACATCGTCATCCGACCGCTGGCCTACTGCCGGGAGAAGGATCTGGCGCGCTACGCCGCGGAACAGGAATTTCCGATCATCCCCTGCAACCTGTGCGGCAATCAGGAGAACCTCGAGCGGGTCAGGACCAAGGAGCTGCTGGCGAGCTGGGAAAGACAGTTCCCAGGGAGAATCGAGAACATGATGCGCAGCCTCGCCAACGTCGCGCCGTCGCACCTGCTGGACACACGGCTGTACGATTTTGACAACTTCAAGGTCACGGACCACCGTGCTGAAGACCCCCGGGGAGGAAGCGAGAACATCGTGCAGTTCTTTGACAGGCGCCCGGCCAGGACCGGCTGAGAAACACGGCTCGGATCGGAGACGATTCGCCGATTGGCTCTGTTCCTGCTCGTACGCCAGACCTCGAACGTCGCATCCCCTCCCGCCGATTCCGTCCTCAACGGGGGATTCGCCGCCCGCCATATCCGCTCCGCCATGCGCGGGGATCCTCGCGATGAAGATGCACGAGACAGGACGGAAGCGCTCGCCCGACCGTCGGAAGAATGACCGCGCGGATGGACCTGAACCCTTAGTGCGACTTCGGCAGATCGGGCTCTGGACGGCTCGTGGAAGGACCGCAGCCAAGTTTGTAAACCATGATCGTGCGCTTGAACTCGATCACGATCTTCCCATCCTGCTTGTAGCCCATGGTCCTTACCGTGACTATGCCGACATCCGGCCGCGATTTCGATTCTCTCTTTTCGAGCACTTCGGACCGCGAGTACACCGTGTCGCCTTCGAACAGCGGGTTGGGCAGGCGGATCTCGTCCCAGCCGAGGTTTGCGAACACATTTTGCGACACGTCCGTCACGCTCTGGCCGGTCACCAGCGCCACCGTAAAAGTGGAATCCACCAGGGGACGGCCGAACTCCGTGCGCGCCGAGTAGTGGTGATCGAAATGGATCGGAGCCGAGTTCTGCGTCAACAGTGAAAACCACATGTTGTCCACAGTGGTGACCGTGCGTCCAAGGGGGTGCTCATAGATGTCACCGACCTCGAAGTCCTCGAAGAAGCGGCCCCGCCAACCCGGCTTCACCGGCACGCCTACACTCCTTCGGCCAGTATCATCTGGGTGACGGCCGCGCGCTGCCTCAAGGCCTTCGGCCCGGCGTACTCGTCGGACGACCACCACGCCCGGGCCTGGTCCGCGGTCGGGAACTCGAGGATCACGAACCGCGAGGGATTCCAGTCTCCCTCCAGCAGCTCGGTCCTGGCCCCCCGCACCAGGAAGCGGCCGCCATATGGCTCCAGCGTGGGCATCACCTGGCTCTTGTAATCCTCGTAGAGCGTGGAATCGTGAACCTTGACCTCGACGACGATATACGCACTCATGTTCCACTCCTCGGTATCTACTCGATGCTTGCGGGCAAGCCCGTACTCCGCCGCGGTTGATCGCCGAACCCCGCCGGTGGGTATTGTCAGCTATTCAGGGAGCCTCGATGCTAAGATAAGCTCCGTCAAAATGCCATCCACATCGCGCTCCGTTCCGGAGCTCCGCCGCGGAAACGTACTACTTCATCATGATCGACCTGTACACCTGGACCACACCCAACGGCCGAAAAGTCTCCATCATGCTCGAGGAACTCGGGCTTTCCTACAACGTGATTCCCGTGGATATCGGAAACGGGGAGCAGCACCGGCCCGAATTCCTCGAGATCAGTCCCAACAACAAGATCCCCGCCATCGTCGACCACGACAACGATTTTCATCTCATGGAATCGGGAGCTATTCTGATGTACCTGGCCGACAAGACCGGAGAGCTGATGCCCCCGGCGAATTCTGGCGAACCCTACTGGCGGGTGATCGAATGGCTGATGTTCCAGATGGGGGACCTCGGCCCGTTGCTGGGACAGACTCATCACTTCGTCAAGTTTCACCCGGACAAGAGTGAATATGCCCGCCAACGCTACCTCAATGAAAACCGGCGCCTGTACAGCGTACTGGACAAGCGCCTGGCGCACCGCGAGTACATCGTCGATGAGTATTCAATAGCCGACATCGCCATTTGGCCCTGGATTTCCCGGTACGAATGGCAGACCATGAACTTGGACGATTATCCGAACCTCAAACGCTGGTATCTGGCGATCGCCGAGCGCCCAGCGGTGGTTCGCGGCTACTACGTCCCGCACAAAGTCCAGGAACTGCCGTTGCCCTGACATGATCCACCGCGACGGTCACAAAGGAGACGTGTGATGCATCGATTGTCGCAGGCTCAATTGTTGCGCGACGTCCAAGACGAATACCTCACCCTCATACAGGACGCCGGGGAAATTCTCCAGGTCGCGGCCGGCGAGCGAATCATCGAAGAGGGCGCCGTACCCCAACGCCTGGTTCTTCTGCTCTCCGGCAAGCTGCAGGTTTTCGTGCCGGATCCCGCCGACCGCTCCCAAGGCAAGAGACTGGCCAGTGTCAATCCGGGCGGCAGCTGCGGCGAGTACGGCTTCATCGACCGTCGTCCGGCTTCCGCGAGCGTCAAGGCAGCTGAAGACTCCGAGGTGTTCGTCATCGCCAACGGCGACTTCGACGCCTTGATGCGCCAACATCACGAGATGGAGCGCACCATCTATCGCAATCTCCTGCTCACCCTCGTCGATCGCCTGCGTGCCAGCAACGTAGTGATCGATCTGCTGCGCTCCTAGGAGCCGTATCTAGTGTACCCCGCCAGAAATGACGCAAATCGTTTCAGGCTGGGATGACGGTGGCCCCGATCCGCAAACGGGCGCCGCCGGGGTCTTTTTCAGTCGCTCCCCGATACTCGCTTGGTGAAAAAGACCCCGGCGGCGCCCTTTCGATGCTCTATCGAACAATTCAACCCGGATCGGTAAGCCGCCGATAAGTTACAGACTATTTGACGGGGCACACTAGTGTACCCCGACACTAATATTGCTAGAACGTCCCCGGATACGCTCCGCCGTCGATCAGGACATTCTGCCCCGTGATGTAGCCGGCGTGCCTGCTGCACAGAAAGGCACAGGTTCGGCCGAACTCCATGGGGTCACCGAACCGGCGGGCGGGGCTGGAGTTGCGGCGCGCCTCCCGCACCGCCTCGACGGACCTGCCTTCCTCGCGGGCAACCGCCTCCATAGTACCGTTCAGCCGGTCGGTGTCGAACATGCCGGGCAGCAGGTTGTTGATGGTCACGTTGTGCCGCACCGTCTCCCGGGCGATGCCGGCGACGAAGCCGGTGAGACCGCTGCGGGCTCCGTTGGACAGGCCCAGCACGCTGATGGGGGCCTTGACCGCCGACGACGTGATGTTCACTACCCGGCCGAAGCCTCGTTCCATCATGCCATCGACGGTCGCCTTGATCAGCTCAATCGGGGTGAGCATGTTTGCTTCCACCGCCGTGATCCATTCCTCGCGTCCCCAGTCCCGGAAGTCTCCAGGCGGCGGCCCACCCGCGTTGTTGATCAGAATGTCGGGCTGCGGGCAGCGCGACAGCACCGCTTCGCGCCCGGCGTCGGTGGTGATGTCGGCTGCCACCGCATCGACATCCACGCCATAGCTGCTGCGGATATGCTCGGCGGTGCGTTCCAGCGCCTCGGCGCCGCGGGCGTTGATCACCAGGTTGACGCCCTCTGCGGCGAGTGCCTCGGCGCAGCCGCGGCCGAGACCCTTGCTGGCCGCGCAGACGATCGCCCGGCGGCCGTTCAGCTCGAGATCCATATTCGCTCCCCAAGTCGCCTCGATGTGAGTTGAATGCATTGTACCATCCGGTCATTCACCCGTCGTTGTTACAATGGCAAAGACGCATGCAAATGACGACGCGCGCCGCTACAAACGAACGACGGGAAATGCTCAATCCCGCCTAAGGCCTCGTTGCCAACGAGGAAGATGCGCGCGTATGCAAGGACACTCCCGAGGAAGCGTGCCGGGTGGTTTCCGACATCTTCTTCCGGCTGCTCGGCCACAACGTGCTGACGCGTCTCGGCGATCCGAAACGCTGATGGACCTGCGCCTGCCTGAAGTGCAGTCGGACTAGGCCGCGCCCGCCCGGACCCAGACCGCGGTGTCATGGAACACCGCGCCGCCGTTGGGCCCGCCCGGGTCGGCGCTCACCAGGGCATTGATCCCGAGGCCGCCCTCGAATGCTTCGCTGGGCCATACGCTTTCGCAGACAACGACTCCCCGTTGCAGGCCTGCGAAAGCCTTGACGTGGATCCTCACCGAAGCCAGCTCGTTGCCGATACCGACCAGGTCGCCTTCCGCCACTCCCAGAACGTCGCAGTCCATGGGATGCACGAGCAGCGTCGGGCGCTTCTCCCGTCGCTTCGACGTCGGGGTCTCGGTGAAGCTCGTGTTCAGATAGTTGCGAGCCGGCGCCGCCACCAGACGGAAGGGCTTGTCCGCCGTCGACGCGTCAATGGATGGACAGTAGTCCGGCAGCATGGGAAGTCCTTTGTGGTCCGGACCCAGGCTCGTCCAGTCGGGCTTGAAGTGAAAGCGGCGGTCGCGGGTCGCGAAGCCGTCGAGAAAGTGCGCCTGTTCGAAATCCAGCGCGCAGTCGTGCCAGTGCCGCTCATAAATCTCTTGCGCGCCCGGCAGGCCGGAGCGCTTCAGCGTCTCGTCCATCAAGGTCCAGGCGTCCATCTCGAACCCTGGATGGGAGCCGCCGAGCCTGCGAGCGAGCTGTGACAGCACCCAGTGATTGCTGCGGCACTGGGCATAGGGCTCGATGACGGGCTTCGTCACCTGCAGGAAGGTATGCCCGAGGCCGATGTACATGTCGGCGTGCTCCAGAAAAGTGGTCGCAGGCAGAACGATATCGGCGTAACGGGCGGTCTCGGTCATGAATTGCTCGTGCACGCAGGTGAACAGATCGTCACGCGAGAAGCCCCGGCGCACCCGCTCAGACTCCGGACAGACCACCAGCGGGTTGGTGTTCTGAATCAGCATAGCCGTCACCCGGGCGCCGTCTCCCAGGTCCCGGCGCTCCCCCAGCAGGACAGGGCCGATGCGCGACTGGTCGAGGATGCGAACACCCCCGTCCTTTACGTCGAGGCCTTCGATCAGGGTCTTGTCGATCGGGTACAGACCCTTGTTGGACTGCAACGCGCCACCACCGCGGTGCCGCCAGGCTCCAGTCACCGCCGGCAGGCACAAGGCGGCGTGCATACTCACCGCACCGTTGCGCGAGCGGCTGAAGCCGTAACCCAGCCGTATGAATGAGCGCGGCGTTTCGCCATACCAGCGAGCGAAGGTTTCGATGTCCGCCACGTCCGCGCCGGTGATGGCGGCCGCCCAGGCCGGTGTGCGGCTTTGCACGTGCTGCTCCAGTTCCTTCGGCACATCCGTGTAGCGTGCCAGGTACTCCCGGTCGACAAGACCGTCCCGGAACAACACGTGCATGACCGCACACGCGAGGGCGGCGTCGGTACCGGGCCGGACCATCAGGTGCAGGTCGGCCTTCTCTGCCGTGGCAGTTCGGTAGGGGTCGACCACTATCAGCCGTGCGCCTCGCTCCCGCCTTGCCGTGGCCACGTGGTGCATCAGGTTCACCTGGGTGTGGACCGGGTTGCCGCCCCAGACCACCACCAGGTCGCTGTCGGAGATTTCCCGGGCATCCACCCCCCGCAGGGTGCCGGCACCCGCGATCCAGCCATTGCTGCTGAGTTCGCTGCAGATGGTCGAGTGCTGACGTGAATAACGGAATACGTGCCGGAACCGCTCAATGCCATCGCGCTGCACCAGGCCCATGGTGCCCGCGTAGAAATACGGCCAGACCGTCTCCGTGCCATGGGCCTGGACGGCGAGCGCGAACCGCTCTGCCACTTCGTCCAGGGCGTCGTCCCAGGACATGGGCTCGAACGCCGCCGTGGCGCCCTTGGCGCCGACCCGCCGCAAAGGCGTCGTCAAACGGTCGGGATGATGCACTCGCTCCGCATAACGGCCCACCTTGGCGCACAGGGTCCCCGCCGTGTATGGATTGCCCTTGGCACCATAGACCCTGCCGATGGTATGAGCGTCCAGCCGCTCGACCTCCAGCGCGCAGGCGCTGGGACAGTCGTGGGGACAGGTTGAATGCACGCGTTCAGGTTTGCCGGCCATCGGTGTTAGCCTACCGAATCCAGGTTATGAAAGAAACGTCGAACAGCGGCTCGTAGGAGCGACTTTAGTCGCGATTCTCAAATACAATCGCGACTAAAGTCGCTCCTACAATCCATTCCCAAACGTCGCGAACCTTGTCTCCCGACTTCCTCGTCTATTGCGAGCGCCTCCAGCCCGGCATGTGGGCCGAGCCGGCCAACCTGTTTTCCAACGTCGGTTTCCTGCTGGCAGGCGGCTGGGCCCTGAACCGTTGCCGCCGGCTCGCGCCAGGCGTTCAGCACTGGGACCTGTGGACTCTCGCCCTCCTGATTCTCGTCATCGGTGCCGGCAGCGCCCTGTGGCACAGCTTTCACACCCCATGGGCGAAGACCCTGGATATCGTGCCCATCCTGCTGTTCATTCACTTGTATCTGTACACCTTCTTGCACCGCCAAATCGGGCTGCACGTGGCCGCGGCGATCATGGCCACTTTGCTGTACTTCGTCGCTTCGAAAGCGTTCACCGGGCTTGTGAATCCACACCTGTTGCACGGCTCGATCTTCTACCTGCCGGCACTGGTCGCCCTTGCGGCCCTCGCGGTCTGGAGCTACGCAAAAAGGATGCCGTCGAGGCGGATGATGCTCGTCGCAATGCTCCTGTTCGTCGTGTCGCTGGTGTTCCGGACGATCGACGGCGACGTATGCGCCTACCTTCCGATGGGTACACACTTTCTGTGGCACCTGCTCAATGCATGCCTGCTGGCGGTCTTGGTCGCGGTAGCGCCGGGGCGGGTCAATCGCGACTGACAGCAATTACTCCCGGCGATTTGCTGCACTTCCTCCATCCATCGAGGTCGAAGCCACTCCTACACTCCGGGGGTCTCCTCCGGGGTTGCTTCGGACACCGACGATGCGGACGGGCGGATAGCGACTTCGTTTCCAGGTCCCGGACGACGCGGAACCAGGAGGGCCAGGAGCAGCGACGCGCAGGCGACGCCAGTGCCGCACAGGAACACAAAGGCCGGCGACTGCAGCCACACGAAACCCATCACCACGGGAATCACCACCGCCGCGATGTGATTGATGGTGAACGAAACGCTGGCGGTGGAAGCGATATCCGCCGGGTCGGCGATCTTCTGAAAGTAGGTGTTTATACCGATGGCCATGGCGAACAGCAGTTGGTCCAGGACGTACAGACCAGCGGCCATCCAGGCGTCGGTAACGTAAGCGTACATGGTGAAGATAAAGATCAGCCCGAGGTACTCGCAGACCAGGGCCGCACGCTCGCCAAAGCGCGCGATCAGCCGGCCGACGGTGGGGGCAGCGGTGGCATTGATCAGGTGATTGACCAGGAAAAGCAGGGCAATGTTGGCGGCCGAGAACCCGAATTTCTCCACCATCAGAAACCCGGCGAACACCATGAAAATCTGGCGGCGGGCACCGCTCAGGAACGTAAGGGCATAGTAAAGCCAGTAGCGGCGCCGAAGCAGTAGATGCTTGTGCTGCGGCACGACGTGGGGGAACTGGGGAAACATACTCCAGGCGAGTATCGCGCCGACCACCGCCAGGCCTCCGGCGGCCAGATACAACCAGACGTAGTCGACGGCAAACAGTTCCCGGCATACCCAGATTGACCCGAAAGCGACCAGGGCTGCGATCGAGCCTGCGGAGACCTGGCGCCCGATCACCAGTGGCGAGTCCGCCTTGTCGATCCACTGCAGGGTGAGGGACTGCTGCAGGGTGTAGTAGTAGTGAAACCCCGTGGACATGATCACGGTGGTGATGTATAGCCCCAGCGCGCTGGGCCAGAAGCCGGTCGCGGCGACGCCGATGCCCAGCAGGGCGACGGACAGGAGTGCAAACCTCTGCTCCCGCAGCAACAGCATCACGAACACGGCGGTAAAAGCCAGGAAACCCGGCACCTCACGCAGGCTTTGCAGGATGCCGATCTCCACGCCGGTAAACCCCGCCCGCTCCACCGCAAAGTTGTTGAGCAGCACCTGCCACACCGAGAAGCACAGCGACATCAAGGCGGCAAGCAGGATCAGGAAGGTCTGGGGCTTTTGCAGCAGACGCATCAGGTATAGTGTATATGATCCCCGGACACCGGACGCCGTTGCCCGGTGTGCGTTTCAGTCGTTTGCATTCCATGACCCATCATCTGACCATCGATCAGGCCACCGACCTGGCGACGCGCGCACTCACCGGGAGCGGGGCGGCGGTTGCCCCGGCGCACTCCGTGGCCAAGGCAGTGGTGTCGGCGCATGCCATGGGCAGGACAAACGTTGGTTTCGAACACCTGCCCTGCTACTGCCAGGCGCTGCGCCGGGGCGCGATCAATGGCCGGGTCGAGCCGATCATACGGCGGACCAAACCGGGACTGTTGGAAGCGGACGCACATTCAGGATTCACCCACTACGCGTTCGATCGCGCGCTGGATGAGTTCGTATCCATGGTGCGGGAGCTGGGCGTCGCGCTGTTGACCATCCGCAACACCTACACCTGCGGCGCGCTGGGCTACTTCCCGGACCGGCTGGCACAAAACGGGTTCGCCGCCATCGCCGCCACCAATGCCGGGCCGGCCGCAGTGGCTCCCTCCGGGGCACGGCGGGCGATATTCAGCACCAATCCGATCTCCTTCGCATTTCCGAGACCCGGGCAAGCACCACTTCTCGTCGACCAGTCCACCAGTGCCTGCACTCTGGTTGATGTCCACGCTGCGCGGAACAGAGGCGAGCCCATACCCGGCGACTGGGCGCTGGACAGCGACGGCCGACCCACTCGCGACCCTGGGCGTGCCCTGCAGGGGTCCTTCAATTCGTTCGGCGGCCGCAAGGGATCCAACATCGCGCTGTTGGTGGAGTTGCTGGCGGCGGGTCTTGGCGGAGGCAACTGGTCGATCGATGCCGCGTCCTTCGCCGAAGGAACCGACTGTCCCGATGTGGGGCAGTGGTTCCTGGCCATGGACCTGCAGTCCATGGCAGGTGGCGATGCCGGGAAACGCATCGATCACTATCTCGTGCGGCTTGCTTCGCTGGGATGTCATATTCCGGGGAAGGCTCGCCAGGAACGTGCTGCGGAAGCGGCCCGGGGCGGCATCTCCATGGAGGACGAACTGTACGAATCAATCCGTGCCTGCTGTAAGGCCGGGGCAAACGACTCACCCCGTTAGATGTTGTCTGATTGGATAACAGCCTGAGTGTCGGCATAAAATGCCCACCCACGGGGGACGCGCCGGTGCCGACGGCGTCTCGTGCAGACAACCATACAACGAGACAGTCATGACACAGACAAATGAACTTGGACAACCCGTCGGGGATCCCGTGCCGGATTGGAGCCCGCCGTCGCTGCCTTCCCTCGACGCCATGGCCGGCCGACTGTGTCGAGTGGAGCACTTGGATCCAGGCCGTCATGCCGAGGAGTTGTTCGAAGCCAACGGGCTTGACACAGAAAACCGAAACTGGACCTACCTCCCCTATGGACCATTTGCGTCCCTCAACGAGTATCGCGAATGGATGCACATGCAGTGCACGGGGGACGACCCGCTTTTCCACGCCGTGGTCGACGCTGCCAGCGGACTGGCGGTCGGCGTGGCGAGCTACCTGCGTATTACTCCGGCCAGCGGCTTCATCGAGGTGGGCCACATCAACTTCTCACCGCGGCTGCAGAGGACGCCCGCCGCCACCGAGGCCATGTACCTGATGATGGCCCGCGCCTTCGCGCTTGGCTACCGGCGCTACGAGTGGAAATGCGATGCATTGAACCAACCTTCGTGCGCGGCCGCGCGGCGCCTGGGCTTCTCTTACGAGGGGATTTTCCGGCAGGCGACGATCTACAAGGGGCGCAACCGCGATACCGCCTGGTTCTCGATCCTCGACAGCGAGTGGCCGGCGATGAAAGCCGCCTTCGAGTCGTGGCTGACGCCGGACAACTTCGGCGACAACGGCCGGCAGAGAAAGAAGCTGGAATATTTTCGCAAGACGCACCTGTGACTATGCATGGAATGTTGCTATCGTCCGTATCCCCAACAGCGTAGCGTGGCATCCTCGCGACAATCCGCGGGTGCCGTACACCAAGCGACTCGGAAAAGCAGGAACAGGATAGAAACCACCACGGTTTCGTTTCGCATTGGTTTGTGAGTTGCCGCCGCTTCGCTAACAATACCTTGTGATACCACATGCATAAGAGACCTGTTTACAGCGATGCGCGGGCGGTCGCCGAGGCGCTGACACCCAGCTACCCGGTGTACTGTCTGGACCTGGCCGGCCTGGCGGCCCACGGTCGCCGGTTCGTGGATGCATTTCCCGGGCGAGTGTTGTACGCCGTGAAGTGCAACCCTTATCCGAGGGTTATCGACACCCTCTATGAGGCGGGAATCCGACATTTCGATACTGCCTCGCTGGCCGAGATCGCCCAGGTCCGGGAAGCCCACCGGGACGCCGAAGCCTATTTCATGAACCCGGCGAAGCCGCGGGCGGTCATCCGCACCGCCTACGAGGTCTATGGGGTGAGGCATTTCGTCGTGGATCACCGCTCCGAGCTGGAGAAAATCCTGGAAAGCACCGGCGGCGACGGTATCGTAGTGCACGTGCGCCTCAAGACCACGGAGAGCAAAGTCCTGATCGATCTCGCGTCGAAGTTCGGGGCGCCGTTCGAAGAGGCGGTGGCGCTGCTGGCGGCGGTGCGTAAGGAAGGCCTGCGCTGCGGGCTGGCGTTCCACGTCGGCTCCCAGTGCCAGACGGCCCAGGCATACCGTGACGCGCTGGCTTTGTGCGCGCAAGTCATTGAGAAGTCAGGCGTCAATATCGACTATCTGGACGTCGGCGGCGGGTTCCCGGCGTACTACCCGGGCCAGGAGATAGCGCCGATAGAAGACTATTTCGCCGCGATCACCGACGAGCTCAAGAACATGCGTCTGCGCCGCGACGTCGTTTTGATGTGCGAGCCGGGGCGCGCGCTGGTGGCGGATTACTGCTCCCTTCTCGTTCAGGTATTGCTGCGCAAAAGAGACTCGATCTACATCAACGACGGCATTTACGGAAGCCTGTCAGAGTTGGTATTGACCCGGATCGACTTGCCCATGCGGTTGATTCGGCTCAATCGCCCGGTCTCACCGCAGACGGAGAAGTTCACCGTCTACGGGCCCACCTGCGACTCCATGGACATCCTGCCCAACAAGTTCGAACTGCCGGACGACATTCGGGAGGGTGACTGGATCGAGATCGGCCAACTCGGCGCCTACAGCAATTCAGGTGCCACGCGCTTCAATGGGTTTTCGGCAGAAACCTTCGTAGATGTTCAATCCGTGTATCGGTAGCGGGGATCGCGGCTGAGGCCGCCCCTGCAATCCGTGGTTCCGTGCTGCGACGAGTGACGGATGCAGGAGCGGCTTCAGCCGCGATCCTTTAGACAATCACTGCCCTGTCTTCGCAGCTTGCTCCGCTTCCAGTTCCCCGACCAGGTCGCACAGATTCCGCCGCGCCCGCTGCTCGTAGCCTGCCAGAAAATACTCGGTCAGGTAGATCGTGGGCCGCCCGAGGATCTTCCTGAAGAAGGCCAGCGTCCCCAGCTGGAATTGCGAATCCGTCAGGTGGATGCATTCCCTGCGCAGCAGGCCCGTCACACGCATGAAGTCGCCGCGCGGCTGCGCGAAGCCGGCCAAGTCTATATCCGCAACGAACCGTGCGTCATTGTCCGCCGAGTCGCTCGGATGCACGGTGGCCATGATCATAGCGTGCACGTGGTCGGCGCGCTCGGTCGGGAGAAACACGCCCAGCTGTCGGTCGAACAACAACGCGCTGCGCAGCTCGTTGTCGACGGCGGTTGGCTCGTACACGGCATCGTGAAACCACAATGCCAGCTCCGCCGCGTCCGGGTCGCGCAGGCTGTCCCGGACCTCGTCCAGCCGTTCCAGGCATGTGCGGATGTGATCGAGATTGTGGTAATGCCGGTCCGGCTCCGAATAGCAGCGGAGAAGAAGCGACCACACGTTCTCGACGTGGGCGCCGGCGCCAAAACGCTGCAGCAGTCGGGCAAACCGCTCCCGGGGGTCGAACGAAGGTTCGGCCGACAACTGACCGGTCGACATTGGAGTGGTTGCGGCCGCCCGCGGCCGCGAATGCATCCGCTTCATTTTGCCCGACCGCCGCGGAACGAGGCCGTTCCAGGGCGGCCGATCAAACCGGCCGTGACCCGAAATTCGAAACAACAACACATGGCATGCGTCATCAAGACCCCCCACGGATACAATTTTAAACGCCCGGTCCGTCCAGTTTCTTTTTCAGCCGTTCCACCTGCATGCTGGCGGTCGGGGCCATCGGATAGATCTTCAATACTTCCTCGAAAGCTTTCAGCGCAGCCCGCTCGTCCCCCTCCTGCAGGAAGATCAACCCCATACCGGATATGGCGCCGAAGTGCCGGGGCTCCAGGCTCAGGGTCTTTTGAATATCCTGCATGGACTTGGCCAGCTCGCCGTTCAGATAATAGGCCGTAGCCCGCTTGTTCCAGCCCTCGGCGAAGTCTGGGTCCATTTCGATCACCTTGCTAAAGCGATCGATAGACTCCTCGTACTCGCCGTCAGACATGGCGCCGATGCCGGCCTGCAGCTCCTTGTTCACCTCTTTGTCGCCGCTGTCCTGCCAGGTGCGCCATATTTCCCGCTCCAGCTGCGATGCGGTGATGGGATGTTTAGCGGCGTACAGCTCTTTGAATAACGGGCCCAGGTTCTTCGCGTTCTGGTCGGCTTGGGCCGTGCCGGCGGCGAGGCCCAGCAGCAGCGTGACGATGGCGACAAATCGACTGGTCATTGCATGTACCTCTGGTTCACCCATTGGGACTCCGGCGGCTGGCCGCAACTTCGATCCTCAGCCGGCGGGCAACTCGGAGCGCGCGGCGTCGAACGCCCGTTCCAGGCGATCGAACAAGTCATCGATCTGCTCCGGAGTAATGATGAGCGGCGGGCACACGCCAATGGCATCCCCGGGCAGGGCCCGCACCACCAGCCCCTCTTCCAGGGCCTTGTCGAACACTTTCGGGGCGGCCTTCTCGGAAGGATCGTACTGGGCGCGGGTCTTCTTGTCGGAGACGATCTCCAACCCGCCGATCAGTCCGATGCCTCTCGCATCGCCCACCAGAGGGTGGTCCCCCAGTGCCCGCAGGCGCTTCTGAAACAGCGGCGAGATTTCATTGACGTAAGCCACGATATCGCGCTCCTCATAGATCTTGAGCGTTTCCAGTGCCACCGCGGCGGCGACCGGGTGTCCTCCGTAAGTATAGCCGGTGCCCAGGGCCCCGAGCTTCTTGCTCTGCTCCCGGAACACCTGGTAGATCCGGTCGCTGATCATGACCCCGGCGATGGGGATGTAGGCCGAGGACAGTTGTTTGGCGCAGGTGACGATGTCCGGCACGATGCCGTAGGTCTGGGAGCCCCACATGCTGCCAGTCCGGCCGAAACCGCAGATCACCTCGTCGGCTATCAGCAGAACGTCGTGCTTGTGCAGCACCTTCTGGACCTTCTCGAAGTAGGTCCGCGGAGGCGGAATGACGCCGCCCGCACCCATCACCGGCTCGGCGATGAAGGCGGCCACCGTATCAGGACCTTCGTCCTGGATCAGGCGATCGAGGTTGTCCGCCAGGCGGGTAGCGAAGTCCTCCTCGGACTCCCCGTCCTTGCCGTAGCGGTAGTAGCCGGGTGTGTCGGTGTGCAGGAACCGGTCCAGCGGCAGGTCGAAATCATTCTGCATCAACGGAATGGCCGTCAGGCTGCCCCCGGCGATGGTGACGCCGTGGTAGCCGCGCTTGCGGGATATGACCTTCTTCTTGTCCCGCCGGTCGAGGGCGTTGTTGTAGTACCAGACGAACTTGATGGCGGTATCCACCGCTTCCGAGCCCGAGTTGACAAAAAACGCCCGGGTCATGGGCTCCGGCGCCATGCTGATCAGCTTCTCGTACAGCTCGATGACCGGCGGGCTGGAGCGGTGGGCGAATGTATGGGTGTACGGCAGCACGTCCAGCTGGTGGCGAGCCGCTTCCACCAGGCGTTTCTCGCTGAACCCCAGCGACACGCACCACAGGCCCGCGAGGCCCTCGATGTATTTCTTGCCGTCACTGTCCCAGATATAAATGTCCTCGCCCCGCTCTATGGTGAGCGGGCCTTTCTCTTCGTGCGCCGCAAGGTGTGTGTAGGGATGGAGGCTGTATCGAATGTCCTTGTTCTTGAGATCGGAAGCGCTGTCGGCCATGGAAATTACCTGCGTGGGGTTTGCCTGCCCGCGCCGCGTCGGTTCGCCGCGCGGGCATGTGAATAGTGAGCCTTGATTGTGATCTTCTGGGAAATCACCCAAAATGGGCCCAACTGATCACGCACGAATTCCTGCCTATTATAGGAGGCTGAATGGGTTGGCAAAAACGTATTTTGAACGTGGATTTAAGCCGCGGAACCGCCGAGGCCGAGCCGCTTAACATGACCTGGGCCGACCAGTACATCGGCCAGCGCGGCCTGGGCAGCAAGTACCTGTACGAAAACATGGACCCGGCCGCCGATGCCATGAGCCCCGAGAACGTATTGATCTTCGCCACCGGTCCGCTCACCGCCACCAGCGCCTCCACCAGTTCTCGCTACTCGGTAATCACCAAGGGTGCCCTCACCAATACCATCGCCTGCTCCAACTCCGGCGGCCGTTTCGGTGCCGAACTGAAGAATGCAGGCTACGACCTGGTGATGATCCGCGGCCGCGCCGAGCAACCGGTGTACCTGCACATCGAGGATGACCGGGTTGAGATCCTTCCGGCGAACGAGATCTGGGGCACCACCGTATGGCTCACCGAGGACTGGATTCATACGAAGCACCAGGATCCGCAGATCAAGGTCGCATCCATCGGTCGGGCCGGTGAATGCGGCGTGCGCTATGCCTGCGTCATGAACGACACCGATCGCGCTGCCGGCCGGACCGGCGTCGGCGCGGTGATGGGCAGCAAGCACCTGAAAGCCATCGCGGTACGCGGCAAGCGGGGTACCTCGGTCGCCGATCCCGTTAAGTTCCTCGAAGTGGTTCGGCAGACCAATGAGAAACTGGCCGGGAGCCGCAGCCGCAAGAGCCTGTCCCACAACGGCACCCAGGCCATGATGGCATCGATGAACACCTTCGGCGGGCTGCCGACGCGCAATTTTCAGGCCGTGCAATTCATCGGCGCGGACAAGATCGATGCCGATGCCATGTGGGTGCGCGGGGAGGACGGCCACCGTAACATGATCCAGAACGCGGCCTGCTTCGGCTGCACCATCGCCTGCCAGCGGGTGAGTCATATCAATCCGAATCACTGGACGGTCAAGGACCGGCCCGAATACCAGAAGGCCGGCGGCGGACTGGAGTACGAGACCGCTTTCGCCTTCGGACCCATGGTGGGAGTCGACGATATCGACGCGCTCACCTTCGCCGGCTTTCTCACCAACGAGCACGGCATGGATCCCATCTCCTTCGGCGGTACCCTGGCGGCTGCGATGGAACTGTACGAGATGGGTGTTATCACCAAGGAAGAAACGGACGGCGTGGAACTCAAGTTCGGCAGCGCCGAAGCCTTATGCACCATGATCGAGAAAACCGGCAAGTACGAAGGATTCGGACAGGTGCTGGGGCTGGGCTCCAAGAGGCTGTGTGAGAAGTACGGCCATCCGGAAATCGCCATGCACGTCAAGGGCCAGGAGTTCGCCGGCTACGATTCACGCGCCCTCCAGGGTATGGGCCTGGGCTACGCCACTGGCAACCGCGGCGCCTGTCACATGAAGCATGACGCCTTCAAGCAGGATACCACTGACCAGTCCGGAAACGGCAAGGCCAAACCCATCCGCAACTCCCAGGACGCCATCGCGTTGGTGGACTCATCCGGCCTGTGCGTGTTTCCACTCGGCGGTGGGTGGGAGTTCGACGACTACCGCGAGTTGCTCAATGCCGCGTGCGGCCGCGAGTGGACCAAGAATGACCTCAGGCAGACCGGCGAGCGCATCTGGGTGTTGGAGCGGCATTTCAATGAATTGGCCGGATTTACCGGCGCCGACGACACCCTGCCCAAACGCCTGCTCGAAACCCCTGCCCCCGGCGGCACGGCCAAGGGCAAGGTGTGCGAGCTGGACAAGATGCTCAAGGAGTATTACGAGCTGCGGGGCTGGAACAGAGACGGCAGTATTCCAGAAACAGTGCTGCAGCGGCTTCAGATTTGATGCGTATCGAGGTGAAGCTCGGCGGCGATCTCAAGCGCTACGCCGATCACAGCGGCGCAATCGAATCCGATCGTCCTTTGACCGTCGCCGAGGCCATGGCCAGGCTGGGCATTGAGGAAGAGCCCGGCGAAGTGTTGGCGATCGTGAACGACGAAGTCGTCCCCCCCGTGAACGGGGGGAACGAAACCTCGAAGATAGAGACAAACTGACATTGATGCCCCAGCTCAAGGGGGGCTGAGGACGCTTGGGCATCGCGGCTGGAGCGGCGATATCCTCCAGCCCTTGTCTCCGGCTCCCATCCGAAGGACGGGCGGACGGATGCGACAAGTGGAGAACCAAACCCTGCCAAACAGGTACACTAGACTCATGAATACCGTTCCTCATGTTTCCGAAGGCACTGCGTCACTGCTGCGCGAATTGCGTGACCGGGACAGCGAAACCGGTCTGCTCACGGCCAGCCGCATTTACCGCGCCTTGCTTGGCGAGATCGCCCGCACCAGTCGCTACGGAAATCCACTGTCCTGTGTCCTGGTGCAGCTGCGCGGTCTGGCCGACGCCGACCCGCAGATCCGGCTGCAACTGGCGAGCCGTCTCTCCGACGGCATGCGCAATACCGACTTCGCCGGTATATGGGACGAAGAGGAATTCCTGTTGGTGCTCCCCGAAACCGACGAGCCCGGCGCCCGGCGCTTCGTCGGCAAAGTCGAGCAGGACCTGACTGATCTGGCTTCGCGCCTGGGTCCTGCGCGCGGCGTCGCGCCGGAGATCGCGACGCGCATTACCACCTGGCGCGAAGGCGACGACGCCGGCGCCATGCTGAAGCATCTGGAGACGCGGACTCGAGCCTAGCAGGCTGTTGAAAAACAGCCTGCCTAGCTGTGAGACAGGGATGTCTCGCCGCGAATCAAGCACTGTACAGTGCTTGATTCGGCGTAGCCGAGTGCGGACAGGCGCCGCGCCCGGCGCGTTGAAAAAAGCCAGGATGGCGTTTTTCAACATCCTGCTAGAGCAAGAGCGCCGGGGCCTCGAGCCCTTCCGTCAGGCAGCGGCGAACAGCCCCCGCAGCCCTGCCGCGTCCATCAGGGGCCGGTTCAGAACCGCGGCGGCCTCGCTCACTTGGGTAACCAGATCCGAGTTCTGCGAAGCCTTTGCGCCTCCCTTCAGGTAGAGATTGTTCTCGAAGCCCACCCGGACGTGCCCGCCGAGGGCCGCGGCCGCGACGGCACAGGTATGTTCCGTACGGCCGAAAGCGCACATGCTCCAGGGGCGATCCGGCAGACGCGTGAGAAACGGCAGCAGGTCCGTGGACCGCGATTGCTGGTTGTCGGTGTACCGGCCCAGCACGAAAAGCAGCCAATGCGGCATATCGGGGATCACGCCCCGATCGAGTAACGCTCGATACCATTCGACCTCCGCATCCGTGTACAGGATGTACTGGGGCACGCAGCCGCTGTCGCCCAGCCAGCCGAAGAACTCGCACGCCACCTGCTCATAGCCTTCGTCGGGAATCAACTCGCGCAGCGCGAGGGACACTGCCTCCGGCCGCACTTCGCGGATCGCCCGCATCTGCTCTTCCGGCCGGTAGATCCGGCCCGACTCGCTGGTGACCTGAACCACCAGTTCGTCGCCAACGGCCCGGTGGATGGCGTCGATCAGCTTTCCGGTATGCAGCGGGGTCGAGCGTGTGTTTCCCCTCGCCATCCCGCACATGAAGATGAATCATGGCGGCGCCCGCATCGAGACAGCTCGTGGCGGTGGCGGCGAGCTCGGCCGGCGTTTGCGGCAGGGCGGGGTGATCCGATTTGGTCTTGTAGGCGCCGTTGGGCGCCACTGCGAGAATCAGGGGCGCCGGGTCCATCAGGCCGCTTTCACTCCGTCGATCGCATCGCTCAACGCACCGTCCAGCTTGTCGACGATTTCGTCGGCGTGGGATTCGTCGATGATGTAGGGCGGCGCCAGCAGCACATGGTGGCCGTCGCGCCCGTTGATCGTCCCGCTCATGGGGTAGCACATGAGCCCACGGTCCATGGCCCGGTTCTTGACCGCCGCGTGGATCTGGGTCTCGGGCGCGAAAGGCGCCTTGGTTGCCCGGTCACGCACCAGCTCCAGGCCGCGAAACAACCCCCGCCCGCGGATGTCGCCCACGTGGGGATGCCCGCCGAAGCGCCGCTGCAGCGCCTCGTTCAGGTAGTCACCCATGCGCCGGACATTGTCCAACAAGCCGTCCCGTTCGATCACCCGCTGCACCGCCAGCGCCGCGGCGCAGGCGGTGGGGTGACCCATGTAGGTATGGCCATGCTGAAAGAAGCCGGTGCCCTGGGCGATGGCGTCGTATATCCGGCCGCTCACCATCAATGCACCGATGGGCTGGTAGCCGCCCCCGAGACCCTTGGCGATGGCCACCAGGTCCGGCTCGATGCCTTCCTGCTCGTAGGCGAACAAGGTGCCGGTGCGGCCCATCCCGCACATCACCTCGTCCAGCAGCAGCAGGACGTCGTAGTGATCGCAGATCTCGCGGATGCGCTTAAAGTATCCAGGCGCCGGTGGCACGGCGCCGGCGGTGGCGCCCACCACCGGCTCGGCGATGAAAGCCAGTACCGTGCCGGCGCCCAGTTCCGTGATCTTGGCTTCCAGCTCGTCCGCCACCCTGCGGCCGTACACCTCGAGGTTTTCGTCGGCTCGCTGGTCGCGGTACGCGTAGCATGGCGCGATGTGGTGGGATTCGATCAGCACCGGCTCGAACTGAGCCCGCCGCCACTGATTGCCCCCGACGGACAGCGCCCCGAGGGTGTTGCCGTGATAGCTCTGACGGCGGGCGATGAAATGCCGGCGACCCGGCTCGCCCCGCTCCAGGTAATATTGCCGGGCCAGCTTCAGACCCGCCTCCACCGCTTCCGAACCGCCGGACACGAAGTACACGCGCTCGAGGCCCCGGGCACGGTCCACCAGGAAATCCGCCAGCGACTCGGCGGCCTCGGTGGTGAAGAACGCGGTGTGGGCGTAGGGAATCGCATCGACTTGGTCCTTGATCGCCTGTATTACGTCGGGGTGACTGTGACCCAGGCAGGAAACCGCGGCACCGCCGGATGCGTCGAGGTAGCGCTTGCCGTCCTGGTCGATGATGTAGGGCCCGTCGCCGGCAACGGCGCGGCGCGGATGCATTTTCGTGTGTCGATAAAAGACGTGATTCATGTCAGGCTAAGGGGTGAAACGAACATTCACCGTACTTTACCACTGCAGAAACGCGGGCGGGGGCTCGACCGGCCTTCGGGCCGGACGGTGAAGTGCGACGATGACAACTCCAGACATTTCATCCGCATGAGGAGGATTGGCGAATGCTGAACGTGGACCGGGCTTCCGTGAACAACGCCCGCCTCGATTATCCCTTCCTCGACGACAGGTTGGATGATTACAGCGACCTCGAATGCACGGAGGTTGCGAACGTTGTGGTGCGGCGCCGGCGGTGACGAAACGTCCCCCCTGGATTCTGCCGGCCATCATCCTGTCGCAGTTCGCCGGGACGTCGCTTTGGTTCGCGAGCAACGCGGTGCTGGGCGATTTGCGCCAGGACTGGGGCCTGGCTGCTTCCAGCCTCGGCTATATGACCGTGGCGGTACAGTTCGGCTTCGTATGCGGCACCTTGACCTTCGCGTTCCTCGCCATCTCCGACCGTCATTCACCGCGAAACGTGTTTCTGGCTTCGTGCCTGCTTGGGGCGATCTCGAACCTGGCCATACTGTGGCTCGCCAATGGACTGTGGTCGCTGCTGCTGTTCCGCTTCTTGAGCGGCTTTTTCATTGCCGGTATCTATCCCGTGGGCATGAAGATTGCCGCGGGCTGGTACCGCGAGGACCTCGGCAAGGCCATCGGCTTCCTGGTGGGGGCACTGGTGCTGGGAACCGCCTTCCCGCACCTGCTGCGCGGCCTCGGGCAGCACATCCCCTGGGAAATCGTTATCGCCAGCATCTCCGCATCGGCGGCGCTGGGAGGGCTGCTGATGTTCGCGTTCGTTCCGGACGGGCCTTACTTGGCCAAGGGCAGCGGCTTCGACCCGCACGTATTCAGGGAGATCTTCCGATCACCGGGCTTTCGTGCCTCGGCATTCGGGTACTTCGGCCACATGTGGGAGCTGTATGCACTTTGGGCTTTCGTGCCCGTCCTGCTCGCGGCGCACGCCGAGCTGTACGGCAAGATGAACGTTTCGCTCTGGTCATTCCTGGTCATCGCCGCGGGCGCGGTGGGCTGTGTCGTCGGGGGACTGGTATCGCTGCGCAACGGCAGTGCCCGGGTGGCGTCCGTGCAGCTGCTGGCATCCGGGGCATGCTGTGTCGTCTCGCCTTTATTCTTTTTCACGCCGGCACCGCTGTTCCTGGCCTTCCTGCTGTTCTGGGGTATGGTGGTGGTAGGAGACTCGCCCCAGTTCTCGGCCTTGAACGCGCGCTATGCCCCGCGTACCCGGGTCGGTTCCGCGCTGACCATTGCCAACTGCATCGGATTCTCCATCAGTATCGTCAGCGTCCAGCTGCTCAATTCCCTGGCTGCCCACGTACCGGTCGCCTGGCTCTTCCTGCCGCTGACCATCGGACCTGTCCTCGGACTGATTGCGCTGAAACCCTTGCTTTCAGGCGAGTCTGTCGAAGCGGAATCGTCCTGACGCCATTTCCCGCTCAAAGCATGGCGACCCGGTCGCCCAGGGCGATGACGCCGCCGTGAATAAGCCGCGCGGTGATCCCACCGTGGCCGCGCATCGCGTTGTAGCCGCCCGCTCCCAGAGCCTTCTCCATGAAAGAGCACGGGTCGCACGGGCCGGTGTGCTCCAGCATGGCCCCGCCGATCGTGAACTGCCTGTTCTTCAAAGCCAGCAGATTGATGCCCGCCACTGCGATATTGCGCCGCAACAGCGACGGGTCGACGGCATCCCGTTCCAGCACCGACGCCACCACTGCCAGGTGTTCCCACTGGATGAGCGTAACGTGCCGCTCGCCGCTGTGTCCGGCATAGCGGTCCCCTATCAGTCCCTGGGACACATCGGCCTCAACCCGCTCGAGCACCTCCACCGGTGCGTGACGCCCGGGACGCACGCTTATCCATCGCACCGTGCCCGTCTGGGGCATCGTGTTCATCAGATCCTGCAGAGTCTCGGTCATGGTCGTTGTCGTCCCAGTGCAGCCGCGATTTTCCGAATTTGTGCAATCACACCAAACAGTGACGTTAGCCGCGGCGATCGCGGCTGAAGCCGCTCCTATAATCCATGGTTTGACGGCACGGCCTGCTCATCGGTCAGCGGCGGCGGCGCGAAATCGCCCTTCCAAAGGCCGGTTGCTGCGTTCAGCATCAGCGCGGTGAGCACGATCACGCCGCCAACGACGGTGCTCTGCGAAGCCGTCTCTCCGATCACCGCCCACACGATCAGCGGAGCAAGTGCGCTCTCCGTGAGCAGCAGCAGGCTCACCTCCGGCGCGGGGATGTATCTCGGACCCAGGGTGAGCATGGCCATGGAGAACGGCAGCAGCACCAGGCCCAGGAAGAACATCAAGCCGAGGCCCATGCCGCTCATCTGGAACGGCGCCGCCAGCGGCAACACGACGACGGCCGACATGAGCTTGCCCAGGCACATGGCGGGCATCATGTTCACCGTGCGCCGGTGGCGCACCACCACGAACACCACTCCGAGGCCGGCCGCGGTGAGCAGCGCCAGCAGATCGCCGACGATGGAACCGCTTCCGATGTCGTGATGGAAGATCACCAGCATGCCCGTCAGGGCCGCGGCGGTGGTCAGCCAGGTCCGAAGCGGTGGCCGTTCACTCAGGAAGGCCCAGGCAAAGACCGCGGTGAACATCGGGCTGATGGCCACGATGATCAGGGTATTCGCAACCGCGGTGTTCGCCAGCGAGAGGATGAACGTCAGCCCCTGGACCGACAAAGTCACGCTGACGATCACCACCCATCGATCCAGGGCAAAAAAGCGCTTCAGCCACCCCTCACCTTCGACGATGCGATACAACGCGAGTACGCCGACACCGGTCAGCAGGCCTCGCCAGAAAACGATTGACCACTCGCTGGCGCCCTGCGCCTGAATCAGGCGGATGAACAAAGTGTCCGGGCAAAGGACCAGGACTCCCGCGAACGTGATGAGAAATCCCCAGGCGTGCGGGGACACCGAATTGCTGATGCGAAACGGCGAGGTGACGCTCAGAATCTATACGCCGGTTATGCCGGCGTTGTGTCCCACCGCCTGGGTATTTGCGATGTAGGCATCCATTAGCCGCATGGGATTCCTCTTCAACTCTTCCTTCCAGCCCCTCAACCGGGTCCTGTTTTGAATCAAGCCGCGGATGACACCGACGTGCTCGGTCAGGCCGAGGCTTGACGCCCCCACGACGACATCGTCCTCGAATTGCAGATTGAGATACCTGAATTCCCGCGGGTTGAGAAGCTCGGAACTGTCGCCGCCGTCCACGCCCATCCACAGTCCGAAGGAACTCGATATAAGACCCATGGTCGCCAGGACGTTCATGTTGATGTTGCCCGGATGGCGTACGTCGTGGCCGCCGGCCATATTGCGTGCCGCGATGCGGCCATGCTCCACCGCCGTAGGTTGAATCGCCTGAACGCTGTACCCGCCGGTGGAAAAATCGCGTCCCTGAGCGCAGTCCCCCGCGGCATACACGTTCTCGCAGCTGGTCTGCAGATAGTCGTTGACCAGCAGGCCCTCCCCGGCATCAATGCCGCTGTCCTTCGCGAAGCCGATGTTCGAGGCCACACCGGTGGCGGTGATCACCAGGTCTGCATCCATGGCGCCGGCCCCGTCCCCGCCGAAAGTAACGGCCAGGGCGTCCCCCTTCTTCTCGACCGACTCCACGCGTGTGGAGGTGAGCACCGTGACACCCTTGCGCTCGCACCACTGCTTGATCAGGCCGCCCGAGGTGTCGTTCATCATGCGCGGCACCATGCGGTTCTCCATTTCCACGACGTGAACCTCGGCGCCGCTGGCCACCAACGCCTCCAGGATGATGCAGCCGATGAACCCGGCGCCGATCAGAACGATGCGTTTTCCGGGCTCGCAGTAGCGGATGATCTGCCGGGCGTCGGACAGGTTCCAGCAATTGTGCACGCCGTCGAGGTCTGTACCCGGAATCGGCTGCGTCACCGGACTGGCCCCGGTGGCGATCAACAGCTTGTCGTAGTCGATCGACCCGCCGCCGTCGAGGATGCAAGTGCCGGCCTTGGTGTCAAGCGTGCTTGCCTGGCCGCGGCGGACCTCGATCCCGAGCCGGTCGTAGTGACCCGGGGTTTTTCTCAGGTGGGTACCCTCCTCGCCGACCTGTCTTACCAGGTAGTATGGGATGGCCATCCGCGAATAGGGCGGCTCGGCCTCGGCACCGACGATGGTGATGCTGCAGTCCAGGGTCGTAGTTGCGCAGGTGCTCGGCCGCCACCACGCCCGCCGGACCTGCGCCGATCACGACGTGATGCATGGCGCCTCCCCACGAGGGTGTTGCAGATGACTCACCCGCGCGATGAGCGAGTTCGAGTGGGTGGACTTCACGCCGACTCTCCGGACCGGCCGTCCCGCTCTGCCGGTGCCTCGACAACGGCGCCCGGCGCGGGAATGCCGCGCTGTGCCCAAGCCCGCATGCGGTCCAGCCCGGTGCTGTCGGCGTCCACATAGGTAATGGCACCGGTCGGACAGGCTTTCGCGCACCAAGGGTCGCCGCCGCACAGGTCGCACTTGATCACTTTCCCGCTCGAGGAGTTGTAGTTCACGGTGCCGAAAGGGCACGCGATGGTGCACACCTTGCAGCCCACGCAGACGTCTTCCAGCACTTCCTTGGCGCCCGTTTCCCGATTGAGCACGATGGCTTCCACCGGGCAGGCGTGCATGCACCAGGCTTCGTCGCATTGCGTGCAGGTATACGGCGCGAAGCGGCCTTCGTCATGGAAGCCGAAAACCTTGATCCGGGACTTTGCGGGGTTGAATATCCCCTCGTTCTCGTAGGAGCACGCCATCTCGCATTGCAGGCAGCCAGTGCATTTTTCCGGTTCGAGTTGAAGTGCTTTCAACATCTTGATTCTCCGAGGTTTTCGGCAATTCCGAGGGGTGGATGTACAGGGCCGTTGTCGAGAACCGCTCCGGCCCGGAGTATAAAACGTTGCGCCCGGCTCGTGTGGAACCAATGGGGCCGCGCTTTCCCGGCACCCTAATCTTGACTAATACAGTAGGTTTTTGTAGAATTACCTACGAAATTAGTCGGGATTTTGCCATGCGATTGACCACGAAAGGCCGTTACGCCGTGACCGCCATGCTGGACCTGGCCCTGCACCAGGACCGGGGCTCGGTGGCATTGGCTGATATCGCGGAGAGCCAGCATATCTCCCTGTCCTACTTGGAGCAGCTCTTCGCAAAGCTGCGCCACGCCGAGTTGGTGCGGGGCATCCGGGGCCCCGGCGGCGGCTACCACCTGGCCAAGTCGCCGGAGGACATCTCCATCGCCGCCATTATCTCGGCGGTGGACGAGCGGGTGGACATCACCAATTGCCGGGGCAACGAAAATTGCGACAAGGGAGAGCGGTGCCTGACCCACCAGCTGTGGGAAGATCTGAGCGACCAGTTGCATGCGTTCCTGGCCGGCATCACCCTGCGCGATGTTATCGGCTGGCCCAAGGTGCGTCAGGTGGCTCAACGCCAGGATACGCGCAACGGCCGGGATGTCTGCATCGCGGTCAACGAAATTGCACACACCAGGCAACACGCCGCCAATCAAAGTTAAGTGAGTCAAGTTTAAATGAGTGCCGCACAACAGGACATCGAAAAACTCGTCAAGCGCGAGTACAAGGAAGGCTTCGTCACCGAAATCGATTCGGACACGTTTCCTCCCGGGCTCGACGAGGACGTCGTGCGAGCCATCTCCCGCAAGAAGGAAGAACCGGATTTCATGACCGAGTGGCGGCTGGAGGCCTTCCGCCGCTGGCAGCAGATGGAAGAGCCGCGCTGGGCGCACTTGCGCTTTCCGAAGATCGACTACCAGTCCATCAGCTACTTCTCCGCGCCCCGCGGCGAACGCCCCAAGAGCCTGGACGAAGTGGACCCCAAGCTGCTCGAAACCTACGAGAAGCTCGGCATTCCGCTTGACGAGCAGAAAGCGCTGGCCGGCGTCGCCGTCGATGCGGTGTTCGACAGCGTATCGGTGGCTACCACGTTCCGCGAGAAACTCGCCGACGCCGGCGTCATCTTCTGCGCCATCTCCGAGGCGCTGCAGTCGTACCCGGAGCTGGTGCGCGAGTACATCGGCAGCGTCGTTCCGGCCGCCGACAACTACTTCGCCGCTCTCAACTCGGCGGTGTTCAGCGACGGCTCGTTCGTCTACATCCCCAAGGGCGTGCGCTGTCCGATGGAGCTGTCGACGTATTTCCGCATCAACGAGATGAACACCGGCCAGTTCGAGCGCACCCTGATCGTCGCCGAGGATGGCGCCTACGTCAGCTACCTCGAAGGCTGCACCGCGCCGATGCGCGATCAGAATCAGCTGCATGCCGCGGTGGTGGAACTGGTGGCGAAGGAGAACGCCCAGATCAAGTACTCCACGGTGCAGAACTGGTACCCCGGCGACGAGCAGGGGCGCGGCGGCGTGTACAACCTGGTCACCAAGCGAGGTGCCTGCCGGGGGGCGAACTCCAAGATTTCCTGGACCCAGATCGAGACCGGCTCGGCCATTACCCAGAAGTATCCGAGCGTAGTGCTGGAAGGCGACAACTCGGTAGGAGAGTTCTATTCCGTGGCGCTGACCAACAACCTGCAGCAGGCGGATACCGGCACCAAGATGATCCACGTTGGCAGGAACACGCGCAGCACGATCATTTCCAAGGGCATCTCCGCGGGCCGCGGCCAAAACGCGTACCGGGGCCTGGTGAAGATGCTCAAGAGCGCGGAGAACGCGCGCAACTACTCGCAGTGCGACTCGCTGCTGATCGGCGACCGCTGCGGCGCGCACACGTTTCCATACCTGGAATCGAAGAACCCCACCGCCCGCATCGAGCACGAAGCGACTACCTCCAAGATCAGCGAGGACCAGTTGTTCTACTGCATGCAGCGGGGACTGAGTGAAGAGGAAGCGGTGTCTTTGATCGTCAACGGCTTCTGCAAGGAAGTCTTCCGGGAGTTGCCCATGGAGTTCGCCGTCGAGGCCCGCAAGTTGTTGGAGGTGAGCCTTGAAGGCGCGATCGGGTAACGCCCGTCATTGCGAGGAGCAGAGCGACCAAGCAATCCTGGGTTTGGCGCCTCGCATGGATGGGGCTTTCCCGGGAAACCGGCGCTGTGGCACCGGGGAACTGGCGATCCGGAGCCTGTTGGCCCCGGAATGCCGCGGCGGCTCACGCCGCCTCGCAATGACGCTCTAGGCAGGGATTCCGACGTACCTGGACGTACCAGTGCCGCTGGAGGCAGGAGAGCCGGAAGCGCGACATCCGACATACGAAATATCAAAGTAGTACGGAGTTTATAGATGCTGTCCATCAACAACCTGCACGTCAGCGTAGACGACAAACCGATCCTCAAGGGCATAGACCTGGAGATCGGCGACGGCGAGGTGCACGCCATCATGGGTCCCAACGGATCCGGCAAGAGCACGCTGGCGAACGTCCTGGCCGGACGCGACAAGTTCGCGGTCACCGAGGGCGGGATTCAGTACCTCGGAGAAAACCTGCTCGAGCTGTCGCCCGACGAACGGGCCTGCAAGGGCCTGTTCCTGGCTTTTCAGTACCCGGTGGAAATTCCCGGCGTGAGCAACATCTACCTGCTCAAGGCCGCGGTCAACGCGCGTCGCAAGCACAACAGCGAGAAGGAGATGGCCGCGGCTGAGTTTCTCAAGATGGTGAAGGAGAAGCTCAAGCTGGTCGACATGAAGGAGGAATTTCTGCAACGCGCCGTCAACGAAGGCTTTTCGGGCGGCGAAAAGAAACGCAACGAGATCTTCCAGATGGCGGTCCTGGAGCCGAAGCTGGCGATTCTGGACGAGACCGACTCGGGCCTGGACATCGACGCCCTGAAGATCGTCGCCGACGGCGTCAACGCACTGCGCCGGGAAGACCGTTCCATGATCGTGGTGACCCACTACCAGCGTCTGCTCGACTACGTCGTTCCCGACTTTGTTCACGTCCTCGCTGGCGGCCGGATCGTGAAGTCCGGCGACAAGAACCTTGCCCACGAACTGGAGAAGGAAGGCTACGGCTGGATACGGGACCTGAGCGCCCCGGGAGCGGCCGCCTGATATGAGCCTTCAGAAGGAGCCCGTGCGGATCAACCCCGTGAAGGTCGAAAAACTCCTGGCGGCCCGCGAGGGCCTGGAGCTTCCGGGCGCCGGTCTGGACTGGATCGACGCGCTGCGCCGCGACAACGCGCGCCGCTTCGAGGAACTCGGCCTGCCCACCCTGCGTGACGAGAACTGGAAGTACACCAGCGTCAGACCCATCTCGAAGCACGTGTATGCGCCGGCCTCCGCAAGCGGCACCCTCACGGCGAAGGACCTGGACCGGTTCGACGTGCCGGGCCTGGATACGCATCGCGTCGTGCTGGTGGACGGCCGTTTCGAACCGGGACTTTCGAGCACCGTATCTCTCGGCAAAGGCGTGCGGGTCAGCGGTCTTGCCCAGATAATCAACGAGGAGCCCGCGCTGGTGCAGCCGTGGCTGGGTCGTCTGGCCGCTGAGGTCGAGCATGGCTTCCGCGCTCTCAATTCCGCCTTCCTGCAGGACGGCATCGTCGTGATCGTGCCCGACGGCTGTCGCATCGACAAGCCCATCGAGCTGTGCTGCGTCCAGCGCAGCGAGTCCGAGGAGATCGTGTCCCAGCCGCGCCACCTGGTGGTGGCGGGTCGAGGATCATCGTTCACGCTGGTCGAACGATACGTATCCATACATGCCACTCGCTACCTGACCAATGCCATCACGGAAGTCTTCGCCGGGCCCGGCTCCCGCGTGGAGCATTACAAAGTGCAACAGGAGAGCACCCGCGGCTACCACATCGGAAGCTGGCTCATCGAGCAGCAGGCGGGCTCGCAGGTTGCGACGCACAACATCGCCCTGGGCGGCGCCATCGCCCGCACGGACATACGCGTCCGTCTGGCAGGAGCGGAGGCCTCCTGCAGCCTCAATGGCGTCTACGTGTCGAACGGCCGACAGCATATCGACAACCACACCAGGGTCGACCACCTGGTCCCGGACACCGCCAGCAATGAATTCTACAAGGGTGTGCTGGACGGGCGGTCCCGCGCCGTGTTCCACGGCCGTGTCATCGTCCACCCGGACGCCCAAAGAAGCGACGCCCGCCAGCAGAACAAGAACCTGCTGCTGTCGCGCGACGCCGAGGTAGACACCAAGCCGCAACTCGAGATCTATGCCGACGACGTGGCCTGCTCCCACGGCGCCACCGTCGGTCAGCTGGACGACGAGGCGCTCTACTATCTGCGCACGCGCGGCGTGAGCGAGCAAACGGCCCGCAGCTTGTTGACCTTCGCCTTCGCCAACGAGGTCATCGACAGATTCGATCTGACGCCGCTGAAGAGCTACATCGAGCACGCTCTGACAAGCAAGATGTTCAGCGTCGCCGACCTGGAGGAAATAATATGAGCAGCACCCAAGGCGCCGAGCCGGTAGTGACGCCCCCACCGCTGGATGTCGAACGGGTACGCGGCGATTTCCCGATACTGCGCCAGTCGGTGCATGGCAAGCCGCTGGTCTACCTGGACAACGGCGCCACCACCCAGAAGCCGCAGTCTGTGATCGACACGGTGGCGGGCTACTACATGCGGAACAACGCCAACGTGCACCGTGGCGTCCATGAGCTGAGCGAACGGGCGACCGCCGCGTTCGAAGGCGCGCGCGAGAAAGTGCGCGACTTCATTAACGCCTCGGATATCGCCGAGGTCGTCTTTACCCGAGGCACCACTGAGGCCGTCAACCTGGTGGCCCAGAGTTATGGCCGCCCGCGGCTCGAGGCCGGTGACGAGATCCTCATTACGGAAATGGAGCACCACTCCAATATCGTTCCCTGGCAGCTGCTTTGCAGCCAGACCGGTGCCGTGTTGAAGGTGGCGCCCATCAACGAGGCGGGCGAGTTGATTGTCGAGGAATATCAGCGGCTGCTGACGGACCGCACCCGAATCGTCGGCGTCGCCCATGTGTCCAATGCACTGGGCACCATCAATCCGGTGGCCGACCTCGTCAAGGCGGCCCACGCAGTGGGCGCGGTGGTGATCGTGGACGGCGCACAGGCGGCAGCCCATGTCCCCATCGACGTCCGCGCCCTGGGCTGTGACTTCTACGCCATGTCGTCGCACAAGGTCTTCGGCCCCACCGGGATGGGCACCCTGTACGGCCGCCGCGAGCTGCTCGAGGAAATGCCGCCTTACCAGGGGGGCGGCGACATGATCGAGCACGTGTCTTTCGAGAAAACGACCTACAACCGGCTGCCATATAAGTTCGAGGCGGGCACACCCAATATCGCCGGTGCGGTCGGATTCGGTGCCGCCATCGACTACGTGCGGGGCGTTGGCCTGGATGCCATCCGGGTCCACGAACACGAGGTCTTCGACTACGCAACCCAGCGGTTTTCAGAGCTGGACGGTGCCCGTATCATCGGGACCGCATCGAATAAGTGCAGCATATTGTCGTTCCTTCTGGGCGACGCTCATCCCAGCGATATCGGCACGATACTGGATCACCAGGGCATCGCGATCCGGACGGGCCACCACTGCGCCATGCCGGTGATGCAGCATTTCCGGGTACCGGGCACCGCCCGGGCGTCGTTCGCGATGTACAACAACCACGCCGACGCCGACGCCCTGATCGAGGCGCTGCGCGTCGCCCAACGCATGTTGAGTTGAGCATACGACCATGACTGAAGCATTGGAAAAAGATGATGACGCCCTGGGCGGCGAAGCGGGCCAGCTCGATGACCGGGTCGTCGAGGCCCTGAAGACCGTGTACGACCCCGAGATCCCGGTGAACATCTACGATCTCGGGTTGATCTACGGCATGAACATCAGTCCCGAGGGCGTGGTGGACCTGGAGATGACCCTCACGGCGCCCGGCTGTCCCGTGGCCGAGCATTTTCCATCCTGGGTCGAGGATGCGGTCCGCAGCGTCGAGGGCGTCGCTGACGCCCATGTCGAGCTGGTCTGGGATCCGCCCTGGAGCCCGGAGCGCATGAGCGAGGAAGCCAAGCTCGAGCTCGGCTTCATGTAGCAGCGCCGGCGACCGCCGCAGTTGCGGTCCATTCATCCATCGACCAACACTACTGGATCTGGAATCATGTCCGACTGGGTTGACGTAGCCCCTGCAGATGAGCTGGCGCCCGGTGACCACCGGGTCATCGACATCGACGACGCCGAGATCGCGGTATTCAACGTCGGCGGCGAGTTCCTGGCCGTGGAGGATATTTGCACCCACGATGGCGGCGACCTCGCCTGCGGCGACCTGCAGGGCGATGTTATCGAATGCCCCCGTCACGGCGCCAAGTTCAGTCTGCGTACCGGAGAAGTCATGGCGCCGCCCGCATACGAGGCCATCGCCGTATTCCCCGTACGAGTGGAGGGCGGCATGGTGCAGATTAAAGACGACCGCTGGGACTAAGTACTCCTTGTCAACGCCCACTCTCTCCCGGGCCGCCGCGGTCCCGCTGGCGATCGTCGCCACCTTTACGGTGTTCTACGTACTGTGGGTGGGCAAGCCGCTGCTGGTTCCCCTCGCCATCGCGGTCCTGATCTGGTACATGATCAACGCGCTGGCGAATCTCTACACCCGCGTCATATTCAGGAAATCCGCGCACTGGATGGCACTCACGCTGGCGCTGTTGACCATCGCCGTCGGCGCCGTCGTAGTGGTGGAGATCATTCAGAACAATATCGCCGACGTGCAACAGGCGGCACCCGGCTACAAGGCGGACCTCGACCAGTGGCTGGTTCGCATCTACGACATGCTGGGTATCAAAAGCCTGCCGACGCTGTCCCAGTTCATGGCCTCCGTCAACATCGGTCCGATCGTGGCAAGCTTTGCCGGTGCCCTCACCGGCATATTGGGCGATCTTGCCTTGATCGTGGTTTACGTCGGCTTCCTGCTGTTCGAACAGAAAACCTTCTCCAACAAGCTGGCGAAGATGTTCCCCGACCCGGCCAAGCGGACGCAGATTGAGGAGCTGATAGACAATATCCAGCTCCAGATTCAAACCTACATCCGTATCAAGACCCTGGTGAGCGTGTTCACCGCCTTGGTGGGCTACATCGTACTGACCCTCGTGGGCGTCGATTTCGCCAGTTTCTGGGCCTTCGCCATCTTCCTGCTGAACTACATCCCGATCGTCGGCTCCACGGTCGCCACCATATTCCCCGCCCTGCTGACGCTGATCCAGTTCGATACCTTCGCGCCGTTCCTGATCGTCGGCATCGGCCTCACCTCCGCCCAGTTCGCCGTCGGCAACGTTATCGAACCCAAGTTGATGGGCAGCTCCTTGAACCTGAGTCCGATGGTGGTGGTTCTGTCACTGGTGCTATGGGGCAGCCTGTGGGGTATCCCCGGCATGTTCCTGTGCGTGCCCATCATGGTGATCCTGCTGATCGTATTGTCCCACTTTGACGCCACCCGCCCCATCGCGGTGATGCTCTCCGAGAGCGGCGAGCTCGGCAACGACAGAACCCGCTGATACTACCGCTGACTTCCCGGTATAATCGGGCGGTAGGCAAATCGGGGAGTATCGTGTCGACGGCGCTGGAATATCGCGGAGCCGGGTTCAGTATCGTCGCTGTTCCCAGACCGTTCAAACTGCGCACAGCGTTGGTACAGGACCACGCGATCCGGAGCTGGATCGCCCTGCGGCCTGCCCCTGAAGTCATCCTCTGCGGAAGCGACCTGGGAACGAAGGAGGCATGTGCCCGATACGGCCTCAAACACGCCCCCGAGATTGTGTACAACGAGTTGGGCGTTCCGTTGATGCGCAGTGTCCTGGAGCAGGGTGAAAGGTTCTCTTCGACCGACAGCATGCTCTATACGAACGCCGACATCGTATTCACCGGAGAGTTGAGTGTCGCCGTCCGGCGTCTGCACAGCGCACGCAAGCCCTTCGTGGCCACCGGCAACAGGTGGAACGTCTCCGCCCTCGAAGATATCGACTACACGGATACCGAAGCGGTCGCCGACCTGGCGGCGCACGTCCGGCGCACCGGACATCTCAAGCGCCCGTGGGCCACGGACTATTTTTTGTTCCAGAAGGGATTCTATGCCGACATGCCGTCGTTCACCGTGGGCAGAAAGTACACGGACAACTGGATGATCTGGTATGCCTTGAGCTGTGAATGCGGATGTAGTCGATATCACCTCCTGCGCCACGGCAATTCATGAGCGTCACGATCATTCACACGTGGCGATCGGCGACTCAACGAGGTACCGCGGCATGGGGGCGCCGGACGGGATCGAGGCGGCGCGCAACCTGCGGCTCGCCGGTGGCATAAACCACGTCTGCAATGTCACTGGACGCGACGCTCCGTCTTACCCCCGATGGGATGAAACGCAACGTCTCGGTATCGTTGTTTGCGCGACGATGGCTCTACGCGAGGAGCTGTCGGCACTACTGGCGCACGTTGAAGCGCCGGGTGTCCCACCACTGGAACATGGTCATGACCTTCAGTGCATCGCTTCGGCGCGGGTTGTGGCTATACAGGTGGTGGCGTGCATAGCCCGGCTGCGCATATCTCGCAGCGCAGTCGCGTACAATCCACGGAGCCGAGATGAGCAAGTACCTTCAACCATCCAGCTACCTGCGATGGACGCTCGAGTTCCGGGAATTCTGGCGGGCGAGACGATCGTCACGGGGATTCGTCGCCTTCGGTGACCGGGACGGGATGCACTATATCGCGTTGCCCGAGCGGATTTGGGCCACCAAGAGCCATGAATGGTGGACGCTGCTGGCCGCATTGCTGCGTCGACTGAGACCGGAATCCATCCTCGAACTGGGCTCCGGCAGAAGTACCGTGTACCTGTCGGAGTATGCCTGCAAGGAAGGCAAGCATCTGGTCTCGGTGGACGAGAATCCAAGTTGGAATGCCGTCAACCGACTTTTCGCATGCCTGGGCGGCCTCACGGATGATTTCGTGTATTACGTTCCCGTGACGGAGGACGGCTACTACGACATCGATCGCCTGAAGTCCCTGGTGCGGCATCCACCTGACCTGCTGTACCTCGACGGTCCCATTCGGGACCGCTCGGGCCTGCTCCACAACGAGTTCACGGCCAATCTGTGCGTCACGGCAGGTGTCATCATAGTTGATGACATTCAGTGGGCCCACGTATTCGATCAGATGCAGACTTTGCGTACCATGGGCATGCAGCGTACGGCGACCGTCGTGGGTTACGACATCCCCAAGCGACGTCAATACCTCGCCATACTGTTGCGCGAGGATCTGCAACCAGTCCTGGATGAGCTGATGGATGTGCTCAGAGTGACTCCAGAGATGGATTACACCCGAGAAAAGTGCGTCCAGGAGTGAACACCGCCGTTGTCACTCACCATTACACAACGGATTTTCCGGGTGCCTTTGCGTGAAATTGAAGAGACTGGCAAATACGGAGGCTTCTGTCATGTCCGAAAACAAAGTAAAGATTCTGGCTGAGCGTTGCCACTGGTCATTCGATGCGGTGGTGGATCAGTTCGAAGAGCACATAGATCGCTCAGTACCCAACTACACTGCGGGGCACGAATTGGTGTGCCGGTACGCAGACTTCTCCTTGAGGGACGACTCCCTGGTCTACGAGATCGGCTGTTCCACCGGTGCGCTGGGACGTCGATTCCTCGACTGGAACCGCTCCCGCCCCAGTTTGAGATACGTTGGTCTGGACGTCTCGCCCGGCATGATCGAGACAGCCCGCCGACGCGGGCCGGCGGACCCGCGTGCCGCCTATCTCTGCGAAGACGCCGCAAGCTTCGAGTTCGAGCCCTGCACGGCCGTCTTCGCTTACTATGTCTTCCAGTTCATTCATCCGGCCTTTCGCCAGGCGCTGTTCGACGAGCTGTACCGATCCCTGGAGTGGGGAGGCATGCTCATCATGTTTGAAAAGGTACGTGCGCCGGACGCCCGATTGCAGGACTACGCAATGCAGATCTACAACGATTTCAAGCAGGACAAAGGCTTCAGTGAAGAGGAGATCCTGAACAAAGCCCAGAGCCTCAAAGGTGTACTGGAGCCTTTCTCCACCGAGGGCAACCTCGGATTGATGCAACGGGCGGGCTTCCAAGACATTGTGTCCGTTTACAAATGGGTATGCTTCGAAGGTTGGGTCGCCATCAAGTAGCGCGACGTGCGTCTGTCACGTGCGTGTGGTGCCTGTCGGTGCCACGCCGTATTCAACCACATTAATAGACCGATTGACGGAACCCATGATCTGGCGGTACATTCCGCTCACTCATGAGTCAGCCGCTCTCGCGGACGGGTCCCCAGGCCCTTGTCCCGCCTGTTTCACGGCATTCGAGGCAACGCGAGAGAAACGCCATCCGACAGAGGCAAACAAGCATGCGATTGAGCCGATCGCTACTTTTTGGCATTTCAATCTTTCTGCTCCTGGCCACCGCTTCCGAAGCGTCCTCGCCTTCGTGCGAGGCGGAAATGGCCGCACACATACCGCCCCGGGCTGCAAACGCCAGGAGCGGGTCACAGTTCGCCCGATACGTATCCTCCATGCAACCCCGTGATCGCGAGCGTGCGATACGCGAGGAGCTGTTGAGCGGCAATATCCCATCGTTTCTGAGGAGACTGAAGCCGGTAACGCTGAGGCTGCGGCCCGGTACGGGTACTCCCGTCGTTGCCACCATCTGCGTGATGCCGGACTACCTGGCGATCGGCTCCGACGAGGACTATCTACGCATCCCGGCCGATCTGTATACAGCCCGGGCGATCGCGGATGCGTTTGACTTCTCGCTGCCCACTACCGCCATGGTGGACGCGATCTATCGTCAAGCCAAGTACCACCTACGGCCGCAGCCGCTGCCTCCCGGCCCGACAATGCGATCGACAGCCTACTACGTCACCCACAACCGGCTGGTTCAAGAAGAGCTTCCGACGGACTACGCCGGCGGCCTGGTGGCGGGAGACAAGAAAGACGTGGTCCTCACCAACCGGCTGGTCGGCAGGCCGACACGCGTTGCCATCTACGGATGGCACCGCCTGAGTGGCCGGCCCATTCAACCTTTGAGCACGGTCCATGGAATCCGCTACGCGGACTACAGCCATGGTATACGGCTGGTAAGCGATGCCCTGATCCTGAATGGGAAGCGGCGCTCGCTGTACGAAGTGCTCAAGAGTCCCGTCACGGCCCGCGTCCTCAGCCGTGAGGGTCCCATCGACGTATCCCAGGCGCTCGTCGGCACCGCGCCTGACCTGACGGTATCGGCAGACCCGACACACGCTTTGTTCTAGTCGAGGGTCTTGCAGCAGCGGAAGCCGAGATGGTAGTTACTGTGGCTGGCGGGGTCCATGACCCGACTGCCATGCCAATAGGGCGCGCGCCAACGGCACCAGTCCGGATGCGCACGGTAGCTGTCGAAGATGAACCAGCTTCCCTTCATCTCGGTATAACCCAGGCTCGTGCTGCCCCGGCTCGCCATCTGCGATGGATCGAGCGGCAGGTTCATGTGTTCGGCGGCATTACCGTTCAAGTCGTAGACGCCGAGTGGACTGTGGCAGCCGGGAAAGCTCCCGTCGGGATAGGTATTCGAACCGCATTTGGTCCAGCCGCCACCCGGACAGCTGGCTGTCTTGTGGCTGTCGGCCGCGCAGACACCAGTCCGATATTCCGGACCGTAGCTCCAGCGTTTTCCAGGACCATCAGCGAGATTGTGGGCCGCCCGCATGCGGCCGATCGCGGCTGAGGGGCTGAGTCCCCGGGTCAGCTCGAAACGGTAGTCCGGCGGCAGGAGCCGTCCGGCGCACGCGCCTTCCCACTCGTGGGCGTCGCACAATCTTTCACCGACAGCCGCGCACAACTCCGCCGCCTCACGGGCGCGCACCCAGACCACCGGGTAAGCGCAAGGGATGTCCGGAAACTCGAACTGATCGATGCATGCGGTCGCGTCCCCTGGCGACTGGTGCTCCGGATCGTAAAGCGGCGCCATGTACTTGCCTCCGCAAATCGCTTCGAACTCGGGATTGGAGTACACGATGCCTTTTTCATCGATCTGCTTCCTGCATTCCTGCGGGGAGACGGGATGTTCGGTGATGGCGGGATTTCCCTGTCCGATGTAGGGCGAACCGCCAAAGACGGCTTCGACTGCGGCCATCTGGGCGTCGGAAAGACCGCGTTCCTCCTTGAGATGATGAAACAGAGCTTCCCGTTGGGTGGCCATCGCCGATTTGCCGGTCGTCGCGGCGACCGAGACTGAACAGGCGAACAGTGAGAGTAAGAAAAACCACACCAGTCGGCAGCGATGAGGACGCATCATTTCGACTCAGTTGGCATGGCGAACGAGATAGAAGAAGTCACGGTTGTCGGCGTACCCGACGAAGCGCGGCACGACAGTATCCCCCTTTTCCTCGTCCAGCACACTCATTCCCTTTACAAGATGCTCGACCACACGCTGAGCGCGGACCCGACTGTAGACCGCGAGATAGGTGTGCTCCAGGGCGTTGATATCCAGCTGCATGGCGTAGTGGCAATGATAGGCCTGAAACACCCGGGCCATCGCCGAGGGCGTGGCGCCGGAAAAGTAGGCGTAGATGAGATAACGTCCTTGCTGCGTCTCCTGCAGGCAGGCGCCCGCCCGCAGGGTGCGCAAACGCACGTCCTGGGAGCCCGACCAATTGCCGGGCCCCCAGCGATTGACCAGCGCTCCGGGCATCGCGACGTGCCGCGTCTCGTCGAATTCCACAAGCGGCACGCCGTTCTGACGCGCATAGCGAACCGAGGCCAGACTACTGTTGTCGTCCCCGGTCCAGGTTTTCATGTCGATCCGGCCATCGGCGCTCACATACAAGGTGGCGAGACCCGGCTGCAGTTTGCTGGCGATGACCCCTTCTTCGATGAAGCCGTAGTGACTGCCGTGGTTGCGCAGGGCCAGGTCTCCCCATTTGAATGCGCTGTGCTGGCGCTTGAACCCCCCGGTGAACGTCGCCACGACCCGCGGCACCAGCGGCGGCGGCACCATACCGGTTGCCACCAGCGGCTTGATGGTGTCGATTCCGTCCGGTCCCGGCAGGCGGTCGTCGCGCACCTGCGGCAGCGTCCGGTCCGACCATCCCACCCTGGGATGATCCGTGCCCAGGGCGAAACCGAGGTCGAAACGCGACAAGTCAAAAGCGATGAGGTACACCACGGCGCGGGCTTCCACGCCGTCCAGGGCGGTCACCCGGTCCCGATAGCTCTGCAGGATCCGCGGATCTATCACCCCCGGCTCGATCTCACCCGCGAACATGCCGGGTTGGCCGCGCAGGGGATACCACTGGCCCACCGCCAGACGGTCGTCGGCCGACAAATCCAGGGCCAGTCCCAGTTCCCCGCGTTTCATGACTCTGTCCGAATCCGCAGGGTCCACGGCTGCCGGGGACGGTCCCCGTGGCGTCCGGGTCACTTCCGGGGCGGAGGAAGACTGCGCCAGCGGCCGGCTTTCCAGCGCCCGGTCCTTGAGCACGGTGTCGCGGACGAACCTGACGGCCTGCTCCCCGCCCCATACGTGATCGCGCAGGAAATCGGTGGCGCTCTCGAGCAGGGTCTTGTGGCCCCGCGTGGGGTTGCGCAGGTAAATGCGGCCCTCACAGAGCGGTGCGTAAGGTGTCGGCTCGGACGCGGCCTGTTCCAGATGGACAGCGGCGGACGCGGACCACAAGGCGCAGGGGACACGGCGCCCGTCCATGTCGATGAGAACTCCATCCGGGAACTGGCTGTCGAGCGAGAGCCGCTCCCGGTCGGGGTCGCTGACCTGAAGGTGATATGACCGTTCGCGTCCCCCGCCCGACGGATCGACCCGAAGCAGGTACCAGTCGCCGATGGCGGGGTTGAGATTGACCAGCGTCGCCCGACCGGACGACCCGCCAATGGGGAGGGTCTCCGTGCGCCGAAAAGGCTGGAGGTCCAGGATCGTTTTCGGCTGCTCGGCGTCGTATTGCTTGAGCTGTGTTTCGGTCACGAAATCGGCGGTCTGTTCGGAGCGCGCCGCCTGAAAGGGAACCCAGCAAACGACCCCCACCAGCAGTGCCAGAACCGGCGCACCCCGCCGGCCGGTCTGGCACCACACCTGGGTGACCCCTTCAAGCCCTTTCATGACACTAGAAGAATACCTTGGCCAGCCGCAGGACACCCTTCTTCCACGGTACGCGGTGGGAGATTCCCGTCTCCTGGATCACCTCGTCGCGGTGGGCGACATACCAGTCGTAGTTGCGCACCAGCGCCTCACGATTGGAGTGACGGGGGGCGAATCCGAGGCGGCGCTCGATATGTTCGATGGACACATAGCTGTCCTGGTCCGCCGTCTCGTAGACCCATCGGTAGATGGGCGACAGATTCAATAGCTTGAGCACCCTGAGCGTCCACACCACGGGTCGCGCCGGCAAGCTGATAACCCGGCCTCCGTGACCTGCCCGGTCCAGCACGGCCTGGAAGTTTTCCCGCATGGTGCCGAACTCACCGGCACCGACATTGAACGTGTCGTTCACCGCGTCGCGGTCCGCCGTTGCGCACAACTCGATCGCCTGGCACAGATCCGCAACGTCAAGCAGTTGGTAGAGGTTGTCTCCGCGCCCGATTACCGGAAAATTCTTGCCGTCGTACGCCCAGTCGTAGAGCAACTCGAACACCCCGAGCCGCTCCGGACCCACGAAGGTCTTGGGGCGAAGGACCGACACGCACAACCCCTTGGCCCGGTACTCGCGGCACAGGGCTTCCGCCTCGATCTTGCCCTCTCCGTACGGGCCGACCCCGCTTAACGCATCTTCCTCGCGCAGGGGATGATGATCCGGAATGCCGTATACGGCGGTGGAGGAAATGAAAATGAACCGCGAGACGCCGTGCGCCACCGCGGCCTCGAGCAGGTTGCGCGTTCCGTCGACCGCCGTGGACAGGATCTCCGCCTTGGGCGCCAGCGGCAGAGCCGCGGCGCAATGGACGACAACGGCGACACCTTCCATCGCGCTGTCCACGGTCCCGGAATCCCGAATGTCGCCTGTACGCGCGTCGACGCGCTGGCGTTCGGAGATGTCGAACGGCGCGATATCGAGGGAGCGAACGGTCCGTCCACGGGACAACAGATGGCGGACCAGATTGATGCCGAGAAACCCCGCACCGCCCGTAACCAGATATTCAGATCCAGACATATATGCAGATATCCATGCGGAGACGGTCCCGGACCTCGCGAACCACGCCGTCGCCGACCGTATCACGGTCATGTTTAGTCGAGTGACGAATTCTAAACCTCATGCCGGCGTGCCGCCACGTCTCGGCGGGCGTGGTTCGCCCTCGCCGCCGGCCCTGCGGAACTGCGATGCGGCGCGGACGGAACCCTGCGCCGTATCCGTGGTCATAGGACGTGCCCTCTGCCTGCACGACCCGACGGCAAAGGGTTTCGATGTGCACTATCCAGAGGATTAAGAACAATGCGCTATGTACGCTGGATTCTCTTTGTTGCCGCATGCGCAGCTGCAACCACCGCTTCGGCAGCAACAGACGACCATTACACCGGCATCAGCCTGGAAACACCCTACCCCACGGAGACTCTGCAGCTCAAGGACGACGTGAACATACCGCTCACGGTCCACAACTACGGGCTCGCGCCCCAGGTCATCGATGTCTCGGTCGAAGATCTTCCACAGGGCTGGGAAGCTCACCTGAAGGGCGAAAACCATGACGTCGCTGCCGCCTTCGTGGGCACCGACGACAGCCGTTCCCTCTCTCTCCATATCAAGCCCGGCCCCGATGCCAGTCCCGGAACGGTGTATCACCTGCGGCTGAACGCCGCCGGCACGGACACTTCCGCGATGCTGCCGCTTTCCCTGAGCTTCACCCATGCACCGCCGGCGAGCCTGAAGCTCGAAACCGACCTGCCCAAGCTCAAAGGAAGCAGCTCGGCGACGTTCACCTATCACCTGAGCCTTAAGAACGACAGCGACAAAGACGTGAACGCCAACCTGACGGCCGACGCGCCCGACGGCTTCGAGGTCAACTTCTCACCGCAGTTCGGATCCAACGACATCACCAGCCTGCCGGTCAAGGCCGGCGAGACCAAGAAGGTCGACGCCAAGATTTCCGCGCCCCGGGACGCCAAGGCAAACGCGTATCCAGTGGAGGTTGCGGCCCGCGCCGGCGACCTGTCCACCTCCGCGACGCTGACGGCAGTCATCACCGGCAAGCCGGAACTCAGCCTCGGCACACCGAGCGGGCAGCTCTCGGGATCCGCCTATGCCGGCAAGACAACGGCAGTGAACCTGGTTCTGCACAACACCGGCAGCGCTCCGGCGCACGACGTGCGCCTGTCCGCCAGCTCCCCCACCCATTGGAAGGTGGCATTCCATCCCGATCAGCTTCCCCTCATCCCACCCGACGGCCAGGCCAAGGTCGTCGCCGACGTGGATCCCGCGCAGCAGTCCCTGGCTGGCGACTACATGGTCACCTTCACCGCGGATGCCCAGGCGGGCGCGGCGGACGCGAACGCCGACTACCGGGTGACGGTGTCCACCTCCACTTCGTGGGGACTGGTGGGTGTCGTGATCGTCGCGATCGCCCTTCTGGTGGTGGGCTTCGCGGTAGCGCGTTACGGCCGGCGATGAGCGACGCAATCGTACTGGCGCGGGATCTCACCAAGCGCTACGGCACGGCGGTGGCCGTGCAGAACCTCAATCTCGAGGTACACGGCGGCGAGGTCTTCGGCATGCTCGGCCCCAACGGTTCCGGCAAGACCACCACCATTCTCATGCTGCTGGGACTCACCGAACCCAGCAGTGGAGAGATCAGCGTCCTCGGGCTGGACCCGCGTCGACGTCCGTTGTCGGTCAAGCGACAGGTCGGGTACCTGCCCGACACGGTGGGTTTCTACAACGACCTGACGGGACGCGAGAACCTCTCGTATTCGGCCGCGCTGCTCGGTCTCAAACGACGCGACGCCGGCAGCCGCATCGACGCAGCTCTGGAGCGCGTTGGCTTGAGCGAGTCGACGGACCGCCGCGTTTCCACGTACTCGCGCGGGATGCGCCAGCGCCTCGGCCTGGCGGAGCTCCTCCTCAAACGGCCGAAGCTGGCGATACTCGACGAACCGACCCTCGGTCTGGACCCGGAAGCGGCGGAATGGTTTCTGGAAACCATTCGCGAGCTGAAGGCCGCCGGCATGGCGTTGCTCATCGCCTCGCATCTGCTGCCCCAGGTGCAGTCGGTGTGCGACCGGGTGGGCCTGTTCGCCCGCGGACGCATGGCGCTCACCGGAACCATCGACGAGCTCGCCCGCACCGTGCTCGGATCCATCGGCCATATCAAGCTGCAGGCGCATGCCAACGGCGATACCAAGGCGGTGGAGCAGCGACTGCGCGCGGTATCCGAGGTGACCTCCGTCACCGCTACCGGCGACGGCTGGAGCGTGGAGGCGGACGCCGACGTCCGCGGCCCGCTGGCGCGGGCCGCATTCGAGGCGGGCGCCGAGGTGACCGGCATCAACTGGCATCGGCCCCAACTCGACGACATCTATCGCCGCTATTTCGGAGCAACCACCCATGCAGCGTGAAGGTTCACCGTTCACCGGGCTCGGCGTGGTCTGCGCCAAGGAACTGGCAGACCATCTCGGCTCCGTGCGCATGCGCATACTCGAAATCCTCATGATCCTGGCCGCAGTCGGCGCCACCTACGTCGCCGGCCAGCAGCTCGCCGCCACCGTGGCGGAGAGCCCGTTCGCCTTTCTGAAGCTGTTCACCACTGCACCGCAGCCCCTGCCTTCCTTCGTGTCCTTCCTCACGTTCTTCGTGCCGTTGATGGCTATCGGACTCGGATTCGACGCCGTGAACGGCGAGCACAATCGGGGAACGCTCAGCCGGGTGCTGTCGCAGCCGATCTATCGCGACGCCCTGCTCACCGGCAAGTTCCTCGCCGCCATGACCACCCTGGCGCTGGTGCTGACCGCGCTGTGGCTGGTGACCACGGGCCTGGGCATCGTGTTCCTGGGCCTGCCGCCGAGCGGCGCCTCCGTCGCCAGGGGCCTGTGCTTCCTGGTGGCGACACTGTTCTACGCCGGGATCTGGTTGGCGGTGGCGATGCTGTGCTCGGTACTGTTCCGGCAGACGGCGACCTCGGCGCTGGCGGCGCTGGGCATCTGGCTGTTGTTCGTGGTGTTGTGGCCGATCGCCGCCCAGTTCATCGCCCAGGTAGTCCACCCCGCGCCGTTCGGGTCGCCGACCGCGGTATTTGCGCAGCACCAGCTCGCTCAAACCCTCAGCCGGATCTCGCCCAACACGCTCTACGGCGAAGCGGTTACCGTGCTGCTGCATCCATCAGTGCGCAGCATCGGCCCGGTGTTTGCGTTCCAGCTTCAGCGCGCGATTCTGGGGACTCCCCTGCCGCTGGGCCAGAGCCTGATTCTGGTGTGGCCGCAGCTCACCAGCCTGATCGCCGGCACCATACTGCTGTTCACCGGGACCTACCTTGTTTTCCAGCGCCGTGAGATCCGCGCCTAGGAGCCGTGTCTTTTCAGCCATGCCTTTGTAGAACATGTAGCAAAACACGCAATCAGGCGTCACGGGGCTTTTCGAGGTGCACGGTGAATGCGATGCGGTTGCCATAGAACGCCTTCTCTCGGAATCCGTGCGCACCGGCGAGGCGTGCCACGGCCTTTCGACTCTGGAAATGGGGATCGAAGATGATCTCGGTCACGGACAGCACGCCTCCGGGTTTCAAGGTATCGAAGATCTCCTGCAAGGCAGCCATCCGATCGGGAATCTCGCCGAGAACCGTGACCAGCAGCGCCGCGTCGAAGCGCTCCCGCCCCATCCTGCCCGCTCCCGCGCCGGCTTCGAGAAAGCTGACGTTCTCGAGGCCGGCCGCCCGTGCTTTCTCCCGGGCACGCTCGAGCATGCCGGCCTGGATATCCATGGCCACCACTTCTCCGCCGGGACCCACCTGGCGCGCGAGCGGGACGGTCAGCCTGCCCGGGCCGCAACCCACGTCCGCCACTTTCATTCCGGGTTTCAGATCGAGATGCCCGACGATCACCGCCGCGCGGTTGGTCCTGGTGAACGGGTTGTCCAGCTCCACCATCCAGCGCAGCCAAACGGGACAGGGGATCGAGTGGCCGCGCGAGCCGAGACGCCACACCACCGCGATCGCGACGAGCGCGCCGGCCACACCGGCGACGACGTAGGCAAGGGTTCTCACCTCAACCCACACCGCTCACGGGCGCCAAAGGCGTCGACCGAATACGGCTCCACGGCTCATCCGGCAGGTTTCCTCGAATCGAGGTACACGGTCCACTCTATCGCCTCGCCTACGCCCAGTAATTCTTCCGTGGTCCAGGGATCATCGTCGAACAATGCCTGCGCCTCGTCCCGGTTGCGGGCCTCGACGATGACGAGCGCGCGACTGCCGTCGGCGTAAGGCCCTCCGAGCACCACCCGCCCCGCCTCGAACAGGCCGTCCATGAAGACCGCATGCTCGTCCCAGAGCGGCTGTTGACGGGTGTGGCGGCCTTCGATCCAGGACGGACCCGGGTCTCGAAACACAAGGAACAACGTCGTGTTCATGAGCTGCTCCGATCAGTGCGTGCGACGACCAGGCGATAGCCGATATCGAGCTCCGCCAGCGCCGACAGGTCCCGGTGGCGATCTTCCCAGGTGCCAGCCGCGAGATCACCGGCCAGGCGCTCCAGCCCGGGGACCGTCTCGTTCATCCGGGCGAAGCAGGAGATGGCACAGCGAACTCCGGCATCCAGGTAAGCCGCGGGACGGCGCCAATAGGCGCCCAGAAAACCATCCAGGCAATCGGCGGGTATGGGCAATGGTTGAATCTCGAGTGGACCAAGCACGGCTTCGATTGCACCAAGACTGGGAAAGATCGCGCGATCCATCGCCAGGATTTCGGGAAAGTAGTCCTGCACCAGCCAGAATCCATCGTGGGCGGGGTCCCATGTGAGAACGACCACCGCCCGTCGGGCGACGCGCCTCAGCTCCAGCAAGCCTTGGCGCTGATCAACCCAATGGTGGATCGTCAGCACCGCAAGGGACGCCTCGAACGCACCATCGGCAAACGGCAGGCGTTCCGCCATCGCCCGCACCGCACGCGCGGCCCCGCGGGCACGCTGGTGCAGCATTCCGTCCGACGGATCGACGGCAACCACCAGCCGGTCCACCGGCTCGTAGGAGCCCGCACCGGCACCAACGTTGACAACCGAGCGACAGGCTCCGAGGGCGCCGGCGATGCGAGCTGCTATCCTGGGATCGGTGCGCCGATACCGCGGGTAGCACGGACCGATCCGGTCGTAGTCAACTCGAACGGGATCGCGGGACATGGTCTTCAGTGCAGCGCACCCGCGTCACGCTGTGGCCGCCTCGCGCCGTCAGCCGTCATGCTGTATCCGGCTGCCGTATATCTTTTTCACCGGAATCGCATCCAGGTCCACGCCCTCGAGGCAACGAACATTGACCGCCCAGCCGGCGAAAGGCTGCGTGCCCTCGCGGATCTCCGCGGGAGTGGGATCGCTGGGGCGCCGGAAAGGCAGGATGCCGCATGTGGGGCAGAAGAAGTCCCTGGCCGTGCGACTCCCCCACTGGTAGAGGACCAGGTCCTCCCAGGGGGTCAGCAGCCTGAGATTCTCTTTCGGTATCCGGTGGTTCAACGCGCCCCGCTTCCTGCAGATGGAACAGTCACATGATCGGACGTGATCGATCTCCGCCTCGATCTCGAAACGCACTTGTCCGCAGTGGCAGGATCCCTTGAACGTGGTCACGGCATGATGTGCTTCAGGCGCCTGGCTACGATGCCGCGAAGCTCAATTCGATGCCATTGCCGAGTGGGTCAGTGAAAAACACCTGCCGTATTCCCTGGCCGGGCACCTCGGACAGCGCGTACTCGATACCCAGCGAGTCCAGCCTGCCGCACATGGCATCGAAGTCCGTGCACCTGAAGGCAACGTGGTCTATGGCGCCGCGATCACCGGCGGTCATTGCCTCATCGGCGCTGAGATGCACGACGGGCTCGTCGCCCGCGTACAGCCAGTAGCCGAAGCTCGCAAACGGCGGCCGAAACCCTTCCACCAGCCCAAGCACCTCGACATAGAAGTCCCGCACCCCGTGCAGGTCCGCCCGCGGCGCGTGAATATTGAAATGATGAAGGCCGAGTGCTGCCATGGGATCACGCGGCCGGGATTGACGGGCGGCCGGCGCGGCATACGGAAACACCGGGTGCGCCCTTCGGTCGGCGCAGAGTACTCGTCAAGCATTCGCGTTCAACCTCGCCTGAAGGTAGTCATCGAGATCCGGATTATCGCTGAACTTGAGCACGTTGTTGACCCAGGCGTCGCGCTCATGGCCGATGAGGAACAGATCCCAGGCGCAGGCCGAAAGGTCGGTGGGGGTCATGTATTCGATATGTGCGGGCCGTTCCAGCGGAGATACGTAGACATGATGGTGCAGCTCGTTCTCATCCGCCCACCAGCCCATGAATACGAAATTGCCTGTCCGTCCCTGATGGACACCGATGAACCCCACGCCGTAGTGGTTGGTGCCGGCGGCGGATGTCGAAAGCCGGTCGCCCGCGACGCGGCGCGCGGCATCGACCAACGCAACTCCGCCGGACTCCGGCCGTCATATGAAATTCCATAGACCTTCATTTATGGCTCGGTCAACTCCACCGTTCTCGATCTCCCCTCAGCTCACGCACCACAGGTAGCTCTATTCTCATTCACCCTCCCGCCAACCCACCGATCGGAGCCATTTCTCGTATTCCCCCCGCCAGCTCTCGCGCGGTACGGCGTTTTCGCGAGCATTCTGTTCGCGCATCTCGGCAGTCCGCTCCTCCAGCGTATTGAGTCCAACATCGCGCCGTCGATCATCGACCCCGGCGGGATCCTCGATCTCGTAGCGGCGCGAGGTCTCCGTTTTCATCCTGCCTGGAACTGTGTCCCGTACACCTGGGGCGTGCCTTCGTACATGCGAATCCGATCCTCCAGCATGGCCGCCTGCCAAAGCGCCGCCTCGCCCTTCGACGCAGCCTCCTTCAGCAGGCTCAGGCACCGCCTCATGAACGACGGCTCGCCGATGGCATGTTGCGCGATCAGCCAAGCCGCCCGAGCACCATCCTCGCCAGCGAGACGCTGTCCTGGCCATCCCCACTGTTCAATGATTTCACGAAGACGAGCCGCGTTGCTCTGGTGCACCGCTTCCATTCTGGGATGATAGCCAAAGCCGCCCAAAGACCCTTCAGTGATCAGCTCTTCCCTGACCGAAAGGTCGCTTTCCGCCATCGACACGAGCTCGCGGCGCAGGGATTCGTTCGCAAGATTCATGGATCATACTCCCGAGCCCACCGGAGTTTCCGCGGGGTCCGGGATCGTGTTGGTACGAGCCGTCCGCCCCGGGCTCACGGCGTCAGGCTGCCCTCGGGAAACTTGAAGTAGAAGGAACGCTCGATATCCCGCACTTCGACGGTAATCTGCAGATCCAGGGTATCCACCGAGGCCTGAAACCATGTCATCAGGGTGTCTCTCGTTTCCTCCCCTATCGCCCGCTTGATCTCATCTGAACGGCCTTCGAGAAACCTGATGTCCAGGTGGATGAACCCGCCCGCCTGAGCACCTGAGCCGATGAAGAATTCCCGAGCAACATACGCACGGCTCTTGCAGTTCTCGAGCCTGATCCCGCCGGTTTTCGACAGAATGGCGTGAAGCTTCCGGAACAGGTCCGTGAAGTCTGCTTCAACAAGGACGTTCGGAGAGTATTCGAGTGTCAGGTGCGGCATAGCGCTTGCTCATTGATATGGGTGCATGACTCGATGAAAATCATTCGGTGCGTCGCCCAACGATGGCAAGCGGGTAAAATCGTCGGGCGGATGCTCTGTAATCCTCGAATATCATATTTTCCCCGTAACACGGTCCCAGAATTCTGCGCGGTCATTAGTGCGCGGAAACGGGTCGGAAGGAACCGGCTTTCCAAGGAAATCGCAGAGCGGCTCCCAACCGTCTTTTACCTCATAGACGAGCAGTTGATCGGCTGGAATCGTGTTCTTCACCGCCTCATTATGGGCTTTGAATGCCTTGATAAGGCCGTCGCGGTCGAGGCCGTCTGGAAATCCCGTTTTGGCAACGACGCCGGCCGCCATTTCAAGCCATTCTTTCATGTCAGGCGGCGCCTGATCTCTGCCTGCCATCAACTCATAGATCGTTGGACCAAAGCTGTCTGCCCAGCTTTCGGGACTGCGATGGGTCAAAATAAACTTAGCTTCTGGATAAGCCTTGAGCAATTCGCGGAAGAAGCACGCGGTAGGCCAATCAACCGCACTAAAATAGCCGTCGTAAATCGTTTGCCAGTCGGGGCGTCCACCCAATACCGCCGACCACAGGGGTACTTGTACAGGCATATTATGAAGAACCTCCTCCATGTGGTGACACGGGCCGATGCCAAGCTGATTGATTGCGAGCTTTAGCGAGTAAGTGCCTGTGCGACCGATGCCCGCACCAATTACGGTTATTGTCACTACGATTCTCCTATGAGCAAAACAAAAAAATAGTTTGTCTTTGGGGTTGTCGTTATCTCTAAATATTTTGGCCTAAAGCGGAGAATGCGTACCAGCACTATGCTTTGCGGGCCGCTATTCTAACCCAAGATTTAGACTCGATTGCTCGGAGCCCAGCCTTTGAGCTCAGGCCGCGGCCCGTCAGGGCCAGCGTGCCTGCGGCGAATAGCCCCCTTCACTACAAGAAGTTTATGCCGAAGCGGCAAACCAAGAGTGTCAAGGGCCCGAAACACACGACCGTGATAATGACGCAGGCCAGGAGGGCCGGCCAGAAGCCGACGCGAGGCAATCGCACGGGGAAAGTCAAGAACATGGGGAGCGTCGGCACGACATGCCAGAACGTATACCAGGCGTGGTTCGTAATCGTCTGCTACGGCTGGTTCTCTACGTAGAGCCAGATGAGCGCCAATACCGTGACCAAGGGAAGAGTGGAGACGAAACCTCCGAGCTTGTCACTGCGCTTTGCCAGTTCGGACACGAGCAGGACGACCGCAGCAGGCACGAAGTACTTAGTGATGAGCCACGCCACGACTTTTCCTCAGGGCGCTAGCGTCGACCATCAGCCGCCGGGGTAGCCGGTCGGCTGCATGGGTTAGTCAGGGCCGTTCCAGCCATTTTATTGAACCTCATGGCCCGCCATACACGCGCCCCCCTGACGTTTGGCGGTGTACAACGCCTGGTCGGCGGCCTGCAGCAAATCTTCCGGCTGGGCCATGGCTTCCCGGACCTCAGCGATACCGATGCTGATGGCACCGTCCCAGCACTCCACGCCATCCGCGGTGCAAAAGGGCTGCTTCGTAGCCAGAATCTTCCTTGCCACATTGGCCGCCCCGGCCAGCGGGGTGTGCGGGCAAATCACCAGAAACTCATCGCCACCGAGACGGCAAACGATGTCGCTGCGGCGTACGGCATCGCGTAGTCGTGTCGCCAAGGTTCGTAGGAGGGCGTCGCCCGCGGGATGTCCAAAGCGGTCGTTAACTTGCTTGAAGTGGTCGGCATCCAACATCAGCACAGCTAGCGAGCTAGCGTACCGCTTGGCCTCAAGCCAGAGTTGATTCAAAGACAAGTTCGCGAAGCGACGGTTGGGCAGCCCGGTCAGCTCGTCCTGGGTGGAAAGCAGCTGCAGCTTCCGGTTGGCATTCTCCAGGTCGATGGTACGCTGCTGCACCCGTTGCTCGAGATCGCGGTTGAGTATGCGCAGCTCGCGATTGCGCTCCGAGACCTCATAAAAAAGCCCGGTCATCGCCCCCAGCAGTGGGTCGGTGCCGGACGTCTGGCTTTGGATATCGTTCTCGAACGCTTGCGCGGGCGACTGGCCGTCGTGGACGGCCCGCAGCTGCCGAGCCATGCTCTGATCGATGATGAGAATGTGGTAGGCCAGCCAGCGAACGAGATACTCAACCAGCGCGCGGGCCCGCTCGATTGGGACGCTGTCGCCCAACTCGCCCAGGTTCAAAACCTCATCGACGAAGGCGCGATGTTCGGCGAGATGAAGGTCAAGGTGGCGCGGATCCAGCGCGGACTTCACCATCTGTGATTCCTCGTCGCCGAAATGTACGCTGGCATAGTCCAATATGTCATCGCGCATGGCCGCGAACGCCTGCGGCTCGATCACCGCGGACGACATCACCAGTTCGCCGAGACTGTTGATCAGGCCGACCAGCCGTTGGTGCTGCTCGTCAACCGACGGCAGATTGGTCATGAAGGATTCGTTCCAAGTGAAGAGGGGAATCATGGCGTCAATTTCTGCGCAGTGATCGTGACGAGAGTCAGGGCAATAATCTGGTCACCAGCCGCGGGTTCCATTGGGTGAGGCCTAACGTCTCGCATCGTCGGAACAAATAGCGGAGCGACGAGGAACGGGTTGCCGCGCTTTTACTGTCCGAATGCATGCGAATTTTTGGCAATTTATGCAATTGCCAAATAGATCCCGCTAAGCGCAATGGAACCGCCAGCAACGCGACGAACAGTTTGTAGATTTGTTTTTTGCATAAGCATCCCCAAACCAATACCGGCTAAATGCAGCATTGCCGTAGCCAGCGCAAAACCAACTACATATGACGCAGCGCTTATTGAGTTGGGCATTTCAGCGCCATGCGCATGACCATGAAAAATGGCAAACATGCCGACAATTATGCCGCTGTATACAAGATGAAGTTTAAAGGCGCCCGCAATCAACACCCCTAAAATCAAAATAGAAACCAATATCCCTGCGTCAACACATGGCACGGGAACCCCTGTAACTCCAAGGACACCTCCTAAAACCATAACGCCGACGAACGTGCAAGGAACGACCCACAATGCCCGCCCACCTATTTGGGCAGCCCAGAGCCCCACGGCAACCATTGCCAATACGTGGTCTGCTCCGCCGATTGGATGCCCAAATCCGTGCATAAAACCCGTTGATTGTCCAATGCCGGTATGGGCTAAAGCAATGCCTGGAAGAAAGAGGAACAAAACTAAAAATTTCGATATTGTTTGTTTCATCGAATTTCTACTATTTTGAATAAATGCGCCTATATTGATATATAGCCTAACGTCTTGCGAATCAGCGGCGAGTCCGCGAAGGGGGCGAGGCAACCGTAGCGGGATCGTCCGCCGCATTCGCTGGTTAGGGAATGCTTCCATTCTACTCTACCGCAGAAGCCATAAGACAATTAGCGTCACGGGCATAAGCACATTCGGAAGGATGATCTAGGTATTCCCCGGATTGAAAGTCTTTGATCGGACCATCTCCGCGACATGAAGAACCGCCGCCCCGAGAAGAAATGTCGAGAAAGGGATGATGGTGGCAAGCCAGAAACCATCTTGATAGACCAAACACAGAACACCGCACACCCCAATTCCCAGGGACGTCTAGCCCAACTCTTTCTGGAACCCGTTGGACACCCACCCGATGCGGGCAGCGACCTTTTTGCTGAAAAGAACATGTGCTAGGAGGTTAAACAACCCGAAGAATCCCACCGTGAACGAGAGGTGCATCAGCAACGCGGCATGAACGAACCGCTCATCTGGGCTGCCGAGGAAGTAGATGACTGCAAGAACCCATCCAATAAGATAATGAACCAAATAGAACATATAAAATCCCTCGCTAATTGTCGTTGCCCCCTAACGATAGCGATGAGCCGCGCCTGACGGCGACCGGCCGGAGCGGCAGCGAAGAGAGCGAGCGGTCAAGCTTCGGGCTCGATCGCCCGTGTTAGGAGTCATCTCTACTAGTCGGGCGACGAAGGCGCGACTTACGCAGGTTCGGATCCAGTCTGTCAATATCGGCCTGAACTTCCTGCGGGCTACGTTCATAAACAATCTCACGGCCCATGACAGTACCCGAATATGCGAGACGATTTCGTGTTGGCAGTAAGTCACACTTGACACTGTGTGTCCCCTCGCCCACCACGACTTGAATGCAGCCCGTGCGTTTGCTCAAGACTGCGACCTCCATAACCTTTCCACTCTCCATCCGGACGATGATATTTTCAGTCTTCATAGTTAAGTAATCCAAAAGGTGAATTTAAAGGCTCCTAACGTTCGACTTAAGCGGGCGCCAACAAGAGATTAGGCGTCAGCGCGGGACCTCCATTGCCGGACCGCTCGGGAAGCCTTGGCAGTACCTTCTTCTTCCGTGCCAGGTTCGAACGGACAACGCCGCGTTCAGGTGATGCCTGACTCTACATGAACGTCGAGCAGGCAGGCGAGCTCGGCTGGATTCGTCGCCGGCAGAAAGTGGCTGCCTCCAGCGACCGTCTCGAGACGGCCGTGCGGAATGACCTCAGCCAGGATCTCAGCGATGCGCATCATCGCCGGGTGGCCATCGCCGCCGCGCACGACGAGCGTCGTTACGGCGATCTGCTGGTAGGCAGACAGAGGTGGTTCGAAGGGCGTGCCCGACGACCAGTCGCGAATATTGGCGGGCGTCGTCTTAATGATGTAGTCGCGCACTTTCTCGGGAAACGCGGCAAAGGTTCCTTCGCCACTGTAGAAGTCGATCACGTGGCGCGCGGCGTCGGGCCGGCCGGCTTCGAACTCGGCGAAGTAGTCCTGTGTCATCGTACCGAACATCGCATAGAGGTCGGTTTCCCCAGACGTCTTCAAAAGGCCGAACGGATTGGCTTCCATCAGCATGAGACTTGCCGACTTGACCGCGCCTTCGATTGCGTGTGCAAGTGCCGCAAGGCTGCCGAAAGAATGGCCGACCACGTGTGCTGGCGCGCCAATCCGCTCAAGGATGCGGTCGATGACTTCCGTCTGCTGCCGCATGGTCGCGTTGCCGAGAGGACGGCGTTCTGCAGTCGCGCCGTAGCCGAGCAGACTCGTTGTGACGATGCGGTGGCTTCGGGCGAGCCGATCGGTGACGGCCTTCCATCCCGAACCCGTCCCGAAACTTCCCGGCAGCAGCAACGGCGCTGGTCCCTCGCCCCACTCGGAATATTCAACATCGACCGGAAAGTCGCGCATCGCGGTCACCTCGTTCTGTCGTCTGGTTTAGTCCCATGACTCAACGTCCACCTGGCGGGTGATCTGGCCATGCGAGTGGTCGATGATCACATGCTCAACAATGCGGCGCCCATCGTCCAGCGTGCACCAAACCCGAAACGCCGAACGGTTCTCACCAACAATTTCATCTTCAATCGACAACGTGACCCCACTCGCCTTCACTCCGTTTAGGAAGCGTCTGATGTCCTCGCGCCCGGTCATTACCCTTGGGCTCCGCGGAGGATGGCTATGCTTGTACTCGATCCACTGGGCGTCTTCGGCGAAATAACCAACCCAAGCCAACACGTCCTGGCTAACGAAAGCCCGCTTGAATCCGGCAAAGTCGAACGCTTCTTTCTCCATATCTTGATCTCCCGGACTTGCCGTCAGTGCATGGGTCCAGTGACGTACGTGCTGTGACGCAAAACGCCTCGCATCAGCGGCGCGGGTTTGCCGCGTTCGCCTGGATGCGTCTGCTAGCATGACATATTGAAGTACTTTTCCAATAGCTGTTTCCAATTGCCAATAAACTCCCTGTATTTCTCGTTTGTTAAGGCTGCCAAAAATTCACGCCCTTTTTCATTTAGCGCAACGTATCTGTAAGAAACACGTACATTTGTTTCTGAACCTGAGATGGGATCGCATTTAACCGAAATGATGCCTACTTTCTCTTCCGGTTCTACTTTATAGAATTCGACAAAATATGAATCAGGATCATGCTTTTTCACAAGCCAGATAACATCGCTTGCTGCATGACCATGATTCTCGGTTACAAAAATATAGTCCTCATGTAAGTCTGTGGATCCCATAACATTTTTATAATCCCAGCCGGGCACCCAATGTTTTTCGCCTTCGGCACTGAATAGTGGAAACAATATCTCCACTGGTTGGGCAATCTGGAAATCTTCTGTGTATTTACTCTGGCTCATCGGTATCGAGTCATGCTAACGATTGCGATGAGCCGCGCTTGACGGCGACCGATCGAAGCGGCAGCGAAGGGAGCGAGCGGTCAAGCGTTGGACTCCATCGCACTGGTTATGTGCGCACCTAACCAAAGAAACAACCCCAAGCATCTTCATCGACTTTCTCAAGAAACTCTTCGACGCTGGCTGCCTCCGGACCTGGATCATACTTGTGCCACCTTAGGTCCGCGCGTTGCCAATACACCTTCCAGATTCCCTTATTCTTTACGTAAGTCGCCTTAGCTACAGCTTGTTCTATTCTCTCTTCAGGATTGCGCCAAAAAGGACGAATCTCGAATATTTCGACGCTTTGACCCTCTATCCTGTAGCCAAGATCGAGTTCTTTTCGGATATGAGGCGGCGGACGACGCTTCTTCATAAACGCCGCTATGGCTTTTTCGCACTTCCGCTTTTCGAACTCACTTAGTGCCATTTCTATATCAGCACATAACGGTGACATGGACAGAGTTCGTAGGTGGGATGCTCGGCAGAGCCGGTTTCGAGGTGAACCCGCTCATCTCCTGGCATGAGCTTCGCGGCTTGGACGAAATTCCCGTGAATTCCATGACTTACGTCCGTGGGTCTCCAATATAGGTCCGAAAATAGTGTACTAGACAGAATCTCCCCAGTACATATGCCTGCCTTGAACGACGGAGCTTTGGTCGCTCCTGATGTCACCGGGCTGGAAGCGCTGGCGCTGGAGCACGCTTCCGGTTGGTCGTTTGATGCGCCTCGCGGAAAAGGACATCGCGCTGCCGGACTCCGTTATCGACCCAGCATCAAGGTCTCCCCTATCGCGGGCACTTCCAGCCGATCCTGCGGCAGCTCCTCGCCTTCCCAGACGACGCTCAACAGCCGCGGCGGTTCGCGCAAATCCTCGTCCGTCAGCTTGAAGGTGCCCCAGTGCATGGCGACGAAACGTTCGGCGCCGAGTGTCTGAAACGCACGTACGGCGTCGGCGGGATCCATGTGCTGACGCTGCATGAACCATCGCGGCGCATAGGCACCGATGGGCAGCATGGCAGCGTCGATGGCGCCGCACCGCTCGGCAATGAGAGCAAAGCCGTCGAACCAGGCGGTGTCGCCCGAGTGGTAGACGCGCATGCCGTCGTGCTCGATGACATAGCCGCCCCACCAGCTCTCGTTGGTGTCTAACGGGCCCCGGCGGCTCCAGTGCTCCGCGGGCACGAAAGTAATGTTCAGTCCTTCGATCTCCTCCCGCTGCCACCAGCTCATTTCGATCACGCGATTCATGCCGGCCCGCCGGAACCAGTTGCCCAAGCCCAGGGGGACGACGTAGACCGGCTCGGGGCCGAGGCGCTTGAGCGTGGGGGCATCCATGTGGTCGCGATGGTTATGGGTGATCAAGACAACATCGATCCTGGGCAGTGCCGGCCAGGAAAGACCCGGCGCGACATTGCGCCGGATGAACCCGGCGATCGTCGTCGACATCACCGGATCGATGAGCACGCTGCGACCGCCGAGCTGCGCGAGGAAGGTGGCATGGCCGATCCAGGTCAGGGCATCCCCGGCCGCCGTGCGCAGGGAGTGCCCATCGTTCTGCACGACGGGCACGGGCACGCCCGTCGCCGGGGAGCGCGGCCGTCTCTCTTGGTGCAGGCCGGTCATCCAGCGCAGCACGCTGATGAAGCTGGAAACACGCGAACTGCCGTCCAGGTTGGTGCAGGGCGCCTGTGCACCGTTCTCTGGTGCGTCCGTCAGCAACCGATGTCCTCCAGGTTTGCCGTCTCGCGACGCACCGTGTTCAGTGCCATGCGGATGGTGGGCGCCATGTCGATATAGACGTACCTCGCCAGGCGCCCACCGAATATGACCCGGTCCTGCATGGACCTGGCCATGTTGTCGTAGTGCCGGTACCGTGCCCCATTGACTGGGCTGGGGACCGGATAATAGACCTCTCCAGTGTCGGCGACCTCGGCGGGGTATTCCGTAACGACGTGGGTGACACTCAAGCCATACAGCCTGTCCGCTACGAAGTGCTTGTACTCGATGCAGCGGGTGTACGGTACCGCCTCATCCGTGTAATTGATCACCGCCCAACCCTGCTTGTCACGCAGGGGATAGGCTTCGTGGACGAAGCGCAGTGAGCGCCACTCGAGCCTGCCGTGCCGATAGTCGAAGAAACGGTCGATCTCTCCGGTAAAGACCACTCTACGGGCTTTGTTGTTCCAGAACTCGCGGTTCTCGAAGTAGTCGGTATTGAGCCTGACATCGATGCCATCCAGCAGTCTGCGAAAGATCGGCGCGTAGCCGCCTACGGGAACTCCCTGGTACTTGTGCCGGTAGTAGTTGTCGTTCTCGTCGTGCCGAATCGGCAGGCGCTTCACGATGGACGCGTCCAGCTCGCGTGGTGACTTCCGCCAGTGTTTGGTCGTGTAGCCGCGGATGAACATGCCGTAGAGCCGCGGTCCTACCTGGGACAGGCACCAGTCTTCCAGGTTGCCGCCGGGAAGATGTCGATAGGGCTCGCGGTCGGCGTGCAACAGGGCGAGCGCTCGTTCACCGGAATCGACGCCGAAGACCTCCTTGAGGGTGGTCAGGTTGATCGGAAAACTGTAGAGGCGGCCGTTGCAGCACGCCTTGACGGTGTGGCGCAGCGGAGCGAATTCGGCGTATCGATTGACGTAATTCCACAGCTCGATGCTGTCGGTATGGAAGATGTGCGGCCCATGCAAATGGATATCGATGCCGTCGCGGGTCACCGAGTGGCAGTTGCCCCCGATATGGGGCCGCTTTTCGATGACGAGACATGTTCTGCCCCGGCGGGTCATCTCGTGGGCGAACACGCTGCCGAACAAGCCGGCGCCGACGACCAGATAGTCCCTCATGCTGCGTACGGCGCCATAACCGTCACAGGCTCATCGGCAAAATGGCGGGCCGAGGATCCATGAAACGAGAGAATACCGCACGCCCCGGGTGACGGGCGTCACCGTATGCGGGGTGTATGCGGGAAACACCACCACGGATCCCCGCTGCCTGATGGCCGCCAGCATATGGGCGTCCTCGACTTCCTTGCCGTAGGTGTCCTTGAACAGCAGTTTGCCGCCATCGTACTCCGCAGGGTCGCTGAGGTTGACCACCGCGGGGAGGGCGCTTTCCCAGTGGCGGAAGACCGCATGCCCACCCATCGCGGGGGACCGCCGTCATGGCAAACGCCTCCACCGCTGCGCCCGCAGGCGCGTTCCTGTCCCTCAACGCCACCGATCCCCTCGACTGTGTGGTGATGATCAGATAATGACTATGGTGGGGTTGGTGGGGACTATGGACCTGGCGCCGCCGGTGGACTCGGCGGCGGCGGGCTCATCGGTGGTGCAGCCGGCGTCGTCTGCGCGTGAGCCGGCAGTACGACCGACCGGACCACCGGGCCGGCCCAGTGAACCGCGCCGATCGCGCCCGCGCTGCCGATGGGCTTCTCGATAACCCGACGCCGTACGTCGATATCGTTCGACACGGGTGGAAAGGTGTTGGCCTGCTTCTTTTCTTGATCTGTGCGTTTGGCCATCTTCGTCCAGCACTCCGTCGTTTTTGGCTGGTCAAAGCTAGCACAAAGCCTGACCCGCTCCCACCCCCGCGGCGTCCGGCGTTCCCTTGTCCGGGCACGGCTGGACGGGTAGTCATCCCGGGTTCCCACGCGCTGTTGTCCATTCGCACCACGTCGTTGGCGTCCGCCATTCGATAGCCCACGTTCAACACCGTGCAGATGCCGTGGTTTCCATCCAGCTTGGTGTAGCGCATTTTGGTTCTGCCGCCCATCGTCATGAAGTTCATCACGTACTGCTCGGTGTCGTCAGTGGATCCATCGTCCACCGCGATCACCTCGAAGTTCGGATGTCCGGTCCTGGGGTAAATCGACTAAAGGGCCAGTTCCAGCGTGCCCATGCCGTTGAACGTTGGCATTACGATGGAAACGCGGTGGGTCACCGCAGACTCCCGAGCTCAACCGGCTCCCGGTTGATGCGCCGCGACAACACCCGGTAACACTCCAGGATGCCGCTGTCATACATGAAATGCGCGTGGCTGAAGAAGGAGAAGTGGGCCGCCAGCGCGTTGCCCACTATGCAGTTCCTCTTGCCGCCGGACCTCGGGTAGTAATGAGCCAGGTAAGTTTCCTCATCCGCCGTCTCGTCCCGCCCCGGCTGCGCTGCTTCCCTGATGGGGTCGAATTCCCGCCCCCGCCACGCGATGAAGTTCACCGAGCATCGGCCGGGCTCGCACCAGTACGGCTCTCCCTCCCGCCACTGGTAGTCCTGCTCCACGTCCAGCAGCGCCCACCTGTCGAAGACCTTCCTGTAAATCTCCGTGGCATCGTCCTGGACCCTTTCGATCAGCATCTCGTGCTGCAGCCGGGTGAGTTCCTCGTCGCTCCAGGCATTGCCGGCACACTTGCCGTCACAGGTGATCTGTCCCTAGTGGGGCAGCACGCCCGCGCGCTGGTGCAGGAAGGCACAGACCGCGTTGTTGATGGTGTTGGTATAGACCAGGAAGTATTCGGGATTGTCGACGCGGAACCTCACCAGATTGTACAGGCAGTCCTCGGCCATCCAGCAAATGTCGTCGTCGACACGCACGAACACCGTGTCCGGGTCGCAGCAATCCTTCAAGGTGTACCACGTATGGATAGTCGAGGGGCCGTCGGGGATGCCGAACGGTATGTCCACAGGTCTGAAATAATTCGGGTACGCGCCGCACACCTGCGGTTCCGCAGCAGATATGGAACAAACACTTCGAGATTCCGGGTCCGACCGGCCGGCGTGACGGTAACCACTCTCAATTTGCACCTTGGCGTCGTCGAGTCGTGCGAACGGGGCACGAAACACGAAAGTATAGTTTCATGCCACGACCGGGTCACCATCGTCCCGCGAATGACGCGTGCGGACAGACTTGACAATGACGCTGCCGCTTCATAAGCTTTGGTTCGCAGCACAGGCGAAGGGGTTCGCCTTTAAGCGCCCTCCGGGCTGATGACCCCTACCAGAATTTCGATAACATCAGGTAGGAATAGTCATGAGCCAGATCACGCCAGTCTTGGCCGCGCAGGCCGGTCGATCCTCCAGTCCAGCCGTTCCCTCAACGCGTTCATTCGTGGTTTGTCGGCTCGAGCCTCCTTGCCGCTGCCCGGTCCACCGCGCGTGAGCCTTCGCGATATTCTGCTGCAGATCGGCCAGGTGTTGGCGGTGCTGCTGCTCTCGCCGCTGCTGCAGGGGTTCATCCTGCGCTACGAGGAGCGCGCCCAACGCGCCCGGGGGCCGAGCCTGATCCAGCCCTACCGGGACTTGTGGAAGCTGTTCCACAAGGAGCAGGTGGTGCCGCGAAGTGCCTCGGTCATTCACTTCGCGGCGCCGGTGGTGGCGTTCACCGCCATGATGATCGTCCCGCTGCTGATTCCAGTGCTCACCAACTATCCACTCCCGCTGTCCGACATGGGGGATATCCTCGGCGGCGGTCTCATCCTCACCCTCGGCGGCATGTTCATCACCCTGGCCGGACTGGACTCGGGGAGCGCCTACGGCGGCATCGGCTCCAGCCGCAGCGTCATGATCGCGATACTCGCTGAGCCGACCCTGATCCTGGTATTCGTCGGCATCGCCCTGCTGGCCAAGGCCATGCTGCCGTTCGTGGTCAATCACCTGCTGGCCGGCGACGCGGCGGCCTATTGGAGTCCGGCGCATGTGTTCCTGGTGTGCGCGTTCTTCATCCTTTTGCTGGTGGAAACCGATCGCCTGCCGATTCACTCCAGCACCCACATCGAGGTATACATGATCGAGGAGGCGCGCATCCTCGAGTACTCGGGCCCCCTGCTGGCGCTGCTCAAGTGGTCGTCGATGATGAAGCAGTTCATTCTCTACACCATCTTTTGCAACGTGCTGGTACTGCCCTGGGCCTTGTCCATCTATGGCACGGCCGCGGGCGCCGTCGGCGCGGCGGCCGCGTTGATGGGAAAGTTCGCGCTGGTGGCGGGCCTGGTGATCGTCGTCGAGACCTCTCAGTCGCGGCTGCGCTTCTACCGCTACCAGGAGCCCCTGGCGGCCTCGTTCCTGCTCGCCGCCCTGGCGGTGATCGCCAACCAGATCCGGTGACGCCATGACGCTGCCCCACTTCACTCCCCTCGCCGCATCGCTGTTCAACCTGACCGCCATCGCCAGCCTGCTGCTGTCCTTCGTGATGCTCGGCTCCAGGTGGCTGCGCGATTACATGTACGCATTCGGGCTGCAGTCCTGGCTGATCGCGCTGACCTCCGCCACCATGGCCTACTACGCGCACTTCCCGGAGCTCTACCTGGTGGCGGTGCTCACAGCTCTGTTCCGCGGCCTGCTGCTGCCCTATCTCATTCTCCGCATCCTGCAGCGGATTGGCGCCGACCGCGAGCTGCACGTCATTCTGCAGCCCTCGACGGCCCTGGTGGTAGGGGCGGCGGCCGTGGTGCTGGCGCTGGCGGTGGCGTATCGGATCGGCGACGCTATCGGCACCACCAGTCCGGTGGTGATCCTGGCATTGACCGTAATGCTGTCGATGAAGCTCATCGGCTTCCTGATGCTGTCGGTACGGCACGAGGCGATCAGTCACATCCTCGGTCTGATGATCCTCGAGAACGGCATTTTTCTCGGCTCCCTGGTCCTGATCCCCGGTATGCCGCTGCTGCTGGAGATGGTGATCCTGTTCGACCTGCTGGTGGCGGTGGCCTGCTTCGGCGTGCTGGCGCGCTACCTGATGGAGCGCGCCGGGACCACCAGCAGTCTGGAGCTGCGGAGGCTGGTGGGATGAGCCTGGCCCTGGCATGCATCGTGCTCCTGGCACCCCTCGCGGCGGTGGTGTTGTGCGCCGTGGTGCGCTCCCCACGAGCGGTGGAAGGCATCAACCTGCTCGCCGCGCTGGTCGCCGCCGCCGCGGCGCTGCCGCTGCCGTTTCTCGCCCGGACGCCGGTGGTGGCATTGGGCGGCTACCTGTTGGTGGATCGCTTCGGTGCCTGGGTGGCGCTCTGCGCCGCACTGGTCTACGCGCTTGCTTCCCTGTACGCCGTCGGCTACATGCGCCTGCTCGGCGAGCCGCAGCGATTGTGGCGCTTCTATGCGCTGTTCGCGGGCTTCGCCTGGACGACGCTGGCGGCGCCGCTGATGAACAACGCCGGGGTGTACTGGATCGCCGTGGAGCTGACCACGCTGGTCAGCACGTTTCTCGTGAGCTTCGAGCACGCCCCGGAGAGCATCGAGGCCGCGTGGAAATACATTATCGTGGTATCGGCCGGCATCAGCCTGGCGCTGCTCGGCACGGTCTTGTTCTACTGGGCGGGCACCGCTGTACTCGGGCCCCACTACGACATGACCTGGCAGGCGCTGGACCGGGCGGCGCCCGACATGAACCCCACGCTGGTGACCCTGGCCTTCCTGCTCACCCTGGTCGGTTACGGCACCAAGGCGGGTCTGGCACCCTTGCACACGTGGCTGCCCGACGCCCACAGCGAAGGCCCGGCGCCGGTGTCCGCCCTGCTCTCAGGCGCGCTGCTCAATACCGCCCTGGTGGGTATCGTGCGCCTGAAGAGCGTCGCCGAGGGAGCGGGCGCGTCGACTATCCCGCGCAACGCGTTGATCGTCCTCGGCGTGGTATCGCTGACGGTCGCGGCGCTGTTCATCGTCCGTCAACGCGGCATCAAGCGCCTGATGGCCTATTCCAGCGTGGAGCACATGGGCGTGATGGCGCTGGGCTTCGGCTTCGGTGGCGCGGCGGGGGTGGCCGGCGCCCTGTACCACATGCTCAATCACGCCCTCACCAAATCGCTGATGTTCTTCGGGGCGGGTGTCATGATGCGCGCGTACGGTACCAAGGAAATCACCGGCATCCGGCGCGTGGGCGCGTATTTTCCACTCGCGGGGGCGCTGTGGCTGGCGGGCGCCGTAGCCATCACGGGTGCTCCGCCGTTCGGCCTGTTTCTATCCGAGCTCAGCGTGCTGCGTGCCGGCTTCACGCCGGCCCACGCCTGGGCGGTGGCGGCAATGCTGGTGATTCTGGTGGTGGTGTTCGCCGGGTTCCTGAATCACTTCCGGGTCATGTATTTCACCGAGGCGCCGGTATCCGCTCCACGCACCGAAGTAGCGAGCGGCTGGTGCGTCTCCGCCATGGTGTTGGCCGGCGCGCCGGTCCTGGTCCTGGGCTTGTGGTGGCCGGCGGCGTTCAGTGCGGTATTTCACGCGGTGACCGTGTCACTGGCCGGAGGGACGCCGTGATTGCTCCCGCCGAAACCCGTGAGCTGTCCGGCGACGCGCTGGACGCGGCGTGCGCCGAGCTGCTCGAGAGTGGCGGGCGCATGCAGATGGCCTGGGCCCAGGTGGCGCCGGGAGAAACACCTCCCCGTGTGTTCTACCTGGCGGACGCTGGGGCGCGGCGCCCATTCGTGGTGTGGCAGGTGCATGCCGACGGCGGCGAACTGCCGAGCCTGGCCTCCCGCGCTCCGTTGCTGGGCTGGTACGAGCGCGAAATCAGCGACCTGTTCGGCCTGCGCTTCGCGGGTCACCCGGAGCCGTTGCCACTGGTCCTGCACGCCGGCGCGCGTCCCGCGCTGCCGCCCCTGGATCCGGCCTCGTCGGGCGACGCCGTCCCCTTCGAGCAGGTGCCGCCGGCGCTGCCGGAGGTGACGGGAACGGACGTGCAGCTGCTGCCGTTCGGACCGGTGCGCGCCGACGTGGTGGAGTCAGCGCGCTTCTTTTTCTATTACATCGGCGAGCACATACTGCACTATCAGCCGCAGCTGTTCTTCAAGCACCGCGGCATGGAGAAGCGTTTCGAGGGTCGCGACGCGGCGCACGCCGTGGTGCTCGCCGAGCGAGTTTCCGGCGTGGGCAGCGTCGCCCACGCTCTGGCCTATTGCCAGGCGGTCGAGGCCGCGGCCGGCGTCACACCGCCCGAGCGGGCGGCTCGGCTACGGATGCTGCTCGCCGAGCTCGAACGCCTCTACAATCATCTGCACTACCTCGGCCATCTCGCCGACACCACCACGCTCAAGGTCGGACAAGCCCAGGGCAAGCTGCTGGAAGAGCGCGTCAAGCAGATCAATGCCCGCCTTACCGGCAGTCGCTTCCTGCGCGGTCTTCTCGTACCGGGGGGGCTGCGCCGCGACCTGGCATCGGACCGTCGACTCACCCACGAGCTCGGGGCGCTTCAGCGCGACACCGCCGAGTATGTACGGGCGCTGGAGCGCACCACCACCTTCAGGGACCGCCTGCACGACACCGGGGTCCTGGACAGAACCACCGCCTTCGATCAGGGCGCGACGGGTCCGGTGGAGCGGGCATCGGGACTCGACCGGGACCTGCGCCGGGACCATCCCTACGCCGCCTATGAGGGCACCGATCTGCGCGTGCCGCTGAAAACCCAGGGCGACGCCTACGCCCGCATGCGCGTTCGGGTCGAGGAGATCGACGCCTGCTTCGAGATCATCCTGCGCCTGCTGCCGCGACTCACGGTCAGCGAGCCGGTGCGCGTGCAAGCGCCCGCGACCCCCGGTGCCGAGGGCCTGGGATGGGCGGAGTCGCCGCGCGGCTCGCTGTACTACGCCGTGCACTTTGGACCCGAGGGGCGTCTCGCCCGGGTGAAAATCAAGTCGCCGTCGTTCTCGAACTGGCGCGTGTTCCCGTACACCGTCCACGAGAGCAACATGATGGACTACGCCATCAACGAAGCCAGCTTCGGCCTCACCATCGCCGGCTGCGATCGCTGACAGGGGACCGAAGATGCCAATCTGGACCTGGTTTGGATTCAAGCACGGCGCCGCCACCACCCGTTGGCCACGCCCGGACGGCGACGACGGCCAGGAGGGCTGCCTTGGCATGCCGCGCTTCGATCCCGGACAGTGCCTCGACGGCTGCCGCGACTGCGTGGACGTCTGTCCCAGCAATGCGCTGAAAGCCGCGCCGCCGGGCGCGGAGCCCGAGATAGAGGTCGACTACGGACGTTGCGTCGCCTGCCAGCTATGCACCGAAGCATGCCCCACCAGCGCCCTCAGCCCATCCGGCGACTGGGCATTCGCGGTGCGCGACCGCGAGGACCTGCAGTGGCGCGAGGCGGCGGATTCCAGCGCCGGGCGGCAGCTCAGTAGTCGTATCGCGGCGCTCAAACGCAGCCTCCATATCCGGCACGTGGATGCCGGCTCGTGTAACGGCTGTGAATCGGAGCTCCAGGCTCTCAACAATCCCTTCTACAACCTGCACCGCTTAGGGGTTTTTTTCACTCCGTCGCCGCGCTTCGCCGACCTCCTGCTGGTCACCGGCCCGGTGACGGCACCGATGCGCGAACCGCTGCTCAATACCTACGAAGCCATGCCGGAACCGCGCCTGGTGATGGCCACCGGCACCTGCGCGGTATCGGGCGGGGTGGCCGGCGGTGGCTACTATACGGGACGCGGCGCCGAGGAGCTGCTGCCGGTCGATCTGTACCTGCCGGGCTGCCCGCCCAATCCCGCCGCGATCATAGAAGGGCTGCTGGTGCTGCTGGAGCGCGTCCCGCAACGGGTGCGGGGAGGTCGTGTTGAACAATGAGCTGATGGCATTGGGTGCGCTGGCCTGGGGCGCGGCGCTGGCGGCCGGGCTGAGCGGACGCGCTGCCGAAGCGGCCCGCGTCCTGCTCGTAGGCGGCACGCTCGCCGTGCTGGTGGGAGCACTGGGCGCCCTGCCCTCGGGCACCGCCCCCGCCGCCCTGGGACTGGTGCTCACCGCGCCCGTGGGGTTTCGGGCGGGCCCCGCCGCCTGTTGGCTCATGATCTTCAGCCTGGCGCCGGCCACCGTGGCCGCGGCCCTGGCGACGCCGCTGACGCGCGGCCCCTTGTGGACCGCCGGCGCGGCCGCTTTGCTGCTCGGCGCCCTCGGCGTTTTCGGGCTGACCGAAGGGGCGGCTATGCTGGTGGCCTGGGAGTTGATGAGTTTCGGCGGGGCGCTCATGGTGCTGAGCGAGCGCGACCCCGACGGCCACGACGGATCCGTGCTGTTCATGCTGACCCTGTTGGAGCTGGGCGCGGTGTGCCTGCTGGCGAGCCTGCTGTGGCTCGGCGCCGCGGCCGGGAATCTCGGGCTGGCCGGTTTTCCGGCGGCTGCAGCCGGTCTCGCGCCCGGCGTTCGCTACGTCATCGGCCTCCTCCTCGTCATCGGCTTCGGCGCCAAGCTCGGCCTGCTTCCATTTTATGAATGGTTCCCGGGCGTGTACGGGCGCGCCAGCGGCGCCACGGGGGTGCTGCTATCGGGCGCGGCGCTCAACGCCGCCTACTTCGGCTTGAGTCGCGCGCTCATTGATTGGCTGCCCGGCGGTGGGAGTGACAGCTTCGCCCTCGCCCTCACTCTGCTTGGACTCGCCGTGCTCACCGCGGTGCTGGCGATCCTGTACGCGTTTCAGGAGGAGGACTGGCGCCGGCTGCTCAGCCTGTCCACGGCCGAGAATGCCGGCATCGCCTGCGCTGCACTGGCCGCCGCGCTGCTGTTCCGCCACGCCGGACTGGCAACGCTGGCTGGACTCGGATGGATGGTCGGGATGCTGCACCTGGCGGGGCATTCGCTGGCCAAGAGCGCCCTGTTCCTCACGGCGGATGGTGTTCGGCAGGCCACCGGGAGCTACCGGCTCACGCCGTGCGGCCTGCTGCGGCGCAGCCCATGGCCCGTAGCTGTCGGCGCACTGTTCGCCGCCATGAGCCTGGCCGCCATGCCTCCCCAGGCCGGCTTCGTGAGCGAGTGGTTCGTGTTCCAGACCGTATTCCAGGGATTTCATCTGCCGGGGCTGACCGGTCCGTTGGCGCTGTCCATCGCCGGCGCCGGCTTGGCCCTTACCGCCGCGGTGGCCCTCGCCACGTTCATCAAGGCATTCGGCATCGGATTGCTGGGAGATGGTCAAGATGCCGCGAGCGGGCCTGGCATCCCGGCCCGCTACGCGTTCGCGGCCGGGCTGCTCGGCGTGCTGGTGCTGGCCACGGCGGTGGGCATGCCCTGGTGGCTGGCCGCTTTGAAGCAGGGCGTGTCTACCTCGCTGCCGGGCGCCAGTGCCGAGGCGCTTCGCGCGGGCTGGCTGCTGGTGCCGCTGACCCCCAAGTTCGCGTTCATCTCCCCCACCAAGCTGGTGATCGCGGGCCCGCTGCTGGCGTTGCTTCCACTGGGGCTGTGGTGGCTCGCCCGCACCCGGAGGCGCGCTGCACCGGTCTGGTACGGCGGGTTGCCGCGCAGCTCCGAGCAAGTGGCGATCACGCCACTCGCTTTTTCCAACGCCCTGCGCACGTTCTACAGCATGGTCTACCGGCCCACCGAAGACATGCGTCACGAGCACGCCGGATTGCGCTACTTCGTGCGCCGCCTGAGCTTCGATCATCGGGTCGCGCCCCTGTTCGGACCCACCCTGTTCGCGCCGGCCGTGCGACTGACTTACCGGCTGGCCGCAAGACTCCAGGCGCTGCAATCCGGGCACATGAACCTGTACCTGGCCATCATCGGCGCGATGCTGGTGCTGATACTGCTGGTGTCGTTGGTGTAGATTGGGTCGCGGCTGACGCCGCTGTCGGCAGGGAACGCCGCAGCTGCAACGCACCGATCCACGGTTCGCGAGGCACACCGAGGCACGTTCGAACCTCCGCCCCGCCCGTTCCTTACAAATCGGTAAGGTGCCTGACAGCTTCACGAGAACTCCGGCAGGCAATATGGCGCGCGCCGGGCAAACCCCGCGCCACTGTTTTATCCGGAGGTCTCATGACACGCACTATCGACTACTACGCCACCAAGGTCCCCGAAGTAACCCTCGCCTTCTGGATCGTAAAGATCGCCGCGACCACCCTGGGAGAGACGGGTGGAGACACCGTGAGCATGACCATGAATCTCGGCTACCTGATCGGAACTGCCATCTTCCTTTCGGCGCTTGTCGTCCTGGTCGTCACCCAGACCGTGGCGAAGAAGTTCCATCCCTTCCTGTACTGGGCGACGATCATCGCCTCCACGACAGCCGGCACGACGATGGCCGACTTCGCCGACCGTTCCCTCGGGATCGGCTATACCGGCGGCTCGTCGATCCTGCTGCTCTCGCTGCTTGCAGTGCTGGCCCTGTGGTACTGGTCGTGTGGATCCATCTCCGTCAGCACCGTGAAAACGCCGAAAGTGGAGGCGTTCTACTGGGCGGCCATTACGATGTCCCAGACGCTGGGCACCGCGCTCGGTGACTGGATGGCCGACACTTCCGGGCTCGGATACGCTGGAGGCGCACTCGTGTTCGGCGCCGGTCTCGCGGTGCTCGCCGTCGTCTACTACCGGACCGCCGTGTCGCGCGTGACGCTGTTCTGGGCCGCCTTCGTGCTGACCCGGCCGCTCGGCGCCACCGTCGGCGACCTCCTCGACAAGCCGATAAGCCACGGTGGCCTCGACTTCAGCCGTCCGGCTGCGACCGCGATCATCGGCGCCTTCATCCTCGGCTGCATCCTGCTTCTGCCGCAGCGGCCCGGGCGGCATCCGGTACGGTCGGAAGTGGAGTCGTGACCCGGCCGCGGGTGTCCGGCTCGAACGGCCCTCGTCGACACCACTGACGTTTCGCGGGAGAATGACGTCCCCCATGCCGTCATGGCAGCTGAACCGATCTCGGGAATAGCTGCCCCCATACGTAGTGACATGCGAATACTGCTGATCGAGGACGACGACCGCACGGCCGACTATGTCAAACTCGGCTTCGACGAGGACGGCCATGCCTGCGAGATAGTGGCCGACGGCCAGGATGGGCTGTTTCAGGCGACCCGCGAGCACTATGACGTCATCGTCGTGGACCGGATGCTGCCGGGCCTTGACGGGCTCGCTCTCGTGAAGGCGCTGCGTGCAGCCGGCGTCCGCACGCCGGTGCTCTTCCTGACCTCGGTGGGCGGGGTCGACGACCGTGTCGAGGGGCTCGAGGCCGGCGGCGACGACTATCTCGTCAAACCGTTCGCCTTCTCCGAGCTGCTCGCCCGGGCCAACGCCCTCGCCCGCCGGCCGCCGATGCAACAGGAGACATCGAAGCTGCGCGTGCACGACCTCGAGATGGACCTGATCCGGCGCCGGGTGGAGCGAGGAGGCCGGGCGATCGACCTGCAACCGAAGGAGTTCAGGCTGCTCGAGGTCCTCATGCGCAACGAGGGCCGCGTGGTGACGCGCACCATGCTCCTCGAGCGGGTATGGGGATTTCATTTCGACCCCAAGACCAGCGTCGTCGAGACCCACGTCAGCCGGCTGCGGGCCAAGATTGATCGACCATTCGAGGTCGCGCTGCTGCACACCGTCCGGAGCGCCGGATATTCCCTGCATGCGCCGGGATAGCCTGCTTCGCAGTACGCCGTTCAGGTTGGCGCTGGTTTTCGGCACGCTGTTTGTCAGCGCGTTCCTGCTCGCGGGATTCGTAGCGTTCCATCTGACCGGAAAGGAGCTGGATGCAAAGTACGACGGCCGCGTCCGGGAGATGTTCCGCGTCATAGCAGACACCTACGTCGGCAATGACGTTGAGGACCTCGTCAACTCAACCAAAGTCCATATCGCCGCGACCTCCAAGGAACAAAGCGTCTTCCTGCTCAAGGGACCGCGCGGCGGCGTGCTGGCGGGCAACATCCCGACCCAGAAAGTCCCGGATGGGTGGTCAAGGCGGACGAGCCGGGCCCTCGGGATCAAGGGACACTATACCTATCGGATGTTTGCCGGCGATGTCGGGCCGAACCGTCTCATCGTCGGCACCAGCAACGAGGAGACCACCGAACTCGAGGAGATCGTTCTCGCAAGCTTCGGGTGGGCATCGATCGTCGTCGTCTGCCTCGCGATCGGCGGAGGCGCGCTAGTGGCGTCGCGGGCGCAGCGGCGGCTGGACGCCGTGCGCGATACCATGAGCCGCGTCTCCCACGGCGAACTAACGGCACGACTGCCGTTTCTCGGCAAGGGTGACGACATCGACCTGCTGTCGCGTGACATCAACGAAGCGCTCGAGCGGCTCTCGACGACGGTCGAAGGCATGCGCCAAGTGAGCACCGACATCGCTCACGATCTCAAGACGCCGCTCAACAGACTGAAGATGACGCTGGACGAAGCGCTGTTGCGGGAGGAAAACGGGCAATCCGCGGCCCGCGAGCTCGAGGCAGCCTCCATCGAGGCCGATCGAATCAACCAGACCTTCGACGCGCTGCTGAGGATCGCCCAGATCGAAGCCGGTGCGCGACGCGCCCGGTTCGTCGAATGCGATGTTACCGGGGTTCTGAGGTCACTGTCCGACGTGTACCACGATGTGGCGGAAGACATGGGACAGTCCCTGGTGGCCGACCTCGACCCGACTGCGCGACGACCCGTATCGGGCGACCCGGAGCTTCTCACACAGATGTACGCAAACCTGATCGAAAACGCCATCCGGCATTGCCCTGCTGGCTCCAAGATCCGTTTGGCGCTGTTCGCGGAAAACGAAACAATCACAACCGTCGTGGAGGACGACGGACCCGGCATCCCCGAGAGCGAGCACGAGAAGGTCTTCCGGCGCCTTTACCGTCTCGACAAGAGTCGCAGCTCCTCTGGAACCGGCCTCGGCCTCAGCCTGGTTAAAGCGATTGCCGACCTCCACGGTGCCGAGGTTCATCTGGAGGATGGATGGCCCGGGTTGCGCGTGGTCGTGTCATTCGGCCCTGCCTAGCCTGCCCGCGGGCATCCGTCGCCATGACGAAAACTGTCGGCATGGCATGCCGGCCTCCAGGGTGCGATATTCCTTCTCGGTTCCCATAAGCCGGGATTCCGGGCGTCACACGCGCCGCTCACCCGGAATACCGTCGTACAATATCCGCAGATTCAAGAAAGAAGGAGAATATTTCCGTGTGGTTGAACTATGTAGCGGTGGCTGCCGGAGGGGCCATCGGATGCAGCGCCCGGTACGGGCTCACGGAGCTCGTTCAACTCGTTTGGGGCCGGGGATTTCCGGCCGCGACATTAATCATCAATGTCCTTGGCAGCTTCCTTCTGGGCTTTCTGTTCTTCGAAACCCTTGAGCGGCTGACCATGGCACCGGCGCTCCGCACCGCGGTACTCACCGGCGGCCTCGGGGGCTTCACCACCTTCTCCACCTTCATGGTGGAGAGCCTGCTGCTGGTGGAGAACGGCCAGACCGGCCGCGCAGTGCTGTATGTCGCGCTGTCCATCCTGCTCGGGTTCGCCGCCGCTGTCGCGGGCGGTTTCCTGTCACGGCACATCTGACGGAGGATTCCATGCAGAAGGAAATGACGATGGTGCGCATCTACCTGCGCGAAGCGGATCAGGGCCACCACCACGGCCTGCTCGAGGAGATCATGTCCATTCTTCACGACGAGCATCGGGTACACGGCATGACGGTATTCCGCGGCATTGCCGGCTTCGGCCGCAAGGGCGAGATCCACTCCTCGGACCTGCTTCGGCTCAACGTCCACCTGCCCCTGGTCATCGAGTTCTTCGACGAGCCGGAAGTAGTGGATGCTGCGATCCAGGCACTGGGCGATCTGGTGCCCGACGGCCACCTGCTCAGGTGGCCCGTGTTTTGCCAGTTCGGCGGGGGATCCGAAGGGAACTAGAGGGATCCGCCGTGCCCCGAGAATCCGCACGATCGGCGGGGCGACGGGCCGGGCCCGTCGCCCTTTTCCTGTTCTAGCCCTGCTGCTGCTTGACGATGTTGATGCCCTTGAGAAGGTTCAGGCCCTCGCGTAGCTGGAAGTCCTTCTCCACGCTGGGCAGCGAAGCGTCGGCGCGTTCACGCGCAGTGTCCTTCTGACCGGTCTCGTTCTTCAAGTGGCCCGGCAGGTCGGACTCGCGCAGCATGTCGGCGTTGTCGTCCGCCTCGTTCTTGCTGACCTTCAGCTCCTCCACGACAACATCCGGGGTGATACCGGACGCCTGTATGGAGCGGTCATTGGGCGTGTAGTACCGGGCCGTGGTCAGCTTCAAGGCCGCGCCGTTGTCCATGGGGAGGATGGTCTGTACCGAGCCCTTGCCGAAAGTCTGAGTGCCCATCACCACCGCCCGCTTGTGGTCCTGCAGGGCCCCGGCGACGATCTCGGAGGCCGAGGCCGAACCGCCGTTCACCAGCACCACCATCGGGGCGCCATCGAGGTAGTCGCTTGGCTTGGCCGTGAACGTGAACTGCGAGTTCTCGACCCGGCCCTTGGTGGACACGATCACGCCGCTCTTCAGGAAGGTATCGCTGACGGCGACCGCGCCATCCAGCACGCCGCCCGGGTTGTTGCGCAGGTCCAGGATCAGGCCCTTCAATGAGCCGCCGGCTTCCTTCTTGAGCTTGCCCAGGTCGCGGCGGAGCGAATCGGCCGTACCGCTCTGGAACTGGGTGATTCGGATGTAGCCGTAGCCGTCTTCCAGCATCCGCGACTTCACGCTGGTGATCTTGATGACGGCCCGGGTGACCGTGAACTGCAACGGCTTCGCCTCGCCTTCGCGGATCACGGTCAGCTTGATGTCGGTGTCGGGTTTACCACGCATGAGATCAACGGCGTCTCCGAGCGTCATGCCCTTCACGGGCTTGTCGTCCAGCCTCGTGATCACGTCACCCGGCTTGAGGCCGGCGCGCTGGGCCGGCGTGTCGTCTATAGGCGTCACCACCTTGACGAAGCCGTTCTCCATGGTCACTTCTATGCCCAGGCCGCCGAACTGACCCGAGGTGCCGATACGGACTTCCTTGAAGGCTTCCGGATCCAGATAGGCGGAATGAGGATCGAGACCGGACAGCATGCCCTGGATGGCGTCATCCAGCAGCTTCTTGTCTTCCACCGGCTCGACGTAGTCGCTCTTGATCCGGTCGAACACCTCGCTGAACACCTTGAGTTCCTCGTATGGCAGCGTCTTGGCTATGTCTTCCTTCTCCGCCTGCACGGAGTGCTCGAGGGTCAAGGCAGCCCCAACGAATATGCCCAGCACCAACACCAGGGCGAATCGGCTCCAGTTTTTCATAAAACAGTAACTCGCAAAAAAATGTGTTTGTCTTGGTATCGAAAGGGGCGTCCGGTCCCCCTTCAACAATCTGCTAAGCCCTTTGACACCAGGAAAGCGGGTTTTGCGGCTCGCCGTCATGTCGTATCTCGAAATACAGGCCGGGCTTGTCCAGGCCGCCGCTCGTTCCGACCGTCGCGATGACCTCCCCGGCGCCTACCCAGTCGCCTACCTGCTTGTAGAGCGAGTCGTTGTGGCTGTACAGGCTCATGAATCCATCACCGTGGTCGATGATCAATAATAACCCAAATCCCCGCAGCCAGTCGGCGTAGACCACGCGCCCATCGAATATCGCCCGAACCTCGGCGCCGTCCCGGGGCCGGAACATGATGCCGTCCCAGCGCACCCCGGTGCTGCGCTGGTCTCCGAAGTGCGCGACGATGGGTCCGGCCACGGGGAACCGCAGCTTGCCCTTCATGCTGCGAAACGCGCCCTCGACCACCCGGCGCGACTGCTGCTCGGCGAGGTACTTCTTCAGCGCCTCGAGCACCTGCTCCAGATGACTTTCGTTTGCTTTGAGGCGCGAAAGTTCATCCGTGGACGACGTAATTCGGGACTTGACGGCAGCCAGCGCGGTTTTCCGCTCCTCGCGCCGATTTTCCAGGGCATTTTGCCCCGACTGATACTCCATTTCCAGCGCCCGAAGATCGTCTTGCCTGGATTGCTGCTCCCGGGACAAGGCCGCGACCTGTGAAGCCCAGTCGTTGATCTGGTCGACAGTACGGGCCCGGGCCGCCACGATGTAATCGTGATAGCCGAGCATACGGTTGATCACCGCCGGGTCCTGTTGATTCAGGAACAGCTTCAGCCTGCTCTGCCGCCCCATGACATAGGTGGAGTATGCAAGACGCGCCACCCGGTCCTTCTGTGCGGCCAGTCGCTCGCGCAGGTCCTGCGCCTTGTGGTCCAGGCGCTCGATCTCCTTGCGCGTCGCGGCCTGTTGTTGCTGGTTTCCGTGGATCTTCGCCGCCATTGCGGAGACCTCGCGGTCCAGTGCTTCGATTCGCTTTTCCGCCTCGCTGCGCTGGCCCTGCTCGTGCTCCAACCGGACCTGCACTTCCTGCATCCTGGCACGCAGCTTGTCCAGCTTCTCCTGGGTCTGCGATACGTCTGCGCTACCGGCCGCCCCGGCCGCGCCCAGGAGGCACATGGCGATCATTGCGAGCCCGCAGCAGCCAAAAATCCCCTGTAGAAAGTGTTGTAATGCGCCGCGCACCTTGTATATATTAGTCTATTACGAAAAGCTAATGGAGCCGTATTAAGTTGTCTGAAACTCAATCGAGCCCGACCACCGCTCGGGCAGGCGTTGATTTTGTCGAAACGTTCCTGACAAGCGACGCGGATATTGACCAGGCATCGAAGTCCCTGAAGGCAATGGCTCATCCCCTGCGGCTCAAGATCCTGTGCATCCTGGGCCGGGCCGAGGAAATCGGCGTGCAGGAGCTGGTCGACAGGGTCGGTACGTCCCAGAGCAATATCTCGCAGCACCTGTCCATTCTACGTGACAAGGGAATCCTCGAGTGTCGCAAGGATGCAAACAAGGTTTACTATCGCATACGCGATCCCAACATTCTAAGACTCATGACGTCGCTGCGTAGCGCTTTCTGCGCCCGCCCCTGACCCGGCGGGATGGGCCGGCGGCGCGGCTTGTTCCACATCGCGATTACCGGTACTCTCACGCGCCCACGAATTGGCTGCAAAACAGGGCCGCAAGACAGGGCCGCAAGATATGCTTCACGACTTCGTAGTTCAAAACTGGTACCTGTTCGTCGCCCTGGTGGTGGTCCTGGGGCTGCTGGTCGCCGACCCCCTCATGCAGCAGGCGTCGGGGGTCAAATCCGTATCCGTGCTGGAGATGCCGCGGCTGACGCGGGAGAAGTACGTCATCCTGGACGTCAGCGATGCGGCGGAATACAAGAAGACCCACATTCCCGAGGCAATCAACCTGCCCGCAAAGTCTCTGTCGCAGGATCAGAAGTCCCTCGAGAAGCATAAGAAGAAGAACGTGATCGTCGTGTGCCGGACCGGCAACAAAGCGCATGCGGCAGCCAAGCAGCTGATCCGGAGCGGCTTCGAGAAGGTCTTTGTACTGAGCGGCGGGATGGCCGCGTGGCAGAAGGAGAATCTGCCGGTGAAAAGCGGGTGAAAGCTCGAAACGACAATCGAAGCAACCAGACTCAAGGCGGGTGTGCGTGATGGCTGAAGAGACGAAACAAGTATTCGAGCTGAGAAAGGTGTACATCAAGGACATGTCGTTCGAGTCGCCCATGGCCCCCAATATCTTCAAGAACCCGGATGCCACTCCCACCATCGACGTGCAGCTCAATATCGGCCACGACGACCTTGGAGATAACATGTTCGAATCCATCCTGGTGGTGACGGTCAACGGCAAGCTGCACGAGAAGGATGCTTTCCTCGCCGAGGTCCACCAGGCCGGCGTCTACGAGATCTCCGGGATCAGCCGGAACGAAGCGCTTGGTGCGGCGCTGGAAGTCACCTGCCCCAACATGCTCTTTCCTTTCGCCCGCGAGGCGATCAACGAGCTCATCGTCCGGGGTGGATTCCCGCAGTTGTTGTTGTCGCCGGTCAACTTCCAGTCTCTTTATCTACAGCGGGCCAGAAACGAGGCGGCAGACAGCCAGAGCGACCAAACCACCGCGGCTGACGACGGGCCCGCGGCGGCCGAAGCGAAAGCCGACCGCACGTCCTCCTAGCCGACCGGGCCGCCCCGTGAGCGACGCACCGGACCCACGACCCGTAGCGGTGCTGGGCGCGGGCTCGTGGGGCACCGCGCTGGCCATGCTGATCGCAGGCAACGGCTTCGCGGTGCGCCTGTGGGACATCAAACCCGATCACGTCGAAAGCATGCTGGACCGCAGGGAGAACTCCCGCTACCTGCCCGGCATCGGCTTCCCTGAAACGCTGGATGTCTACAGCGACCTGGCCAAGGCCGCGGACGGCGCCTCGGGCCTGTTGGTGGTGGTCCCCAGCCACGCCTTTCGTGCCACCATCGAGCGAGTCGCGCCGCTGGTGGCCGGAACGAAGCCCCTGCTTGCGTGGGGCACCAAGGGCTTCGACCCCGAGCGGTCCGTGCTGTTGAGCGAGGTGGTATCGGAACTGCAGCCGGACGCGGTTCGTACAGTCGTCTCCGGACCGAGCTTTGCCGGCGAGGTCGCCCGTGGATTGCCCACGGCGCTTACCGTCGCCGCGGATACACCCGGCGCGGCGGAAACGGTATCCACATGGCTGCGGTGCGATTACGTTCGCGTATACACCAACGACGATCTCGCCGGGGTGCAGTTGGGCGGCGCCATCAAGAACGTCATGGCTGTGGCGGCCGGCATCAGCGACGGACTGGGGTTCGGCGCCAATGCCCGCGCCGCGTTGATCACACGCGGGCTGGCCGAGATGACCCGGCTCGGCGTGGCGCTCGGCGGCCGGCCGGAAACCTTCATGGGCCTGACCGGCGTCGGCGACCTCATCCTCACCTGCACCGACGACCAGTCGCGCAACCGTCGGGCCGGCATCGGCATCGGGCAGGGTAAGTCGCTCGATGAGGTGCTCCTGGAGATCGGCCAGGAAGTGGAAGGCGTCAAGACGGTCCACGAGCTGTACGCCATGGCCCGACGCCTGGATGTCGACATGCCCATCACCGAGCAGGTCTATCGCGTGGTGTACGACGGACTGGCACCCGCCAGCGCTGTCGAGACCCTGCTCAACCGCGAGCCGAAGTCGGAGTAGGGCCGACAGGCCTCCCAAGGTATCGAATCACGGATTGCAGGAGCGGCTTGGACCTACACGGAGGGAGGAAATGCTGGGATCGTCCGGAACGATCCCGGTGCAGCCGCGATTGGCCGGCTGCCGACGATGTCTTCGCGACTCAAGCGGGATCGTTCCCGACGAAGCCGAGCTGCCGCCAGGCCTCGTAAACCACCACCGCGACCGAGTTAGCGAGGTTCAGACTGCGGTTGTTGGGCTGCATCGGCAATGTGATGCGCTGGTCCTGAGGCACGCTCTCGCGGACGTCGACCGGCAGGCCCCGGGTTTCCGGTCCGAACACGAAGCCGTCTCCTGCCTGATAGGTCACATCGCTGTAAAGTCGGACGTGGTGTGTAGACAGCATGTACACACGTTGCAGTCCCAGCTCTCCCAGGCAGAAAGCCAGGTCCGGATATCGGCGCACCCGCGACCAGTCGCCGTAGTCCAGGCCGGCGCGCCGCAACTGCCGGTCATCAGGATCGAAGCCCAGCGGCTCGATCAGGTGCAGTTGGGCGCCGGTGTTGGCACAAAGGCGGATGACGTTGCCGGTGTTGGGCGGGATTTCGGGTTGGTAGAGAATGACGTGAAACATGAAGAGGCCGCGGTGTGTCAGGGGTTCAATCGCGGCTGAAGCCGCTCCTACAATCCGAGGTTCAGCACAATACGCAACCTTGGATTGTAGGAGCGGCTTGGACCTCCACGGAGGGAGGAAATGCCGGGATCGTCCGGAACGATCCCAGTGCAGCCGCGATCCCTGGCGCTCAAAAAGGCTTCCCCACCACCAGCACCACGATCCCGATCAGTAACAGCACCGGGAACCTCGTTGAACCATCGATACCACACGTGGGATTTCTCGATTTCTGTCGTGCTTGAAATCCGCGGTCAGCCGGGCGCACCAGACGTGGTAGGCGATCAGGATGCCACCAGGAACAGCTTGGCGTGCAGCCAGCCGCCCGAGATCCCGTATCCCAACCAGAGCCACAGGCCGGTGATTACGGTGAGCGCCGCGCCTGGCGTCATGATGCCGTACAAACAGCTTGCGCTCCATGATCTTGAAGCGTTCGATGCTGATGGCATCCGTACTCATGGCGTGATAGACGAACAGGCGCGGTAGGTAGAACACGCCGGCGAACCAGGTCACCATGAATATGATATGGAATGCTTTGACCCAGAGCACGTCAGCGCTCACTCGTCCCGGGCGTCGCCGGGGCTCTTTTCCGTCGAGGCGCGCGGAGAACCGCCGGCCGGGCTCGCGCCGGCGGCCACCAGTTCGTTCTTGCCGCCGAACCAGCCGCGGATCTTGGTGACGACTTTCTTCACTCCCCGCCATATCTTCGGCGCCAGCCAGATTACCAGGGCAATGAACACCGCCAGCAGGATCAGGAACAGTACCGGATGGTGCAGGGCCGTCCACAAGCCGCCGATCACCACCAGGTCCTCGGTAATGGAGGCTACCCAGTTGGTGAACGGCTCCGGCGAGGTGTTGATCAGAACCCGGCTGCCGGCCTTTGTCAGGTGCGAACCGGCGCTCAGGGTGCCGCCGAGGATCAATCCCACCAGTTGCGCTTCGTGGCCCAGCGGCGATACGGCGCCGGCCGCCAGCAGTGCGCCGGCCGGGATGCGGATAAACGTTTGTATCGCGTCCCAGCCCGTGTCGACGCCCGGCACCTTGTCGGCGAAGAACTCGACGCAATACATGAAGGCCGCGGCCAGCATCACGGCGGGGTTCTCCAGGACTTCCAAACCCGGCGGGAGGTCGATTTGGCCGGTACTGCCCAGCCAGCCCAGCATCAGCATGGCGGCATAGAGGTTGATACCGCTTGCCCAGGCGACGCCCATGGCTGCAGCGATAATGGAAACGACTTCCATAGCGGTACCCCAAATAGCGGTGTTCAACGCTGTATATAAGGTGCCGCCGCGAAAATCAACCGCTGACGTCCGATTGGGCGGCTATCCCTGGCTTGCAGGAGGGGCTTCAGCCCCGTTTTATTCATTCGTGGAATCGCGACTGAAGTCGCTCCTACATTCCGTGGCTCCAGTTCGCTATCCCGAACGAGCAGATGCCGTTTCCGAAGGCAAGAATCGCTCCAACAGCTCGTTGAGAAATCTGAAGCCCTTGTCGGTGGCTGACAGGGCACCGCGCCGGACCTCCAGCAGTCCGTCATCCTCCGCCCGGGTGACCACTTCCCGGATGGACGCCAGGGTGCAACCGGTGCGCTGCTGAAACATGGCGAGGGGCACGGGCTCCTTCAGCCGCAACGCATTGAGCATGAATTCGAACGCCGCATCGGCGCCTTCCACGGTCCGGCTCGATGCGATCGGCTCACCCTTGGCCGATCTCGCGAGATACGTCCGCGGGCTGCGGACCTTGGTGGATCGCTCTATGCGATCGTGAAGAGTAATCTTGCCGTGGGCACCCGCGCCGATGCCCAGGTAATCTCCAAACTGCCAGTAATTGAGGTTGTGGTTGCAACGATAGCCGTCTCGGGCATAAGCCGACACCTCGTACTGCCGGTACCCGCCGGAGGCGAGCAGGGTTTGAATTCCCTCCTGCATCTCCCAGCTCGCCCCGTCGTCCGGCAGAGGCGGCGGCAATCGATAGAATACCGTGTTCGGCTCTATGGTGAGCTGGTAGAAAGACAGGTGCGTCGACCCGCTTGCGGCGGCGACTCGCGCATCGTCCAGGGCTTCATCCACGGACTGGTCGGGCAGCGCGAACATGATGTCCAGGTTGAAGTTTTCGAAGCCGGCGGTCTTCGCCGCCTCCACCGCCGCCACGGCTTCATCCGGATCATGGATGCGACCGATCGCCTCCAGATGCCGGGCGTTGAAGCTCTGCACGCCGATGGACAGCCGGTTGACGCCGGCCTGACGGAATCCGGCGAACTTGTCCGCCTCGCTGCTCCCGGGATTGGCTTCCAGGGTAACCTCCGCGCCCGGGGTGAGCGGCAGCCGGGCGCGCACCGCCGACAACAGCCTGTCGAGCGACGCGGGCGAGAACAGGCTCGGTGTTCCGCCGCCTATAAACATGGCGTGACAGGTACGCCCCCAGACCTTGGGCAGGTCCTGCTCGAGATCGGCGATCAGCGCCTCGACGTACTCGGTTTCAGGGATCGGTTCCTTGATTTCGTGCGAGTTGAAATCGCAGTAAGGACACTTGCGCGCGCACCACGGCAAATGGATATACAAGGCCAGGGGCGGCAGCGAGGCGAACATGCTCCTTACACCAGGTTGACGGGACTACCGTCCAGGAAAGCCTTGATGTTCGTGCCGACGATATCGATGACTCTCTGCCGGGCCTGGCGGCTGGCCCAGGCGATGTGCGGCGTGACGATCAAGTTGGGCAACCCCGCATCCAGCAGCACGTTGCCGTCTTTCGGGGGCTCTTCGGTCAGCACGTCGAACGCGGCTCCGCCGATCTCACCCGCGCCGAGGGCGTCGACCAGGTCCTGCTCGTTTACGATGCCGCCGCGGGCGGTGTTGATGAGAATTGCGTCGTCTTTCATCGCCTGGAGCTCGCGCCTGCTGATAAGGTTGCGCGTGTCATCGGTGAGCGGGCAATGCAGGCTGAGGATATCAGACTGCGCCAGCAACTCCTCCAGCGGCAAGCGGCCGGACTGCCGCGCACCCCCGGGTCGCTGGCACACCAGGACATTGAGACCGAATGCGGGGGCGACGTCCGCCACGCCCCGGCCGAGTGTTCCGTACCCGACGATACCCAGGTTAAGGCCGCTCAGCTCGCGAATTGGGTAATCCAGGATGCAGAACTGGTGGTGCGTCTGCCAGCGGCCTTCCGCCACCGCCTGCATGTAGCGGGGAAGCTGGGTGGTCAGCGCCAGGATCAGCGCGTAGACATGCTGCACCACCGACGGCGTGCCATATCCCCTGACATTGCACACGGTGACACCCAGCCGCGAGGCGGCATCGAGATCGACGTTGTTGGTGCCGGTGGCGGCAATCACCACCAGCCTCAGGTCGGCCGCCGCTCTTTCCAGGGTAGCGGCATCCAGCACTACTTTGTTCAGAACCACCAAGTCGCAGCCTTCGATTCTCTGCTCCACCTCCTCCGGCCGCGTCTTCCCGAAGAAACGCCAATCGATGTCCAGCACGTCCCGCATCGGAGACGTGTCCATATCGTCGTTCACGCTGACGGTGTCGAAATCCAGGAAGACGCCTCGCATGGTCATTTCTACTCGTTTTCACCGCCCCGTTTCCGGTCGCGGGCCTGTTGTCGGTCACGTTTGGATGGCTTTTTCGTATCGTACAGGATCTGTCGGGCCTGGCTGCGCAGCGTCGTTCGAAGCTGCTCACGCTTCTCGATGCTCTCGCCGGACTCTTCGTACAGACCCTGTGCCTCCCTGGCCGAGACCCGCTGCTCACGCAGATCCATCACCCAGACATCGAACTCGAACGGCGCCTTGCGCACACGCAGCCGGTCGCCAACCTTGACCCCGCGGGCGGGCTTGGCCCGCGATCCGTTGACCTCCACGTGCCCGGCCTTCACGGCATCCGCCGCGAGCTGCCGGGTCTTATAGAAGCGAGCCGCCCACAGCCACTTGTCGAGGCGGGTTGTAGAGCTGGAATCGGTCACCGTTTCGGTCTGTGCGAACGAAAATTCCGCGAGGATTGTATCGCTGCGACGTCGACCCTGCACGGAGTTCCAAGGAGGGATTCAAGGCAGCTCAAGACTGCCGACGGCGCCGGCCAAGCAATTCCTGGACCACGACAGCGTTGTTGTGTTTCTCGTTCTTCGCCGCGTACACGAGCGTGACCGGACCGCGGCGCGAGAGTCTGCTGATCTGGAGGAGACGATCATGGTGCTGCGCCAGCTCCTTGAGATAGGCCTCGCGGAATTCTTCCCATCGCTCCTCGCGGTGCCCGAACCACTTGCGCAGCTCGTCGCTGGGAGCAGTATCCTTCATCCATTCGTCCACGCGCGCCGCTTCCTTGGACAGGCCCCGCGGCCACAGGCGGTCGACGAGGATCCGCGTGCCGTCGTCCTTGTGCGGTTCTTCGTAGACTCTCTTGATCCTGATTCGCATGCCAGTCCCGCCTTCAGGCGTCCTCGACGGCGTCCACTACACGGGCCAGTGATCCGGTGTCGATGCCCAGATCCGCAAACGTCTTCTCCGCGCCGACCACGTTGTCGTGGCTCACCAGCTCGAGCTGGTCCCGGGTGATTGGCGGCCTCGGCAGCAGCGATCCAACGGCGGCGAGCATCTTCCAGGTCCTCAAGGACACGGACACGAACCAGCGCCTGCGCCGGAGGCGCCCGGCAAGGGCCTGCCAGAGCTCGCGGTACGTGAAAACGTCGGGCCCTCCGAGGTCGTAAGTGTTGCCCGCCGCGTCGGCTCTTTCCAGGGCAGCGACGGCCGCCCGGGCGGCGTCATCGACGTGAACGGGTTGGATGCGGCTGCCGCCCTCTCCGAACAGGGGAATCACCGGCGACCACTTGATCATCGGCGTCATGGCGGAGACCAGGGCATCACCGGGCCCGAACAATGCGCTCGGACGCAGGATCACGCTTTCCGGATAGGCATCCCGGACGCGTTCTTCCCCCAGCGCCCGGGAGCGCACGTAGGCTGAGGGCGATCTGCGATTCACCCCGATTCCGGAGAAATGAACCAGCCGGGCGGACGCGCGCTTCGCGGCCTGGGCGACGTGACCGGCACCCAACACGTGCGTGGTATCGAATCGCTCTGACGGGTTTTGAACGTACAGGCCAACCGCATTCACCACTCCAGCCGCACCGCGCACGGCGCGCGCCACCGCCTCGGGGTCGCGGATGTCGGTAATCACCTGTTCCGGAACGTGCTCGCTGTCGTCGAACGATACCGCGCGCGAATGACGCGCGACCACGCGCGGGACCCAGCCCTCCTGCAATGCCCGCCGGACTATTCGCCGGCCCAGGAAGCCGGTGCCGCCGAACACGATGAGAAGTCCCTTGGTCACGCCGCCATGGTAACCGAAGCGGCAAGAGCCGGGGCAATGGTCCTGGACCAAAGGTGAATCCGGCGTGATCACGTGTAGAATGCCGGCATCCATCATCTCGCACCGAGGTCCCGATATGCTCGAAACGACCATCGCAGGCAGCCTCCCGAAACCCGCGTGGCTCGCCGAACCGGAGAAGTTGTGGCCGAAGTGGCGGCTGCAAGGCGATCTGCTCGAGCGCGGCAAGCGTGATGCTGCAATGGTGTGGCTGAACGAGCAGGAATCCGCGGGCATCGATACGGTGAGCGACGGGGAAATGTTTCGCGAGCACTTCGTGCACGGCTTCCTCCATCACATTGACGGCATCGACTGGCAGAAGATGACCAAGATGGGGATTCGCGACGACCGTTACGTCGTCGATGTTCCCACGGTGACCCGGGCGGTGAGCCGCAAGGGTCCGGTGCACGGCACCGAGGCCAAGTTCACCCGTGCCCACACGCGGCACAAGCTGAAGTTCACGCTGCCGGGGCCGATGACCATCTGCGATACCATCGCTGATGAGCACTACGGCAGGCGCTCGGATATGGCCATGGCGTTTGCCGGCTTGTTGAATGAGGAAGCCAGGGAGCTCGAGGCCCAGGGTGTGGACCTGATCCAGTTCGACGAGCCGGCATTCAACGTCTTCATGCAGGACGTCAAGGACTGGGGCGTGGAGGCCCTGCACCGGGCCGTGGAGGGGCTGTCCTGCAAGACCGCGGTGCATATCTGCTACGGGTACGGCATTGAGCAGAATATCAAGTGGAAGGAAACCCTGGGTGGCGAGTGGCGTCAGTACGAGGAGATCTTTCCGGCGCTCAACGAAAGCCGCCTCGACCAGGTTTCGCTGGAATGCGCCAACTCCAAGGTTCCGATGTCGCTGCTGAGCCTGCTGAAGGACAAGGAGTTGATGGTGGGCGCCATCGACGTCGCCACCAACGAGATAGAGACGCCGGAACGAGTGGCGCAGACCCTTCGCGAGGCCATGGAGTACGTGGACGCGGAGCAGATCTTTCCCTGCACCAACTGCGGCATGGCACCGCTGCCGCGCGACGTCGCCATCGGCAAGCTGCAGGCGCTGGGCCGCGGCGCATCCTTGGCAAGGGAATCATTGTAAGCATGTAGCCCGCATCTCGCGGACGGATGCGCGGCTTTCCGACATTGTCCAGAACTCAACAGGGGTAACCGACACATGATCTCGAACATTCTGATACCGGTAGACGGCTCCGATCATTCCCGTAAAGCACTGGAACTCGGCTGCGATATGGCGAAGAAGTACGGTGCCGCGGTGCACTTGATGCACATCACCGAGTCGCCGATTCGCGATCAGACGCTGGTACTGGGCGGCGCCGCCGTAACCTTTAGTGCATCGCCCCAGGACCTTAAACGCGCGGGCTCGAAAGTGCTGGAGTACGCCCGGGAGTACGCCCAGAATCACGGCGTCAAGGAAGTCACCACAGAGGTCACGGGCGGCAGTCCCGCGCACCGGATCGTGGAGAGCGCAAAGGACATCCATGCCGACATGATCGTTATGGGCACCCGGGGACTGAGCGACCTGGCGGGATTACTGGTCGGGAGCGTATCCCACAAGGTCACCAATATGGCGACCTGCACCTGTATCACCGTGAGGTAGGTTCTCGAGAGCGAGTCAGGCGACCGCGATCCTGACGACGTTCATCACATCGAAGTCGATGCCTGCCACCGACTCTGTGTTCGGGTAGTAGGTCAGGTTCACGCGTGCTCCCTCGAGATTCTTGTATCGCTTCTTGCGCTTGTAGCGAAATGGAACATCTCTGCCTTCGATCATGACTGTATTGATGACCCATTCGCCGTCCTTGCGCTGCACATGGGAGGTAACTTTCTGGTCATCTAAGTGCACCAGGTCCGGGTGCCTGTCCAAGTACTTCTTCTTCGCCTGTCTGCTCATGCCACGCCATTCTACACGTTCCTGTCCGGGCGGCGGGCACCGATTGCCAACGGCGCGAAAAGTGAATGCGCGCATTGGTCACCGCCCGACTTCCTCCGCGTCAATGGTCTCGCGTTCGTCCGCGGCCTGCCTGTACCACAGCATCATGTGCCTGCTCACAAGCAGGTGCTCCACGTACGCGGCGCACGCCTCGGGCAGTCCGACCCCATATGTCCGGAAACGAGAGGCGACCGGTGCATACATGCAGTCCGCAATCGAGAATTCGCCGAACAGCCAGGGCCCTCGGTGAGAGAAACGCCGTCGCAGGCCGGTCCACATGGCCTCGATCCGTTGGATGTCGGCGGCCAGCCCGGGAGTCATCGCCACGTTGCGGTCCGTCGCCCGGCAATTCATGGGGAGCTCGTTCCGAAGATGGAAGAAGCCCGAGTGCATCTCGGCGCTGCAGGATCTGGCTTCGGCACGCTCGGCGACCCCGGCCGGCCATCCCCTGCCGTCGAGATGCTGCTCCGAGACATACTCGCATATCGCCAGGGAATCCCACACAACGGCACCGTCGTCGTGCAGCACAGGGACTTTCCCGGCATCGGTGTACGCTGCAAGGGCCTGCTTCGTGTGTTCCGTGTACAAGGGAATACGCAGTTCCTCGAACGGAATGTCGTAGATCGACAACAGCAGCCACGGACGCAGGGACCAGGATGAGTAGTTCTTGTTTCCGATAATTAGCTTCAAGTGCAATCTCCTCGTCGATGCGAGTCAGTTCGCGGACAAAAGACCCAGATCCATCGCCCGCTCGCGGAACCACGGGGTGAATTCCTCCGGCCTCTCGGCAAAGGCGGCCGCCAGTTCCGGCAAGCTGATACTGCGAATCTCAGCCACCTCGACCGGATCGGGGACGACCGGTCCGTCGTACAGCACGCGGAACGACTGCTGCAGCTCGTAATCGCGGACCCCCGCCTCAGGCACTTCGACTCGCGAGACCGCGACGCCGCCCAAGGGCTCTACCGACACTCCTTCAATCCCAAGCTCTTCCTGCAAGCCCCGCAACGCCGCCTCCTCGTATGTCTCACCGGGTTTCAGATGCTCCGCGGCGCTGAGATCCCACGCTCCGGGCCACACGTCCTTGTCCGCTTGACGGCGCTGCAGCAACAGGCACCCGTCTGTGCGGAACAGAAAGACGTTCGCCGCACGATGCCACAGTCCCTCGCGATGCACGCGCGAGCGCGGCACCAGGTCCGCCGGATTCCCGTCTTCGTCGAAAGTCTCGAATTGCTCTTCCACTATCGTCTGTGCCTGGTTGACGCCATCGTCCGGGGCCTTCTGCGGCGATAGAAGTCCGTCGATGGCAACTTCGTCAGCGTCATAAAAGAAACCGAACGTGGGTCCTCGATTAAATGATGCGGTCTCGAAGAAATCATTGGCGTCGCGCCTCTGGGAGCTGTCCAGGAAAGCGGCCTGTCCGGGCTTCCTGAATCCAGCCTCGGCAAATTGCCTGGCGTATTCGCAGTCCTCGGACTGCCTCTCCCACGACCATGATATACGCTTGCACGATGGCGATCATTCCAAAAAAAGGCGCGGCAGCCGGCAGGCGGGATGCCCCCCGCGCCGGTGGAAAGTACCGCTCGGCGCGCGGAAGCCTTCGCCCGTGTCCGGTGATCGTACATCGCGTCGTCGCTGTGATATAGAACACTCCGGTTCAACACGGCGGTGTGCCGCGGAGAGGCGTGTATGAAGCCAGGACCTTGCATATTCGTGCTGTTGGCTTTGCTGGCGGCCGCAGGCTGCAGCGGCGAGAACGACGACTCGGCCAAAGGCTCCCCCAGCGCCTCCGCGGCCGCCACCAACGGGAGCGCGAAGCTTGATGCCTGCGCACTGATAACACAGGACGATGCCAGCCGCCTGTTTGGCAAGCCGGCCAGCCGTTACGCCGGAACGCCGGTGCTCGATCCGAACCTGATCGGCGAGTGCCTGTGGAGTTGGGACAGCGACACCTCCAGCCACCTGCTTCAGTTCCGCGTCTGGAACGGCCAGCAGTATTATGCCGCGATGCCCGAGTCAAAGCCGGTTGACTTCGCCGAAACCGGTTTCATCCGTTCGCACCCGATAGCGGGGGTCGACGTGGGCTGGGTTTGGAACGGCAAAACCGTGTCTTTGAGCTACAGCACCGTGGGCCCGGACGCTCCCAAGGCGGAAACACGCGTGGAGCAGGTCAGGGAACTCGCCGCCGAGGTCAATTCGAAGCTGTAGACTCCCGCGGGACGCGCCGCCAATCGAGAAAAGACGGCTCTCACTGAAGACTGACGCTGACAGCCTGGAGACCGTTGCCGGTGTCCTCGTAGTTAACCACGGCCATCTTCTTCGTGTCGGCGACCTTGTCGAGAATATCCTTGCCGGCGCTGAAGGTAATGGCAGTGAGCTTCTCAGCATCCATGATGCTGAAAGAGCCGTTCGCGCGGTCGACCTTGAGGACCTGTCCCACATGGGTCGACGCACCCGCTGCCTCGCAGGCACCAGCCGGGGTCGACGCCACTATCATCGCCGCTGCAAGGACCGCAATAATCGCTGAAAAGACACGCATACAGCACACCTCTTGATGTTGGTTGCGGGATCTTGGCACACCTACGTCTTCGGGACGCGCCCCATGAGGAAGAACTCGTCGTTGGGTCTGATGCTCATTGTGTTGGCCAGCCTGTTGGACAGCGCGAAGAAGCCGGCGATGGCTCCAATGTCCCAGATATCCTCGTCCGTGAATTCAAATCGGCGCAGCGTCTCGAAGTCCGAGTCATTGATCTCGTAGGCCTTCAGCGACACTTTGACGGCGAAGTCCAGCATCGCCTTCTGCCTGGGCGTAATGTCCGCCTTGCGGTAGTTGGTCGCCACCTGGTCCGCGATCAATGGGTTCTTCTCCCGAATTCGCAGGATCGCGCCGTGCGCCACCACGCAATAGATGCATTGGTTCAACCCGGAAGTGGCAACCACGATCATCTCCCTTTCGCCTTTTGTCAACCCGCTCTCCTTCTCCATTAGAGCGTCGTGATAGGCAAAGAACGCCCTGAACTCGTCGGGGCGGTGGGCCAGCGCGAGGAACACGTTTGGCACAAATCCCGACTTCTCCTGAACCGTCAGGATTCGCTCCCGGATGTCCTCAGGGAGCTGATTGAGGTCGGGGACCGGGAATCGGCTGATGGGTTGGTCGGACAAGGCTGTGGCTCGAATAGGAAATGAAGACACATAGTCTCCTGAAAAGTCGGCGGCATGACAAGCGGGTCCCATGCGGCGGATGGAGCAGGACGCCGCGAGCCGGCGCGTTGCCATGCGGCATTCCGCGTCGATGACGTCCGGAAACACCACCTCGCGAGGCGCGGCAATGACCGAACCTCCGGCCCCCGGCGGGGTGATGGAGCTCGATCTGCATCCGAATCGCCCCGATCGACACGGCCTGCAGTTACCGAACGGACGATAGCCACGCGGCCCGTGAAAGACTCCGTCGCGGCTGAGGGACGGCGGCTCACTCACTCCGAGAACCCGCCGCGCCCCCCCGCGAGCGAATAAAGCGGCTCGTGGATATACGTGCTCCGGCACGCAGGACACTTTCCGGGCTTCGTCGTCCTGCGACGTTTCTTGAACTCGAAACCGCACTTGCCACAGCGCGCGGGCACGATGGCGAGTCTCACCTGCTTTCCAAGGCCGGTGAGCTCTTCGTGCAGCCGCTTCTCCGGCAGGCCGATCTCCTGGGATAACTCGCTGATGGATACGGGGCCGCGCCCCAGGACCTCGATGATCTGTTGTCTCAGGGTCGTGGACCGCTCCGGTGGAACGGGAGGCTGTTCGCGGGAACGTTTCATGAACTCGGGTGATGTATCAAAGGTCGGCGGCCGGAGCAACTAGACGCGGGACCGGGTGATGTATGATGGAGAGCGCGGCTCCATACCGGCGGCACGACGCCGGCACGTGCCGCGCCAAAGCCCCCTCGATTCAACAGGAGAAAAGACGATGCCGCTCAAACTAGTCGTGTTCTATGGTTCCGTGCGTTCGGCACGGCAGGGAATCAAGGCCGCGAGATTCATCGCGCGGCAGTGCCGGGACCGCGGCCACGACGTTGCCTTGATCGACCCCATCGAACACCCCCTGCCACTGATCGACAAGATGTACAAGGAGTACCGTCCGGAGGAGGTGCCTGAAACCCTGCGGTACCTGGCGGACGTCATCGCCCGGGCGGATGCCTATATCGTCGTCTCGGGGGAATACAACCATACGGTGCCCCCGGCTCTTACCAATCTCCTGGACCACTTTCTGGAAGAGTACTTCTGGAAGCCCTCGGCCATCGTGTGCTACTCGGCGGGCTCGTTCGGGGGCGTACGCGCGGCGATGACGCTGCGCGCGATGCTGGCAGAGCTCGGCATGTCCAGCATCCCTTCGGTGTTGCCGGTTCCCAAGGTGCAGAATGCCTTCGACGACGACGGCACGCCCAAAGACGACGCGTACGACAAGCGTGCCGCGGATTTTCTCGAAGAACTGGAGTGGTACGCCAATGCACTGCGCGACGCCCGCGATACGCCGTGTCACCGAAGCGAATGCTCGGCCGCCGAGCTCGTCACCTCCGGAACCGGAACCGGCGGCTGAATCTGCCGATTGCCTTGGGGTCCGCCCGACAGCGAGCCCGCCGCTCGAGCGGCGGGCGAGGTAGTCCTGCGTGCGTTCATGCGGCTCGAGGCATCGCGACGGGGCGCGGGCAGGTTGTGCTACAGGCGGGCCTCACCAAAGCGGCATCGTGAGCGCCGTAGCTATTGGCCCTCAGTGCAGAACCAGAAGTTTCGCCAGCCACAGGAACAGCCCCATGCTCACGACGTCCGTGGCGGTAGTGAGGAATATACTGGACGCCGTCACCGGATCGGCCCCCAAGCGCCTCAATGTCAGGGGCACGATAACACCCGCGATGCCGCTGGCTATGCAGGCGCCGGTCATAGCGAGCAGTACGACCAGGGATAGGAATATGGGGCCCGGGGCCCCACTGCTGGTGGCGTAAAAGTACATGGCGGCCCCCGCGACCAGGCCCACCAGGAAGCCGTTCCACACCCCGAGCAGGGTTTCCTTGTAAAGGGCCATCCACTGCAGGCCGGGCTTGAACTCGCCCAGCGTCATGGCACGCAGGGTGACCGCCAGGGATTGGCAACCGGTGTTGCCGGACTGCCCGGCCAGCACCGGAAGGAACGCAGCGAGTACGACCACCCGGGAGATGGTGTCCTCGAACAGGCTCACCACGCCCGCCGCGATGAATGCGGTGAACAGGTTCAATTGCAGCCAGGGATGACGCAGGCGGAGCGAGCGCCACCATGAGGTGGCCAGGTGTTCCTCCTTGTCGACACCGACCATCTGACCGGCCTGGGCGCTGATTTCGAACTTCTGCCGTTCGAACAGCATGTAGCCCTGCACCACGCCCAGCAGTTTCTTCTCTTCGTCGCAAACCGGGTAGATCGGGTAGTGCCGGTAGACTACGGCCTGCATGGCGTCGGAGAGGGTCGTTCCCGCCGTGAAGTAGAACGGCGCGTCCAGCATGATGTCGCTGAGCTTCTCATCGGTGCCGGCGAGCAGCAGATCCCGCATGACCACCAGTCCGAGCAAGTCGACCGGCATCGTCGATCACGTAGGCATAGGTGACCGCGCTCACTTCGACGAGTTCGCGGATACGGGCGACGGCATCGGCAACGGTGGCATCGGGTGGGAACACCGCGTATACCGGCTCCATGAGACGGCCCACCGTACCTTCCGGATATTCACGGGAGGCTGTCCACGTGTCGTCGATTCCCTGGCCCGCCAGTTGCCGGAGCCTGCTCTGCCGTTCTTCGGGAAAGCGCAGGACAACCCTGAGCGCCATCGCCGGGTGAAGGCCACGCATGACCGCGGCGATGGTGTCGTCGCTTTCGTTGCGGAGCACCTCAGCCGCATCCAGGGGTGCGCGTCGCCGTACGGCGGCCACGAGCCGCTCGATTTTTGCGTCGGCGACGCCGGTTGATTGCCTGTTCATAATGGAAGTCGGTGAAGGTAGTTGTCTGGCGCGCTAAGTTATTCCCAGCGCGGCCTCCCGTAAAGAGGCTGACGGGTATTTCTTGCAGTGCAGGCAGCCGTATTCGCCGTGCAGACCGGCAGGGCCCGAGCTGGCGGTGAAGCCGCCACAAGCCCGCGCCTTATCCACGCCAAGGATGGTCGCCGCCCCCGGGCACCAAGACGGTGCCACTTCCACGATCGTTCCCGCGAGCGCTGTCCCGGATGTTGTTTGACCTGAGTCAAGTCGTTGGAGGAGTCGTTGGGTACCATCTACGGTCAACCAATCCGATGCCGGACCCCTCGAACACGCCTGTGTACGACTGTCGGCATCCGCAGTTTCACGACATAGACCGGAGATTGAGATGTACGGGTTCACGACCAAACTAACGGGCGATTTCGACAATGCCGTGGAACGTGTAACCGGGGCCCTCAAGGCTGAAGGGTTCGGCGTGCTCACGGACATCGACGTGCAAAAGACCATGAAGGAAAAACTGGGTGTCGACGGCCGACCCTACCGGATTCTCGGCGCCTGCAACCCCCCGCTGGCCCACAAGGCCCTGGAGGCGGATCCGGACATCGGCATGCTGCTGCCCTGCAACGTAGTGGTGCGCCAGGAGGAGGACGGCTCGGTGACCGTCGCCTTCATGGATCCCGAGGCCGTGCTCGGCCTGGTGGACAAGCCGGGCATCGACAAACTGGCGGCGGAAGTCCGGGACCGCCTCGAGAGGGTCCGGGACGCCTTGGCGGGTTGACGGAGCACGAACGCACGCTACCACCAGGATAGAAGCAATGTGCCACCTGGTCCTGTTGCTGCCCGTGATCGCGCTGCCGCTGTTCTGGCTGTTGCCGTTGAGCGTCGCGGGCCCTTTGTACGGGGCGGCAGCGGCATTGGCGGGCGTCGTGTACTACTACGCCTGGGATACGGGCGCCGTCCCGTGCGCATCGGCCGGGAATGCATGCCAGGTGCCGTCGGCGAGGTATTGACGACCAAGCCCACGCTTCGCGTCCGGGTGCATGGAGAGATATGGCGGGCACACTGTGCCGCCGACTTGTCGCAAGGTGACACAGTGCGCGTCGAAGGCCTGGATCGCCTCACTCTCCAAGTCAGCAAAGCGGCCGCATCGGTCCGCACCTTGCATATAGCCCCGTCGTGAACAACGCCGGTCTTGCTCAGTCCGGTGCGTCGGCGTCGGCGGTGGAGAACTCCGCGGGCGATACGATCTCGATCAACTCCAGGTCATCCGAGTGCCGCACCTCCCGGTGCCGGATGCCCGGCGGCTGCAGGGCACAAGAACCGGCCCGCAGCATGTGTTCACCTTCCCCCTCGTACTCAAACACCACCCAACCCCGGGTCACGTAGACCATCTGGAAATCGAGCTCGTGGGTATGCCAGTTGGGCTCCGGGTGGCGGCCGGGAACGGCACGAATGACATGGGCGTCGAAAGCCCCCGCCGTGGCCCCGGCGATCCCCAGCCTGCGATACTCGAAGAAGGGGCGAAGGCCGTCGCCCTCGAAGGCCGACCCGTCGGTGTGGGAAATAGTGAAGGCCTGATTCTTATAGAGCTTTGTCATGCCGGGATCCCGTCAGGCCGTACCGGCCACCTTCAGCAGAGCCTCTATTTCGCTATCCTGCGTCGCCCAGGAGCAGACCAGCCGGCAGACCCGGTCGCCACCCCGCTGGTAGAAGCCGGCGCCGGACTCGCCGAGGCGATCGATCACTTCCCAGGGCAGGCGCACGAAGATCAAGTTGCCTTCGACCGGGTGAACGAGCTCTGCACCCTCGATGCCCGCCAGCCCTTCCGAGAGCCGGGTGGCGGCGGCGTTGGCCTGCCGGGCCAGCAGCAACCACAGATCGTCCTCCAGCATGGCCAGTGCCTCCGCGGCGGCAAAACGGGACTTGGGCGGCATCAGGCCGGCGCGTTTGCGGCGAGCCTCCAACTCGTCGAAGCGGTCCGCGGTGTCGCCGAACAGCACCACGATCTCGGCGCTGATGGCGCCGGTCTTGGTGAGGCCCAGCGACAGGATATCCACTCCCGCGCGCCAGCTCAGATCCGCGGGCGCCGCGCCGGACGCGACCACCGCGTTGGCGAAGCGCGCCCCGTCCATATGCACGGCGAGCCCTTCGGCCGCGGCCACCCCGGCGCGAACCGCGACGGCGTCCGGTTCATAGACCGTTCCGTACTCGGTCAGGTTCGACAGCGACAACACGAAGGCCGGGCTTTCGTGGACGAAGGCCGGGTTGCGATGTGCCAGCGCGTCCGCAAGCTCCTTCTCCCCTACCCGCCCGTGATCGCCGGACAACAGCAGCAGCTTGGCGCCGCCGGTATAGAATTCCGGTGCGCCCCGCTCGTGCTCGTGAACGTGTGCCGCTTCGTGGCACAGGATCGCACCGTGGCACGGCGCGAGCATGCTCAAGGCCAGGGCGTTGGAGCTGGTTCCGGAAACCACGATGGAGGCAGCCAGGCGATCGGTTTCGAACAGCACTCTCAAGCGTTTGCGAAGCGCCTTGTTGAGTGCGTCGTCGCCGTAGCTGGGCGCCGACCCGTCATTGGCGGCGGCCAGCGCCGAGAGGATGTTTGGATGTGTGGGAGCGGTAGTATCGGAGGCAAAATTCATATGAAGCGGAGTATAGTCCTGGGTATCGAGCCAATCATAAGGGAACGGCGTATTCTACGCCCGTCGCGTCACGATTCCACGCTCGCGGCCGCGAGGCTCGGATGATAGTTGCGGCCACCGAGCGCATGCAGCTTCGGGAAGCCACGCCGGATGACGCGGCCTTCATGCTCGAGCTTCTGAACGAGCCTGCATGGTCCAGTTTCATCGCGCGGCATTCGATCGCGACGCCCGGGCAGGCCGCCGGCTACATAGCGGAAAGGATGACGTCCATGTACTCGAAGCTGGGCTACGGGCTGTGGATAGCAGAGATCCTCCCGGACCACACCCCGGCCGGCATATGCGGCCTCGTGAAGCGCGATTCCCTGGAGGTCCCCGATCTCGGATTCGCATTCCTTCGGGAATACCAAGGCCGCGGCTATGCCCTGGAAGCGGCTCATGCGGTGCTGCGGCTTTCGGCGGAGAAACTCGAGCTGGACAAGCTGCTCGCCGTCTCGGCTCCGGAAAACGTCCCCTCGATCCGGCTGCTGGAAAAGCTCGGGTTCGAATACACATCGACCTTCACGCACTCCGGATCGACCGAGGTCCTGCGCCTCTATGCAGTGCCGCTGCACGGCGATGACGAGGACCGCGACCGACGAGCACCTGCGGCGCCGGTATAATCAGAACATCTCAGCCAGGTCGAACCGTCGGTCGGGGGCACGACAACATGAAACTACTCTGGAAGATGCCGGATGAATGAGCATGGGTCCACGCGCGGCGGCGGCTGCGCATGCGGGGCCATCCGCTACCGTTTCACAGGCGGCCCGGTCCTGGAGTACAAGTGTCATTGTCTCGACTGCCAGCTCGCATCCGGAGGCGGCGGCGTCGCGGCGATATGGGTCCTGGCCGATGGGTTCACGCTCGTCCGAGGCGAGCCGAGATACCGGGAGATGGTCGCGGACAGTGGCAGGAAGATCGCACGCGGATTCTGCGCGGACTGCGGCACCCCGGTCCTGCTCAGGATCAGTGTTCCCGGAATCATGGGAATCTTTGCGACGAGCCTGGACCAGCCCGAACGGTTCCGACCCGAATACGAGATCTGGACGTCCAGGGCCAGATCCTGGGACGACCTCAGCGAGGATATCCCCCATTTCGAGGAGAACTTTTCCGTGGAAGTCGTTCGCCGCCGTCTCAAGCGGTGATTCCGCTTGATTCGCGCCCCGAGAGCTGGACAACACGAACCCAAGGGCATGAATCGGGAAGCATGAATTCACCGCCATGAGCAACATATTCGACGCGCTTCCAGATGACCTTACCGAAGAGCAATTCATTTCCCTCGTGGAGCAGGGCAACTTCCGAATCGAACGCATCGTCTCGAAAGGCCACGCGTCTCCACCGTTCGGCTGGTACGATCAACACAGGAGCGAATGGGTCATGGTCCTTCGAGGCAGGGCGGCGCTGTCATTCGACGACGGCGAATCCGTGATTCTCGCCGAAGGCGATTTCGTCAATATTGAGGCGCATCGCAAGCACAGAGTAGAATGGACCGCACCGGAAGTCGAAACGGTCTGGCTGGCGGTTCACTACTAACGCTTCCGGTGACTCTATCCAGTATCGCTCAATAGATCCCCGGACAATTCGCGGCGGTCGGCCGCGGGCGCCGATATGTCTTTGCCCGGATATTGGTGCGCATCAGGCCATAAAGAAACGACCGGGCGGGAGCACTCAGTGGGAACAAAAAGAGCAGCGCGGATAAACGTCTGCGGGCTGGTGCGGCAGTCCTATGCCGAGACACTGGCCCAGTGGTCGGCCTGGTTGAAGCTTGCCTGTATTCCCTTCCTGGTACTTGCCGCGGCTGGAACCGCTCTGATGTTGATCCACATGCATTTCAATACCAGGCTCTGGGCCTCCCTCGTGTTCCAGGGAGCGAGCTATCTGCTGCTCGTGCCGGTAGCGACGTCCTGGCATCGCCTGATCCTGCGCGGCGGCGCTGCACGGGTCGGCTACCGCTTCGGCCACGAGGAGTACCTGTATCTCGAGATGCTGATGGCGATAGGCATCACGTTTTACCTGGTCATGCTGGTGTCCGGATTGCTGTTCGCTGCCCCGTTTATTTCCGAAGCCTCCTGGCTATCCGGGAGCTCCGGCGCCGAATGGTCTTACCGCATCGTCGGCTGGCTCGTTCTCTTCTTCGCGATATGCCGGTTCCTGCTGGTGCTGCCGGCGGCGGCGATCGGCAGGGAGATGAGGATTTCTCAGTCCAGCCGTGCGCTGCGGGGCAACGCAATTCGACTCAGTGCAGCCTATTTCTTCACCCTGCTCGTCCCGCAATCGCTGCTGTGGTTCCTGGGAGATCCCTCGAGCTGGGTCCTGCGCGGCAGCCTCGGAGAAGTCGGGCTGGCATGGGTTCTGGGCTCCTTCTATGTCGGGTTGGCGGTAACTGTGTTGTTCTGGATGCTGTCCGTCGGCGTGGTGTCCTTCACGTACAAGGCTCTTGTCCTGCAGAACGCCCCGGAGAACGCATACTGAACCTCGGGTCGACGGACGCCTGCCGGTCCTCCATCTGACCGCTGATCACTGATCAGGACGCGGAATACAGCTGCGAAGCGTCGACGTAGATAAGGTACTCCCCGATCCGGTCATTCTCGAGGATGAGAACGTTCACGAACGGAACCTTCAGGGTGGTGGAATCATGTCTTGTATAGGTAACCATGCCCTGACAGACAACCGCATCCTCTTGGTCCCACACCCGTTCCAATTCGTGACGCAGGGACTTGATGCTGGCGAAGAAGCCGGCAACAGCTTCGCGGGTTGCCGCTTTCCCGTGTACCGTGTCGGCATTGCCGAACCGGAAGGAAACCTCGTCGGCCAGAAAGCCTGCAAACCCGTCGGTATCCATATCGTCCACGGCTTTGAGCAAGCCCTCAGTCAAGGCGGTTCTATTCATGGGCGAAGGTGTCCAGAGGCAAATCGAATCGTCGACGTAGAACGATGGGCTAGGAGCCAGTCACTAGCCTAGGCAGCCATCAGACAACTGTCAACACTCGGTGGTCGACAGCCGATTGCCTTCTCCACTCGGCACCCTGCGAACTCGCCCGGCGGGTTGAGCCTCTCTCGCCTGAGAACCATATTTTTCTATGTCCGGCCGTGAGGCAGCGCGGCGGGTTTCTGTCGCCGAATGTATAATCTGCGGGACTCGAATTCGTGAGACGAGACGCAGAAGCAATGAGCGGCAAATCCCGGTCAAAGCCGGTCGAAGGTGTCTACAGCATCAACCCGGACGGAATGGATCAGCTCGCGCACGAATTCACCGGTGAGGACTACGGTCTCGACGATATCCACCTGTTGTTCGGAATCGGACAGCCGGAATCCCCGCTCGACGGGGATGGTGAATTCATCCTGGTGCTGGAAGACAGAGAAATCCGACAACTGAAAGTCATGGCGGACGCTCAGAGCTTTGATCATCCGGAGGATTTCATCATCATGTGCCTGGACATCCACCGCTTCGCTTCAGGGCGTGGAACGGGACCTTTCCGGTTCCGCGCCAACTTCTAGCGCAAGCCGCGAAGGTGTGCGAGATCTGTTGCGTCGCGATGCCGCCTTCGGTTCGCGGCGATATGATCGACAAGCGTGTCGATCATGGATTTAAGGAATCGGCAGGACTGGATCAGGTCAGAAGACCTGTGTTGTACGACTGAGGAGGCCGGAGGATCGGGCGCCGGCGCGGAGCACCGGTACTCTCTGGGTATTGCAGTGCACAAGGCCCTGCCGTTCCCTGGTGCATGTTCCCTGGTGCATGTTCCCTGGCGCACAATCCCCGGCTCTACTGCTCGTGTGGCGGCACTATCCCGAGTTTGCGGGCGAGTCTGTCCACGAATTCGGCCTGCCCTTTCAGGATCTTGCGACGGGCTTCCGCGAGGCCGAACCATTGCGCGCGATCGACTTCGGGATATTCCCTTATCTGTCCTGAATTCCTCGGCCATTGCATAGTGAAGGTGTTGCTCCGCGCCGCTGCTGCGTCCACGTCCTTTGCCAGCGCCCAAACGTGCACCACCTTGTTGCTACGCTGCTTGACCTGCCCCAGCCCTATGAACTCGCCGTCGACATCGAAGCCCGTTTCCTCCTTGAACTCCCTGCGCGCCGCTTCGATCGGTGACTCGTTCTGCTCGAATACTCCTTTCGGGATCGACCAGGCTCCCTCATCCTTGTTGGTCCAGTAGGGCCCTCCAGGGTGCACGAGCATCACTTGAAGCTCGCCGTGTTCGTATCTGTACAGCAGGACGCCGCCGCTGTGTACGCTCATGAAGACGTTATGATTTGATCTTGATGGTTCGATTCCCGATAAAGGCCGTGAGTTCCCCTCCGCGCGAACGGTCCCGTCACGACAGGCGCAGCCGGTCCAACCGCAGTCGCTGCCTATCGTCAAACAAGCGCCGCGACATCAGATTGACGCTGGCTAGCGTCCCCAGGCCGGTGCCGGCCGCAATGAGGAACATGATCAAGATCTGATACTTCACCGCCTCCACCGGCGCCGTGCCGGCCAGGATCTGCCCCGTCATCATACCGGGCAGGCTGACCACGCCCGCCGCCGCCATGGCGTTGATGATAGGAATCAAGCCGCTGCGCACCGCTTCGTGCTTGAGCCCGGCAATCGCGCGCGGTGCCGGTTGGCCCAGCATCAGCCGTCCTTCGATTTGCTGCCGGCGCTGCCAGGCCGACTGGCCGAGCCGGTCCATGGCGACGGAGACCCCGTTCATGGTGTTGCCCAGCAGCATGCCGAGCAGGGGAATGGCGTATTGCGGCGAGTACCATGGGTCGTTGCCGATGATTGCGCCCAGCGCAAACAGCGTCACGGCAAACGATGATACGAACATCGAAATTGTACCGACCCCGAATCCCCACCAACCGGTCAACCGCCGGTGTTGGCGCGCCGTGACCTCCCGGCCCGCCACCGTCAGCATCACCAGAGACAGCAAGATGACCGGCCACAACTGCGCGTTGGCAAACAGCCATTTCAATACCAGACCGATCAACAGCAGCTGAACCACGGTACGCAAAGCCGCCGCCAGGATCTGGTTGCGCAGCTGAACCTGCAGCCTGCCGGACAGCAACGCCAGAACGATAACCAACCCCGCCGCCAGGCCCAGGTCCCAGACTGAAAGAAGAATCACGCCGCGGCCTCCGTCTCCACCAAGCGTTCCTGGTCTATGCGATAACACCGCGCAGCCACCCGCTGGAGCTGGCGGTTGTCGTGCCCGACCCAGATCGCCGCGGCATCACGGCGAAGCAGGTAATCCCGCACCAACGACTCGACTCCAGCCGCGTTGTCTTCGTCGAGGTTGGCAGTTGGCTCGTCCAGTAGCAGCACCCGTGGCTCTATTGACAGCAGGCGCAGCACGGCGAGCCGCTGCCGCTCACCGCTGGACAGGCGATCCACCCGCCAATGCAGCACCTCGTCGCCGAAGCCCAACGCCTGCAGCCGGTCCGTCGCCGGCGCACTCCCGAAGTGTGCCCCCACTTCGTCGTACCACCACGCGCTTTCCGACGGCAGCAGCCCCACCCGCCGCCGCCAGACCGGCGCCGACGTATCCTCGCAGGCGACCCCGTCCAGCCACATATGCGCAGTGTGCACATCGAGGTCAGCCACCGCACGCAGCAGACGCGTCTTTCCGCTGCCGGATGGTCCGCTCAGTCCGACGCATTCACCACGCTGCAGAGTGAGACTGAAGGGACCGGATTGGTCGAACGCCAGATCCTGGATGACCAGCAGGGTCAACGAGCTCACGACGGATGTCGCCCTTTCACCACCGGAATACCATCAGCCGGTCGCCGGTACGCCATCGAAGAAATCGACCAGGCCGGTCTCGAGGGAATATTCGGCACCGACTACGAGCAGACCTTCCCCCTGTATGGATCGCTCGAGGAAGGACGATCCGTGGCGAAGCTGGTTTGCGGAGGCACGGATATTCGCCCTCACGGCCTTCCTGATCAATGCCTCCGGGTCCCGTCTCAGATCGGTCTCCATCAATGGCTCCAGCACCGGACGGATGCGATCGACAATCGCATGAAGGTTGACCGAACGGCTTTCAATCGGCTGCTCCAGGACCTCCAGCGTCGCCTGCACCGCGCCGCATCCGGAGTGCCCCAGCACCACGACCAGGCGGGTGCCGAAGCGCTCCGCCGCAAATTCCACGCTGCCCACCAGCGATGGTGCGATGATGTTGCCGGCCACCCGGATCACGAACAAGTCACCCAGACCCTGGTCAAAGATGATCTCCGCGGGCACCCGTGAGTCGGAGCAACCGAGAATGATCGCGAAAGGCTCCTGACCTTGCACCAGTTCCTTGCGGCGCGCGCGGGTGGTGTGCATCTCGTGATCGGGGTGCTCGGACACGAAATGCCGATTTCCCAGTCGCAGGCGTTCAAGGGCGTCCAGGGCTGAGATCATGCTTCATCCTCCATCAAGTCGTCGTCAGTGATTTTGTCCGCGGCGGTGTTTTACTACATGTGCGCGAGCACTGGAAAATCCATGTGTCGCGGCGTCACCGTCCGGGTATGCCGGTCGTTCCCCTCTCCAAGTCGTCACTCACAAAGAAACCCCTGAAAACAATTGGATGCAACCTTTAATTGTAGCGATTTGTGAATTCTGATAGCTTACTGCACTGATTTCACTGGAACTTTTTCGATGATGCGTCGCGTGAGACTACTGCTGCTGGCCCTGTGCTGGCTCCCCGTTCCCGCCGCCATGGCGGTCGGGCCCGTGGATGGCCAAGCCACCCTGAACTGGTGGGCCAACAAATTCGACGCCGACCTGGGCGCCGGCAAACTCGACGCCGGCGCCTTCGGCGGCCGCGTCGACCTGTGGTGGAACGAACGGTGGGGCCTGGGCGGGGCCATTTACCGGTCCGATCTCGCGGATTCCAGCGGCGCCAACGACGTCGACTACTTCAACCTGGACGTGAAACGGCGATTGTTGTCCGTAACCGAGCATAATTACATCGCCGCGGGCGCCGGCTACGAGCAACTGGGCCTGAGCGGCGGCGACGCCCACGGTCCGCGCCTGCTGCTGGAGGGTCAGGTGGGCATCCTGGGGGCGGTCTACGCCTACGGGCAGACTGCCTGGATGCCGGTGTTCGGCGACACCGACTCCCGCAAGAACCTGGACGCCCTGGAACTGGAAGGTGGCGTCGGGTTCTCGCCTTTGCCGTTCATGACGCTCAGCGCGGGCTGGCGGAAGTTCGATCTGAACTTTACCGACAAAGCTACCGGCAGCGGACGCAATACCAGCGCCAGCGGCCCGGTGTTCCAGGCCGGAGTGAAATGGTGAGACCGTAACGGGCAATCGCGGCTGAAGCCGCTCCTACAAGCCGGGGACTAGCATCCCGATGAACCGCGGATTGGCGGCCCGGTGTTCCAGGCCGACGTGGAATGGTGAGACTGTAACGGGCAATCGCGGCTGATGCCGCTCCTACAATCCGGGGACAGGCATCCCGATGAACCGCGGATTGTAGGAGCGGCTTCAGCCGCGATCAAAAATACGTCGCGATAGAATACCGACCCGCAAGGATGCAAAAACCGACGGTAATCCCCGGGGGCGCGGGCCGGCCGCCGGCTAGCCGCGATTCCCCGACTTGCCCTTCGCTTCCTTGTCCCGCCCTCTCAGGTAAGCCAGCTTCTCCGCGATCTTCTGCTCCAGTCCGCGGTTGACGGGCTTGTAGTAAGTCTTCTTCGTCATTCCGTCGGGAAAGTAGTTTTCTCCGGCGGCATAGGCATCGAGCTCGTCGTGGGCATACCGATATGCGGCACCGTGGCCCATCTGGCGAGCCAGGCGGGTCGGCGCGTTGCGCAGGTGCGCAGGCACCTCCAGGGAGCCCTGCTCCCGGGCGTCGTTCATGGCGGCGTTGAGGGCCGTGTAGACTGCGTTGCTCTTCGCGGCACAGGCGAGGTAGACCACCGCCTGACCAAGGGCCAGCTCGCCCTCCGGCGTACCAAGTCGCAGATACGTATCCCAGGCATTGAGTGACAGCTGCAGGGCACGGGGATCAGCGTTGCCGATATCTTCTGAGGCGATGCGCACCAGCCGCCGCGCCAGGTACAGCGGATCGCAGCCACCGTCTATCATTCGCGCGTACCAGTACAGCGCAGCATCCGGATCGGAGCCCCGGATGGACTTGTGCAAGGCGGAAATCTGATCATAAAACACGTCGCCGCCTTTATCGAAGCGGCGCAAGCCGCCGCCGATGACCTCCCGGACCACGACTTCCGTAACTACCTGATCGCCGTCCCCCTCCGACAAGTCCACCGCGAGTTCCAGGAAATTCAGCGCCCGTCGCGCGTCGCCGTCCGCAGCCCGCGCGATCGCCGTCCGGGCGTCGTCCTCGATTCGTACCGGGGTATTCGCGAGCCCTTCCGGACTGGTCAGGGCGCGGTCGATGATGCGCTCGATGGTGGCTGGGTCCAGCGGCTTCAGCACATAGACCCGGGCCCGGGACAACAGCGCGTTGTTGAGCTCGAAGGACGGGTTCTCCGTGGTGGCGCCGAGAAAGGTCAAAGTACCGTCCTCGACGTGGGGCAGGAATGCATCCTGTTGGGCCTTGTTGAAACGATGGACCTCGTCGACGAACAGGACCGTGCGGCGCTGCTGCTCCTTCTTGAGCACGCTCGCCCGTTCGACGGCGGCACGGATGTCCTTCACGCCGCTCAACACCGCCGACAGGGTGATGAACTCGGCGTCGGCGTTCTCCGCGAGCATGCGCGCCAGCGTGGTCTTGCCCGTGCCCGGGGGACCCCACAGGATCATCGAATGCAAGGTCTTGCTTTCCCAGGCCTGGCGCACCGGCTTGTCAGGGCCGAGCAGGTGGTCCTGCCCGACGAAATCGTCAATGCTCCCGGGCCGCATGCGGTCCGCGAGAGGCCGTGTCCTGTCCGGGCCCGCGGTCATGACTTCGCCGGTCGAAAGTTCACCCGCCCGGGTGATTTGAGGGCCGCGCCTGTCCCGTAGATTCTCAATCGCACGGAGGCGACGGCAAAGGGAAGCGAGTCGGTCATGCGGCAAGGATAGCCGATCGGCGGCAGGGATTGCGCCGCCGTGCGTCAGGGACGGCACCGCGACCAGCTGGGGGATCGCATCCAGCACCGGAGGTCGATGCGGCGACGGGAATCGCCACCGAAGGGCAGGAAGCCTGCCAGGGCCCGCCACGGACGGCGTGCCCTGGCCGCGGCAGGGGGGCTGCACCGGCCAAGGCAGACCGAGCAGCTTGCGTTCCGGAATCTGCCTGGTGACGCTGTCCGGGAGCTGACGTTCCCAGTCGCCCCGCCCGCCGGGAATCTGCTCGGCGATATGGCGTGCCGAGATATGCAGGTGCTCTTCTTTGTACTCGTCACTGGCGATCATCAGACGGTTGCTCACCAGGAGTCGCAGATATCGCAGGTGATCGGGCACCCGGATGTTCTCCAGGCCGATTAGTGTACCCCGTCACTAGTTCGCCGCCAGCGCGCGTCGGATACACGTAGACCTGGGTGTTGCCCGGGAACAAGCGTGCCCATCGCCTCGAGGATGCCGAGGGCCTCGAACTGCAGGCGGTTGTCGTCGTCCAGCATACGCACGCGCAGGATCACGTCAGCTTGTCCAGGTTGATGGCGAGGGCCTTCTGGTCCGGGGTCGGGATCTGTTCGCGTTTACTCATGACTGTCAGGTTTTGTTGCCGCCGTTGCATGGTCCCCCGGTGGTGACCTCCGGATGGGCGGCGATACCGATACTGCGACGGAACACTTGATATTCCTGCCGCGTCGGCAAGTGATGCAGGAGCGATTTGAATCGGTGTCGCATCCCTGGTACCACTCGACGCGCGGCAATCCGGGCATGATGAATGAGCGGGAATGCGTTAGTCTGTGAAATACCGATGTGAGATGGTTGCGGATCGACGATGCGAAAAGAAGAGATCTCGTCCCGGCTCTCGGCCCACGAGCCGAGGCTGCTGAACCTCGAAAACAACCGCCACGGCGCGGTAGCGATGATCCTGCGCCCCGGCGAGGACGGCGAGGAAGTGTTGTTCATCGAGCGCACCCGTGTCGACAGCGATCCCTGGTCCGGGCAAATGGCATTCCCCGGCGGGATCGTGGAAGCCGACGACCCCGACGCACGGGGTGCCGCGGAACGCGAAACACTGGAGGAAGTGGGCATCGATTTGACAGCAGCAACATATATGGGACGATTGGATGACGTCCAGGGGCGGCACCGGGCCCATAGAAGCGGCATCGTCGTATCCGGGTTCGTGTACTTCGACAGCAACCGGCAGCGTACCGTCCCCAACTACGAAGTCGCCGACATCGTCTGGGAACCTCTGGCCACCTTCATGGATTCCGGGCGCTTCGCATACGCCAAGTACCCGCCGGCGCCGGACGAGCGGTTTCCCGGTGTTCGAGTCGGCCGCAGGGATCATCAGATCGTGTGGGGACTCACCCGCCGGTTCCTGATGTCGTTTTTCCAGATCCTCGGACAGCCGTTCCTGGTTGATGCCGAGTACGTACAATCAATTCCCACGGAGAGTGACTAAATGGTCGATACCCCGTCCACCATGCCCGAGCTGGGCAACATGGCTCCCGACTTCAGGCTGCCGAATACCAATCCCGAGTTCGGGGGCGGAACCGTCTCCCTGAGCGATTTCGACGGCAAGAAAGGCCTGCTGGTGATGTTCATCTGCAACCACTGCCCCTTCGTCAAGCGAATCCGTGAGGGCTTGGCGCAACTCGGCCGGGACTACCGGGACAAGGACCTCGGGCTGGTGGCCATCTGCGCCAACGATCAGGAGACCCATCCGAATGACGGCCCGGAGAGCATGGCCGAGGAAGCTCGGAATCACGGTTATGTCTTCCCCTACCTGCATGACGACAGCCAGACTACCGCCAAGGCGTACCGCGCCGCCTGCACACCGGATTTCTTCCTCTACGATCACGACCGCAAGCTCGTGTACCGGGGCCAATTCGACGCGGCTCGGCCCAGCAATGAGGTACCCGCGACCGGTGAGGACCTGCGCCGCGCCATCGACCAGGTACTAGAGGGGAAGAAGGTCCCGGAGGACCAGACCCCCAGCATGGGCTGCAACATCAAATGGAAAGACGGCAACGCGCCCGACTATTTCGGTTGAGTCTCGCCGCAGTGCGTAACCCGGGATTGTAGGAGCGACTTCAGTCGCGCTTAACCCTCGGACGAACCGGTCGCACACCGAACCAGGCATCAACCAGAACCATGCACGGCGAATCCATCATCTACTCGATGTTCCTGATCTTCTCAGGCGCCGCGGTCATGGCGACGCTGGCACTGTACGCGCGCCAGGCTCTGCTGGTGGGATACATCGTGCTCGGGGCGCTGGTGGGCCCATGGGGCCTGAAGTGGGTTTCCGATGCCAACCTGATCCAGGACATCGCCCAGATCGGAATCATTTTCTTGTTGTTCCTTCTGGGGCTGAACCTGCATCCGCAGAAGTTGGTGCACCTGCTGCGGGAAACCATGCTGGTGACGCTGTCCACCACCTTGCTGTTCGGCGTCGCCAGCTGGGGCATTGCGCTGGCATTCGGCTATTCCCCCGCCGACAGCCTGCTGATCGGGGTTGCCGGAACCTTTTCCAGTACCATCATCGGCCTGAAACTGCTTCCCACCACGGTGCTGCACCATCGCCACATGGGGGAGATCATCATCAGCATCCTGCTGCTCCAGGACGTCATCGCCATCGTGGCGATGCTGGTGCTGCAGGGCCTCGCCAAGGGCAGCACGCCGTTTGCGGACGTGCTGCTCGCTCTGGCGGGACTGCCGCTGCTCGCGGTGGTCGCCTACATCCTGGAGAAATACGTTCTACTGCCCCTTATCAGCAGGTTCGACCGGATTCACGAGTATGTCTTCCTTCTGGCACTCGGATGGTGCCTGGGCATCGCCCAGTGCGGCTACTGGCTGGGACTGTCACACGAGATCGGCGCTTTCATCGCCGGCGTGGCGGTTGCCACCAATCCCATTTCCCGTTACATCGCCGAAAGCCTCAAGCCCCTGCGTGACTTCTTCCTGGTAATGTTCTTCTTCGCCCTCGGCGCCGGTCTGGATCTCGCGGTGGTGGGACAGGTGCTGTTGCCGGCGGCCGCGCTGGCGCTGGTCCTGCTGTGCATCAAACCGGTGTTGTTCCGTTTCTTTCTGATCCACTCCGCGGAGCGCGAGGATCTGGCCTGGGAGACCGGCTGGCGGCTCGGCCAGATGAGCGAATTTGCTCTGTTGATCGCGTTTCTGGCGCTGGATCTCAAGCTGGCAAGCCCGGGGGCCGTCTACCTGGTACAAACAGCTACTATCATGACCTTCGTGGCATCGACGTATGTGATAGTGCTGCGCTATCCAACACCGATCGCCGTCTCCGACCGGCTGCGCCGCGACTAGTGTACCCGGTCGCTAGTGTACCCCGTCACTAGGAGCTCGGCCGTGAGCGACCGCGCAACACCTGTTTTCATCATTGGATACGGCGACCTGGGCCGGCGCGTGGCCGTCCGTTGGCTAAAACGCGGAGCCAAGGTCCGCGCCCTGGTCCGGCGCCCGGTCACCATCGCCGAGCCCATGCACCCGCGCCTGGAACGCCACCGCGGCGATCTCGACGACCTGGCGACGCTGCCTGTGGACGCGATGAGCGGCACCCGGCTGTACTATTTCGCGCCGCCACCGGCTTCCGGAATGATGGACACTCGAATGCGAAATCTGACCGAGGCGCTGCGAGCCCCACCCGCCAAGACGGTGCTGGTCAGCACCACCGGCGTCTACGGCGACTGCGGCGGAGACTGGGTAGGCGAGTCCCGGCCACCCAATCCAGAATCGGACCGGGCGCGGCGACGTCTCGGTGCGGAGCAACTCCTCGAGGGCTACGCGAAGAGACACGAGATGCCGCTGGCGATACTGCGCGTCGCGGGTATCTACGGCCCCGACCGGCTGCCGGAGAAGCGGTTGCGCGAGCAGGCGCCGATGCCGGCCGCCGATGACTGCGGATACACCAACCGGATTCACATCGAGGACCTCGTCGAAGTCTGCGTCGAGGTCATGGCCCGGCCGGCCGTGACGGGCCTGTTCAACGTCAGCGACGGCTCGCCCGGCACTCTGCGCCAATATTTCGACCTCGCCGCCGATGCCCTCGGCCTCCGCCGCCTGCCAGTCCTGCCCCGCGACCGGATGGAGGCGACCCTCAGCCCCCGGATGCTGAGCTACCTGACCGAATCCCGCCGCATCAGGAACGACAAGCTCCTGAAAACCCTCACCATCTCCCTCCGCTACCCTGATCTCAAATCAGGACTCGCCAACGTATCCAAGTCAAGAACAGGCAAGTAGGCAGGATCCCTAAAACGAAGGGTCGCCCTCCGCTTGCGGGACGACTCGTCCGGTGGAGGAGGCAGCGTGGACCCAAAAGCCGGAGCCGACCGGCTGTAACCGAAGGGTCCCCTCTCCCTGAGGGAGAGGGAGAGGGACAGGGTGAGGGCAGGAGGCATGTGGAGTGGTGCCGCATTGATGCTTGGTCGATAGTTGACAGGACCACGGAGAAGCATACGGGTCGGGGGGAGGCCTTCGCCGTCACGCTGAAACCCCTCCCCGGTTCATGCCCGGCACCCCCCAATACTCGCTACTCCCCGATCCGAAACCAAGGGCAGTGGAATAGACCATGGAAGGCATGGTCCGGGGCGGGCCGGAAAGAGATCTTGTACGTCGTGGGTTCCGGGTTTCTTACTCGGGCTCCGAAAGTATTTCCCTGGTCTTGAGCAGACCGGCCACGGTCTTGGCGTCACGGATCTCGTTGTTCATCACCATTCGCACTGCCTCTTCGAAGTGAAGCCAGTGGACTTCAATGAGCTCGTCTTCTTCGTGATCGGTGGTGGTATGGTCAAGGTCACGAGCCAGAAAGAGGTGGAGGACCTCGTCGCAGAACCCGGGAGAGGTATAGATGGAACCGAGGTCCTGCCAGTCGGTGGCGACCAGGCCGGCCTCCTCCTGCAGCTCGCGGCGTGCCGTATCCAATGGCGACTCGTCCTCGGGATCGATACAGCCCGCGGGCAGCTCCCAGATCACACCGCCGGCGGCGTGCCGGAACTGGCGCAGGAGGCAAACGTCCTTCTTGTCATTCAGCGCCGTAATCACGGCACCCCCGGGGTGATGCACGATATCCAGCTCCACCTCCCTGCCGCCGGGCAGTGTCACGGTTTCCTGGTTCAGGTGAATCAGGCGGCCGTCGTAAATGCGGCGGATCATTCGTGCACTTCGATCAGGGATGGCCGGTAGTCTTCCGGCGCGCGGTAGCCGAGCAGGTTCAACAAGGTGGCGGCGACATTGGTGAGGCCGGGCTCCTCGACCTCCGCCATCACATACTCCTTCCGGTAGCCCGGATCGTGGATGACGAACGGGACCGGGTTCAAGGTATGCGAGGTCTTGACCTCGCGCTCCCCGCCTTTCTCGCTGAACATCTCCTCGGCATTGCCGTGGTCGGCGGTGAATACGAGTATGCCGCCCGTCTCTTCCACCGCTTCCACCAGCCGGCCCAGGCACTGGTCGACGGTTTCCATGGCCGACACCGTGGCCTCGAAGTTGCCGGTGTGGCCCACCATGTCACCGTTGGCGAAATTGAGACGGCCGAAGCGGTAGTCGCCCGACTTCAGCAGCTCGATGGTCTTGTCGGTGATCTCCACCGCTTTCATCGCCGGGGTCTGGTCAAAGGGAATCCTGTCCGAGGGTATCTCGACGTAGGTTTCCAGGTTCTTGTCGATGTAGCCGGAGCGGTTGCCGTTCCAGAAATATGTGACATGGCCGTACTTCTGGGTCTCGCTGATGGCAAACGAACGAACTCCCTCGGCGCACAGGTACTGGCTGATCGTGTGCTCGATGACCGGCGGCGCCACCAGGTAGTTCTTCGGCACCTCGAGGTCGCCGTCGTATTCCAGCATACCCGCGAACAGGACATGAGGACGCGCGCCACGGTCGAATTCGTCGAAGTCATCCTCCTCGAAAGCACGCGAAATCTCTATGGCTCGGTCGCCGCGGAAGTTGAAAAGCACCACCGCGTCGCCGTCCGAGATCCGCCCCACCGGCTCGCTGTTCTCAGTGATCACGAAGGGTTCGAGATTCTGGTCGTTGGTACTCGTCGTCTTCGGTGTAAAGGGTCTGCACGGCGCTTTCGGCACTGTGAAAGACGCGGCCGATGCCATGGACGTGGCAGTCGTAGCCGCGTTTCACCATTTCCCAGTCGGCGTTGTAGCGGTCCATGGTGATGCGCATCCGTCCCCCGCCCGACGCGATGCGGTAGTCGACGCCGTATTTCTCGTTCAGGGACGTCAGCAGCGCCTCGGTCTTTTCTATGTAAGTCAGCGCCGAGCGCGCCGCAACGTCCCGACCGTCCAGCAATACGTGAAGCCGGACGCGGCCCACCTTCTGCCTGGCGCATTCCTTGACCAGGCTGAACAGGTGATCGATGTGGGAATGCACGTTGCCGTCGGAGAGCAGGCCCAGGAAGTGGACAGTCGCGCCGTTCTTGCCGACATCGACGATGCGATTCCACAATTCACCCCGGAACAGCTCCCCGCTTTCAAGGGCCTGGTTGACGAGCTTGGCGCCCTGGGCGAAGACCCGTCCCGCCCCGAGCGCGTTGTGTCCCACCTCGCTGTTGCCCATGTCATCGTCGCTCGGCAGCCCGACGCCGGTGCCGTGGGCCTTGAGCCTTGTCTGCAGAGGCGAAGCCAACAGACGGTCCAGGGTCGGTGTCCTGGCGGCGGCTACGGCGTTGGCGGGTCCGTCCGGAGCGATGCCGACACCGTCGGCAATGGCCAGCAGCAGGGGACCGGGGCGCCCGGAAAATCCCTTCAGTTTGTCGAGTTTCAACGTCATCGGCTGGTACTGGTTGGACTATTCGTCAAGATACTAACGGTTGAATCGTCGTATTGCGACGGTGAACATCGCACGGAGCATCGCGACTGCAGTCGCTCCTACAATCCGTGGTTCGGCAAGTCGGTGATCCTTGGATTGTAGGAGCGGCTTGGACCTCCATGGACGGAGGAAATGCTGGGATCGTCTGGAACGATCCCAGTGCAGCCGCGATCGGCTGGAATCATGGCGAGAGCTCCTTATCCGTCGACAATCGCGCCCTCAGGGCGGCGAGAGCCTGCCCCCTGTGGCTGATCCGATTCTTGGTGTCACTGTCCAGTTCGGCAGCGCTGCAGCCGTGGGTCGGCACGTGAAACACCGGGTCGTAACCGAAGCCGTTGCCGCCGGTAGCCTCGATTTGGACCCACCCTTCCCAGGTTCCCTGGCAGATGATCGGCATGGGGTCGCGGTCGTGGCGCATCAGCGCGATGACACACTGAAAGCGGGCCGACCGCTGGCTTCGCGGCACACCGGAGAGCGCCGCCAGCAGCTTTGTGACGTTCGCGGCGTCATCCGCATCGGAACCTGCATATCGCGCGGAGTGCACGCCCGGCTCCCCCTCCAGTACATCCACGCACAGCCCGGAGTCGTCGGCCAGCGCCGGCAGCCCCGTCGCGCGCGACGCATGGCGCGCCTTGATGAGTGCGTTCTCCACGAACGTCAGCCCGGTCTCGTTGGCCCCGCTGACATCGAGCTCATTCTGGGGCCGGATCCGCAGACCGGTGGACGCCAGAATCGCGTCCATCTCCGCCAGCTTGCCCGGATTGGACGAAGCAAGAACGAGCAGGTCGACGCGTCCAGTCACGCGGCGAGCACCTCGGACTGGATGCGGATCAGTTGCTCTACACCTGTGCCGGCAAGATTCACCATCTGCAGCATCTGATCGCGGGTGAACGCCTTGCCCTCGGCAGTGCCTTGCACCTCTATGAAATCACCCTGCTCGTTCATGACGAAGTTCATGTCCGTCTCCGCGCGGCTATCTTCCTCGTAGTCGAGATCCAGGACCGCCGCGTCCTCGTAGATACCCGCGGAGACCGAGGCCACCCGCCCGGTCAGCGGGTTGCTCTTGATCACTCGCTTCTCCATCAGCCAGGAGACTGCGTCCGCCATCGCCACGTAACCACCGGTGATGGATGCCGTGCGCGTACCGCCGTCCGCCTGGAGCACGTCGCAGTCTATAGTGAGGGTGCGCTCGCCGAGCTTCTTCAGGTCCATCACCGCCCGCAGGGAGCGGCCGATAAGGCGCTGGATCTCCATGGTGCGCCCGCCCTGTCGGCCCCTGGCGGCTTCCCTGGCCATCCGGCTGCCGGTCGACCGCGGCAGCATGCCGTATTCGGCGGTCACCCACCCCCGGTTGCTGTTGCGGAGGAAAGGAGGTACCCGGTCTTCCGTGCTGGCGGTGCACAGAACATGCGTATCTCCGAACTTGACCAGCACGGACCCTTCCGCATGCTTGGTGTAGTTGCGGATGATTTCTATGGTCCGAAGCTCATCCGGAGCCCGTCCGCTCGGTCTTGTCATAGGAAAATCCTCGATGGTTCCTTGATCTGTTGCGGGATACGTGACGCGCCCGCAGTTGCCGCCCGGAACACGTCGACAATTCCGGCAGGCGCGGGGGGCACGGATTATGAAAGAAAGACGCGCATGATTCCATCCCGATGCCTCACCGAACGTCGGAACGCCGTGTCCTGCGCCGCGAGGACTGGGATTTCGGCAGGCACGCATGGGCTCTCGGCATGGAATGCCGGCCCGTATCGCGTAGAGGATCGGGCTTCCGACATACACAGATCTGTCAGTATTCGCCGGAGAAGAAGGAAGGCCGGAAGCGACGAATCCCGACAAATGGATGGGCGATGCCTATCGCGGTCGCCAGCGGGGAATGCGGGCCTACAGGAACTGCTCCAGGTCGTCGACGAAGGATTCTATCTCAGCGATGGTGGCTTCTATGTCCGCCGTATCGCGCATTCCGGTGGTCTGGGGCGCTGCCCCCTCTCCCTCCGACCCGCCGCGCTTGGCCGCCGATCGTTGCTTGGCGTTTCGCCACAACGCATCCTGATCCAACTCGGGGATGGACAAGGCAAGCAACGGGGGGGTGACGGACGGAGGGTCATTCCAGCACAGGGCCACTGCGGTCATATTGTCGCAATCCTTGCGGAAAGTGCGGGCCGACCTGGCCATCATGCGCTCTATGCTGTCTTCCAGACGCCGGCTGTTCAGGACCTTTTCCATTTCCCGGTCGGTGAATGCCCGCCAGACGCCGTCGGAGCACAACAACAGCACGTCCCCCTTCTCCAACCTGGTCTCGGCACCCAGAGTAACAAGGGGGCGCTTCGGTCCACCGATGCAGCGAATCAGATGGCTGGCCTCCTGCATGGATTCCCTTTCGTCGAGAATGCCTTCCTGGTACATGGGGTCCGTCGTTGAGTGATCCACGGTGCGGGTCAGGAAGCGATCGCCGCGAAAGTGGTAGAGACGGCTGTCGCCGACATGGGCCCAGTAGGCATAACCGTTCTGTATCAGGCATGCGACGCACGTGGTTCGCGGATAGCTGACGGTTATCCCCTGCTGCTTTGCCTTGCGGTTGATGCGCGAGTGCGCGAGCGATATCGACAGGACGAGAAACGCCGCGGGATCCTGTATGACCGGCGTGCGTACCTTTTCGAACGAACCCACCAGGGTGTCGGCTACCGTCTGCGCCGCCATCTCCCCTGCCACGTATCCACCCAGGCCGTCGGCAACCACCATCAGCACGGCATCATCTTTCTCGGCGTACGCGACGCGATCCTCGTTCGCGGAGCGTCCACCCAGCAGGGTGTGATGGGCAATGCGGTATCTCACTACCGGAACCACCCTTCGGCGGGGGTTTCCGCCGCCAACCTCTTGTTGTCGGTCATCGCCTGGAGCATTTCATCGATGTTCTGGGGCCTGCGTTCGTGGTCAAGCTGCGTGGCCCAGTCTATCGCCTCGAGAAGGCTGCGGCTGTACTTGCGGGATAGTATACGGGTCACGGGCTGCAAGGTTTCCTTTTCCAGCCTCTCCGGCGACGAAGGAGGACTCTTCCCGGTTATGCATATCCGCATGGTCATTCCCAGGGAGTAGATATCGCACCACGGTCCCATGTTGCTTTCCGAGTACTGCTCCGGCGCGGCGTAGCCATGAGTCAGGGTTTGGACACCATGATATGAAGAGCCGGGCTCCACCTGCTGCACCGCACCGAAATCCAGCAGCAGGGGATCGCCGCTGGCGCGCAGCAGGATGTTCGCTGGCTTGATATCGAGGTGCAGGAAGTTATTGTCGTGCAACGTTTTCAAGCCGCTCATGATCGGCGGGAAAACCGTCAGCATGAAACGCTCGCTGAGCTTGCCCCGGTATTTCTTGATGAAGAAACGAAGGTCCCGGCCTTCCTCGAAGTCCATCACCATGAACACCGTGTCGTTGGCCCGGAAGAAATTGGAGACGTTGATGATGTTCGGATGCTTCAGCTTGGCCAGCGCCATGCCCTCGCTGAAGAAACGCTTCATCCCCAGTTGAAAGTGGTTCCTGGCGGCTTCGGATTTCGGTCGAATTCGCCCTCCGGGTATGCGGACCACGAGTTCGTGCGGGAAGTACTCCTTTATAACCACCTTGGACTGGGTTTTGATACGATACGCCAGATAAACGAAGCTGAAGCCGCCCCCGCCTATTACTTTCTCGACGCGGTACCCTTCGATCAGATATCCGCGCTTCAATGACTGATTAAGATCCGGCATTGGTATTGACTCAAATCGGCGGCGAGGGCAAGGTGCTCGACACGCCGCGGGACGGGGAAATTACGCGTTTCGTACCAGCAAGACCTGTTCAACTGATACGGCTACCGTTTAGCTTAATCTAATACCAGACTAATTCAAGCCACCCCCAACGGCGGCAGGCTCCCAACGATTCCAAGGTGCGAGACAACAGATGGCGAACAGCATGACCGCCTTTGCGCGCGAAACCAGCTCCACTGAGTGGGGGGCCATCACCTGCGAGCTGCGCTCCGTCAACCACCGGCACCTGGAAATCAATCCAAGGCTGTCCGAGGAACTGCGCCGCCTCGAGCCGCAGATACGGGAAGCCGTGTCCCAACGCATTCGCCGGGGCCGGATCGACTGCTACCTGAGACTGCAGGTCCACGAGACAACCGACGGTGATTTCACCGTGGACCGGGACCTGCTCTCCAGGATGGCGGCGCTGGGCCGCGAGATACAGGAGCAGTTCCCCCACCTGTCTCCCTTGTCGGCGTCGGACGTTCTGCGCTGGCCGGGCGTGATCCAGACCCGCGCCGTGGATGCCGACCTGGTGGCCGGCACGGCCATGGATCTCGTGCGCCGCGCACTGGACAGGATCGAAACCGACCGGGTGCGCGAAGGCGATCGCCTCAAGGCGGCGATCAGTGACCGGCTGGACGAGGCCATCGCGCTGGCGGAGAGTCTGAAGGCGCGTATACCGGACCTGACCCGGTCCTTCCGGCAACGGGTGACCGACAGGATAGCGGAGACCGGGGTGAAGGTGGATGCGGAGCGCCTCGAGCAGGAGCTCGTGATATACGTGCAGAAATCCGACGTCGCGGAGGAGATCGACCGGCTCCATATCCACCTCGACGAGGTGCGTGATGTCCTCGGCGCCCAGGGGGCCATCGGCCGTCGCCTGGATTTCCTGATGCAGGAGCTGAACCGCGAGGCCAATACGCTGGGCTCCAAGGCCTTTGACGTGGACCTGACACAAGCCTCGTTGGACCTGAAGGTTCTCATCGAGCAGATGCGCGAACAGATACAGAATATCGAATGAAACCGGGTGACTGCACAATGCGTTTTCACTACAATCGAGGAGGTATGGTGCCGGGACCCGCCCGCGAGAGGGCTCTCAACCAGGCCCAGGGAACGCCGCTTCCGACCTGCGGCCCGCGGCGATAATGCAGGGCAACCTGTTCATTATCTCCGCGCCCTCGGGAGCCGGGAAGACCACCCTCGCCCGGGGCCTGAACGAGGCACTGCCGAACACCGCGTTCTCGATTTCCCACACGACGCGCCCGCGGCGCCGCAAAGAAGCCGACGGCGTGGATTATTATTTCGTATCGGAAAAGGAATTTCGGGATATGGTGGAGCGGGGCGAGTTCCTGGAATACGCCAGGGTGTTCGGAAACTGGTACGGAACATCCAAGGCCGCGGTGCGCAGCCTGACGGAGCAGGGCAAGACAGCGCTCCTGGATATAGACTGGCAGGGGGCGCGCAACGTCCGGCGCAAGATGCCCGGCTGCCGGAGCATTTTCATCCTTCCTCCGTCGCTGGAAGAACTGGAGCGGCGGCTGCGCAGCCGGGGTCAGGATTCCGAGGAAGTGATCCAGCAGCGGATGGAGCAGGCCCGGGACGAGATGGAACATGTGGGCGAGTACCAGTTCGTCGTCAAAAACGACGATTTCGATCGCGCCCTGCGCGAGCTGTGCGAGATAGTGTCTGGCGAACGGTCGCCCGTGACCGCCTGTCAGACCGATGGGGCCGCAGAATGATAGGGCTGGCAGCGGCGCGGCAAGGCATAATGTGGAGCAACAACCTTATTGCGGAGTAGGCAATGGCGAGAATTACTGTAGAAGACTGTCTGGACAACGTGGACAACCGCTTTCAGCTGGTGCTCGTGGCCACGCGGCGCGCCAGGCAGCTGGCGCTGGGCGCAGAGCCGCTGGTGGAAATGGAGAACGACAAGCCCACGGTGCTGGCCCTTCGGGAGATAGCCGAGGGTCTGGTCACGCGGTCGATCCTCGACGAGGAGCCCCCCCTGCAGATAGATACCTCGGAAGAGGGCGGGGAGCCGGTCCAGACCCCGGCCGATGACCTGGACGCACAGATTGCCGCGGCCCTGGAGCCCGGCGAGATGATCGTCCCGGACGAGGAAACCGACGAGCAGCCTGAAAGCGATGAAAGCAGAAGCGATACGGAGGAAGACTCTTAAGGGCGCCAGGCGCCTTGCCGCGAGGGCCCCGGGCCGGCCGGCAGGCGCCCTGTGCGATTCGCTTTCGGCATACCTCGATGAAAAAGCCATCGAGGAGATCTACCGGGCTTACCTGTTCGGCGCCGAGGCCCACCAAGGGCAGCGCCGAGTCAGCGGGGAACCCTATATCCACCACCCCATTGCCGTCGCCGAGATTCTGTCGGAGGTCAAGCTCGACAGCCGCAGCATCATCGCGGCGATTCTTCATGATGTAATCGAGGACACCGGCACCGACAAGCAGGAACTGGCGCGGGAGTTCGGCGACGACGTCGCCCTGCTGGTGGACGGCGTCAGCAAGATCGGCCAGCTGAATTTCGACAGCAAGGAACACGCCGAGGCGGAAAACTTCCGCAAGATGCTCATGGCGATGTCGAAGGACATCCGCGTGATTCTCATCAAGCTGGCGGATCGGCTACACAATATGCGGACCCTCGACGCCCTGTCCCCGGAAAAGCGCCGTGACATCGCCCGCCAGACTCTCGATATCTACGCCCCGATCGCCAACCGCCTGGGTCTGTACGAGTGGAACCGCGAGCTGGAGGACTTGAGCTTCCAGCACCTGCACCCCAAGCGCTACCGGGCCATTTCCAAGGCTCTGAAAAAACGCGACGGCAACCGCAGCGCAACCATCGAGAAGCTGCGACTGGCCATCGCCGAGGAACTGGCCCAGTCGGGGCTCAAAGCGCAGGTGATGGGCCGCAAAAAGAACGTCTACAGCATCTACCGGAAGATGGTGGAAAAGCGAAAGTCGTTCTCCGAGTTGTACGACATCTACGGTTTCCGCATCATCGTCGCAAGCCTGGATGACTGTTACCGGGCGCTGGGAATCATTCACAATCTCTACAAGCCCATCCCCGGCCGCTTCAACGATTACATCGCCATCCCCAAGTCCAACGGCTACCAATCCCTGCACACCACCGTGTTCGGCGCCTTCGGGGAATCGGTGGAGATCCAGATCCGCACCGAGGACATGCACCGCATCGCCGAAGCCGGCATCGCCGCCCACTGGATCTACAAATCCGACGAAAAGAGCAGCGTGAAGCAGCAGCAGCTCGCCCGCCAGTGGCTGCTGGATCTGCTGGATACCCAGAAAGAGTCAGGCAGCGCCCGGGAATTCCTCGAGCACCTCAAGATGGACCTGTTCCCCGACGAGGTCTATGTCTTCACGCCCAAGGGGGACATCAAGAAGCTGCCGCGCGGCGCCACTGCCCTGGATTTCGCATACGCAGTGCACACCGATGTCGGTAATCAGTGCACGGGTGCCCGTATCAGCCGCGAGCTCGTCTCGCTGCCGACGGTGCTGAACAACGGCGATCATGTCGAGATCCTCACCGCCCGCAACGCCCACCCTACCGCAGCCTGGCTAAACTACACGGTGACCAGCAAGGCGCGCGCTTCCATCCGGGGCTACCTGAAAAAGCAGCGGCGAAAGGAAGCCGTGAATCTCGGCAAGCGGCTGCTCAATCAGACCATCAAGGAACGCCGTTTCAACCGCAGGCGCCTGTCGGTCGCGGAAAAGAACAAGCTGCTGGGCGATTTGCGCCTGGCCTCCTGGGACGACCTGCTGGCTGACATCGGCCTCGGCAAGCGGCTCGCGGCGATAGTGGCCAAGCAACTGCGGCCCCCCGCGCCGGGCGTCGCCGAGGACGAACCCAGATCCGAGTCGCGAAGCTCCGAACCCCTTGCCATAGACGGCGCAGAGGGCATGCTGATCAGCTACGCACGCTGCTGCACGCCGATTCCTCATGATCCGATCGTCGGCTTCTTCACCAGCGGCAAAGGAGTGGTGATCCATACCGCCGACTGCCCCAACATAGCCGAGATGCGCAAGCAGCCCGACCGCTGCCTGCACGTGCGGTGGACCGAGAAGGTCAAGGGCCAGTTCGCAGTCAATCTGCGGGTCGAGGTCAAGAACCAGCGCGGGGTGCTGGCGGACGTGGCAACCCAGATTGCCGAGCAGGAATCCAACATCAACAACGTGCATGTCGAGGAAAAGGACGGGCGCACTTCCACGCTGCGGTTCAATATCGCGGTGAAAGACCGGCTGCAGCTGGCGAACATCATGCGGGGCGTTCACAATCTGCCCAAGGTAATGAAAGTAGTACGCAGTAAGGGGTGACGGGCCGCTCATGGGCGGACCCATGACCGGTCCCCGATATTTCACTTCAAAGGAGCACTCATGTCCCAGAAACAGGCGATCTCCACCGACCAGGCGCCCGGCGCGATCGGTCCCTATTCCCAGGCGATACGTGCCGGCGATTTCGTTTACCTGTCCGGCCAGATTCCCCTGGACCCAGGCACCATGGAAGTCGTAGAGGGCGACTTTCCCAGCCGCGCGCGTCGCGTCTTCGCCAACCTGGAGGCGGTCGCGACGGCCGCCGGCGGATCGCTCGGGGACCTGGTCAAACTCACCGTTTATCTCACCGACCTCGGCCAGTTCGCGGCGGTCAACGAGGTAATGACCGAAATCTTCGAGGAGCCTTTTCCTTCCCGTGCCGCGTTGGGTGTGGCATCGCTTCCCAAGGGCGTGGATATCGAAGTCGAGGGTGTCATGCATCTCGGGGACTGAACGCTCGCCCCGTCGAAGTATGAGCACGGTCTCCGAGCGGCTCACCCCGGTCCAGGCGCTGTCCGGCGTCGGTCCTCGCGTGGCGGAGAAGCTGGCGCATCTCGGCCTGTCGACGGTCGAGGACCTGGCTTTTCACCTGCCCCTGCGGTACGAGGACCGTACCCGATCGGTGGCGATCAGGGCGCTGCGACCCGGCGATACCGCTGTCGTTATCGGAACCATCGAGCACACTGGCGTGGCTTACGGACGCCGCCGCTCCCTGCTCACACGCATCGGCGATGGCACCGGAACACTGACCATCCGCCTGTTTCACTTCTCCGCCGTCCAGCAGCGCCAGTTTCGAAAAGGCCGCTGGGCGATGTGCTTCGGCGAGGTTCGTTCGGGCCCGACGACGCTGGAAATGGTCCATCCCGAATACCGGCTCAGCGACAACAGGCCGGTGCTGGACCCGGACGCCGGACTGACACCCGTCTACCCGGCCACCGAAGGGATCGGCCAGGGACTGCTGCGGCGCCTGCTGGATCAGGTGCTTTCAATCCATCTCGAGAAGCTCAAGGATTGGATTCCGGACGAGGTGCTCGACAGGTCCATCAGAATGACCCTGCCCGATGCCGTCCGCTTTCTGCATCACCCGCCCGCCGACGTCGACCAGCAGGCGTTGGCGGACGGCACGACCGCCCAGCAGCGGCGACTTGCCTTCGAGGAGTTGCTGGTGCATCACTTGAGCTTGCGACGCGCCCGGCTGCGCAGGCGGACCGCCAGTGCGCCGTCCCTGGACATGGGCGGCGACCAAGTGAAGCGTTTCGTGTCGGGACTGCCCTTCACGCTAACGAATGCGCAGAAGCGGGCACTGAAGGAAATTGCACGGGACCTTGCGCTAGAGACACCCATGCTGCGGCTGGTACAGGGCGACGTGGGATCGGGCAAGACGGTGGTGGCGGCGGCGGCCGCCGCCGCTGCCGCCCAGGCCGGCTGGCAGACCGCGCTGATGGCGCCCACCGAGCTGCTCGCTGAGCAGCATTTCGGCAACTTCGAACAATGGCTGTCGCCACTCGATATCGAGGTGGTACAGCTTTCCGGCAAGACCACGGCGGCCCGGCGGCGCAAAGTCCTGGCACGACTTGAGTCGGGCGACGCGCACGTGGCCGTGGGGACCCACGCCCTGTTCCAGGGAGAGGTCGCGTTTCGCCACCTGGGCCTGGTGGTCGTCGACGAGCAGCACCGCTTCGGCGTCGGTCAGCGCCTGGCGCTGCACGAGAAGGGACGGCGGCAGGACCAGGCGCCGCACCAACTGGTGATGACGGCGACGCCCATTCCGCGCACCCTGGCGATGACCTTCTACGCCGACCTGGACGTCTCCAGTATCGACGAGCTGCCGCCCGGCCGCACGCCGGTGGATACGGTGGCAGTGCGCGACGACCGGCGGAACGAAGTGGTGCAGCGGGTGCGCGACGCCTGCCGTTCCGGACGGCAGGCCTATTGGGTGTGTGCGTTCGTAGAGGAATCGGAGGCCATGGACGTACAGGCGGCCACCAGTATGGCGCGGGACCTGTCCCGGGCACTGCCGGATGTCGAAGTCGGCCTCATTCACGGCCGGATGAAGCCGGCGGACAAGGAGACCATGATGCGGCGTTTCCGGGATGGCGGAATCCAGCTACTGGTGGCGACTACCGTCATCGAGGTCGGCGTCGACGTTCCAAACGCCAGCCTCATGATCATAGAGAATGCCGAGAGGCTGGGGCTGTCCCAGCTCCACCAGCTTCGTGGACGTGTGGGGCGGGGCAGCCAGCAATCCGCCTGCGTGCTGTTGTACAGGCCGCCGCTCGGGGAGCATGCTCGGATTCGCCTCGCGGCCATGCGCGAGACCAACGACGGCTTCGAGCTGGCCCGGCGGGATCTCGAGCTGCGGGGGCCGGGAGAGGTGCTGGGCACCCGCCAGACCGGCCTGCAGCGCCTGCGGGTGGCCGATCTGGCACGGGACCGGGGCCTGCTGCCCGCCGTTCAGAAGGCCGGCCAGGTCATGCTCGACAAGTACCCCGGCCACATCGAACCCCTGATCCGCCGCTGGCTGAGCCACTACGAGGAGTTTGCCCATGTCTGAAATCTCCGGCCATTCGCCGGCGAACACTTTGACGAAACTGGTCGAACGGCTCGGGCAGTACAGTAGGCTAACCCGGCTGGGGCGCCCAATAGGCAGCCTGTTGCTGTTGTGGCCGACTTTGTGGGCGGTGTGGATTGCGGGTCACGGTTCGCCGGATCCCTATGTGGTCCTGGTGTTCTTTGTCGGCGTGTTCTTGATGCGTTCGGCCGGCTGTGTGATCAACGACTACGCCGACCGCGAGATCGACGGCCACGTCAAGCGCACCAGGGAACGTCCTCTCGCTCGTGGAGGAGTCACTGAGAGCGAGGCGCTGACTTTGTTCACAGTGCTGGGCCTGGCGGCTTTCGCCCTGGTCCTGTCACTGAACCGGCTCACCATCTATTTGTCCTTCCCGGGCGTGGCGCTGGCCGCTGTCTATCCATTCAGTAAACGCCATACCCACCTGCCGCAGGTGGTGCTAGGTGCCGCGTTCTCCTGGGGCATACCCATGGCTTTCGCGGCCCAGGCCAATGCCGTCCCGGCGATTGCATGGTGGCTGGTGGCCGCCAACCTTTGCTGGGTGGTTGCCTACGACACCATCTACGCCATGGTGGACCGCGACGACGACCTCCGGATCGGGGTCAAGTCCACCGCCATTCTCCTCGGTCGCTGCGACCGGATCGCGGTGGCCCTGTGTCACGGGGCCGCCATCGCCATCCTTTGGTTCGTCGGCCAGACCCTGCAACTCGGCGGATACTATTTCGGCGGACTCGCCGTCGCCGCCTTATTCGCGATCCATCAACAGTGGCTGATCCGCCATAGAGAGCGCGAGGCCTGTTTCACGGCCTTTTTGAACAACACCTGGTTCGGAGCGGCCGTGTTCGCCGGTATCCTGCTCGATTCGCTTCAGGCAGGCTCGCCCTGACTCTCCGAGGAGCCCCTGCAGCGGTATCCGCGGTCCTCCCAAACCGTGGTCATCGGGCGCCTGCCCTGCGCCGACCGGATGCGTGGCGCATCCAGGAACGTTCTTGTCCAGCTTCGCCGTCGGGTGCCGGAAGCGACTCGGCGGGCCTGTCGCCCATGCCGAGCACGGATCCGGGGGACGGTGCGGCGCGCGGTCCCGGCAGCCGTGGCCCCGGGGCTCGTATGGTCAGCAGTGGTTGTTCGGAGTATCCTAAGACCGATAACAACCGCTGAAGGAGAATGACAATGCGATCCATTCTTGTGGTCAATCCCAAAGGTGGATGCGGTAAAACAACAATTGCCACCAATCTAGCCAGCTACTATGCCGTCTGGGGCGTTCCCACCGCCCTGGTCGATTACGACCCCCAGCGCTCCAGCCTGGACTGGCTGGAGGCCCGCCCGGAGAGATACGAGAAGATCACCGGAATCGCGGGACACAGTACCAACCTTCACCTGCCCGAGGGCACCCAGCGGGTCATCTACGACGTGCCCGCGCGCAGCGTGGTCGAGAAGATCGTCAAGATGATGACCCATTCCGACGCGGTGGTTATCCCGGTGCTCCCGTCACCCATCGATATCCGGGCGGCGGCGCACTTCATCGGCGAGTTCATTTCCAAGGGCCACCTGACCCAGAGGAAGAAGCTGGTGGGCATTGTCGCCAACCGGGTGCGCGAGAACACCATCATCTATCACCAGCTCGAGCAGTTCCTGCACGGCATCGACATTCCGTTCGTCACATCCCTGCGCGACACCCAGAACTATGTGCACGCCGCCCGCCGCGGCGTCGGGGTCTTCGAGATGGGGGCATCGCAGGTGGAAAAGGACCTGGAGCAGTGGCGTCCCCTCATCAACTGGATCGAGGGCAAGCGCGTCCGGACCAAGTAGACGGCTCTTCCGTTCATTGCCGAAGCGGGACACTGCGGCCGGTTGCGGCGGAATCGCGGCTCAAGCCGCTCCTACTACCCGGGGTTCCAGACAGGTGCTTGACCGCGGATTGCAGGGGCGGATTCGACCTCCATGGACGGGGGAAGTGCAGCAATTTGCCGGGAGCAATTGCTGTCGGCCGCGATTCATTCGCACAATCGCGGCTGAAGCCGCTCCTACAATCCGTGGCCCCGCCCCGTCTCCCGCCGGGGGCCGGCCCGTCAGAACTCCTCCGTCGTGTAACGATAGGCGCGGACCGACTCCGACCAATAGCCCGGGGGAAAGCCGGCCTTGGCCTTGAGCTGGATCAGGAAATCCCGCGCATCAGGCAGGCTGCGCCAGACCGCCGGCAGAAAGGTGCCCCGCCGGCCCCCCTCCTCGAATATCAATCCGTCCACCCCGGGACGCAACTGCTGCAGCAAATCCGCCTCGGACTCGACTTCCAGCGGCTCGACCGGCGACAGCACCGAAACGTGTATCGAGAGATCGGGGAAATCGAAAGTGGTAACGGGAGAAAACCTGGGGTCGCGGAATGCCGCTGCGAACGCATTCGCGGCCACGTCACGGACCAACGGCCGGCTGGGCTCCAGTGCGCCGATACAACCGCGAAGCCGCTCCTCGAGTTCGAGGGTGACGAAGGTGGCGCGCTCCTCATGCAGGCTTTCCGGCCACACGTCCAGCTCAACGTGGATCGGCCTGTCCGCCTGCAGGCCGTACTCGATGGAAGCGCGCGCCAGATCACGCAACCGCTCACGCAGCGCCGGAGACATGCTCATGCCGGGTAGAAAGCGTAGGCGCCGTAACCCACGACGCGGTCTCGCGGACCCGCCGTATCTCCGGAGCTCCGCCTGTCCAGCATCCGGCAGTGCAGGCGACGCTTGGAGGCAGCGAGCAGCAACCCACCGATGGGCAGGTATCCACAGGCATGCTCGCCGGTAAGGGCCCCAGGCGTCAGCTTCTCGATCTGTTCCGAAGTGAAGGTGTCGATTTGCCGCGCCGCCTCATAGCTGCGATAGTGGCTGAGATCCGAGCTGATGACGATCAGGGTTTCGTCGCCGCCCCACAAGCGATCCAGAACCGTCTCCACCTGACCCGGGGAAGCGGCTCCCACGGCAAAAGGCAACAACTCGAATTCTTCGAAGAGATCCTGCAGGAACGGGAGCTGCACCTCCAGGCTGTGCTCCATGGCGTGCACCTCGTCGGAATAGCGCACGAAGTGAAACTCCTGCACCAGGCGCCGTATGGTGTCCTGGTCCACCGGGACGTCCCCCAGCGGCGTTGCGAACGCCTCAGCGGTACTCGCCGCCAGTCCTTCGACGTAGACTCGGTGAGCGGGCCCCATGAGCACGATCCTGTTGATCCGGCCACGCAACGGCTTCAGCGCGGCATAGGCGAATCCGGCCACCGGCCCCGAATAGATGTAACCCGCATGGGGCGCGATAATCGCCTTCGGCGCGGTCTCGGTGCCGGCCGGGAGGGCGGCCTGGTCGAGATAGCCCTCCACGTCGTGGCGGAGTCGGCCGGGATCGTCCTCGTAGAACATGCCGGCCACCGCCGAGGGTCTGATGCGGCTCATTTTCGATAACTGTCGGTCAGCCGATATCGGCCATTCGTCGTTGATATATCTGTGGAAGAGACACTACTCCAGCAATCCGACACGGTAAAGACTCGCTACTGGCACCGTCTGAAGGACGACCGGATCCAGTGCGATCTTTGCCCGCGCGCCTGTCGCCTGCGCGAGGGCCAGCGCGGCCTGTGCTTCGTTCGCGCCCGGGAAGATCACCAGGTGGTCCTCAAGACCTATGGGCGTTCGAGTGGCTTTTGCATCGACCCCATAGAGAAGAAGCCGCTGAACCACTTCTTTCCCGGCACTCCGGTCTTGTCCTTCGGCACCGCGGGCTGCAACCTGGCCTGCAAGTTCTGCCAGAACTGGGATATCAGCAAGTCCCGGGAAATCGACACCCTGTCCGACAGCGCCACCCCGGAACACATCGCCCTGGCCGCGCAGCGGACCGGCTGCACCAGCGTCGCGTTCACTTACAACGATCCCGTGATCTTCCACGAGTACGCCATCGACATCGCTCAGGCCTGTCGCGAGAAAGGCATCAAGTCCGTCGCCGTCACCGCGGGCTACGTGTGTCCCGAGCCGCGGGCCGAGTTCTTCACATACATGGATGCCACCAATGTGGATCTAAAGGCATTCACTGAAAGGTTCTATAAGAAGGTCTGCGGCGGCGAGCTGGCTCCGGTGCTGGAAACCCTGGAATATCTCAAGCACGAGACCGACGTGTGGCTCGAGCTCACAACCTTGGTGATTCCCGGCGAGAACGACAGCCCAGGAGAAATCGATGAGATGACCCGCTGGGTCGTCGACCACCTGGGGCCGGATGTACCCATGCACTTCACTGCCTTTCATCCCGATTGGAAGATGCGGGACAAGGGCAACACTCCGCCGGCAACGCTCGCGCAGGCGCGCGAGATCGCCGTTGCCAACGGCGTGCACTATGCCTACACGGGTAACGTGCATGATGCGCAGGGCGGCAGCACCTACTGCCACCACTGCGGTGACAAGCTGATCGGCCGCGACTGGTACGAGCTCAGCGACTGGAACCTCGACGACACGGGGCATTGTCTCAACTGCGGCACCGCCTGCGCCGGCCGTTTCCAGGGTGGCCGCGGAGAATGGGGTCGCCGCCGCCTGCCCATCAGGCTTTCGGCCTGAGCGGAGATCCCGCCTTGCCGCGCTGAACCGGCACTGCGTTTATAATCCGTACACATCCGCGCGGGCAGACGGTCCGCACATAAGAATTTTGCTCGGAATTTTCGCGCCTCGTGGGTGTCTCCAGCCTATACATCAACAACACTACGGGAGCACCGTAATGAGTAAAGATATCGTCCTCTATGGATTCGACGGAAGCACCTATGTGCGCACCGTGCGTATGCTGCTTGCAGAGAAAGGTGCCGACTACGAGCAGGTTCCAGTCAACGTGCTGGCTGGTGAACCGCGGCAGGCGGAGCACTTGAAGCGCCACCCGTTCGGCAAAGTGCCGGTGGTGGATCACGATGGAATGAGAATTCTCGAGACCAGCGCCATTACCCGATACCTGGACGACGTGCTGGACGGCCCCTCGTTTATCCCCGACAACGCCAAGGACCGGGCGCGCATGGACATGGTCCTGGGCATCTTGGATTCCTATGGCTACAACGCCCTGGTCGGCGTGGCCGGCTACCACCTTTTCCCGGACTTCATCGGGAATCCCGATGAAGCATTTCTGGAAAAGTCCATCGAGGATTCGCGCCTGACTCTGGCTACACTCATGAATATCCGGGGCGATTCACCCTACCTCGCCGGAGACAAGCCGACGCTGGCAGACTTCTATGTGGCCCCCGTCTGCTTTTACGTGAACCTGACCGGGGAAGCGTCCCGGGTCTTTGACGTGCCCGGGTTCTCGGACTGGTGGGACCGGGTTCAACAACTGGACAGCTACAAAGCTACCGAGCCCGACCTGGGTTGAGTCCTCAAGTCAGTTCCGGAGTCCAAGCCATGGCTGCCGCCGCTGAAAGCGGAGCTTCGACCCGGGAAGCGATAGCGGAAGCCACGGAGCGCACCTATGGACTGGTGTTCGCCCGGCACGGGGGTGCTCTCACGACTGGCGGTATGCCGGGCCCGACAGACCACACGGGGCCGTCGCTGGCGACGGCCCTGTTCTGGCGGCGGTGAAGGCTACCCATGCTTTGAGCCGAGGCTCATTCCCGAACGTATCCCCGCAGCGCGGCGGCGCAAGCCAGCGCCAGCAAACCTCCGATCCCCAGGGTCGAAAAAGCCATGCCCCACGACGCCGAGGGAGCGGCGCCACTGGACTGCGTAAGATCGAACGCCAGGCCAACGGCCAAGGGGGCGATGGCACCGGCGCCGAAGCCCATAAGAGCCCGCCATGCCAGGGCCGCGCCCAGATAGCCGGGTCGCACCGTTTGCGAAAGCGCCGTGGTGAGCACGGGAGAGTCGCCGAGGCACACGAACGCGTACGCGAACGCCAGGGGGACCAGCAGCGCTGGTGGCGCATGCACCAGCCAGCCGATGCCAAAGGAAAGGACGGCGCCGGCACCGGCCAGCAGCATCAGCAAGGGCCGGCGTCCCATCCTGTCCGAAAGCCGGCCCATGGTGAATGCCGCGGTGGCGCCGAACAGATGGAGAACGCCCGACAGGTAGGCGCTGGACGCCGCGGCGCCGGACGCCGCGGCTCCCTTGATGGCAAACGCCGCCGCGAGGAACGCCGGTATCCATGCCCACATCCCGAGCAGCTCCCAGGAATGAGCCACGTAGCCGGCGGTCAGCAGGCGGGTCTCACGGTTGCCCAGCAGCTCATCCGTGAGTCGAGTCTCCGCCGGCCGCGGGTGGATGCGATTGGGTAGCGGAGCCAGGGCCGCGATCAGCACGATCGCGCCCACCACCGGCAGCACCCCGGTGAGGATGAAGGCGATTCGCCAGCTTCCCAGGGCGATTCCCAGGCCGGACGCGGCCAGCGACGTAGCGTAGCCGATGGAAGTCGAAGCGATCAGCCAACCCATGGCCTTCCCGCGCCGCCGCGGCTCGACCTCGTCCGACAACAGCATGACGAGCGGCGTGTAGACGCCGCCCTGGGCCAGACCGATGAACCCGTAAAGAAAAAACGCCGTCCACCAGTCGCGGGCAAGGAATCCGAAGACGCAGCTGGTCGCGGCGGCGGCAACTGCGGAAACGACTGTCATACGCTTGGCGCCGTAGTGGTCCGCGGCCCAGGCAAACACGAACATCGACAACGCGTAGCCGATCGAGAAACTGGTCACGATTGCTCCGGCGGCAGCCGCAGTCAGTCCCCAGTCCTTGATGATGAGCGGGATGGCGGCCGCTACGGTCATGAACGTCGCGAACAGGAATACCCGCGCGGCGCAGATCGTAAGTATGCGCCGCCGGGACAGAGATGGCTTCGAGGTGGCGGGTGGCGACATGGGACTCGGGTAGAAAACGGCTCGCCTTGCGCCGGAAAGACCCGGCGGGCTCGCTCCCGAGTATACCGTTGGCCGCATCCATCGTGCAGCGCCGCTCGGCCGACATTATCCCCGCGTCACTGTGGCCGTTTCCGACGCGGCTCGGGTTGCATGTCCGGCAGGTCGCCGGCGGCGGCCTGCCCGTCCTCTTAGAGATCCAGCTGCCTGACCGGCCGCACCTCGACGCAGCCGATACGGGCGGCTGGTATCTTCGATGCCACCTGGATGGCATCGTTGAGATCCCGGGCCTCGATCAGGTAGAAGCCGCCGAGTTGCTCCTTGGTCTCGGCGAAGGGCCCATCCGTGACCGACACCTTGCCGTTGTTGACCCGCACCGTGGTCGCGGTGTCTACCGGCTGCAGAGCATCCGAGGCCAGCACGTAGCCCCTCTCGCGCACGTCCTGGTCATAGGCATGGCATTCCGTGTCCTCCGGGCTTTCCGGTACGGCATGGAGCTTTTTCTCATCAAAGTACACGAGACACAGGTATTTCATGTCTTTCTGGAACCTCCGCTTGATCGTTGCTTGTTCTTCGTAGTCGAACGGGGCCCTTCGGGATCGACATCCCCGGTGGCGATGCGAGACGTGCCCACCACCTCCTCCAGCCGCTGCTCCAGGAACCGGCGTTGCGGCCCCTGCTCCGTCAACTCCAGGGCCCGTTCGTAGGCGTCACGGGCTTCGGACATCCAACCGAGACGCCGACACAGCTCGGCCCGCGCAGCGTGGGCCGGCTGGTAGTCCGCGAGGTCGCCGCGGATCAGTATGGCGTCGACCAAGCCCAGGCCCCGGGCAGGTCCGTCGCGCATCGCCACCGCAGCGGCCCGGTTGAGTTCGACCACCGGCGAGGGTTCCACCCGGGCCAGGACGTCGTAAAGGCCGACGATCTGCGGCCAGTCCGTGGCGCCGGCATCAGACGCCTCCGCATGCAGGGCCGCGATCGCAGCCTGCAGCGTATAGGGACCGAATTGCCGGGACGACAGCGCACGTTCCACCAGCGACGACCCTTCCTCGATCTGGTCCCGGTTCCACAGCTCCCGGTCCTGGTCCTCCAGCAACACCAACTCTCCGTCGGGTGAGGTGCGTGCCGTGCGCCTCGAATCGCTCAGCAACATTAAAGCCAGCAGCCCCATCACCTCCGCTTCGGGAAGAAGGTCCACCAGTGCCCGGCCCAGGCGGATCGCCTCGGCGGACAGGTCCCGGCGGGTGAGCGCCTCGCCCGCCGACGCGGTGTACCCCTCGTTGAATACCAGGTAGACGACCCGCAGCACGCTGTCGAGCCGGTCTGGCAGGGAGGCGTGGGAAGGAACCTTATAGGGAATATTGGCATCGCGGATCTTCGCCTTTGCCCGCACGATGCGCTGGGCTACGGTGGGCACGGCCGTGAGAAACGCGTGGGCGATTTCCTCGGTGGTGAGCCCGCACACCGTCCGCAGCGTCAGGGCGATCTGCGCGTCCGATGACAAGGCAGGGTGACAGCAGGTGAAGATCAGCCGCAGATGATCGTCCTCGACGTTTTCCTCGTCCCTCGCCGCGGGATCGCCCCCCTCCGCCTCCAGTTGCTCCGCCAGTCTGGCCTGCGAAGCATCGAAGCGAGAGCGCCTGCGGATAACGTCGATGGCCTTGAACCGCCCCGTAGACACCAGCCAAGCGCGCGGACTCTCGGGGACGCCGTCCCGCGGCCACTGTTCAATTGCCGCGGCGAACGCGTCGTGCAGCGCCTCCTCCGCGAGATCGAAGTCGCCCAGCAATCGGATCAGGGCAGCAAGCACCCGGGGCGCCTCGTTCCGGTAGATCGCCTCCACCACCTCGCCCGCGTGCTCGATGGCCTCTCCGCTCACCGAGTCACGACCGAGAATAAATCACTGGAACATCGGAGTATATCCGCTCCGCCCGGCCGGGACCCTCGACCCCTGCATGGCATGGCCCAGCCGGGTTGCTGTCGACATGTCCTCTATCGCCGGAAGTCCCGCCAGCGATTCGATTCAAAGCTCGCTGCCGGGCTTTAGGGATTCGAAGTCGACTTCCGGATGCAGCAAGTTGACGTCCGCGCCCTTTTCCACGCCCTTGATCTTCTTGTTCTCGTTGCGCTGCCACAATACCCAGTTCTTCCAGCCGAATGGAACCCTGGGCATGCGTACGCCGTATTCCGCCACCCAAAGAAGATATTCGGAGAACTCGGGTCTGTAGTGGACGTCCCAGAAATTGGAGTCGGTGTAGATCATGGGCTTGAGGCCCGTTTCTTTCTCGAACGTTCTCAGGAACACCAGCAGGGTCTTGCTCAGGTCGCCCTCGGTGTCGTGACCCAACAGTTCCACGTCCACCGCCGGGGGCAGGGTGCCGGGGTCGCCTTTCAGGCGCGAGGCGAAGAATCTTGCCTGCTCGGCCGGGTCGTCCTCGGTCACATAGAAGTGGTATGCGCCGCGTGCCAGGCCCGCCTCGCGCAACGCCTTCCAGTGTTTCTCGAACATCGGGTCGGCATCGTCCACCCCCTCGGTGGCTTTGACGTAGGCGAACTTGTAACCCTGCTCCTTCACCGTCTCCCAGTCCACCTCGCCAGAGTGGTGCGAGATGTCGATGCCAAGCACATTGATGTTCGAAGGTTGGTAATGCGTATCGATGCGTTTCAGGGTGACGTGGAAACCCGGCGAATCATCGTCCGAATTGAACGTCGCCTTCATGGTGTCCGGCGCGACGAGAGTGGCGTCGATTGCGCTCACGCGGTGTTCCTCGGCGAACTCGATCGTCTTGCCATCCTCGGCGATGGTGCCATCGACGGTGTCATAGTGCTCGAAGTTACGTCCTCTGGAGTCGGCACCCTGGATATTTTCGCCCGGTTCGTCGAGCACGTTCCAGCGGTTGTGGCCACGCACCTCACGGCCGCCCTCGTTGACCTGGTAGAAAATCTCCAGCCACATCTCGGCCTGGTGGGTACCGTCGCCGGTGTCGACCTGATACTGGCCGTACCATGTCCCCAATATCCCAGGAGGCTGATCGACGGCGCGCACGTACGCCGATGTCACGACGAGAATTGCCAGGACAATGCCACAAATGCTTCGCATCAAAACCATCCAGCCCTCCATGTTCTCCGGCACACCGCTGACGGGTTTCGGTCCGCAGGATTTGAGGCGGCGACGATGCCGTGATTGGAAAGGATGGAAGAATAGACCAGATTCCTTACGGGAGAAAGCCGCGCGCGGAGTGGATCCTTGCCGGAATTTCGATGAACACTACTTGTCCCTCGCCGGACCCTCCTTCGCTGGTGACAAACGCGATCACCTTCTGGTTTCGCGCGGCTGCGCCGAAAACCCCGACGACCCGGCTCAAGGCTCGTCGTATTCGTCGTGCCGGCGCCACCAGACGCCTGTCTCGTTGCGCCCCTTGGGGGCGCGGTCGAGCCATTGGTACATGCCCCAGAGACCGTCCAGTCCGCGCGCATAAGTGGAATATGTGTGATAGACCACGCCGTCATCGAGTAGGAACGCGCTCATGCCAGGCCTCTCGCGCGTATACGTGGCCGCGTCGGTTCCACACGTTGCCGCGAGTTCGCCCACAGGCCCCTCGTCGCGGCGCTGCGCCAAAGCCGCCTCGCGGCGGTAGTTGTAATCGACGCCGCCAGCGCGCTGCTGGTCCTCCGTGAAGTGCACATTGAAGTCGAAATTGAAGTCGCTGCCGGGGCAGGACGCCCAGGGAAACGACCATCCCATTCGCCGCTTGTACGCCTGCAGCTTTGCGAGCGGGGCCCGCGACACGGCTGAAAACGCGACGTCGTGATTCACCAGATGTACCACGAAGCCGTCGAAGCCGTCGGCAATAGCTGAGCAGGAAGGACACCCTGCCGCGTAATCGGGTCCGAACATGAAATGGTAGACGAGGAGCTGCGAGCATCCCCCAAAGAGCTCGCCCAGTGAGCTGCTCCCTGCATCAGTCTCGAATAGGTACTGCTTGTCGATCCGCACCCATGGCAGCTCGTGGCGCCGCTGCGCCAGCTCGTCGCTGCGCCGCGTCAGCTCCTTCTCCGCCTCGAGCAACTCGAGCCGCGCTACCAGCCACTCTTCTCGTGTCCCAATCGTGTGCTTCGTCATCATTCTCTCCTTCGTACCACTCTCGATACGACTTGCCGGTTGATGGTCGTGAGATATATTAGGGGTGGGCATCGAAACAACGGGAGTAACAAGTGTGGCGGGAGTCAGATGGACTCGCTGATCACAGCTGCGGCGCGTGCGCTCGCGGCGGGTAATCCCCTCGACGCACTGAACCGGGTTGCCTTGCGTGACGATGCGCCCGCCCTTGCGCTGCGAGGTATCGCGATGGCGCAGCTTGGCGACCTCGCTCGAGCGAGGGCCCTTGTGCGACGTGCGGCACGCGCCTTCGGCCCCAAAGAGGCCGTGTCCCGCGCCAGGTGTATCGTTGCCGAGGCCGAGATCGCGCTCGTTTCCCGCGAGCTGCGGTGGCCTGCAAAGGCACTCGACGCAGCGAGGACAACGCTCGAAGCGCACGGCGACTGCGTCAACACCTCCTACGCGCGCTACCTCGGGGCCCGGCGTCTCCTCCTGATGGGGCGTCTGGACGAGGCCGAGCGCACCCTCGCGGAGCTCGACCCCACGCCCTTTCCCCCCGCGTCGAGGGCGGCCTACGAGCTGGTCGTTGCGGGAATCGCGCTGCGGCGCCTGCGAACGAAGACGGCGCGCGCCGCGCTCGCCCGGGCCGGGCGTGCCGCGCGCCGCGCAGGTATCCCCGCGCTGGCGAAGGAAGTCCAGAGCGCGTCCCGCGTCCTGAACACGCCCGCGGCACGCCTGATCGCACACGGCGAAGAGCAATTTCTCCTGCTCGAGGAGGTCGAAGCGCTACTGGAGACAAACGCATTCATCGTGGACGCCTGCCGTCTTGTGCTGCGTGACGAGAATGACACGGTCTCCCTGGCAAAGCGTCCGGTGCTGTTGGCACTCGCACGCGCGCTCGGCGAAGCGTGGCCCCGGGATGTCCCTAGGCACGCGCTCATCGCACGCGCATTCCGGGTTAAGCTCAACGACGAGTCCCATCGCGCGCGATTGCGGGTCGAAGTTGGCCGGCTTCGCACGCTGATTCAGCCACTGGGCGGCATACGCGCGACGAAGCGGGGATTCGTGCTTGAGCCGCGCTACGCACAACAGGTCAAGGTACTGGCGCCGCCCGTTGAAGAGAGACACGCCAGCGTGCTGGCTCTCCTCGCTGACGGCGAGTCGTGGTCCAGCTCGGCCCTGGCGCTTGCCCTTGGAGCCAGTCAACGCACCGTACAACGGGCACTCGACTCGCTTGCCGCAGCGGACAAGGTCCAGTCGTTTGGCCGCGGGCGGGCCCGTCGTTGGATGACACCGGCCGTGCCGGGATTCCCGACAGCTTTGTTACTCCCCGCCCCACTGCCGAGTGAGTAAGATGTGCGTATGAATAGATCAACAGCAAGAATCGTCGCTGAGTACGGACCCTTCCCGGGTGTGGACGGCGTGCATGGAGTCACGTACGACGGCCAGCGGGTGTGGTTTGCTGCCGGAGACAGGCTGCACGCGATCGATCCGGCGTCTGGAGAGACTCTGCGCTCGATTGAAGTCGACGCCCATGCGGGAACGGCCTTCGACGGCCGTTACCTGTTTCAGCTCGCCGAGGATCACATACACAAGATCGATCCGGAGACCGGTCACGTGCTCGACACGATCCCCGCTCCCGGCGGCGGTGGCGACTCGGGGCTCGCCTGGGCCGAAGGGACGCTGTGGGTGGGGCAGTATCGGGACCGGAAGATCCATCAGATCGACCCCGAAACGGGGGCGATTCTTCGCACCATAGAGTCCAACCGCTTCGTCACCGGGGTCACCTGGATCGATGAAGAGCTCTGGCACGGCACCTGGGAAGGTGACGAAGGTGAATTGAGGCGGGTCGATCCTCGCACGGGAGAGGTCCTGGAGCGGCTCGAGATGCCGTCCGGAGTAGGCGTGTCGGGGCTCGAGTCCGACGGCGGCGATCAGTTCTTCTGCGGAGGCGGAAACAGCGGCAAGGTGAGAACCGTCCGCCGACCCAGGAGAAGCTCCGACAAGAGATGACAGAGGGTTTTGCCTCCAACCAATCCGTTGCCGGCAGCTAACCACCTTGTTCGAATTCGCGCTACTGCGAGCCCACATCCTTGTCGGCAGCCAGATGAAAGCCGGCAATCGTCATCGCCCGGTCGCGCCTGTCTACGCCGACGAACCGAGTGATTTCCCGGTCCGCGATGGCTTCGATGGCGGTGCCGGGTGCCGCGCCTTTGACGCCTATGAGGACATGGGACGAATAGATTGAGTGTTCTCGAGGGTCGCTGACGGCTCCTATGGATTGAAAGGCTCGAAAGGCCTCGTCGTTGAGCTGCCTGCCTCCGAAGCGATTCAGCGCAACCGCCACGATATGGCCCGGCTTCACCGTGTGGAAGAACTTGATGAGCCTCCCGGTTTCGCGGGCCGGTCCCGCGGTATCGAATGCGTTGCGGGCAACTACCTTGCCGGTTTTCGGATCCACGACCACGGCGCTGTAACCCCTGTAGCGTGGTACTTCGTAGTTGCGTCCGTTGATCCAGATTGCAGCCGTGCTGCCGTACGGTTTGCCTGCGCTGCTAACGACGATGTCGGCCGGCGAATATACACTTGACGTACCGATCCGATAGGCAGGGTTGCCTTCCGTCGACGCGGTGATTCGATAACGGTCACGAAGGGTCAACGTGTCTGGCTTCACTCTTTGGTACGGTGCGGGAAGGCGGATTTCATGCGTCATTGTTCCCGATACGTCTTCGAAACGCTTCAAGAGTTCGCCGTTGAACCTGACGTCCACGATATGCTGCACGCCGGCACTGGCAGGAGGTATGGTCGTGGAGAAGATCGCATCCGGTGACCTGGCTATCCGATCCGTCGCAAAATGTCTTTCCCATGTCCATCGCTGCTCGGCGCGACGCTCAATCTCAAATACGATGACGTCACCGAACTTGGCGACTTTGCGAAGCCCGGACGGTGGGTCTTTCCACAATTTCATCCAGACCTGCTTATCAGAAGGCTCTTCCATCCACTCGAGATGAACCAGGAGATATCTCAGCCCATACACCGACCTGAGCGTTTGCGGGTTTCTGCTGACCGGCAGGTCTGCCGTCGAATAAGCCACCTTGGCCGTCAGCGGCGGATAGAATCCGCTGACTCCGTTCACCAGGCGTTTCCCATGGTACAGCGACCAGAAGACGTAGGTGGAATCTATGCGCTCGTCTTTGGTGGGAAATTCCAGTATCGCGTAGTCTCCGGGCTGTGACGCGAGCCAACGGTAGACTTTCGGGGGGTGGTTCCATTTGATGTCATGATAGGTGAGTGGAACGGGTAGGTATTCGATGAGCAACAGCACCGGCAAGGCATAGACGATGTACTGCAGCCGGCCGTAGCCGCGAAGTCGAGACTGGAGTATCGATACTCCAAACGCCGAGAGAAGACCCAGCAAGAACAGAACGAGAAAATCGAGTCGAAGGGATATTCGTATCGCCTTGAATCCCGGAAAGTATTTGTAAACGTAGGCGTAAATACCGGTTCCGAACGGTTGTCCCTGGAAATGCATGACGGGTCCGAGAGTAAGCAGCATGCAGAACAGCGCAAGCACGGAGAGCAGGATCGTCCAGTCCCGCGCGGTCAGCGTGTGCTCTTCCGCTTGATAACTCCTCGTCCATTGCCAGCCGCTCAAACCCAGTAACACCACGCCCGCAAACAGAACCAGGAACAGCAGGTATCGCAACAGCGTCAAAGGTATGCCGGCACTCCAGAGGGGCGCCTGTTGTTGCTTGTCGAATACAAAGAATGCAAGGACAGCGAGCAGGACAGGAACGAGCCATCCGATCAAAGCCGACGATCTGCTTATCGTGGTCCCGATTTCGCGGCCCCGTGAACGAGCGGCTACAAGAATCGCGAGCCCGCATAGAGCGTAGATCGTGAATCCGGCAAACAACCCGGGATAAGTTGTGGAGTCGGCAAGATGATAAAGAACATTCTCCTTGCCCGCATCGAGAAATGACAACAGGTCGGCTCTGTAATTATTGACATCCTGGAGGCTCCGCACGAACTCCAGATCCTTTGCCACGCGCAGGTATGGCAATGCCACCGGTACGAGGGCAAGGACAAGGCATGCACCGCCCGAGAGAGCGGTAGTGACAGTTCGGACCCGCCAACCCCGAGGACGAAGCAGCAGGAATCCAAGTGTCACGAGACACAGCAACAGGGCCAGAGGAATGCCGCCGTACCAGATTGTTACGGCCTGGAGCCAGACGAGAATTAGCGTCCAGAGCAGATATCGGGACTCCTGTTTCTCCAGGAACAGCGAGAAGCTCAGGAACGCCAATGGCACTGCAAAAGACAAGTGTATGTTGAGAAAGTTGTAATAGCCGGTTCGAAACGGAGAGACGCAGTAGACGATTCCGGCAATCACAGCGCCCACGTCGCTTCCTGTGATCCGCCTTGTGGCGTAATAGGCCGCCCACCCGCATAGCGCCTGGAACGCTATGAGAGTGATGTTGTAAGCCAGAATCGGATTTCCACTCAGCGCATAGATCGGCGCTGCCGTTGTCACCGCGGGTACGATCAGGGGCTCGGAAAACGCAAGAGTATTCGCGTAGGGAAAGAAGATATTGGTGTCGAACAACCCCAGCGGATCGGTGAATATGGTCTTGCCGACCCACGTCAACATCCATGTGAACAAGTAGGGATCGTTGTAGCCTCTCAGGTAGCTCCCGGGCGCCAATATCAAGGGGTAGGTATACACGCATACGAGCGCTACGAACACGAGATAGACGAGAACAAGACGACGGAGGGACGGACCGGCATCCGGTAGCTGGGATAACGTAAAAGGGGAAAACAGTTTTCTCACCAATAGCGCTTCGGATGGATTTGACTACGTGCCGCCGGAGATCGCGTTGCCACGGTGGCCCAGCGCCTTGGCGATGTCCGGATTGTTTTGCAGATATGTACGCACGTGGAAATCCGGACTGCTGGGACGCCCCTCCTTGATTCCGGTCTCGTACCAGTGTTGTGCGGCTCCCGGATAGTTCTGCGCTCCAACCTGCTTCGCGACGTCCGGATTCGACTTCAGGTAATACCGCGCGTCGAAGACCGGCGAACTGGCTCTCCCCTCTTTGATGCCAAGGGTGCGCCAGTGCTGCATGAGTTTTCCGGTATCGTAGCCAAACTGGTCCCGTACGTCCGGATTGTGATCGGCGTAGTAGGTCGGCTCGAACACTTCCGAGGACGTCATCCAATCGGCGGCCGCGGCCAGAGGTAAGAGTGCCGCGACCACGAATTTCAGGCTCTGCAATGTAGGCACGGTCAGTTTCATCTCGACATTCACTTTCCAGTGCTTCAGGTCAACAAGGGGTATACGACTATTCGCGCAACCGCCTGCACAGGCACCGACTTTGCTGCCGTCATCGTGCATCTGTCCGATGTTAAGACGATCCCCGACCCAATTCACCATGGGCAGCTGACTCTATGCCTTGTTGTTGACTTGGATCAAAATGCGATCCCGGATCGCGAACAGCGATAGAAGATGAAACTTGATTACGCGCCGGCACAACTTCGCTTCAGGTTCTGAAGCTCGTTGATCGCTCAGTATCACTGCCGTTCCCAAGGCCCAGGGCAACACAGAGCTAGAATGTGCCACGGGTAGCGACCATCCACTCCGGATTCCACCATCTCACCCAGTTGGCTGACTGAACGTTGAACTCTCCGTCGCCGTCTCAGACCCGGGATGCGGGCGATTCTGGTAGTAACGTCCCGGCGCGTGTTGAAGGATCTGCCCTTCGGCAAACTCCGCGGTGCGGTAGTAGTGTGTCACCAGAGAGCGACGACTGCGACCGGGGTCCCGTATTGGCGCGCCGCCGTGCAGCAGGTGAGCGTGCCAGATGAATACATCTCCCTTCGAGGCGAGCAGCGTGGTTGGCTCGATCTGCAGGCGCTTCAACTCGCCGGCAATGTAGCGCTCGCAGTCGGTCCGTTCTTCCGGCGTGCGATTGTAGCGGCCGTTGGCAAAAAGGTAGGGCTCGATCAAATGGCTGCCCGGGTAGTACTGAAGCGGCCCATTGTCCTGCGTGACGTCTTCCAGGGCAATCCAGGACGCCAGCATGCGATTGCGCACCCGCGGCGGCATGAAGAAGGTATCGAAGTGGTCGGGCTGCTCGCTGCCATACTCGAAATAAAGCGAGTTGCATGCCACCGGATCGCCGTCCAGCAGCGCGCGAATATGGCTGGCGAGCCCCTCGTCGAGGATGACATCGCGAATATCAGGGTAGCTCAGGAACAGGTCATTGATCTTGTAGGGGCCCTCACGGGCGCTGGCCGGCGCCTCCTTCAACAGGTAGCGTCTTCCCATCGTGTGGACTGTTTCGGCGCCGATATACGCATCGATCGTAACCGGCTCGGTCAGGGCGGCGCGAGTGCGCCACAACTCATCGACGAACGCGTTGACGGCGTCCAGCCGGGACGCATCGAAAAAGCCCGGCAGCAGGAGAAAGCCGTCCCTTTGCCAGCAGGCCTTCTGTTCGTCGCTCAAGAACCCGCCACCGGGACCACTTAAAGGATCCCGGCTGCGGTAGTAGCCGTCCTCGGGAAGGTTCTCGCTGACATCCAATGTCAGCGGGTAGCGGTAGGTGGCTGCGTCGCATTGCAGAACGAGTTCCCATGAGCTGCTGCCGCGCTCGCGGATCATTTCGCTGGGCACAAGCGTGTCAAATCCCACTACGGTCCTGTCGGGATAAACGCGTTCAACGTCAGGGCGCTGCTCCGTCGCCAGGGGCAAAGTCCAATTGTCGCCGTGTTTCAGCTCGATGCGCCGACAGGTGAGGGCCGGGTCCACGGCAAACCACCCGCGCAGATGCATCTCCGGGGTCTGGATACGCCCGTCCGGCGGCGAGTCCCGGTGGTAGCAGGGCTCCAGATAACGCTTGGTAGAACTCTTTGTCTTGAATAGCTTCACGGTGATCCGCCCCAGTGCGCCAGCCTCTCGTATGAGCAGGGCTGCTCCATGCCCTCGAGCGACGCAGATGCTAAGCCGGTCTCAAGCCGAGCGCAGATGAGCATCGAGATGCCGACGCCTAGAAATCATAACCCACATGTCTTGCAGCGGAAAGGTGCCCGCTGCCCTTCAAACATGTCATGGTCGGTGCCCAACCGTTCACCGCTTTAAGGCCCCTGCGATGCGGCGCAACCCCGTCGCGCACAGGTCTGACTGGTGCTTGTCCTGGGGAACATCGAACTGGGCGCCGTCCGGGGCGCAATAGGAGGGTTAGAATTCCTTGCTCACTCCGAATTGCAGGGTGTAACGCTCGAAGTTGCGCAGCCCGACTAGCGCCTCAAGCGAAACAAAAGCCTGCAGGCCTTGAGGGAGCACGGCGTTGGCCCCGGTGCTGAGCTGAAAATAGTCGGTGTCCGGGTTGTCCGAGGTGATGACGAAAGTCGTCGGGTCCGGCTGGCCGGTCTGCGGGTTGACCGCCGGCGCCCCGCCCAGGTAGCTGAGGTTGTTCTGCACGAACCCCACGCTGAAGGGATCGGCGGCGAAGCGGGCGCGGATCTCGGTGGGGTTGTCCGCGAACTCGTGGATCCACTCGCCTCGTACGAACGGTGTCACAACGCCGTGACTGGTGCTTATCGACCGCGAGGCGTCGGCTGCGGCGATGAAGCGCAGGGATCGGTGATTGTAGTCGTCTATCTGGAGCTTGAGGGGGTCTCCGCGGGGATCGTTCGTGGTTTCGGTATAGCCGTCGACATTCACCCTGAGATAGTCCAAGGAGCCGCTGACGCCGATGGTCACCGGGCCGCGTTGAATGTCGCGGCCGGCGCCAACAGTGGCAAACAATCTGCCCGCGTCGGTGTTGCTGTGGAAGTTCGTCTCGATCGTTTCGATCGGGCTGGACAGGTCCAGGAACGTCGTTCCGTCGGGAAACGTGACAACACTGCTGCGGGACCGGAAACGAAGGCTGCGCGACAGGTTGATCTTGCCAGTGCCGAGACCGGCATATCCCTGCATATACCAGCCGTCGTCCCTGAATAAGAGGGCATAGGCGGCTGCGTCGTAGGTCATTACCTTCCCGTCGCTGCCGCCGACATAATCCAGATTGACCTGATCCGTCGCCAGGTTGAAGCCGATGAAGCGATTGTGTTCCAGACGGTAGTCGCCGCCGCCGTTCACGCTGAAGCCGTGCAGGTCATATCCCTCGACCAGCTCCGTGGTGTCTTGCTTGCCCCTGGTCGCATCGCCGTTGACGTAGAAGCGCCAGCGATTATCGAAATCGTCTCCCGCGCCGCCGCCGCTCTCGAAGTCGAAGGTCAGGGCGCCCGTACGCGCATCCCAGGCAAGCGCCCTGTCCGTGGGAGAGTCGGCCTGGGCCAAGCGCAGGTGGGACAGACGGTTTTGGGCGCTGATGGCGCCGCCGGGGACCAATTGAGTGAAGCTGCCCGCCATGGCCGCGACCTCCTGACCGCTGACTCCCAATAGAAGCCCGGCGGATTCCTGCACGAACTGCGCGAACTCCTTGTCTCCGGGATCGAGCGCCGCGAGGACGGGGCCGACGACGCCGAAACACAGGTCGAAAGTATTGAATATCTGCGGCACGAGGGGAGTGCTATCGGCGAAGATCTGGCCGCACAGGTTCTCGAGCGCGATGCCAACGCTGATGTCGTTGGCACTGTTGCCCGGAATACCGGACAGGAAATCGGCCAGCGGGCTGTTGGAAGGATTCGTGCCGTACTGCAGGGTGTCGATAGACAGATCCTGGCTTTGCGCGTCGGAGATCGTGCACAGCAGGACTACCGAGACGATGAATGCCGGGATCGCTGTTGTCGTTGTATTCATTAGCGTTCCTCTCCTTTTAGACACGCATGGAATTACCGGAATGACCGCCGTGAAAGCCTCTTCAGTCCTACCGGACTCCGCCGATCCTCTGGAGAGTCGGTCGAAATCCACGCGCCGTTTGGGTTTGTTTTTTTCTCGCCAGGCCGGCGTCCCACTATCACAGATGCGCTAAGAATAGACGACTGGGGTGCCAAGGGGAAGTCCTGGTTCTCTGGTGCGCGGCCAACGGCGCAGCAATGGGACACCGAACCCGAGGCGGGACAGGATTGAACTCCCGGTGGAACATCCGGATCGGCCGCTCAATATATTCAGCCTGTGTTCGCCGGCATCGACAAACCCTCATCGCAATCCATAAGACGGTGAGTCGGCAATGGGGCCAATGTGGCCGCCCCCACTTGAGAAACAACACATTGGCATCCATGTAGACCTCATGTTTGAATGCCCGAGTTTCCTGCGATGACAAACGCGATTCCAGTGCAGGTGGTGTGTCCCGACTGTGGCGCTGTCAACCGCGTACCCTCGAACAAGCTGAGGGAAGTCCCCTTATGCGGCAAGTGCCGCAGCAAGCTGATATCCGGCCGGCCGATCGTTGCGAACGATCAGAACTTCAGCCGCTTCACCGACAAGACCGGCTTGCCCGTAGTCGTCGACTTCTGGGCACCCTGGTGCGCGCCTTGCAGGCAGTTTGCACCCGTTCTGGAGCAGGTGGCTGCCGAGATGGCCACGCAAGTCTCCTTCATCAAGCTGGACACGCAGGCCAATCCACAGACGGCTGCGCGTCTTCAGATCCGCTCCATACCGACCTTGATGGTGTTCCACCATGGACGCGAGGTTGCCCGGGTTTCCGGCGCACTGCCAAAAGCCCAGTTTCAGCAATGGCTGAATCAGCAGTTGTCCGGCCTCAATCGATAGCTAACCGAAGACCCCGCGACCCCACCAACGGCCCTGAACCGGATCCGCCGGGAGCGACGCACATCGTCTCCTACAGCCTGAGGGCCAGACCGCCCTCGGGACGGCCCGCGGCAATAAGTCTTACTATTTCTCCAGCCTGAATTGTTCGGCGAGAGCCCTGGCACCTTCACCGTCGTAGCTGTCGCCAGCGTAGCAGAAGCCAATCCCCTGTTGGCATGCACGGGTATTCTGGGCGTTGTTGTGGAGTACCCAACTGATAAAGGTCTTGCGGGGCGTTCGTTCTTCTATTGCGACTAGGAGCCTGTCTCTCTGGAGCGCTCCCCGGGATGTGCTCCCTGGCAGGTTGACACAGCACTGACCCTTCACTGGTCGGATGTCCGGTGCTGCGGCGGTGTCGAGTGCAGCGCATCGAGCTCGTGAACGTTGAGCACCCGGCTGGTGAGGGACGGCAGCACGGATGGGGTCTCTTTACAGCAGCACCTTGCCGTCATCCTTGATCGTATCCATGGAGACGAAGGTCGTGAATCGCTTCACGTTGCCCGGCTTCAGGAAAAGCTTCCGGGTGAGATCTTCATACTCCGCCATGTCGGCAACGTTGAATATGAGTATGAAATCCGCATCGCCAGTGACGTAGTAGCAATGCTGTATCGGCGCGCAGCCCGCGAATGCCTCGCGCATCGCATCCAGCTCTTCGAGCTGCTCGCTCTCGGCCACCACCTTGACGATAATCGTTAACGGCCGCTTCAGCAACGACGCATCCAGCAGGCTCACGTCCGCCCGGATCACGCCCTGCGCCCGCAACCGCTTGAGTCTGCGGGTTACGGCTGGCGTGGACAGACCCACCGAATCGGCTATCTGCCTGTGGGGCGTCAAATTGTTCTCCTGGACCATGGCGAGGATACGGCGATCGAGTCGGTCGATCTGAACGTCGGGCATCGGCTATGTGTTCTCCCGGGAATGCATATATTGTGCATGTGAAGGCCCTATTTTAAGCACTTTGTAGCCTCGGACTTCATTAATATTGCTGGCTCAACCAGAGTCCTGCCGCCGACCGCGCCGACCAGGTTCGACGCCGCAAGCCGGCAAGTCCTGCGAGCAGGAGCATCGTCTTCGCTACACAGCAAGCCGCGCTGCGAAGGAGCAGCATTCGAAAAATGATCGACCTCACCGTGCAAGAAGAACGCCTGGCCCGCGCCGTCGAGCGGGCGCGGGCGCAAAATATCACCATTCCCACGTTCGAGCAGATGAAGGATCCGTCCCGGATCCCGGGTAATATCAAGGAGAAACTCGCGTCGGTAGGATTGTGGGACGCCGATCCGCTGAATCTGTTTCGCATCACCTGGAAGAACGATCCCGTTTCCCGCGGCGGCGGCTTCGGCGGTGTGAATTTCATCGAGTTTCCGTCCGCGCTGACCGGGGTGGACGCGCGCATCGTCGCGCTGGTGGGCAAGTGGTTCCCGACCGGGGCCCACAAAGTCGGGGCCGCGTTCGGATGCCTCGCGCCGCGGCTGGTCACCGGCCAGTTCGACCCGACCATCCAGAAAGCCGTCTGGCCGTCCACGGGCAATTACTGCCGCGGCGGCGCCTATGATTCCGCGCTGCTCGCCTGCGCCTCCATCGCGATCCTCCCCGAGGGCATGAGCCAGGAACGATTCGATTGGCTGGCCAACGTCGCCGGCGAGGTAATCAAGACACCGGGCAGCGAGTCCAACGTCAAGGAGATCTTCGACAAGTGCTGGGAGCTGCGCAACTCCGGTCAGGACCTGATGATCTTCAACCAGTTCGAAGAGTTCGGCAATTACCTGTGGCATTACGAGGTAACGGGCCACGCCATGGCCGAGGTACTGACGCAGGTGATGGGCCAGCGGGACGCCTATCGCGGGGTGGTGCTGACCACCGGTTCCGCCGGGACGCTCGCCAGCGGCGATTTGCTTAAACAGCTTTACCCGGACAGCAAGATCGCTGCTTCGGAGGCCCTGCAGTGCCCGACCTTGCTGGAAAACGGCTTCGGCGCGCACCGCATCGAGGGAATCGGAGACAAGCACGTGCCGTGGATTCATAACGTCCGTAGCACCGACATGGTCATGGCCGTGGATGACGACGCGGTCGTGAGCCTGGCCCGCTTGTTCAACGAAGAGGCAGGCCGCAGCTACCTGGCAAGAGAAGGGAGTCCGTGCCGGGCAGATCGACAACCTGGCGTTGCTGGGCTTCTCGGGCATCGCCAACCTGATCTCTTCGATCAAGTTCGCCAGGTACTACGAACTGGGTTCCAGCGACATCGTATTGACCGTACTTACCGATTCCATGGACCTGTACGGCAGCCGTCTGAAGGAAATGCGCCGGGCGTACGGTGACTACACGGAGATGGACGCGGCTCGACACGACGCCCGTTTCCTCAAAGGCATCTCCACCGATCATCTGCTGGAATTGCGATACACGGACCGCCGCCGTATCCACAACCTGAAATACTACACCTGGGTGGAGCAGCAGGGACGTTCCCACGAAGAGCTCGTCGCTCAATGGTATGACCGGGACTACTGGGTCGGGAAGCAGCAGCAAGCCGGCGCCATCGACGCGTTGATAACGGCGTTCAACGAACGAGTCGCCTGACACCCCCGATCCAACCGGCGCATCATCCGGAAGACGACTACCCCGCCCTCGTCCCGCCAATATTCGCCGGCGGGCAGGTGGTTTACGGGTTCAGGAAGGAGCAGCTGCCGTCATCGATGGTGACATACCGGAGGCTGCTGATCTCCGACACAAAACCGATGTAGCCAATGTCGGGGGAAGCCCTGGACTCGTCGCAACAGCTCGCGTTGAAGGCCGCCGCGAAGGACGCAAGCGATCCCGCGGAGAACACCAGCCCCAGCGAGTAGGACCCGGCCGCGGGAGGGAAGGTCGAATCGCCCGCCAACGTCACGCTGCCGCCGGTGCTCTCGGCGCTCTGGCCGAGAAAGCTCGTTCCACCAGTCGGATCGTAAACCGCCAGGCTGACTGAGTACGCAAGGGTGGCACTGTTCGAGCTGGTGGGGCCGAAAGTGGCCTCGAGCGAGACCAGGCAGGGTTCGTTCGACGGTGAAATCTGGGCGTGGGCCGGCAACACCACCGACTTCACGACGGGCCTCACCCAACGGGAAGAGAGGATCGTCGTCAAGACGACGCCGCCCGAACCGCCCATTGCACGCAGCAAGCGGCGCCTGCTCACAGCCCGGGGATTTGCACTGGACGATCCGTCCTGGTCCACACCGGATACTCTATTACTCTTGGTCATTAGCGTGTCTCCTCGACAATCCGGCCGTGCGCACCGTGGCGAGGCGCGCAATCAAGTGTTATCTAGCGAAGCGCCGCAGGCATGTCAAGAAAGCATATCTCCCTCAATTCTTGAACGGCACACAAGCACCGACGAACCTCCCCTGGCTCTACGCTCATCATCCGTACCCGACCATCCGGCGGACGCTGCAACCTATCCCGCGGGCGGGTCTGTGGCCGCCTCGTTCAGCAGCCGCCACACGTTCTCCACATGCCGCGATTCCGTATAGGTCTGGCCCACGGACAATCGAAGCGTGTATCTCCCGTCCAGCTTCGTGTGGGTGAGGTAGGCGGCGCCGGAATCGTTGATGGTCTTCAGTATCCGTTCGCTCTTCGCATCCCCGTTCCGGTGCCGGAAACAGATGAGGTTCAGCGGGCAGTCCACCGCCAGCTCGAACGCATCGCTGTTCCGAACCCAATGCTTGAACTGTTGCGCCAGTTCCACGTGCCGGCGGATGTGGTGCCGGAGGCCGGTTACCCCGTAGTGACGGATCACGAACCACAGTTTCAGGGCCCGGAAGCGCCGGCCCAGCGGGATCTGCCAGTCGCGGTAATCGGTCACCATGCCCGCTTCGCTGGCCTGGTTCCTGAGATACTCCGGGGTGATGCTGAGGGCATTGACGAGCGCGGCGCGATCCGCCACGAACATGGCATTGCAGTCGAAATTCGTGAACATCCACTTATGCGGGTTGAAGGTATAGCTATCCGCCCTATCGACACCGTCGTTGATGTAACGGAACTCCGGGCAGACGGCGGCCGTGCCGGCCATGGCGGCGTCGACGTGCAGCCACAGATCCTCGCGCCGGCAGATGTCCGCGATCGCCCCCAGGGGATCCAACGCCAGGGAAGAAGTGGTGCCGACGCAGGCGCAAACGAAGAACGGCGTCATGCCGGCCTCCCGGTCCTCCCGGATCCGGGCCGCCAGGACCTCCGGTTTCATGGCGTACTGTTCATCCACTTCGATCAGGCGCAGTCTGTCCGCGCCTATGCCCGCCACCATGCAGGCCTTTTCAATGGACGAGTGGGCCTGGGTGGAGGTGTAGGCCACGAGCCGGCCGTCGCATCCCCGGCGGTTTGATTCCCCCGATGTGGCCCGTTCGCGCGCCGCGATGAGTGCGCACAACGTGGAGCTGGAAGCGGAGTCCTGGATCACGCCACCTCCTCGCGTGCTGGACGCAAACCGCTCCGGCAGCCCGAGCATCTGCACCAGCCAGTCCATCATCCGGATTTCCACCTCGGTACAGGCCGGACTGGTGGCCCACAACATCCCCTGAACGCCCAGACCAGCGCTCAGCAGCTCCCCGAGCACGGCGGGCGGAGAGTTGTTTGCGGGGAAGAACGCGAAGAAGTTGGGAGACTGCCAGTGTGTGATCCCGGGCATGACGATTTTGTCGACGTCGCCGAGCATGGCGTCGAATGATTCACCGCGCTCGGGGGCCGCCGCCGGCAGACGCTCGAGGACATCCCCGGGGTTGGCCCGGGACAGCACCGGAAATTCCTCGACCTGCCGGTGGTAATCCACCAACCAGTCCACCAACGCATGAGCGCTGCGCCGGAATTCTTCCGGATCCATGTGAAAGTTGTCGGGCTTGGTATTCATCGGATTGTGAGGCTCCTTGTTGCTCGATTGAGGTCAAAGTACCCCGAACACGGTACGGCGGGCAATCACCCCGCCACCGCCGGGTTGCACGCCGCCGGACGGACCGCCTACGCCGGCCCATCCTGCGATCCCCAGGTCGGCTGCGCCACCCTTCGAGACGGCGCGCTCGCGATCTTCGTCGCATACGATCAGTGCTGCTGCTACAACGGCAGCGGTAATCTGGACGATGGGGTCATATCTCTGAACAGCGCCGACAGTGGCTGCAGCGGTTGCGGACCTTACCGCGCCAAGTTCGTCGAAGTGACCGGTTCCTTGGGAAGCCGCACCCTGAAGCTGTCCATCGACGGAAAGACCGTCCGCTTCGCCGAGACGAGTGACCCCTGCAGCTGCGCTACTCTGCTTGGTTGATACCAAGGAATGAGGTCGACCTGATTTTCGCAGATAGTCGCCTTCAGGACCTGGGTCATGACTTCCACCCGTCGCCCGGCCAGGAAAAGACGAAAAAAGGGGACAGATCTATTTTCAAAGCAAAAAAGGGGACAGATCTATTTTGATTGGAGTGCGACCTATGCAGGGTGCCGGGATATCCCTTAGACTATCGATATCAGGAGCCAAACTCGAAGGAGCGAGGACATGCCAAGGACTGGCCGTATTATCGTACCGGGTTACCCACACCACGTAGTGCAACGGGGCCACAACCGGCAGGTTGTTTTCGTGGCGCGTGAGGATTTCCGGCGCTATCTGGATGATCTTCGCGAGCTGAAGGAACAGTTCAACGTATGCGTCCACGCGTACTGCCTCATGACGAATCATGTACACCTGCTTCTGACGCCGCAGAAGGATTCCGTATCGGGCATGGCCCGCCTCATGAAGGCCCTCGCGGGCCGGGCTACCCGCTACCGCAATCGTCTCGAAGGCCGTTCCGGGACTTTATGGGAGGGGAGATATAAGTCCAGCCCCGTCCAGACCGACCGTCATCTTTTAGCGTGCTGCCGCTACATTGAGCTGAATCCGGTGCGTGCCGGGATGACACAGAAGCCGGCGGAGTACGCCTGGTCGAGCTTTCGCCAGCGCATGGGAACGGACACCGAGGATTGGATCGACCGCGACCCCAGCTACATGGCGCTGGCGGACAGTGAAACGCAACGCCGGCGTCAGTATCGGCGATTCGTCGACGAATCCGTGCCCGATGGGGAATGGGACTTCATGCGGCAGGCGCTACAACGCGGTCAGCTTACCGGCAATGACCGCTTCGTAACGGAAATCGAGGCAATAACGGGACGGCGGGTGGAGCACCGCGGGCAAGGAAGGCCGAGCCGCGATGACGGCGAGAAACACTTGTGAAAATAGATCTGTCCCCTTTTACAGGCGGTCCCCTTTTACAGGCGTCTCCTTTTACAGGCAATCTTTGGTATCCGCCGTTACGTCGTATCGACGCGGTGCCGGCGGTGGCGGAATTCGTAGGGGCACTCGCCGTAGGACTGGCGGAAGCAGCGGGCGAAGTGCGAGGAATCGGCAAAGCCGCACTCATCGGCGATCTGGGTAATGGTGCGGGTAGTGTTGAGCAGACGCCACCGGGCGTGTTCGAGACGCAGTCCCCGCCACACCATGGCCGGCGACATATGGGCGTGCGCGGCGAAGGCGCGTTCGAGCTGGCGCACGGAAGTACCCACGCGCCGGGCCAGGCGCGCGATGGTATAAGGCTCGCCCAGCTTTTCCTGCATGAGCGTCATGGCACGCTTGATCCGCCAGTCGCCGCACTCCTTGATATCGTCGTAGATATGGCGGGCTTTGTGATGTGCGGCGCGATGGGCGTCGACCACCATCTGCGCCAGGCCCTTGAGGGCACGGGCCTTCCCGGAATGGCGCACGAGCAGCTCGACGGCCAGATCGATGGCGGCGGTCCCGCCGGGACAGGTGATGCAAGGTCCGTCGCTCACGTAGAGCTCATCGGCCACCGGGACCACGCACGGGTAGCGCTCGATCAACTCCTGCAAGTGGCGGATATGGACCGCACACCGGCGGCCATCCATGAGCCCGGCCTCAGCCAGGGCGAAGCTGCCCGTGCACAGCCCGACCAGGGTCACCTCGTGCGCGACGGCGAGCCGCAGGAACTCGAAGGTCTCAGGGGCATGGCGACCGAACCCGGAGAGCAACCCTCCGATCACCACCACGTAGTCGAACAACAACGGGTCCCCATAGGTTTCCCAGGGCCTCACCTCGATGCCGCAGCTTGAGCGCACCGGGGCCAGATCGGGCCCCAAACAGGTCCAGCGGCAGTAGATCTGGCGGCTTTGGTCGGCCTCGTCGGCGGCGTGGCGCAAGGCGTCGATGAAGCCCGCGAAGGGAAGCAGGGTGAAATCGGGCGAGAGGATGAAGGCGACCCGGATGTCCGGAGTCACCTCGTCCGCCGACGCAGGCGCCAGCCCGAGCTGCCATTCATCCATCGTGTCCACCCGAAAGGTGTCGCAATCGTACCGAATTATGACCCTGCGATGCTGGGTGAGCAAGCAGGACTGCCATAGGGTAAGGGGCCTCGACAGATGAAAGGAGACTGAGGATGCGCTGGTCAAGAACCGTGACGGTGGTGGGTGTACACGCTGAAGGCGAGGTCGGACGGGTGATCGTCGGCGGCGTGCTCAAGGTGCCCGGCGCGACAATGCTGGAGAAGATGCGCTATCTCAACAGCGAGGACGACACCATCCGGCGCTTCACTCTCTACGAGCCACGCGGGAGCGCTCAGATGAGCGCCAATCTGCTCCTGCCCCCTACCCGGCCCGACGCCGACGCCGGCTTCATCGTCATGCAGCCGGACGGATGCCACACCATGTCCGGCTCCAACGCCATGTGCGTTACCACCGCGCTCCTGGAGACCGGTATCCTGCCCATGACCGAGCCGGAGACCACCGTGCGGCTCGACACTCCGGCGGGGCTGATCATGGCCGTCGCCAGCTGCCGCGGCGGGCGCTGCGAGCGGGTCACCCTCGATATGGTGCCGAGCTTCGTACACCATCTTGATCACCCGCTCGATGTGCCCGGGCTCGGCCGCATCTCGGTGGACGCCGCCTACGGGGGCGTGCACTTCGCATTCGTCGATGCCGCCAGTGTCGGCGTGCGAGTCGATCCCTCCCACGCCCGCGAGATGGTCGAGCTCGCACGGCGCATCAAGGTCGCGGCCACGGAGCAGATCCCGGTGGCGCACCCGGAGATGAAAGGCAGCCAGAGCATCGAGTACGTGCTGTTCACCGACCGCGAGCCGGGACCGGAAGGCGCCTACCGAAACGGCAACGTCATCTATCCTGGACGCATCGATCGCTCGCCGTGCGGAACCGGAACCAGCGCCCGCCTGGCCGTGCTGCACGCGCGGGGAGAGATCGAGGTGGGCCGGAAGGCGACCTTCCTGTCCACCATCGACAGCCGCTTCGAAGGCGAGGTGCTGCGTACCGCCACCGTCGGCGGGCGCCCCGCCGTCATCCCGCGGATCTCGGGGCGGGCGTGGATCTATGGTCTCTACCAGCTCGGTGTGGACCCTACCGACCCCTATCCCCTCGGCTACACGCTGGCCGACACCTGGGGGCCGGAGCTCGCCTCGGAAACGGTGGGCGCCAGGGCCACGCAGGCGCCGATTGACGCAACCGTTCCGAAGTCTGTCCGATCCGTTCCGGAAGAGGATACGGACACGCGCTAAGGTGATTGACTGCGGGAGTGTTGCCGGAGACTGTCACTCGTCAACGCGCATGACCGCTCCGTGATCACCAGAACCAGCATAACCACGACGATGAGGAGGAGAAGATCATGACCCTACCCAAACACCGCTGGCAGGCGCGGCTGCGCGTATTAGCGCTCGCCCTCGGCTGCACATTGCTTGTCGCCGCGCCGGTCACCCAGGCCAGCGCCGACGACAAACTCGAGCTGGTTGAACCCGGCAAGCTGATCGTGGCGTTCAACGGCGACATGCCGGGCACGGGCTGGCAGGATGGCCATCTCATCGGCCTGGACGGCGAGATCATGCAGTGGATTACCGAGCAGCTGGGTCTTGAAGTGAAACCTGCCTTGATGGAATGGGCGGGCGAGATCGCCTCGGTGAAGGCCCGCCGCGTGGATATCATGCACGGGATGATGGGCTGGAACGATCAACGCATCAAAGTGATCAACATCACCGACCCCATCTATTACGGCGGTGCCAACATCACCCAACGCAAGTCCACAAACTGGTCCACGATCAAAGAGCTCGAGGGCCACACCATCGCGACCATCCAGGGCTTCGGCTGGATCGATCAGCTCAAGCAGATCAAGGGCTCGACGCTCAAGCTGTACGACACCAGCGATGCGGCGATCCGCGACCTGCTGGCGGGACGCATCGACGCCCTGTTCGCCGACCCGCCGCTCATTCAGTACGCGATCTCGAAGAACCCGCAGTGGGCGATCCACGCGGTGCCGGTTCAGCAGGATTTCGACAAACGCTATTCGCTGCTCACGGGCAAGTACAACGTGGTCTTCGGGCTCAGCAAAGACGCACCGAATCTGCTGAAGGCGGTGAACCAGAAGATCGCCGAGGTCTGGAAGACCTGTCGCAACCTGGAGGTCGCCAAGAAGTACGGACTCGGCAACCGCTCCTGGTTCGACCCGGGTCCGCTGAATCTGCGCGCCGGCGTCGACCGGCCAAAGGACTGGAAGCAGCCGACCCTGCCCGCCAACTGTAAATAACAACAACGAGAACCCATCACGAGGGCCGGCGCCGCCCGGTCCTCGTGACTTTCGTTTGATCCGCCCTTGCCGAGGGAGGCAATCGATGAGCGAACCCCTGCTACGCGTCGAAGATCTGCACAAGAGCTTCGGCCAACTAGAAGTGCTGGCCGGCGTCGACATGGCCCTCGAGCGCGGCCACAAGACGGCCATCATCGGGCCGAGCGGCTGCGGAAAATCGACGCTTCTGCGCTGCATCAACTACATGGAAACGCCGACCAGCGGACACATCTACCTGGAAGACGAGCTGTTCGGCGAGAGGCAGCTGAACGGACAGTTCGTGCGCATGACCGAGAAGGAACTCGCCCGGCAGCGCCAGCACGTGGGCATGGTTTTCCAGGGATTTTATCTATGGCCGCATCTGAACGCCCGCCAGAACGTCTCCATCGCGCCCATGAGGGTGCGCGGCATGTCGGAGAAGGAGGCGCGCGAGCTCGCCGATGCCATGCTCGCCAAGGTGCACATGGTCCACAAGGCGGACGAGTATCCCGAGCGGCTCTCGGGTGGGCAACAGCAGCGCGTCGCCATCGCCCGCGCCCTCGCCCAGGAGCCCAAGCTCATGCTGTTCGACGAGCCCACGTCGGCGCTCGACCCGGAGTTGGTGGGTGAGGTGCTCAAGGTGATTCACGAGCTCGCCGAGGAGGGGCGCTCCATGGTGCTCGTGACCCACGAGATACGCTTCGCACGCGACGTATCCGACTGGATCATCTTCATGGGCGACGGCGGGATCGTCGAGCAGGGCCCGCCGGCCCAGGTCATCGCCGATCCTCAGCACGAGCGTACCCGGGCCTTCCTGCGCCAGATCCTCGAGCAACACTGAGCCCGGAGCCCGCGCCGTGAACTTCTCCGAAATCCCTTCGCTGCTCGAGCCCCTGCTCATCGGCGCCATCACCACGGTGGAGATCACAGTCGCCTCGTTTCTGGTCGCCGTGGTCATAGGCTTGAGCTTCGCACTCATCAAGCTCTCGCGCCTCAAGGCCGCGCACTGGCTCATCGACATCTACGTGGAGATATTCCGCGGAACTCCGGTGCTCGCACAGCTATTCATCATCTATTTCGGTCTCGCCTATCTCGGCATCAAGGTCAACGCCTTCCCGGCCGCCATCATCGGGCTCGGCCTCAACGGAGGGGCAATCCTCACCGAGGTGTTTCGCGCCGGGCTCGCGGCCATCCACCACGGCCAGCGCGAGGCCGCCCTGAGCGTGGGTATGACGCCGTGGACCACGATGCGCTATATCATTCTGCCTCAGACCTGGCGCATCACTCTGCCTCCGCTCGGCAACTATGCCATCGCACTGCTCAAGGACACCGCCGTGGTCTCCGCCATCGCCGCGCCCGAAATCATGTTCTACGCGCGCAACCTGGTGACCTCGACCTTTCAGACCACGCTCATCTATATTCTCGCCGCCCTGATCTACTTCTGCCTGAGCTTCCCCCTGGCGCGGCTGGTCGACCGCCTTGAGCGTCGTGGGAGGGCATGGACGTGAGCGCATTCTTCGCCGTCTATGTGGAGCACTGGTCCAACTGGTGGCCGCAACTCGTGCCCGCGATTTGGAACACCATCCTCCTCACCGTGTTCTCCTTCCTCCTCGCGGTAGTGATCGGGGTCGTGCTCGCCCTCGGCAAGCTCAGCCATTTGAAGTCGCTGCGCGGCTTCTGCATCGGCTACATCGAAGTGACACGCGGCATACCGTCGCTCGCTCTGCTGTTTCTGATCTACTACGGTCTGGTGCCCCTCGGACTGGTGGTCGATGCTTTCGTCGCGGGCTTCGTCGGCCTCGGGATGAGCGCCGGCGGCTATCTGGCCGAGATCTTTCGCAGCGGCATCCAGGCCGTACACCGCGGCCAGCGCGAGGCGGCGCTCGCGGTGGGCATGACGCCCACGCAGACTTTTCGCTACATCATCTTCCCGCAGGCGCTGCGGGTCGTGCTCCCGCCTCTGCTCAACATGGTCATCATCCTGCTCAAGGATACGTCGATCTGCTCACTCATCTCGGCGCCCGAGCTGACACTGCGCGCCAAGGATCTCGCCATGATGTCGTTTCTGCCTATGCATTTGTTCCTGCTGGCGGGGGTGATCTACTTCCTCATGGCCTGGCCGCTCTCCCTCGTCACCCGCCGGGTGGAACGGCGCATGCGCCGTGGTCTGCACGGTGCGGACGACTAAATGGGACCGATGGTCGACGATTTCCGCGAGCGGGTAGCTATCGTCACTGGAGCGGCCAGCGGTATCGGCCACGAGGTGGCGACCCAACTCGCCGCACGGGGTGCGACGGTCGTGGTCGCGGATGCGAACGAGGCGGGCGCGGAGGCAGCGGTCGCAAGGCTGCGCAGTCATGGAGGGACCGCCTCGGCCAGCGGCTGCGACGTGGCCAGTGTCGGCGACGTCCAGCGCATGGTGGCGGAGACCATCCAGCGCTTCCGGCGCATCGATATCCTGGTGCACAGCGCCGGGGTAGGTATCGAGCGTTCGTTCCTCGATACCACCCCTGAAGAGTGGCGTCGGCTCATCGACGTGGATCTATCGGGCACGTTCTTCTGCTGCCAGGCCACCGCCCGCGAGATGGTAGACCGGCGTTACGGGCGCATCATTACTCTGTCGTCCACCGCTGGCGTGCGCGGCGGCACGGGCCGCGCCGCCTACGGCGCCGCCAAGGGGGGCGTCATCAGCCTGACGAAGGTAATGGCCGTGGAGCTCGCCCCCTTCGGCATCACGGTCAACGCCCTCGCCCCCGGCGCTGTAGAGACGGAGCTGGTGGCACGCATGCACTCCCCCGAGACCCGGCGGGTATATACGGCAGGCATTCCGGCCGGGCGCTACGGCACGCCCGCGGAGATCGCGGCAACGGCGGTGTTTCTAGCGAGCGAGACGGCAAGCTACGTGACCGGTCACGTGCTCGCCGTGGACGGGGGGTTTCTCGCGGCAGGCGTGATGCATCGCAGGACCCACGCCTCGCCGGGACGATGACGGCAGGCGGAACTGAGGAGCTGCCAGAGCTCGCACGCCGACGATCGACGGCCAGGGGCGGTACATCTATCATGTATTGGTCGTATCCGGCGGCACCGCCCCGGATGCGCGACCCAAACGAGAGGAGAAAGATCCGATGACTGAGCGATACGACGCGATCATCATCGGCGCCGGCATTATCGGCGCCGCGCTCGCGCTGGAGCTCTCGCGCCGGGGCTTCAGGACGCTCAACGTGGACCGGCTGCCGGCGTCGGGCTACGGCTCGACCAGCGCCTCCTGCGCCATCATCCGCACCCACTACTCGACCGTCGACGGGGCGGCCATCGCCTACGAGGGCTATTTCTACTGGAAGCGCTGGGCGGACTATCTGAGGGTCGAGGACGAACGGGGGCTGGCCGAGTTCCGCGATACCGGCTGTCTGGTCATGAAAACCGAGCAGAACGGATACCTGGAAAAGATAGAGGCCAACATGGATGCGCTCGGCATCCCGTATGAGGATTGGGACCTGGCACGCATCCGAGCGCGGCTCCCGTTCTACGAGACGAAGCACTTCGGCCCGCCCCGCCGCCCCGACGATCCCGGTTTCGGCGAACCCGACGACCAGCCCCTGGCGGGCGCGGTCTTCTTTCCGGCCGCCGGCTACATCACCGACCCGCAGCTCGCCACCCACAACCTCCAGCGCGCCGCCGAGGCCACGGGCGCCAGCTTCCGCTTCAGGGCCGACGTGGTCGAGATCCGCAAGGACCCGGGCGGGCGCATCGCCGGCGTGACGCTCGCCGGCGGCGAACAGATCGACGCACCCGTGGTGGTCAATGTGGCGGGGCCGCATTCCTACAAGGTGAACGCAATGGCCGGCGCCACCGCGGACATGAACATCGGCACCAAGGCACTCAAGGTCGAAGTGGCTCACGTCCCCATGCCGGTCGACGACTACGATGAGACCGGTCTCGTGACCTCGGACTCCGATATCGCCTGTTACTCGCGCCCCGAGAAGGGCAGCTTCCTGCTCATCGGCAGCGAGGACCCACCGTGCGATGCGCGGGAGTGGGTAGACCCCGACGAGTTCGACCGCAACTTCAGCGAGCAGTGGCGTGTGCAGGTGCTGCGCATGGCCCAGCGCATTCCGTCGCTCGGCATCCCGAGTCAGTTGCGAGGGGTCGTGGATCTCTACGACGTCGCCGACGACTGGATACCCATCTATGACAAATCCTGCGTACCCGGCTACTACATGGCTGTCGGCACGAGCGGCAACCAATTCAAGAACGCGCCGGTGGCGGGCGCGCTGATGGCCGAGATCATCACGAGGTGCGAAGCCGGCCACGACCACGACGCCGAGCCCCTCCAACTCCATCTCGAGCACACTGATCGAAGCATAGACCTGGGCTTCTACTCGCGCCGGCGCAGCGTCAACGAGGAGAGCAGTTTCTCGGTGCTCGGCTGAGCCCGCCATCCTGTAAACATTCCGTAGTCGTCGAGGATGGTATCTTGCGCCCCGAAGGAGGACCGGGCTCCTATGGTTTGAGGAGGAGAAAGTCGGCAACGCGCTGCTTCGAGTCGTTTTCAGGGTTGACTCGCGCCTGGACAACAGCGGTGTGTTCGTTCGAATACCGGACCGGCCGGAAACTCACTGGATGCCGATGGAGAAGGGACTGGTCACTCAGCGGGTCGAAGGTTCAATTCCTTCGCGGCCCACAAAGAATCTATAAGTCTGAAGAGCCGTCGCCCCGTCTCTGGAGGTTGGGCGGACCGATCCAGAACCAACGGAAAATGGATCTGTGTTGTCTCGCGCTAGAAGGGAACGGGATCCGGAAACGCCTCTTCTATCATAGTCCGATACTTGTCCATGTCCAGGCTCGGTAGGTGGTAAGGCGACTTTGAGCCGAAATCGTACTTCCGGAACTTCAAGAGATACTTGTCGCGGTGCGCGCGGTCGCGATCGTCCATGTGAGGCTCGCAGTCGGCCAGCTGAATACTGTGGTATCGGATCAGCCACCCAATCTCATCGGATACGTAGTCCTTCAACCTCATGTATGCGAACTCGTCATGGTTCCATTGCATCACCAGGTTATCCAGGCCCGCCCGCCCTTCATGATCGTCTATCGGGGAATTAAGGCATACGATGTTCTCCGGCCCCTCCGGCGTCAACAGCAGCAGCTTGCCCAGGTCGTGAAGGATGGCTGCGACGTACCAGCAAGAACCCTGGAGGCCATCCTTTTCCATCGCTTCCAAGACCTGCAAGACATGGATATACTGCGTCGTGTTGAGCAAGCTGGTATCCGTGGGATCCACACAGAATGCGAGGCGTTGAAAAAGGTCCCATATGGGCACCTCTCCGAATACGGGCTCCTGGTATTTCGAATTGAGGTGCCGGATTGTCTCCGCAGTCTGGCGGTGGTGACTGGCCAGTATGGATCTCCTCCTGGCCTTGAACTCCGACAGCCCCGGGTTCGCACCTTCGGCCCCTCGTGATCCGGCCGGCACCAGTTCATAACCGCACCGCTCGAGACCGGCTTTGGCCGCCGCTTTGAAACCTCTTTGCAGGTACATGTGGAACACTCCGTCAGGTGTAGTGGTCAGCGCATATACGCGAAGCTTATGCGCGAAGCCTGCCTGAGCTCCGGGTAGCGTGCATAATAGGACTTGGCTTCGGCGGGCGCGGTCGTGTCGACGCTCCGGAACGGGCGCGTATGCGCTACGCGCTCCTGATCGATAATACCCATCCTGCGGAAGCCGCACGCGGATCGGCTCGTAGCGGAATGTTGCCATCCCCAGATGGATCTATCCGCCTCAAGCGCAGCCCAATATCTGATCCAGGCCCGTCGCGTGAAAACCGGTACCATGTTCTCGACGTAGTCGGTAAAACGGCCGGTTATCCCGCTGCGTGCCTGAGTCAGCTTGACGTTGACATTGGAATCCGGAGAGATGCCGGGTTGTGCGCACTCGAGGCGGTTTCGCTGCATGGCAGCGATGAACCGCGCAAACGAAAAATCCAACGGGTCTATATCGTCATCCCACGCAAAGATATAGTCGTACTCAGCGCAGTAGGCGGGCGTCAGGTACTTCTTCATGAACTGCCACTTAAACCCCCGTTCGCGAATAATTTTGATTTCGCTGAAGATCGCGTCGTCGAAGCCGGCGTCATCGTAGCAGAATACCAGGATGTCGACATCGGGCAAGTCGATTCGGTTTATCACCTTTTCCAGGTAGACCTTACCTTCGCTATTCACGGCACACGCGTAAAGACAACGGACCTTGTCTTGCTTCATGCGCCCGAACGCGCCGACGATCCCGGAAAGGTGATAATCAAGCTGGCACTTGAGACGATAGCGTGCCCTCTTTGCCTGCTGCCTCTTTGCGTGGTAGACGGACGGCATCCGGCGCTCCGCAATACAGGATTGCAATCGCCGTAACAATGGGGTGGCGCGTTCCAAGTCTTCAGAATCTGAGGTCATTGCGATAGTGATTCGCTATCCCGGAACCCCGGCCAGCTTACCGTAACACGGACTGCCGGGCTACTGCAGGTCCATTTGACCACGGGCCGTCGCGCCGGCATCAAGCCGGGCACACCGACGCGCCCACCGACCGGCGAGGCGCTCGTCCGGGGCGACCGGAACAGCGAAGTCCTGTTGTTGCGACACAGACCGTTCATGAAAACGCCCCGCACGCACCTCCTGTTGATCGTCTTCTCCAATCCAGGCAACCACGCAAAGGGACGCCGTACCATGTCGTGCAAACAGGGAACAATCCCGGATTTTCCCGAAAAGTGGGGAGACCGCCGAAAAATGCGGGGGAAGCGAGTTCCGGGGACTCGTCCTAGGTCCCTGCTGCTAATGGCGGGCTGTGCAGGATTCAAGCCTTCGACCCGCTGATTGGCGGTCAGCTGCTCTGCCAACTGGACTAAACGGAAAAAGGGGACGGAGTCACTGCTGTCCCCTTTTCCGCGAATACGGCTTGAGCGAGCGTCACAATAATGTCACCGAGGTAAGCGTGCCGCTGATGAAGTCGAAGGGGTCCGTCGCCTGATAGTCGACCCCTCCACTACCGAAGTCCCGGGAAAGAGTGCCGGTTTGAGCACCCGCGGCGCAATCGACGGTCGCGCTGGTCAGCACCGTACCGCTTGGGATGCATATAGTAACTAGCGTGGCAACGGTGTCGAATCGGTTGAAGCGATCGAGCTCCGGCGCGTAGAATGATTGCTCGCCGGATCGCTTTTATACACATTGTGAAAGAAAACCAGAAATCGACAGTTTCCGCCAGCGCGGCTCTTCAACGTGAAGTTGCCGAGTTGATGGTCGAATGTCTGAATCTCGAAATCGCGGTCGATCAAATTCAACCTGATATCACCTTATATGGTGAGGGCCTGGGCTTGGATTCGATTGACATGCTGGAGCTCGCCCTGGAGGTTTCCAAGCGCTACGGTGTGGACCTGCGTACCGACAACGCGGACGTCCAGCACGTTTTTGCCTCACTGCGCAGCCTCGCTGACTATATTGCAGCACAGAGAACACTCTAATGGCACGCCGCGTCCTGCGCTGGCTGGGGATCGCCGCGCTGGTAATCGGTTATCCGTTACTGGCGCACCACACCAACGAATCGGCAAACGACGGTAATCTGGGTGCGCTGGTAGCGCTGGGACCTGTGGTGTTGATTGCACTGGTGCTGGCTTGGCATTCTGCTCAGCGTACCGGCATTTTAGTCGTACTGGGTTTGGTGTGCGCAATATTCTGGCTGGGCCGATCAGTGCTCGTCCAACACTTCGGCATGGTTTACTGGCTGCAATATGTAGGTGCTCAGGCCGTCTTGTTCACGACTTTCGCCCGCACCCTGGTTGCCGGCGGGAAACCGCTGTGTACCCGATTCGCGGAGGCTGTTCACGGTCCGTTGACGCCGCAGCAGGAGTTGTATACACGCAAAGTCACTGTCGCTTGGTCGTTGTTCTTTGCTGCAATGGCGTTGGTTTCCACATTGTTGTTCTTTCTGGCCCCCCTGACCGCGTGGTCGATCTTTGACAACTTTCTGACGCTTCCTCTGGTCGGATTGATGTTCATAGCCGAATACCGGGTGCGCCGTCAGGCACTACCTGACATGGAGCATTCCCATATTCTCGATTCGGTACGGGCATTTCGAAATACTCTGGCGCGTCCACACTAGTAGCCGCAGGCTAACTCATGCCTCGACTGCCGTTGGTATCACACGCCTCCTTGGACCACATCATCGCCTGGCACGCCAACGAGGCCGTCACGGTGCGCCGATTTCTGAGCGATGTCGGACAGCTTGCCGCCTTGTTGCCCCCGGGAAGCCACCTGTTCAATATCTGCAGCGACCGTTACTGTTTCAGCGTGGGTTTGGCGGCCGCCATCGTGACAGGAAAAATCAGCCTGCTTCCGTCTACCCACACGCCGGAAACTGTGCGTCAGATCAGGTCTTTTGCGCCCGATGTTTTCTGTTTGACTGACAACGATACGTGTGCGGTGGACCTGCCCCAGCTGCGTTACCCGGTAATGGCCGCCCCCGGGGGGGACACTTTCGATATTCCCCAGATAGATGTCGGCCAGCGCATCGCCGTGGTATTCACTTCGGGCTCGACTGGTACTCCGCAACCACATCCCAAGACCTGGGGCGCGGTGGTCAGCAGCGTCAGGGCGGAGGCCGAGCGCCTGGGGATATCGGACAACGCTTGCTGGACCCTGGTAGGGACGGTCCCCCCGCAACATATGTACGGCTTTGAATCCACCGTACTGATGGCGTGGCAAAGCGCGAACGCTTACAGCAACGCTCACCCATTCTACCCGGCCGATATCTGCCAGGCCCTGGCCGCCGTGCCCACGCCACGAATGCTGGTGTCGTCGCCGCTGCATCTACGTGCTCTGCTGGATATCGAACTGACAATTCCAGAGATCACAGAAGTGGTGTCTGCCACCGCCCCCCTGTCCGTTCAACTCGCTCAGGATATCGAGGCGCGCTGCAAAGCTCCGCTGATGGAAATATACGGCAGCACTGAAACCGGCCAGATTGCTACTCGCCGCTCCACGCAAACCTCGGAATGGCAGCTGTTTCCCGGCATAAGACTGGTGGTGGACGGACGCTGCATATATGCGTGCGGTGGTCACGTCGAGACGCCGACACCCATGAGCGACCTGCTTGAACCGATTACCGAAGAGCGTTTCTTACTCCACGGGCGCAAAGCCGACTTGGTCAATATCGCAGGCAAGCGCCACTCGTTGGCGAGCCTCAATCACACGCTTAATTCCATTCCCGGCGTGGAGGACGGCGCCTTCTTCATGCCGGACGAATCCATTGACGACGTCACTCGTCTCGCAGCATGCGTGGTGGCGCCGGGAATGGAGGCGGCTGAACTGCTGTCGGCCCTGCGCGAGCACATTGATCCGGTTTTCCTGCCGCGCCCGCTGTTATTCACGGAAGCATTGCCGCGCAATCGCACGGGGAAATTGCCTCGCGAAGCGCTGCGGGCCTTGTTATATCCAGACGGCAAGAAAGAGACTGCATGAACGGGGCCACCCACTGGATTGTCCCGCCGGATCATCCTGCTCTTGCCGGACATTTTCCCGGCGTACCCATACTCCCCGGGGCCGTGCTGCTGGATGTGGCACTGCAGGCAATCGCTGACGCTACCGGAATGGAGCTGGATGTTTGCGACGTGAGCTCGGCCAAATTTCTGAGTCCGGCGAGTCCCGGTGATGCGTTGACAATCCGACATGTACTATTGGAGAACGGAACGATACGCTTCGACATCGAGACAGACGCGCGTAAGATCGCCAGCGGCAGCGTCGCGCCGCTGTCACCTGCATGACGGGACATCCGACCGCCGGGCAGACGACCTGGACGCAGACACCCGAGCGCAGCAACATATTCATGATGCGCCTCATGACGTGGCTCTCGCTGCGCCTGGGACGCCGCACTGCGCGCAGTGTTTTGCACCTGATCGCCGCGTATTTTGTAATGTTTGCGCCGGCGAGTCGCCGCGCTTCGAGAGACTATCTCGGCCGTGCGTTAGGTCGACCCGCGCGTTGGCGGGACATATACCGGCATTTCTTCACCTTCGCCGCCACCATTCATGACCGCCTCTATCTGCTCAATCACCGCTTTGATTTGTTTGAGCTTGAAGTGCATGGCGAAGCCATGTTGCTCGATGTGATCGGCAGACGCAATGGCCTGTTTCTGATGGGTGCGCACCTGGGCAGTTTTGAGGTCATCCACGCTTTGGGCCGGAAAAGTACGGACGTGAACATAGCCAGGGTCATGTATAAAGAAAATGCCCAAAGAATCAACGCTATGCTGGCTGCCATCAATCCCAACGCAGTACAGAACACCATCGGCCTGGGACACGTCGACTCCATGTTCCAGGTGAGGGAACTGCTGGATGAAGGCGGTATCGTAGGCATACTGGCCGATCGCACGCTCGGTGACGATACCCTGTACTCCGTCAACATCCTCGGCACTGAAGCGTTCCTGCCCGGCGGACCGTTCCGTATGGCCGCATTGCTTCGCCGCCCGGTGATGTTCATGACGGGCCTGTATCTGGGCGGCAATTCCTACACGATTCATTTCGACCCTATCGCAGATTTTTCCGAGATTGAGCAGGATGAACGCGACGCCGCCATTGAGGCGGCGGTCGTTCGCTATGCCCAGCTATTGGATCAGTATTGCCGCATGGCTCCATACAACTGGTTCAATTTTTTCAATTTCTGGGAAACCGCGCCGGTGTCGACAGCCGCGAGATCATAGTGAGACTGCGCGGCTACCCCGTTCATTCGCTGCGAACCCTGAGAAATCTGCTCATCGTTCAGGCACTGATGGCAATTTCTGTGACGGGGCATGCCGCGGACTGGAACATCGACCGGCTCATGCATGAGCTGGCGCAAGTCCGGTCCGACCATGCCAGTTTCATCGAGAAGAAATCGATCGCCATGCTCGAAGAGCCGGTAATGTCCTCCGGCGAACTGTTCTACATCGCACCTGATCACCTGGAAAAACGCACCTTGAAACCGAAGCCCGAGTCAATGGTTCTGGATGGCGAGACCCTGGTGATCGAGCATGGCCGCAAGAAGCGTCGCCTCGAATTGCAGGATCATCCACAATTGGCCGCTTTCATTGACAGCATTCGCGGTACCCTGGCAGGTGACCGCAGGGCGTTGGAACACCATTATCAACTGTCTTTGGCGGGTACTGCCGACCATTGGACGCTCCAGCTTTTACCGGTCGGCAAGAAAGTACAGGAGGTGGTCAAGCACATCCGTATTACCGGAACAGGCAACGTGTTGCGCAGCATCAAGATCACTCAGGCCGATGGTGACAGCTCGCTTATGCTCATCGAGAAGTCAACCAAGCAGTGAGGAAGCCTCTCGTGCGGGAAGGCCGGATCGCAATAGCTCTGTGGCTTGTGTTCATTCTGATCGCCGGAATCATCATCAGCCACAGCCGGTTTACCGCCGATTTGTCGGCGTTCCTGCCGCGCAGTCCCACTCCCGAGCAACGGATCCTGTTGGAGCAGATACGCGAGGGACTGGCGTCGCGCCTCATACTGATCGGTATTGAGGGTACCGACGCGCAAAGCCGCGCCACCCTTTCCAGGCAGGTCGCGAAGCGGCTGCGTGCCGATTCCGCCTTTGTCAGCGTCAACAACGGGGAGCCGGTCAATACTGAGCGTGACCGCGCTTTTCTCTTCAACAATCGCTATCTTCTGAGTCCCGCAGTTACCCCTGAACGCTTCACCGTGACGGGACTGCACAACGCGCTGAGCGATAGCATCGACCTGCTTGCGTCTCCCGTTGGGCTGCTGGCGAAATCTCTGCTGCCGCGCGATCCCACCGGGGAAATGGTGCGATTGATGGACCACTTCGACAACGACACCCATCCCCCGTTGGTTGACGGTGTGTGGGCGTCGCGTGACGGCACACGCGCATTGATACTCGCGCAGACACGCGCTTCGGGTGCCGATACCGACGCCCAGCAACGCGCCATGGGCGCCATTCAAAAGGCGTTCAACACTGCATCCGCCGAGACCCCGGCTGCCAAGCTGGTGATGACCGGTCCCGGCGTGTTTTCGGTGACTTCCCGGGAGACCATCAAGACACAGGTCAGTCGCCTGACCATTGTCGGCATCGCGCTCATCTCCACGCTTCTGTTACTCGTATATCGCTCCTTCACCGCTCTGGCGCTGGGGTTCCTTCCCGTTATCAGCGGCGCGCTGGCAGGCGTCGCCGCGGTCAGTCTGGGCTTTCATGTAGTGCACGGAATCACGCTGGGATTCGGCACCGCGTTGATCGGCGAAGCTGTGGATTACTCGATCTACCTGTTTGTACAATCAGAACACTCTGAGGCGGACCAACGGAACTGGACCATGCGACTCTGGCCTACCATTCGTCTTGGTGTATTGACCTCGGTATCCGGCTTTGCGTCACTGCTGCTGTCCGGCTTCCCGGGCCTGGCGCAGCTCGGCTTGTATTCGATTTCAGGCCTGGTAGCCGCTGCGATGGTGACCCGTTTCGTCCTGCCATATCTGCTGCCGAAACACTTTCGCATCCATGATGTTTCTGCAGTCGGCCTCAGGCTCTCACGCCTGGTGGAGCGTGCCGCTGGACTGCGTTGGCCGGCGGTGCTACTCCTACTCGCGGCCTGTCTGATCATCGTCGAGCACAGTGGCAACCTGTGGAATAACAAGATCGCGTCATTGAGCCCGGTGTCCCAGGGCGATGTGGCGCTGGATACGAGGCTACGCGCCGACATTGGCGCGCCGGATGTTCGCTATCTGGTGGTGGTTTCCGGCCCCAGCCGGGAATCCGTACTGCAGTCATCCGAGCAGGTTTCCAAGGTACTGCGAGCAGAAGTCGATCGAGGTGAGCTCGCCGGTTTTGAGGCTCCCAGCTACTATCTTCCCAGCAAAGCAACGCAGCGCGCCCGGCAAGCCAGCTTGCCCTCCCCTGAGGTGCTGGAAACGCGGCTGAGGAAAGCGGTTCAAGGCCTCCCGATACGCCTGCAACTGTTTCGACCGTTCATTTCCGATGTCGCCGATGCACGCAGCCAGCCGCTCCTTGAGGCCGGCGATCTTGCGAATACCTCGATGGCCATGGCGGTAAATGCCCTGCTTATTCACCGGACCGGGCACTGGAGTGCCATACTACCGTTGACCGCTTCTGAAGACAGCGGTATCAATGCAAAGCGGATTCGCTCCGCGTTGAGCGCCGCGGGGCTCCCCAATGTGCTTTTTGTAGACATGAAAGTCGAGTCCGATCGGCTGTACTCGGGATATCTGCATGAGGCCATCCAATTGTCGCTGGTCGGACTGGCCGTGATTGTTGGACTGCTGCTGCTGGTCTTCCGCTCGCCCATGCGCACACTGCGCAATGTAGCTCCGCTGGCGGCGGCAGTCATCACTGTCGTGGCTGGATTGACATTGTTCGGCCAGCAACTGATGATCCTGCATTTGGTGGGTCTGCTACTGGTGGTCGCGGTGGGATCCAATTACGCCCTGTTTTTCGATCGCGCGACGTACATCGCTGCCGACCCCGGCCGGCAGGAGGAGGGAACGTTGCCCGGGCGACGAGCGTCACACCACATGATTTCACCGCGCACGCTCGCCTCTATGCTGTTTGCCAACCTCACCACCGTCACGGGGTTTGGCCTGCTTTCGTTTTCCAGCGTATCAATACTGCAGGCATTGGGTGTCACTGTGGCGCCCGGCGTCATCCTGGCGTTGATTTACTCGGCTATTTTCGCCCGGCGTGACAATGCGTAATTCCGCTTGGCATCCCACGTTGCTGCTGCGCGCGACCTTCGTGCTGCATCTGCTTGCAGCAACGGTTCTCGTCGTGCACCCCGGTACGTGGCGATGGGTGCTGGCCGCCGTGCTTGCGAATCATGCCGTTCTCGCGGCGGTGGGGCTGTGGCCGCGCAGCCACTGGCTGGGACCGAACCTGACGCATTTACCCGCCGGGGCGACGGCCAGAAACGAAATCGCGCTGACCATCGATGACGGCCCCGATCCCGCCGTCACTCCCCAGGTCCTGGATATACTCGACAAGTACGCCGTGAAAGTCACCTTCTTCTGCATTGGTGACAAGGCGGCACACCACCCGGAACTGTGCAGCGAAATCGTTCGGCGCGGCCACGCCGTCGAAAACCACAGTCAGCACCACCGCCACAATTTCGCTCTGCTCGGTTATCGCGGCTTCCGGCGTGAATTGCAGGCCGCGCAGGACACGCTGACCGAAATTACCCGCCAGCAGCCATTGTTTTTTCGCGCCCCGGCGGGTTTGCGCAATCCTGCACTCGACCCGGTGCTCGCTCGATTGGGATTGAGGCTTGCGAGTTGGTCGACACGCGGGTTCGACACCCGAGTCGGTGATGCCGAGCGTGTGGGAAACAGGTTGAAGCGGGGTCTGCATGCAGGCGCTATCCTGCTCTTGCATGATGGAAACTCCGCGCGCACGCCCGGCGGCATTCCCGTTATCCTCGAAGTGCTACCCACCGTCCTGGCGTCTGCCGCGGCGGCTGACCTGCGTTTCGTCACATTGCGTCATGCCCTGTCATGACCGGCGGCAGGACTTCCAGATTCGAAAAAGAGCGGACGATGAAGACAATGCGTGACCAGACGTCCTGGCACCGACGGGCCGCAACAGTGGTTGTTCGGCATATATATCTCAAAGGTATCGGGACGATGATTTTCATCGGGGTGTTTTTTGGTGCGTACTTCTACCTGCTCAAAGCTCCGGCCTTTCCGACGACGGTGATGCCCGTCACGTTCCTCGATCGGCTGATCGGCTTTCAACCTCTGGCCCTCCCTCTGTATGTGTCGCTGTGGGTGTATGTCTCGCTACCGCCGGTATTGCTGCCGACACGGCGTGAACTGTACTTCTATGGAGTAGCAATAGCCATTCCGTGCCTGATAGGGCTGATCGTCTTCTACTTCTGGCCCACAGCCGTACCTGCAGCCAATATCGACTGGGCCCGGTATCCTGAAATGAGTTTCCTCAAGGATATGGATGCTTCGGGCAATGCCTGCCCTTCGTTGCACGTCACCACCGCGGTTTTCTCCGGCGTCTGGCTGCACCACCTGCTTCGTCGCTTTGAGGCTCCCCGGTCCATACTCGTCTTCAACATGCTGTGGGGTGCCGGGATTGTCTATTCCACTCTGGCCACGCGCCAGCACGTGGCGGTGGATGTGCTGGCCGGAATCGTGTTGGGGTCGTTAGCTGCCTATATGGCGCTGCGGTTCCGTGTCGATAGCAGCGGAGTCGAGAAAGTCCGCCGCTACATACGAATGGTCCTGACAGATTGCCGGATTTGCTAGAATCCTCGACTTGAATAAAGTTGAAACACTTTTCCTTGCGCACCCTGTGGCTCTCCCATTTCACCGCAGCTAGCGGCATCGGGATCGGCCTCGACCGGACCCTGAGCGCGTTGCGCCAACGGCGGCCCGGGTTGGCGCCGTGCGAGTTTGATACGGTGGATCTGGCGACATTCGTTGGCACGGTGGCAGGCGTGGACGCGGTGCAGCTTCCCTCCTCCCTGGCGGATTACGATTGCCGCAACAATCGACTCGCATTGCTGGGATTGATGGAGGATGGGTTTGCGGAGGCGGTTCACGCCGCCATCGCAAGATACGGCGCGAATCGCATCGGCGTCATCCTCGGCACCAGCACTTCCGGCATTTTTCAATCCGAGTTGGCCTACCGGCGCCGCGACCCGGTCAGCGGCGCACTCCCGGCCGATTTCATCTACGGCAAGACGCACAATGTCTTTTCGGTCACGGATTTCACGCGCCGCTATTTTGGATTGACGGGTCCGGCGGTCACCGTGTCGTCGGCGTGCTCGTCCAGCGCCAAGGTGTTTGGCTCCGCCCAGCGCATGATCGCGGCGGGATTGATTGACGCAGCGGTGGTCGGAGGCGTGGACTCACTCTGCCTGACAACATTGTACGGATTTAACTCCCTCGGCCTGGTCTCCGAACAGGCATGTCGCCCGTTCGATACACAACGCGACGGCATCTCGATCAGCGAGGCCGCCGCCTTCGTGCTGTTGGAACGGCCGCCCGAGAACCTGGATGCCGAGTCGGTGCTGCTCCTGGGGCTGGGGGAGTCCAGCGACGCCTATCACATGTCATCACCTCACCCGGAAGGCCTCGGTGCCCGCATGGCGATGCAGGATGCGCTGAAGATGGCGGGTTTGGACCCGTCGGAAATCGACTACATCAATCTGCACGGCACTGCCACCCAGACTAACGACGCAGCGGAGGGCAAGGCAGTTCATGCCGTGTTCGGCCCGGACACGCCATGCAGTTCAACCAAGGGCGCGACCGGCCACGCCCTGGGTGCCGCCGGCGGTCTCGAGGCGGTGATTTGCGCACTGACGCTACAGCACGGCCTGTTGCCCGCCGGCCTGAATACCCGGCAGCTCGACCCCGCGCTGGATCTCGACTACGTATTGGAGAACCGGGAACAGTCGGTCGCACGTGTGCTCACCAATTCGTTTGGGTTCGGTGGTACAAATTGCAGCCTGGTCCTGGGGCGAGCGTCGGACACATGACGCTTACCGCCTACATTGAAGGTGTCGGCCTGCTCGGTCCCGGCCTGACAGACTGGCCGACCAGCCGGGACGTACTGAGTGGTCAGCGACCTTATCAACCGCGGCCCACCGTACTTCCATCGCCCGAGCTGTTGCCGGCGGCCGAGAGGCGAAGAAGCGGAGCGATCGTCAAGCTCACGCTGGCTACCGGGCTGGAAGCCATCGATGCGGCAGGACTCGATCCGGCCAGCTTGCCCAGCGTCTTTTCTTCATCCGGTGGAGACGGGGCAAACTGCCACGCGATCTGTGAAATGCTTGCCTCGGACGACCGCCAGATCTCTCCGATCCGCTTCCACAATTCCGTCCATAACACTGCCGCTGGCTATTGGAGTATCGCCACCGGTGCCATGACTACCGCCTCGATACTGGGTGCGTTTGACGCCAGCTTCGGCGCGGGCCTGCTGGAGGCTTTGGCCCAGGCCGTGGTGGACAACACGCGTACGGTGCTGGTGGCCTGCGACACCGCCTACCCGGAACCCCTTTACAGCGCCCGTCCCATTGCCGACGCGTTCGGCATTGCTCTGGTATTCTCGCCACGGCGCAATGCGGCGGCGCTGGCGCAGATCGAGGTCGAAATAACCGATACCGATGAAGACCGGCTAGACAACGCCCAGCTTGAGGACCTGCGCAAGACCATTCCGGCCGCGCGTGGATTGCCGCTGCTGTGCGGGATCGCGCAGCGGCGGGATAAGCATGTGGTGCTGGACTACCTCGACGACGTGCGTCTCAGCGTGGGTATCGCACCGTGCTGAATCAGTCTGAACTGGATCATGACTGGATTGCCGGCCACATCCCCCATCAAGGCAACATGTGCCTGCTGGACCGTGTTGAGGCATGGGATTCGCAACGGATTCAGTGCCGCGCCGACAGTCACCGCGACATCGACAATCCGCTGCGCGCCCACGGACGGCTTGGTGCGGCATGCGGCATCGAATATGCCGCGCAGGCCATGGCGGTGCACGGTGCGCTTCTGGCCCCGACAGATACCGCCCGCGCCCGAGTCGGCTACCTGATAAGCCTGCGCCGCACACGATTGCATGTGCCGAGACTGGACGATGTCGCCCCCGATCTGCTGGTCGACGCCAGCCGGCTCAGCCACGCCGGAAACAATATTCTTTATCAATTCACGATCAGCGCCGCCGGGCGCCTGCTGCTGGATGGACGTGCTGCGGTCGTGCTGGATGCCGGGACAGTCAAGCCCACTTCGGGAGGGACGTCGTGAAGGCCGCGCTGGTTACCGGTGGCAGCGGCGGCATAGGCGCCGCAATCTGCCGCCGTCTCTCTGCTGATGGCTGCCATGTCTATATTCACGCTCATCGCGGAGTGGAAGCGGCACAAAAGCTGGCCGAGACCATCCATAAGGAAGGCGGTAGTGCGCAGGTTCTGGTGTTCGATGTGACGGACGGCGCAGCGGCGGCCGATACGCTATCTGCCGTCATCGAGCATCGACCGATCCAGATTCTGGTGAATAATGCGGGCATCCATGAAGATGCAGTATTCCCCGGCATGCGTACGGATCAATGGCATCGGGTGATAGACGTTTCTCTTAATGGTTTCTTCAATGTCACCCAGCCGTTGGTGCTGCCGATGATACGCAGCCGCTGGGGGCGCATCGTCAACGTGTCCTCGCTCTCCGCCCTGGCAGGCAATCGCGGTCAGGTCAACTATTCCGCCGCCAAGGGCGCGCTGAATGCAGCGACCAGGTCACTGTCGAAGGAACTCGCCAGCCGGGGCATCACGGTGAACGCGGTTGCCCCGGGCATCATAGACACCCCGGCCAGCAAGGCCGCGTTCGATGCCCGGGATATCGCACGCATGGTGCCGATGAAACGCGCCGGCACCCCCACCGAAGTCGCCGACCTGGTTGGCTTTCTCGCCTCACCACAGGCGGGTTATATCACCGGACAGATCATCTCCATTAACGGCGGTATTCTTTAGTGATCAGGTGGTCGCCGACTGCCGGGTATCGGCATTCGCTGTCCGATGAAGTCAATAGCGCCCCGAGGCACGCCGTACCAGCAGGACGGGTAGACGCAGCGCAAACCCGGCAAGCAGACGAATGTGCATCCAGGTCAACAACACGTTGTCACGCAAGTAACTGAAATGCGAGACGCCGCCTTCCTCCGCACGGTAGTAGCGGACGGGGGCCGCCAGATTGACCGGCCTTACACCCTGCCAGCACAGACGCACCGCGGCCTCGGGGTCGAAATCGAAGCGACGCATCCACAAGTGATGGCGCATCACCCGCAGCAGTGCATCAATCGGATACACGCGGAATCCACACAACGAGTCGCCGATGCCCGTCCACAGCGTTTCGAGGTTGGCCCACCAGTTTGAGATGCGCCGTCCTTTTACGCGCAGGCTCGGTGCGCTGGCGTCGAATTCCGGCACGCCCAGTATCATGTTGGCCGGCTGCCTGGAGGATTCCTGCATGAATGCGGCGATGCGGTCGGGTGGATGCTGACCGTCCGAATCCATGGTCAGCACATGGCTGAAGCCTGCCGCTGCCGCCTGTTCCACACCACGCAGTATTGCCGCGCCCTTGCCCTGATTGCGGGGCAAGACGATCACCCGCAGCCCGTCGTCGTCCGCCGCCATCTTTTGCAAACCCGCCGCACTGCCGTCGGTGCTGCCGTCCACCACTACCCACACCGGCGTCCAGAATCGACGCGCCGCACGTACAGTGTCATAGACCTTGGGACCGGGGTTGTAGCTGGGTATCAGTACGAGATGCGTGGTCGAGATGGGATTCACTAGCGAATACGGTACGTAAAATCGAGACCGCCTCAGGCCCGTACGGGCAGCGAATTGGCCGGGTGAAATGGCGAGCCCTGCACCATTTCGCGACCGAAATATTCCTCCAGTTCGGTCATGAAACGCTCGATATGCTCAGGCGGGTCAAAGCGCCTCCCCAGGCGCAATCGATAATGGATCGGCATGGAAGGTTTGCGAAACAACGGCCAACCTTTGCTCAGATACTCGGAATCGGTTTCTATCAAAACCGTCTGCACTGGCGCTCTCGCATGATGCGCGATCAGGGCAATGCTGCTTTTCAGCGGATTGACGGGATAGGAAATCGTGCGGGTGCCTTCCGGAAACAGGAGTAGATGGCTCCCCCGGATCAAGTCCTGAATCGCCAGGTCCACCATACGCCGTGCCGGCTCATTATGTATGTAGCGGGCCAGGCGCGCCCCCGCGCCAAGAAAAATATTGTTCATCAGTCGCGCTTTGAGCACGCAGCCCACATCCGGCAAGCGCGAAATCACCATCACCGCATCCAGCAGACATGGATGATTGGGGGCGATAATCAACGGCCGATCATCGCGCAGGACATCCAATGCTTTCACGTCAAAACTGCATCGACGGGAAGCTCCAAGGGCGGCAAGGTAGAATCGAAATCCTGCCATGATGGCGTAGCGTCCAAGCGCTCGCCCCCGCCGCTCCGGCAATAGCGGGTACATGATCAATGCGAGCGGTGTCCAAAGTAAACACAACAGTCCCAACCATACCAGGCCGGCATACAGCACCAGGTAATCGTAGCCGGTCAACAACGTACTCAGGACAACACGCATCTCAGCCCCGTTGAGGGAATATCGATCCCGGAGGTTGCACCGCCGGGGCCTCTATTTCGAGCCGTAGCTCCGGGCGACATACATAGACCCTCAGCCGGACCGCCTCGGGTGGACCGACCGCATCCTGGACCATCTCGACTCGAACCTGCGACGCCTCCTGAGCCGGATCCGGTGCGCACGCCGCCGGAACACACCCCCCGTTGCAATATGCACCGAGTACGCTTTCCGTCCATCCTGGCGGCGGACGTAAGATCGAAGCGATTGAAATGTTTTCACTACGCATCGCGAATAGGTCGCCACCGGTCACTGCATCATGGCACTGCTTTCATCCACGACCCGGATGTTATGCTTGCGCATCCGCCATGACTTCAGGGCACGCCTGATATTCAGCAGGGACACTACGTAGTACAACCCTTTGAAAACGAGCAGCCGTCTTCGAATCGGAGTATCACCGAACACGTCGCCGGCCAACATCGATAGAAGTGCCTCCTTTACCCGAAAGATATTGCCCGGTTCCATAAACATGTCCCGGAGGATGGGATTAGTGACGCGATAAACGAACCAGGAGAACTCCTTCGGACCAAGACGCATGGTTTGGTCGAACCTGCGCAATGCCGCGTTCGCCCGCGCAGGATCGCGCAGGCAAACATCAACGGTTTCGACTCCGGCAAAGGCACTCTGCATGGCAAGCATCACACCGGATGAGAATACCGGGTCGATGAAGGTGTAAGCGTCACCCAGGAGAAGATAGTTACTGCCATGAGTACGGTCACACACATATGAATAATTTCCCGTAGCCTCCACCGGAGAGGTCAACCGCGCATATTGCAGGCGCCTTTTCAAAGGAGCGCACAATGCGATGGTTTCCTCGAAGAACAGTTCAAGCGATTTCTGTTTTCGTGTTTTCAAGTAATAGGGCCAGACAACGGCGCCCACGCTGGTCACACCGTCGACCAGCGGGATAAACCAGAACCAGCCATGTTGGAACCAGAAGATGCTGATATTACCGGCGGCCTTGCCCGGGTTACGTGCACCCCCCGAAAAATGGGCATAGATTGCCGCCGAGTTGTGCTTCTTGTTGCGTTGCTTGGCCTTGAACCGGTTGCCAAGGAAGGTATCGCGACCGGAGGCGTCCAGAACAAAACGCGTGCGCAGGGTTTCGATGCGGCCATCATCGTGCCGGGCACGCGCGACCACTCCCCGATCAGCCGCCGCAAAATCGACATCCCGGACCTCGCAGCCTTCCACCACACGAGCTCCCTTGCTCTCTGCGTTGCGGAACAGAATCTCGTCAAAGTCTGCCCGACGAACCTGGTATGCCATGGGCAGCGACTTGTTCATAGCGTCGGCGAATTCGAAAGACTGTCTGCGATGGTGCCAGGGTGACACGAAATCGGCACCCCATTTCTTCATACCGATCGCCTTAACGGCACCAGCCACGCCGAGTCTTTCAAAAAGCGGCAGATTCGCCGGCAACAGAGACTCGCCGATGTGGAAGCGAGGATGATGGCCCTTTTCCAATAGAGTTGCCCGGTACCCACGCTCGGCCAACAACGCCGCCGCAGTCGATCCGGCGGGCCCACCACCAATGATCAGTACATCGCAGTCCGAGTCGCACGGACCGGAGGCTGAATGATTGGCATTCATCATTTACGCTTCTTGCTCGCGAGCATTGATGGTACCACATTGACCATCAGCAGCCGCGCAGCACAAAAAGTCCCGTGGGTAGTCTTTTCCGGTGAGTCGCGGCTACGTTCCGGATCGCGCAAAGTCGACTACGGCGATCACGAAAACTTCCTCACCACCAGCACCGCGTTAAGCCCTCCAAAAGCAAACGAGTTGGACAAAGCCGCATCGATGGCCATCACGCGCGCCTTATTAGGGACGTAGTCGAGGTCGCAGGCCGGGTCGGGACCTAGATAACCGATGGTCGGCGGTGCCAGGTCCTCCTGCACTGCCAGCAACGTGGCTGCGATTTCGAGTGCGCCCGCTGCACCGAGCGCGTGGCCGATCATCGACTTGGTCGACGACACCGCCAGGTCGCCGGCATGCGCCCCGAAGACCTGATGCAGCACCTGGCTTTCGGCTACGTCGTTGGCGGCGGTGCCGGTCCCGTGCGCATTGACGTATTGGATGTCCCGCGGGTCGAGTTGAGCATCCGTGAGCGCGCCGCGGATCGCGCGCGCCATGCCGTCGAGATCCGGCGAAGTGAGATCGGTCGCATTCGCACTCATGCCAAAACCGACGACTTCGCCGAGGATGTCGGCGCCACGGGCGCGCGCGCGATCGAGAGGTTCCAGCACCAGGATGGCGGCGCCTTCTCCCAGCACCAAACCCTGGCGACCGATGGAGAACGGCCGGCAGGCGTCGGGCGCCATCACCCTCATGGCCTCCCAGCCCCGTACGGTACCAAAAGTGATGCAAGCCTCGGTGCCGCCGGTGACTGCGCAGTCCACCAGTCCCGAACGCACCATATGGAATGCCAGCCCTACCGCGTGTGTGCCCGAGGCACAGGCGCTCGCCACGGCAAAGGCCGGTCCGCGTAAGCCGCATTCCACGGAGACCTGACTTGCCGGCGCATTCGCCATCGCCTTGGGAATTGTCAGCGGAGACACGCGCGTCTTGTTGTCGCGATAGACGCGGCGAAAATTGTCGTCCTGTGTGGTCTGTCCACCGGCACCGGTGCCGATGATGGTCGCGGTTCGCTCCGACAGCGGCTTGTCGAAGGTGAGCTCCGCCTGTGCGATCGCTTCGCGCGCCGCCACCACGGCGAATTGCGTCACGCGGTCGAGCGTGGAGATCTGCCGCTCCTTGAAGTACTGCAACGGGTCGAAATCCTTGACCTCGGCGGCGACTTTCTGGATGAGGCACTCCGGCGTCGGCACCAGTGTGATTGGACCGGCACCGTTGATGCCCTGCTTGACGTTCGCCCAGTAGGCGGTGGTGGTATTGCCGACCGGAGATACAACCCCCAGGCCGGTTACGACGACGCGGTTCACCCCACTCACTACTTGTTGTCGACGAGCTTCTGGATGGCCGCGAGCACGTCGCCGACGGTTTCGAACTCCGTACGCGGCTGATTGGTATTGGCGTTATAGGGGATATTTATGTCGAACTTCTCCTCGAGGTCGAAGATCATTTCGACAGAGTCAAGCGACTCCAATCCCAGGTCCTCGAGTCGGTCCGTCAGTTCAACGGTCGGCTTATTCCCCCGCGTCCTCTCGGCAACGATAGCAAGTACATCACTCGTGACGTCGGTCATTCAGTTCATCCCCGTTGTTCCCCAGCGATTAGCTCGCCAACTTCGAGTCGCACGCTGATGTCGGCGACTGTTCTATCTACACGGGCGCTCTCGGCACCCGGGCCGGCAGGTTCTGTCCACCTGTCCTGGCACAACAGCGCCGGATGGCCGGACAGATTTAAGGGATCGCCGAGGCATGGCATCCGTGAAGGATAGCCCACTTGCTTGAAGGTGAAAAGGCCCGAGGGGAGACCGTCAGTCCCACACAAACAGCCGCCGGAAACTACTACTGGTCGATTCGCGAGCTTCCCCGTCCCTTGATGCACCTTGCTGGCAGCGCGTATGTTCTCAACCTGCCGCTCGGGCTTCAGACACGAATTTGTGCAGGTCACGCCCGCGACTGCCGCCGATTCCGGCAGCTGCCATGTCGATCTCGTGTTCGATGCTCCGGAAGGCACCCCGATCCTGCAAGATTGAAATTAAGCCGCTGGACCGGGGCCTGGCAATTACATGTGAAAGTTTCCCGCTCCAAACATTCCGATCAGACCGATGACGATCAGATATATGGCGACGATATAGCTCAGCAGCCGGGGCACGACCAAAATGAGAATTCCGGCGGCCAGTGAAATCAGGGGTGCAAGGCCCAAAGTGATATTCATGTAGCAAAAACTCCCGGGCTTGCGCCCGATGATGCGGTAGGTATTTTCTTACGATACGACGTCCAGTCACCCGTTGAGGGGCAGCCGTCGCAAATCATAATTGCGTCCTCGTTGCGGTTACTTGATGCGCATGCCGTTCCTGACCTTCATAACTACTACATGACCCTGATTCGATCTGTGCGGTAGCCGACACAGTGCCTGTATTTGTATTCCGTGGCATATGCGGGACTGGACCTTCCAGGAAGTGTCGCATGCGAGCGGCGAGCCAAAAAAAGGCCCGTGAGTACGTTAATCCGCACTAACGGGCCAAGTAGCCTGAACCTCCGAGGAGCGAACACCTCAATGTGGGGAGGCGCTTAGGCTCGATGGGGAGGACGGAGACTCAGTGCATTAAATCTACTCCCTTGGATGCGCCTTTCTCTGTGCGGTGTCACACATTGGGGTAACCCGCGCAACATTATCGAGACGGCTAGGGCTTTTTGATGCCAAAGAGCAGGAGCCCGCCGCCGACGACAATCGCGCCCACGCCGGCCCAGACGGGAATATTTACAGTCTGCCGCTCATTTACCGTCAGAGAGATCGGTCCCAGACTGGCATTGTGGGTTTCGCTGACGTAGCTGAAACCGCCGTACATCAATGCGACAACACCGGCCACGATCAGCAGGATTGCCGCAGTCTTGATCAGGGTCAATTGACTCCTCCTCAATATATGGAAAATCGGATCGTCATGGGCCGCGCTACAGCGGACCTCGGTCCGAACCACGCAAGGGTCCGGACCGCGCAAGCTCGAGTCCGGTTCGCGTCACCTACAAGGGGTGCCGACCTTGAAGGACGCGAATCAGAAGCATCGCCACCACAATAACCAGGAGCACATGAATGAGCCCACCCATCGTATGGGCCGTGACCAACCCAAGGAGCCACAGGATCAGCAAGATGGCGACAATGGTCTCGAGCATGTTTGGGCCTCCGTTCTTCAGCCTGATGGCGATCTGTGAGTTCTCGAGAGTACGCGTCACGGCCGGATTCGGTCTGTTCGCCGGAACACATAAGCGGGCTTTTCGGAGCCCCACCGATGGCCCCGCTGCGCATGCCGACCCGAGGCCGTTTGCATGCACAGATCGCTTGTCTTTTGTTCGGTACCGCACACAGCGGGCGCGTTCTCGTGGTAAAATTAATCAGGGCTCTTTGGTTGATCTTCAACAGGGGGTGAGAGTATGCCCGCATTACCCACACCGCAGCTCAACCATCTTCTGGCGGTCGCGCCAATGGACGTTCAAAGACGCATGTTCCCTCTCCTCGAAGGCGTGCAACTGCCGCTCGGCGAGGTCGTGTACGAATCCGGGGCCACCCCGCGCTACGTCTATTTCCCGACCGACTGCATCGTGTCGATGCTCTACGTGATGGAAGACGGTGCATCGGCTGAAATATCGGTGGTCGGCAACGACGGGGTCATTGGCATCTCCGTATTCATGGGCGGCGGATCCACGCCGAGCCGGGCGATAGTGCAGAGCGCCGGCCACGCCTATCGGTTGCGGCCGGAACAGCTCAAGGAAGAGTTCAACTGCGATGCCGGCATGCGTGTGCTGATGCTGCGCTACACCCAGGCTTTGATCACCCAAATGGCCCAGACCGCGGTCTGCAACCGGCACCACTCGATTGATCAGCAACTGTGCCGCTGGATCCTGCTTGCTCTGGACCGACTGCCCGACAACCAACTGAGCATGACGCAGGAGCTGATCGCCAACATGCTGGGGGTGCGCCGCGAGGGCGTGACCCACGCCGCCGGCAAGTTACAGGATGCTGGAGTGATCTCGTACCACCGGGGGCACATTGCGGTCCTGGACCGCCCGAAACTCGAGCGACTGTGCTGCGAATGCTACGCCGTGGTCAAGAGAGAAACCGACCGGCTACTTCCACCGCAACGCCCGGTCGACTGAATCGGCAAGCGGCGGCTCCGCCGCCACGCCGTGAGCAACGGCATGTCCTTTGTGCTATAGCGAACAGAACATCGCACCTGCCCCGGTTCAGACTGTGACATCGAGCCAGCCGGGCGCCTTCATCGTGCCCTCCGTGGCCTCGTTCAAGCCCCTGGAGAGCACAGTGCCAGCCGAATCGCCGGAGACGAGTCGTCAACCGCTTGATCGAAAGCCTGCCAAGCAAAGAGCGCCGCAGAATGCTGGGGTGCAGCGAGCTTGTGGATCTCTCCTTCGGAACGTATCCTGTGTGAGCCGGACCAACGCTATGACCACGTTTTCTTTCCCCTCACGGGTTTCATTTCCCTGGTGGCGACGGTGCATCGCCACGAACCGTTGGAGATCGCGATGATCGGCAACGAAGGCGTGCTCGGCGCGACTCTGGTGCTCGGAATCGGGACTGCCCCGCTGCGCGCCGTAGTTCAGGGGGCGGGGACGGCACTGCGTATGACCGTACCACAGTTCCGGCGCGGATTGCGCGACAGTCCCGGCCTGGTCCGCAAACTCAATCGATACCTGTACGTGTCGATGGCGCAATTGTCCCAGGCAGTCACCTGCACCCGGTTCCACGATGTCGAGGCACGTCTGGTGCGCTGGCTACTGATGACCCACGACCGCGCGCACGCGGATCATTTCCACCTCACGCACCAGTTCCTCGCCGACATGCTCGGCGTGCGAAGGAGCGCGGTTACCATTGCCGCGGGTGTGCTTCAGGAGAAGGGACTCATTCATTATGCGCGCGGGGATATAACCATCCAATCCCGCCGCGGGCTCGAGGCCGCATCCTGCGAGTGCTACGAAGCAACGGTGGACGATTACAACCGCCTGCTTACTTAGGGGAAGGCCTGACGAGGAGCCTGCCCGAGTTGCGCCTGCCGTCATCGCGAGCGCGGCGAAGCAATCCAGGAGGCTTGGAAAATCACGTTTTGTCGGATTGCTCCTCGCAATGGCGGCATTGATCAGAGCTTCCTTAGAAGCTTCCGAATAGCCGGCAAACGCCCGGGTGGACATCCTGCGATTACCCAAATCCGGTTATATGTGTGATAGCGAACCGACGGGGCCATACGACTATCTCATGCTTCACGCTCAGATGTTCGGTCTCGTACCCGGGACCACGAAGCACAGCGGCGACGACATCGCCGCTACAGATTTAGACCTGAAGGAGTAACGGGATGAAGATACCGACCAACAGCATTCTACTCGTCGCCGCCGCGTTGTCAGTGACCCTCGCGGGGTGCATGGGAACAAAGATCGATGGCCGGGCGCAGAACCGCCGGGTCGAGGTCCGCCCGATCAAGTAATGCCGTTCGATCGAGTAATACCGTGATACTGCACCCACGTTTCAACCCTGACGGCCCAGTACCGTCAGGGCTGGCTCTACGACGACTTCGCAGGCGACTCGCCTCCCCGGCCACGGGGCTGCTGCTTCTGGCCGGTATTTCGGCACTCTTTCTCAACACGCCGTCGGCAACCGCCGGAAGTTCTATTGCGGAGACGGCGGCCGAGGAGGAATCGGGCGCATCCATAAGCTCTCAACCGCTGATTCCGGACTACCGTGTCCACTCGGACGGGTCGGTCACGTTGCGTATCTGTTTCAACTGGTCGTGCGCGTCCCGGCAGCACCTCACGTTCACCGCTACGGACATGGCGAAGGTAGCTCAGCAAATGTCGCTGTGCCCCCGTGACGGGCTGTACGATCGCTTGCAGCGGCTGCGGATTGGGATCTGGCAGATGGAGGTGCTGGCGGAGAAGTACCAGCCCCTGCTGGCCAACGACGAGGGCGTCAACGACCGTGACTCGGCACTGCGGGGACGCATGGACTGCGTCGACAGCGCCAGCAACACCACGACCTACCTGCACGTGCTATATGATCTCGGGCTGCTCCCGGGATGGTCGCTGCAGCAACCGAAGGTGCGTCATCGATTCTCGCTGCTGGTCCACTGGACAGCCGTCGTCGTCGACAGTCGTGCCGCCGACTCCTGGTCCGTGGACTCCTGGATGCGCCCCAACGGCCATCTACCCCTCGTCATGCCACTGAGGGAGTGGACGAGTGACAAAGTCCCCTGGAAGCCGCCCTTCGCTGAGTGGAACCCCACCACGCATTACAGCAACCAGCTCTGCCGAGGGTGATCCATCCGGCCGACCGGGCGCGGACTAGGAGCCTGTTCGTGTAGTTGTTCCTTTTCAATTCACGTCGCAACGATCCATCCCTCAAGCCGCAACGGTTCACCCTGATCTTCCTTGCAACCTCATAGAGCACGCCACTCAAAAAACTGGATGGCAAGCGCGGTTTCTGTGTATCGGCAGTATTCACCTGCTATGTGCGACGATGCACCGACGCATCCGGTCTTGGACGGCACATTAGCTGCATACATCTTTGATAACACAAGTAACCGGAGATACGCATAGTGAATACTCTATCGAGACCATTCGTGGCGGCTATCGCCACGATGGGCATCTTTTTCGCCGCACCGACCCTGGGCGCCGGGATGGAAACCGGTGGCGACGCGATGTCGAAGTTTTACTTGGGCGCCGGTATCGGCAGAGCCAATTTGAAAGACGATGTCAAATTTAAGGATCTCGGAAACGTCAGTCTCAACGACGACAGCACCGCCTACAAGGTTTTCGGCGGCTATCGAGCGACCCCGTACATCGGGATCGAAGGTGGCTACCGGAACTTTGGCAAGGCCGACGCTGGTCCATTTAGCGTCAAAACCGACGGCTTTGACGTCGCCGCCGTCGGCTTTCTGCCGGTCGGTCCCGCGGATCTGTTCGCCAAAGGGGGCGTCATCTTCTGGAATACCGATAGTCAGGCGTCTGCTCCCAACGACAGCGGCCAGGACCTGATGTATGGCGTTGGTGGGCAACTCAACCTCGGAAGTGTGTTTCTCCGCCTTGAAAGCGAATGGTTCAATATGGCTTTTCCCCAAGACGCCCAGATGATCACCGGCAGTGTTGGATGGGTGTTCTGAGACGAGGAATGAGTCCGACCAGGACGGCTTGAAGCACGATTAATCCCTTATTCAAAATCTACACGCCCTTAGCGGCTTGGAGTTCTCCATGTCAGTAGCCAAGATCATAGAAATCAACGCCGAATCCGAGAAGAGTTTCGAAGATGCCATTGAGCGGGGCATTAAACAGGCCTCAAAGACGGTTCACAGCGTCAAAGGAGCATGGGTAAAAGGGCAACAAGTTATCGTGAAGGGAGACAAGATCGCCATGTACCGCGTTGACCTCAAAGTCACCTTCATCCTTGACTAGCCCGCATTGATCAACAAGCTGCACGTGCGGCATGTTGTTTGAATCGTGAAACCCCGCTACGTTCGCGCCCGCACAGACACCGGGTTGTAGACTAAGTCATGATGACGTCTGATCGCTTGGCGCGCTCGGACGCCGGTGCGGTCGCCGTGGGCTCCGAGATATGCAACTTCCTTATACTCTAAGGAGAGGCGCAATGAATGCAGTATTAAAATGTGTGTTGGCGGCCCTCGGTCTGGCCATTGCTTCGCAGGCGGCTGCCCAGGTGACTTTCTACAATCATGAAGGTTTTCAGGGCCGGTCGTTCACCACGGAGAGTCGGATCAGTAATTTCGAGCGCCATGGATTCAACGACCGCGCCTCGTCAGTCGAGGTTTTCGGCGGGCGATGGGAGGTTTGCGACCGCGATCAATACAGGGGTCGGTGCGCCATTCTTCGTCCGGGTCGGTACGCATCGCTGTCGGCAATGGGCCTGAACAACCGTGTTTCATCCGTGCGGGCCGTCAACGGAGAAATGTACGTTGATCAGCGTCGCTATGCACCTGGGCCAATGGTAGCCGGCGACTACCGTAGACGCCACGGCGAACGGTTGTACGAGGCGAATGTCACCTCGGCGCGTGCCGTGCTCGGTACCCCCGAGCAACGGTGTTGGGTCGACCGCGAGCAGGTCCCGCAGGAGCGAGGCGGTGCGAACGTTCAAGGTGCAATTGTCGGCGCCGTCATCGGAGGCATTCTCGGCCACCAGATTGTTAGAGGACGCAGTCAGGGCATCGCCACGGTCGGCGGGGCTGTCGCCGGGGCCGCGGTGGGCGCTAATGTGGGGCGCGATGGACAGCAGGCATATACCCAGGACGTTCGTCATTGCGACAACATGCCCAACAACGCCCGACCCGACTATTGGGACGTCACTTACGACTTCCGGGGTGACGAGCATCGCATTCAAATGACCGCTCCCCCAGGTCGCACCGTTACGGTCAATGAGCAGGGCGAGCCTCGCACATAGAACCTGTCGATGCGGTTAATGCAAAGCGGCCCTTCGAGGCCGCTTTGTGGTTTTGCGCACCCGTGACATTGATGCTGTCGAGATCCTTGGAGGGAAATATGATGTTGGCGTCATAGGCCCTGGCCATTGGCTTTGGGCGTTGCCGTGAGGACGATGGGCAGGGCATAAACCAGGCTGGACGTCGCCCAGTCCATGGGCGGACAAGGCGCGAATGGAATTTGCCGGCTTCCCGGGCCCCCAATGTTCGCTGGCGCACAGACGATCGCCCTGGGTCTTTTGTAGCCTAGGCAAACACATTCCAATAACTGCCGGGAGACATGAAATGACATTGGGAACCATTCTGCTGATCATTCTGGTGCTGCTGCTGGTCGGTGCGATTCCGCGCTGGTCCCACAGCCGTGGATGGGGCTACGGTCCCAGCGGGATTATCGGATTTATACTGGTGGTGGTCGTGATCCTGCTGGTGCTGGGCAAGCTTTAAGAGGGATTCACACCAAAATCGTCGGTTGCAGTATCGGGCCGCCGGACGTCGACCCGGTCGCCTTCACCACGTCGACATCTGTTGGCAATACGGCATGAACCCCAACCAGCAATTGCACGACCTCGGGCAGAGCCTGTGGCTCGACAATATCACTCGCACCCTGCTCGACGATGGCACCCTGCAACGGTACGTGGAAGAACTGGCGGTGACCGGCCTGACCTCCAACCCAAGCATTTTCGAGAAGGCGATTGTCGACAGCGACGCCTATGACACCGACATCGCCCGCAGTTCCACGAACGATACAGAGGCCCTGTTCTTCGAGCTGGCGCTGTCGGACCTGACCCGCGCCGCCGATCTGTTCGCGCCGATCCATAAGCGCACCGGCGGCGTCGACGGCTGGGTGTCGCTCGAAGTCTCTCCAGTGCTCGCCGACGATGCCGCCAGTACCATCGATGCTGCCGCCGCGCTGCACCAGCGTGCCGAGCGTGACAACCTGTTCATCAAGATCCCCGGCACCCGCGCCGGCCTTGCCGCCATCGAGGAGTCGACCTTCGCCGGGGTTCCCGTCAATGTCACCCTGCTGTTCTCAGCCGGGCAGACGCTGGCCGCGGCAGAAGCCTGGATGCGTGGCGTCGAGCGCCGCATCAAAGCGGGGCGGAATCCACCAGTAACCTCGGTGTTGTCTCTGTTCGTCAGCCGCTGGGACGTGGCGGTGCAGGACAAGGTGACGGACGATCTGCGCGATCGACTCGGCATCGCCGTCGCCCGACGCACCTATCGCGACTATCTCGCGCTGTGCCGGACACCGCGCTGGCAGGAACTGACTGAACGCGGGGTCATGCCACAACGGCTGTTGTGGGCCAGCACCGGCACCAAGGATCCGAATGCGCCCGATACTCTGTACGTCGAGGCACTGGCGGCGCCCGACACCATCAACACCCTGCCGGAAGCCACGTTGAAGTCGTTTGCCGATCATGGCCACCTCGGGGGCAACATGCCGTGCGACGGTGGTGATGCCGAGGTCACCCTGGCCCGATTCAAGTCCGCCGGCATCGACATCGACGCGCTCGCCGAGCAGCTGCAGCGCGAAGGAGCGGCGCAATTCAGCAGGTCATGGCGCCAGTTGATCGCCGGCATCGAGGCCAAACGCAAGCAGGCTGCCGACGCTGAGCATATTGGTACAGGGCGCTGAACACTGCAACGCCCGGATTGACCCAAACCGCTGAGTGGCGGGCGCTGGAGGCGTACCATCGGGGCGCGGGTGCGACCACGCTGCAGGAATACTTCGCCAACGACCCTGAGCGCGCCCAGCGCATGCTGGCTACCGGCGGCGGCCTGACCATGGATTATTCCAAGCAGCGCATCGACGGGCTGGGACTGAAGCTGCTGCTGCAACTGGCACGCGCGCGCCGGCTCCGGACACGCATCGCCGCCATGTTCCGCGGCGAGCACATCAATGTCAGCGAGAACCGGCCGGCATTGCATGTTGCCCTGCGCATGCCGCGCAGCGCCTCGCTGGTGGTCGACGGCACCGACGTGGTTGCCGAGGTGCACGCGGTGCTGGATCGAATGGCCGAATTCAGCGAACGCGTGCGTGACGGTCGCTGGACCGGGCACAGCGGCAAACCCATCCGCAACATCATCAGCATCGGCATCGGGGGCTCGGATCTGGGCCCGGTCATGGCCTACGAAGCGATGCGGTACTACAGTCGACGCGACATGATGTTCCGCTTCGTCTCCAACGTCGATCCCACGGATCTGGTGGAGGCCACCCGTGATATTGACGCCGCCGAGACCCTTTTCATTGTCTGCTCCAAGAGCTTTGGCACCCAGGAAACTCTGACCAACGCCCGCGCCGCGCGCGCCTGGTGCGTGGCAGCGCTCGGCGACGAAAAGGCGGTCGCCAGCCATTTCGTCGCGGTTTCAAGCCATGCCGACCGGGTCACGGAGTTCGGTATCGACCCCGTGCACATGTTCAGCCTCTGGGACTGGGTGGGTGGCCGCTACTCGATGGATTCGGCGATCGGATTGTCAACCATGATTGCGATCGGCGCCGACGCCTTCCGCCGGTTGCTGGCCGGGTTCCACGCGCTCGACGAACATTTTCGCAACACTCCGTTGCACAGCAACCTGCCGGTGCTGATGGGCTTGATTGGTCTGTGGAACACCAACTTCCTCGGTGCGCAGACGGTGGCCGTGCTGCCATACGCGCACTACCTGAAGCGCTTTCCGGCCTATCTGCAGCAGTTGACCATGGAGTCGAACGGCAAGCATGTCACCGCGACCGGCACCCAGGTCAACTACAGCACCGGCCCGATTTACTGGGGCGAGCCGGGCACCAATGGGCAACACTCGTTCTATCAGCTGCTCCATCAGGGAACACATTCCGTACCCTGTGACTTCGTCGGTTTCTACCAGGCCCTGAACCCGCTGGGCCGGCAACACGATCTACTGGTGGCCAATATGATCGCCCAGAGCGAGGCACTCGCCTTTGGCACGAACGAAGCACAACTGCGCGCCGAGGGCACACCCGAGCCGCTGGTGCCACATCGCCGCTGCAAGGGCAACCAGCCCAGCACCACGATCTTCGCCAGGGCATTGACCCCGTACAGCCTTGGCAGCCTGCTGGCTCTGTACGAGCATAGTGTGTTCGTCCAGGGCACTCTGTGGGACATCGACTCGTTCGACCAGTGGGGAGTGGAACTGGGCAAGCAGCTGGCTGTGAAAAGCTTCGCCGAGATCATCGCCGGCGATGCGCCTCCCGACGATCATGACGGCTCCACCAACGCCTTGATCCAGCGCTACCGGCAGCACCGGGTGACGCCGTCATGAGCGAGACCATCAGCCCATTGGCGGGCAAGCCGGCGCCGGAATCGATTCTCGTCGATGTGCCGAAGCTGCTCGCGGCCTATACCGACGACCAGCCCGATCCGTCGGTGCCGGCACAACGCATCGCGTTCGGCACCTCGGGTCATCGCGGCTCCTCGCTGGAGCGAAGTTTCAATGCCTGGCACGTGCTGGGCATCAGCCAGGCCATCTGCGACTACCGTAAGTCCAACGACATCGACGGACCGCTGTTCATCGGCATCGACACCCATGCGCTGTCGCTACCGGCTTTCGAGAGTGCACTGGAAGTCCTGGCCGCCAACCGGGTGACCACCATGATCGCCCCCGGTGGCGAGTACACACCGACACCGGCGGTGTCGCTCGCCATTCTCAACCACAACCGCGACCACAGTAAGCACCTCGCCGACGGCATCGTGGTGACGCCCTCGCACAACCCGCCCGACAGTGGCGGCTTCAAGTACAACCCGCCCAACGGCGGCCCCGCCGGCACCGACATCACCGACTGGATCGAGAAGCAGGCCAACAACCATCTCGAGCACAAGCTCGCGGGTGTCAAACGCATGCCGATCGAACGTGCCCGGCATGCCGAGACCACGTTTGAGTTCGACTTTCTCGACAGCTACGTCGCCGATCTGGCAAACGTGATCGATTTCGACGCCATCCGTGGCGCCGGCATCAGCATGGGGGTGGATCCACTGGGCGGCGCCGGTGTGCACTACTGGGCGCCGATCGCCGAGCGATACAAGCTGGATCTCAGCGTGGTCAGCGACGAGGTCGATCCCACTTTTCGCTTCATGACCGTGGATTGGGACGGCAGGATCCGCATGGACCCGTCATCGCGTTACTCCATGCAACGACTGATCGGACTCAAGGACAAGTACGACATTGCCTTTGCCTGCGACACAGATCACGATCGCCACGGCATCGTCGCACGCAGCGCCGGGCTGATGACGCCAAACGAATATCTGTCGGTACTCGCGGAGTTCCTGTTCCATCGCCGCGCGGGCTGGTCGACCCGGGCCGCGATCGGCAAGACCGTGGTCACCACCGCGCTGATCGACCGCGTCGCCGCCAGGCTCAAACGCACGCTGTACGAAACGCCGGTCGGCTTCAAGTGGTTCTCCGCCGGGTTATTGGATGGCAGTCTCGGTTTCGGTTGCGAGGAGAGTGCGGGCGCCTCGGTGCTGCGCCGCGACGGTTCACCGTGGACCACGGACAAGGACGGCATTGTGCCGGCCCTGCTCGCGGCGGAATTGATGGCGGTCAGTGACCGCGATCCTGCTGAGACCTACCAGCAACTCACGACGGAGCTCGGCCGTCCCTGGGACGACCGCGTGCAGGCGCCAGCCAATGGACCCCAGCGCGCCGCACTGAAGAGCCTCCACGCCGGAGATTTGACAATCAAGACGCTTGCCGGTGAGAAGGTCACCGCGCTGATCGATCACGCCCCCGGCAACAACGCGCCCATCGGCGGTATTCGCGTCAGTTCGGCCAGCGGCTGGTTTGCCGCTCGCCCGTCGGGCACCGAGGACATCTACAAGGTCTACGCCGAGAGCTTTCGCGACGAGGCACATCTGCAAACCCTGCTGGGTGAAGCCCAGAACATCGTCGACGAGGCATTGAGAAACGCATGACGGCTCCACCCAAGGCAACGGGCATGGGCAGGAATCTCGACCAGATCTGCATCGACACCCTGCGCTTTCTCTCCATCGACGCAGTGCAGGCGGCCGACAGCGGCCACCCCGGCTTGCCGCTGGGCGCCGCGCCGATGGCTTGGGTGCTGTGGGACCGGTTCCTGAAACATCACCCGGCCAACCCGCACTGGGCCGACCGCGATCGTTTCGTGCTGTCGGCCGGACACGGTTCAGCACTGCTGTACAGCCTGCTGTTCCTCACTGGTTACGATCTCAGCCTGGATGACCTCAAGCAGTTCCGCCAATGGGGCAGCAAAACACCTGGCCATCCCGAGCGCGGCCATGTGCCGGGTGTGGAGGTCACCACCGGTCCGCTCGGCCAAGGCATGGCCAATGCAGTCGGCATGGCCATCGCGGAGGCGCAGCTGGCTGATCGCTACAATCGTCCGGGTCACCTCGTCATCGACCACCGCACCTGGGCCATTGTCAGTGATGGTGATCTGATGGAGGGCGTCGCCGCGGAAGCCGTCTCGCTGGCGGGCCATCTGAAGCTGGGCAAGCTGGTCTGCCTGTACGACGATAACCACGTTACCCTCTCGGCCGGCACCGACATCACTTTCAGTGAAGACACCGCCGCTCGATTCAGGGCGTATGGCTGGCACACGCAGACGATTGCCGACGGCAACGATGTCGAGGCCGTCGCTGCAGCCATCGAGACGGCCCTGGAGGCGCAGGACCAGCCTTCGCTGATCCTGGTGCACACCCACATTGGCTACGGATCACCCGAACAGGACAGCTACAAGGCGCACGGCTCACCATTGGGTGCGGACGGTGTGGCCGCCACCAAGCGCAAGCTTGGCTGGCCGGTCGAGCCGGCGTTTCTGGTGCCATCCGACGCCTGCGCCCGGGGTCGCACTGCACTGACCCGCGGCGAGCAGGCCGAACATGGCTGGATTGAGCGCTGGTCAGCATACGCGCAGGCCTATCCGAACCTCGCCGGCGAGCTCGAGCGCAGCCTCAACGGCGAACTGCCGTCCGGATGGGATGCCGACATCCAGCTGTTCCCGACCGATACCAAGGGCATGGCCAGCCGCGTTGCCGGCGGCAAGGTGTTGTCATCGATCGCGCCCCGGCTGTCGGCCTTGTGCGGCGGTTCGGCCGACCTCGATCCTTCCACCCACACCTTCGTCAAGGGATTGGGCAACTTCGAGGCTGGCGACGAGCCGGACGAACAGGGTTCGCCCGGCGAAGTCTGGAACAAGGCCGGCCGCAACCTGCACTTCGGTGTGCGCGAACACGCCATGGGCGCCATCGCCAACGGCCTGGCCGCGCACGGCGGCATCATTCCCTATACCGCGACCTTCATGGTGTTTTCCGACTATATGCGCCCGCCCATGCGGCTGGCCGCGTTGATGGGACTGCAGGTGGTGTACGTGTTCACCCATGACTCCATCGCCGTCGGCGAAGACGGTCCTACCCACGAACCGGTGGAACAACTCGCCGGCCTGCGTTCAGTGCCCCGCCTCAACGTTATCCGGCCCGGCGATGCCAATGAGACCGCGCAGGCCTGGCGCGTCGCTATCGAGACCCGCGACCGACCCACCGCGCTGGTGCTGTCGCGGCAGAGCCTGCCCACCCTCGACCGCCAGCGCAATGCCCCTGCCGACGGCCTGCGGCGTGGTGGCTACGTATTCAGTGATGCGGAGGATGGCAGACCGGTGCTGATCATGATCGCCACCGGATCTGAATTGGCCCTGGCCGTCGCCGCCGCCGATATCCTGCGGCAACGGGGCGTGGCCATACGCGTGGTATCACTGCCGTGCTGGGAGTTGTTCGACGCCCAGCCACAGACCTATCGCGACGCGGTGCTGTTACCCGCGGTGCGTGCGCGACTGGCAATCGAGGCCGGCACCAGCCAGGGCTGGCATCGGTACGTCGGCGATGCGGGCGATGTACTCAGCGTCGATCGCTACGGCGCCTCGGCGCCGGGCGCGACGGTGATGGACAAGTACGGCTTCAACGTCGACAACGTGGTGGCATTGGCGCAGGCGCTGCTGCGCTGAGCGGAAGCGAGTCATGCGCGTGCGAGCCGGCCCAATCCGCATGCGCTGCGCCACCGCTGCATTGATGCGCTCAGGCCTTCATCGCCGGCAACAGGCTCGACTCGACCAGCACGTCGATGCCCGCTTTCGGGGTGATGGCCGCGGCTGGAATCATGGCGCCGGCGCGCCAGCGCGCCAGCGCATCACGCTTGCTCTCGCCAGCCACGAGAAACATCACAGCACCGGCGCGCCCCAGCCTGTGCGCACTCAGCGATACCCGCTCCGGCGGAGGCTTCGGAGCGTTGAGCACCGCCAGCGCGGCATCCGCATTCTCGTTCGCGCCCCAGTCGTGGCCGGGGAAAAGACTGGCGGTATGGCCGTCCTCACCCAACCCAAGCAGTACCAGGTCGAATTCGCCAACACCATGCAGCACCTGGATATAAACACGGGCCGCCTCGCGGGCGCCGGACTCAGCGGGAATGGGGTGAATCTGCGCGCGCGGAATCGGCACATGATCGAGCCAGTCCCGCGCAGCCATCAGGCTGTTGCGTCGACCATCGTCAGCGGCGACGCAGCGCTCGTCGCCGAAATAAACGTGCCAGGGGCCCCAGTCGATCGGCGCCGCACGCAGCAACCGATAGGTCGCCCGTGGCGTGCCGCCCCCGGCCAGCACGATGCTGAACCAGCCTTGGGCGGCCACCGCCCGGGCGGCGAGTTCGAGGATGCGCGAGCAGGCAACCTCAGCCATTTCGGTGATGCCGCGGACAGCGTGCCAGCGGATCGCCTGCTCGCTCATGGCAGCGCACCACTCGCCCATGGCGTTGTTTTGTTCAGTCGTTGGCGCATACAAGTTCTCCCGGGGCACCGGCCCGCGGCCGGCATCGATCTGGTTGCGGGTGTCGATGCCGGGGCTATCATAGCGCGCGCCCGCAGTAATCCGTCAGGATTGAGTCTATGACAGAAAACGTCGTCCTGGCTCATTCACAAACGCCCTGGATTCAGCTTCTCGGCAATTCCCGCTATGCATTGATGGTGGCCGGTGGCGGCACCATCGGCGCCCGCTGGCGCGGCAAGGCGGTCAATCGCTGGCTGCCGGGGACGCCTGTCAACGCGCCCGCCGACGATGTGCTGGTACGCGATCTCGACAGCGGCCTGTTCTGGTCAGCGACCGCACAAGCTCATGGATGCGATCCGGAGCCTGTTACGGCAGTGATGGAGACCGGTCGGGTAGGCTTTGAAACGGAGCATGACGGCGTTGCCAGCGCACTGGACATCTCGGTAGCCCCGGATTGTGACGGTGATCTGAGGCTGCTTGCCCTGCACAACCACAGCCGGCATTTACGCCACCTCGAGATTGTCTCGGTGATGGAACTGGTGCTCGGCGCGGCGGATGCCGATGCCAGCCATCCCGCGTTCTCGAAGATGTTCGTGCAGACGGAGGCCTTGGGAGAGGGACGCGTGTTGCTGGCCCGGCGACGCCGGCGCAGCAGTGAAGAGGATGACATCTGGGCGGCCTCCACGTGTCATATCGAGAGCACTGAAGTCGAGGCGATCGGCTTTGAGACCGACCGTGCACGTTTGCTCGGCCGCAGCCGCGGGCTTGACGATCCGGCATTGTTTGACGCCGATGCGCCGCTGCTCGGTGATTCCGGCACGGTGCTCGACCCGGTCTTCTGCCTGCGCCGCCGGTTCACGCTCCAACCCGGCGCTCGTGTCCAATGCAGCTTCTGGACCACGGTGGGCGACGAGCGAAAGGACGTGCTGGAAGCAACCCGGCGTTGTGTGCATACCGATGCGCAGCACGCTCTGCGCGAGGCCGCCGCCACGGCGCGGAATCAGCTCGGCCGTCTCGGCCTGGACGAGGCTCGGGCCGAACGCGCGCAGTGCCTGGTGTCGCCACTGTTGCAGGCTGACGCGGCCTGGCGCGCACCCGCCGGGCAGCTGGAGCGGGGGCGCGGCGGTCAATCCACTCTGTGGCCACGTGGCATTTCGGGTGATCGCCCGATTCTGCTGGCGCACCTCAGCGAGGCCGCCCATCTCGATCTCGCGCGCGAGCTGCTCGATGCGCAGCGGTTCTGGCTGGCACGACAACTGGGCATCGACATGGTATTCGTCCATGCACCGGCGCAGGCTGATGCGTTGAATGGACTGATCGGCAAACATGGTCCCGACAAGAGCGCCGGTGCAGCGGCGTTCGCCCTGGCCGCCGGCACGCTCGATGACGCCGAACAGGCCGGGCTTGCCACCGCGGCCCGCATCATGCTTGATGGCAACGACGGCAACCTGGCCGCACAGATTCACCGGCGACGCAACACGGCAACGCCATTGATCGCACCGCGTGGTGACCCGGTCGCGGACACGGACGCGCAAACATCCGCACCCACCCACGAACTGCAGTTCGACAACGGCTACGGCGGCTTCAGTGCCGATGGCCGCGAATACATCGTGCAATTGCGCGATCGCCGCTCGACGCCGGCACCGTGGATCAACGTCGTTGCCAACGCCGGTTTCGGATTCATCGCCTCGGCCGAGGGTGGCGGGTACAGCTGGAGCATCAACAGCCAGCAGAACCAGATCACGCCTTGGTGCAACGATGCCGTGAGGGATCCGCCGGTGGAGATCATCTACCTCGGCGACCTGGACAACGGCGCCGTGTGGACGGTGACGGCGTCACCGATTCGCGATGGCGGGCCGTACACCGTGGCACATGGCCAGGGCTACACACGCTATCGCCACATGGCGCATGGCATCGACGCCGAGCTTGTCTTGTTCGTGGCCGGCGACGACCCGGTGAAACTGTCGCACCTGAAGGTGTACAACCGCACGGGGCGCACCCGCACACTCACGGTCACCGCCTTCGTCGAATGGGCATTGGGCGCGATTGGCAAGGACTCCCGATCGTCGGTGGTCTCACACCATGATGCGGAGACCGGCGCCCTGTTCGCCTGCAACAGCTGGCGCGAGCCATTTGCGGATCGCGTGGCCTTTCTTGACATGAGCGGCAGGCAGCGGGCATGGACCTGTGACCGTGCCGAGTTCATAGGGCCACGCGGCAACACCGCCTGCCCTGCCGCGCTCGAAGTCGATGCGAGACTGTTCGCGCGCGATGGCGCCGGCCTCGATCCCTGCGCGGTGCAGCAGACGCGAATCGAACTCGCCCCGGGTGCCATGGCCGGGCTGACCATACTACTGGGCGAGACGGACAACGAAGCACTGGCGCGGCAGCTGATCAGGCGCTATCGCGATGCCGATGCCGGGGCCTTGCTCAAAGAATTCGTCGCCTGCTGGGAAGAGATGTTCGATAGCTTGCAGGTCACCACTCCCGAGCCTTCGGCCGACATTCTGGTCAATCGCTGGCTGCCGTATCAAGTACTTTCCTGCCGTGTGTGGGCGCGCACCGCCTTCTACCAGTCCAGCGGCGCATTCGGCTTCCGTGACCAGCTGCAGGACGTAATGGCATTATGCCTGTCACGACCGGATCTGGCCCGCGAGCACATCCTGCGCGCGGCGTCGCGCCAGTTTCCCGAAGGCGACGTGCAGCACTGGTGGCTGCCGCCCAAAGGGGCCGGCGTACGTACGCGCATCGTCGACGATCGCCTGTGGCTGCCCTATGCCGCCGCGCACTACATCACGGTAACTGCCGATATCGCAGTGCTCGACGAGGACATCGCCTTTCTTGACGGCGCCAAGCTCAAGGACGGCCAGATCGACAACTTCTTCACCCCGACTGCGAGCACCCAGAGTGGCACCCTGTTCGAACACTGCGCTCGCGCCATTGATGTCAGCCTGGTCCATGGCGACCACGGCCTGCCGCTGTTCGGCAGCGGCGACTGGAACGACGGCATGAACCGCGTCGGCAAGGACGGAAAGGGTGAAAGCGTATGGATGGCCTGGTTTCTGCACACAGCCATCAGCGCGATGATGCCATTGGCGATGAACCGCGGCGAACACCGGCGCGCGGCCCGTTGGCAGCAATGGGCGGATGCATTGATCCAGGCCGCCGAGACCCATGCCTGGGATGGCGGCTGGTGGCGTCGCGGATGGTACGACGATGGCCATACGCTCGGGTCCGCGGCCGATGACGAATGCCATATCGATACTATTGCGCAATCCTGGAGCGTGCTCGCGCGAGCCGCCAACCGCGAACGTGCGACGCAGGCGATGGCAGCGGTGGATCGCATGGCGGTCGACCGCGACGCCCGGCTGATCGCGCTGTTCACTCCGGCATTTGACCACGGCCCCCGCGACCCCGGCTACATCAAGGGCTACCCGCCAGGCCTGCGCGAAAACGGCGGCCAATACACCCACGGCGTGATCTGGTCGGCGATCGCCTTCGCCGAGCTCGGTGACGGTGACAAGGCCGGCGAACTGCTGGCCATGCTGAACCCGGTCAGCCACGCCGACAGCACCGCCGCGATCGAGCGCTACAAGGTTGAACCCTACGTCTCCTGTGCGGACGTCTATACCGCGGAAGGACATGTCGGCCGTGGCGGCTGGACCTGGTACAGCGGATCCGCCGGCTGGCTGTACCGGGCAATCGTCGAATGGCAGCTCGGTCTGCGTGTCAGCGGCAACGTACTGCGCATCAGGCCATGCATTCCGCACGACTGGCCGGGCTATGATATCCGCCTGCGGCATCGTTCCTCACGCTACATCATCCACGTCGATAATCCCAATCGGGTATGCTCCGGCGTCACCGGGGTGGAGCTCGATGGCAAGCGGCAAACCAACCCGCAGGCCGCCATCGCTCTCGCCGACGATCGCAGCAGCCATCACATCCATATCCGGCTCGGGGAATCCGACTGAACGCCGCGTGCGGGCCCTACATACCGCGTAGCCAGCCCCCCTCGAACCCCGCACGCTGCAGCCCACGGATAATCGGCTCGCAGTTGCGCATCAAACGCCAGATCATGCCAGTCTGGTAGTTTTCCATCATCAGCACGATCGGGCCCTGGTTGATTGCCAGATGCCACGGGCACACCCAGTTATGCGCGTCCGGCCCGACATGGAAGCTGGGGTTGAACGAGCCAAGGAAGCCATAGTCCCCTTTAACGCCGTGCCCGGCGTCAGCCAGAAAGGCCATGGTCGGTAACACCACCTCAGGCGCGAACGGCAGTGACGCGATCGACGCCCACGGCGCCACGGTGCCGTCGTCCGGACCATGCGGCGCGCCGCGCGCCCGGTAGCCCCAGAATCTGCGCTTGCGCCCGTGCACCACGCGTTCGGCGGGGCCGGGACCATTGCATGCTGTCAGGCCCCAGGAGTGGCCGTGATAGTCTCGGAAGCCGCGCGAATTTCGGATCGCGTACTCGCGGTGTACGTGCGTGGCGCGCCGGCTGTTCTCGAAGTAGTCACTGCCGTGCGCGGCCATGTAAGGATCGCGGATGTTTCGAAAGTCGATCCAGATATGGGAGAACTGATGGATGAACAGGGGCCCGGCATAAACATACTCCTGGCCGTAGTAACGCCGCCAACGATAGCCGGACACGCACTGCTCCCAGGCCGCCGGCGTCACCCCGAAGGTGGGCGAACCCAACGCCAGCACATGCAGGATCATGGCCTCGCTGTAGCCGACCCAGCGCCAGGGTAGAAAGCCCTTCTCCGGTGTCCAGCCAAGCCTCAGGGCGTCGCCGCCGTTCTGCACCCAGCGCCAGTCGACGCGCCGGTAGATCTCCCATGCGAGGCTGCGCACCTCGCATTCCCGGACGCCGTCACCGTCGAAATACTCTGCCACACACAGTACGCCGGCGACCAGCAGCGCAGTGTCGATGGTTGACAGTTCGCTGTTCCATGCGCGTCGGCCATCATGCATGTCCAGAAAGTGATAGAAAAAGCCACGATAGCCCGAGGCATCCGCCGCTGTGGATTGCTCGAGGCGGGTAAGGAAGCGCAGGGCAGCAAGGGCATGTCCGAGCGCCTGGCCGCGATCCATCCAGCCATTGAACACGGCTACCGGGTAACTGCTGAGTGCAAAGCCGACCGCAGCTATGCTGCACGGGCTGTGCGGCTGGCTGGAATCGCGCACCAGACCATTCGCGGGGTTGATGTGCGCCGGAAAGTACCGGAACGAATCGTACTGTATCTGCTTAAGCACGGCGGGGGATGACTCCTGCGTCGCGACCACCGTGCCGGGCAAAGCCAGGCATCGATCGCGATGCGACTGCGCCAGAGCCGTCTAGCAGGCTGTTGAAAAACTGCCTGCTAGTGTGAGACAAGGATGTCTCGCCGCGAATCAAGCACTGTAAGTGCTTGATTCGGCATAGCCGAGTGCGGACAGGCGCCGCGCCCGGCGCGTCGAAAAAGGCCAGGAAGGCGTTTTTCGTGCATCCCGCCAAACTCAATGCAAACGGCGCCTCAAATGGGCGTCCCAGCGGGCAATCTAGTGTATCCCGTCACTCATACACCCTGATTGCTCCCGGCTCCAGCCGATCATGAGCAGGCCGCAAAATCGACGTTGATCAGATCGCCGATACGCTCAACCGTGATGTCGGCCGGCGGATAGTCGGCAATATTCCCAGGGTCGTGGGCGTAATGGCCCTGGCGCGGGAAGACGGTTGTCAGACGATCCCCCCATACCTCTTTTATCGCCGCCAGGATGCGTAGCTTGTCGTCCACCATGACATAGTGGCGTGCCGGATAGCGTCGCTCCAGGTCAGAAAGCATTTGCTCTTTGTGCACATAAATGAGCACCCGGCCATCCACCACGCTCCACAAACCCGATTTCTGTATCTTGCGCGGCTGAAACACCACGTCGCCATCCGACAGAATCACCGTCGGCCCCCAGCGGCGCAAATACGCGATGGCCTCGAGCGCACCAGGGTACAAACACAGCGCGAACGGATAGTCCACCAGAAATGAAGACATCATCAGCAAGCGTGGATCATTCATGACATCGACACGGTAGCGTTGCAGGGCGCCGAGATAGTCCGCATAACCGAGCTCAGCGCGCAACGCCTCGAATATTTCCCAATACCGGTCCCGGCTCTCATCACCAAACGCCTGCCCAAGGTGCTCGTTCAGATCGGCCACGATGCGATCGTTGTCGAGCAGAGTGTTGTCCACATCCAGCAGGAATAGCCGCTCGTTGGCCACCGTCATTCCGGCGCCTTCACCGCTGTGGGGTTGTGCCAGCTTCCGTCTGCCGCGATAAGCGCGTCGGCTTGTTTAGGACCCCAATCGCCGGGCTTGTAGGGATAAGCCCGATGGTGCGTCAAAAGCACGGGATCAACCACTGCCCAGGCGGCCTCCACCGAATCCTCACGGGTGAAAAGCGCACCATCGCCGACCATGGCGTCGGCCAGAAGTCGAGCGTAGGGAACTTCCTTCCCCGGCTGCTCTTCCAGCAGGTAAAGCTCGCGCTGCTGGCCGACGAATTCCTTGCCCGCCAGCTTGACGCGCGCGGCAAGCGCGACGGCGGAGTCCGGGGAAAGCCTGAAGCGCAGATAGTTGGCCCTCCCGTCCACCGGTGCCGAGTCGTCGAACAGTCTCTGGGGTGGCGGCTTCAATTCCACCAGAACCTCGGCTGCCGAGGTCGCCAGGCATTTTCCGGAACGCAGGTACCACGGCACCCCTTGCCAGCGCCATGAGTCGATGAATAGCCGCAGAGCGCAGAACGTCTCGACATCGGAGTCCTTCGCCACGCCCGGCTCTTTCCGATAGCCGGCGTACTGGCCGCGCACAACATCATCCGGGCGCAAGGGGCGCATCGCCTGGAACACCTTGGCTTTCTCGACGTGTACGGCGCCAAACCCCTGATAGGCGGGCGGCTCCATAGCGAGCAGCGCGACAATCTGGAACAGGTGGTTTTGGATGACGTCGCGCAGACAGCCGGCACTTTCGTAGAACGCGCCGCGACCCTTCACGCCGAAGTCCTCGGACAACGTAATTTGCACACTGGCCACGTAGTTGCGGTTCCAGATCGGCTCCAGAAACGAATTGGCGAAGCGAAAATAGAGGATATTCATGATCGCCTCCTTGCCGAGGAAGTGATCGATGCGGAAGATTGAATCTTCGGGAAACACCGCGCGCGCGATACCATTGAGTTCCCGCGCCGAAGCCAGGTCGCGGCCGAACGGTTTTTCGACGATGACGCGCGCCTGATCGGCCAGGCCCGCGCCACCGAGCCCCTGGATGACCGTCGCGAACAGCGCCGGTGGGATGGCGAGATAGTGCGTTGGGCGCCGGGCATCACCCAAGGCCCGTTTCAGCGCTTCGAACGTACCCGCGTCGTTGTAATCACCACCCACATACCGGAGCAGGGAAACGAGATGCTCGAGGGTGTCCGGGTCATCTGTCTCGCCGGTTTTCCCGATACTGTCCTTCACCTGCCCACGCAGCCGCGCCAGACTCCACCGCGGGGCCGCAACGCCTACCACCGGCACGCTGAGCACACCTCGTCTGGCCATCGCATAGAGCGCCGGAAAGATCATTTTGTGGGCGAGGTCGCCGGTCACACCGAAGATCACCAGCGCATCAGCCGGGGTGGCGCCCAAATCGGGATCACCCATCAGGGGTCCTTTTTCTTTTCATCATGGCCGCCGAACTGCTTTCTCATCGCGGACAAAACTCGGTTGGCATAGTCGGCATCGCCGCGCGAGGCAAAACGCTCGAACAGCGCCGCATTGATGACCGGTGCCGGCACGCCCTCGTCGATGGCAGCTATCGCCGTCCAGCGCCCTTCGCCCGAATCCGACACACGACCCGAGAACTCGCTGAGATCGGCACTCTCGGCCAAGGCCGCCGCGGTCAGATCAAGCAACCACGAGGCCACCACACTGCCGCGCCGCCAGACTTCCGCGATCTCCGACACTTCCAGCTCATACTGGTAATACTCGGGCTCGCGCAGCGGCGTAGTCTCGGCGTCGCTATCATACGAGCGCTTGCCGGCGTTGGCATTGCGCAGGATGTTCAGGCCTTCGGCATAAGCCGCCATCAGGCCATACTCAATGCCGTTGTGGACCATCTTGACGAAGTGGCCCGCGCCGTTCGGGCCGCAGTGCAGATATCCGTGTTCGGCCGGACCAGGGCGACCTTTTCTGCCCGGAGTACGCGGCGCTGCGTCGACTCCGGGCGCGATGCTCTTGAAAATCGGTTCCAGGCGCTTGATGATCGAGTCCTCTCCGCCGATCATCAGACAGTAGCCGCGCTCCAGCCCGAACACCCCGCCGCTGGTGCCGCAATCGACATAATGAATACCTCTGGGCTTGAGCGCCTGCGCTCTCAGGATGTCATCGCGATAGTAACTATTGCCGCCGTCGATGATGGTGTCACCGTCATCCAGGCAGGCGGCCAGTTGCTCGATGGTTTTGCCTGTTACACCGGCGGGAACCATCACCCATACCGCACGTGGCCTGGCCAGCTTCGCGACCAACTCACCGAGCGAGTCGGCAGCCTGAACCCCCCGGCCCGCGATCGCTTTCAGCGCAGCCGGGTTCACATCGAAGACGACGCAATCGTGGCCATCCTTCGTCAAGCGTCGCACCAGGTTGGCGCCCATACGTCCTAAGCCGATCATGCCCAGATGCATGTTGATCCGCCTCTTCTACGCTGTCTCATATCTGACACGATGGCCCTCGTTAAGTTGCATGGGTGGAGGCCGCAATCAGTCCAGGTGCGAATCCTTGCTTGTTTCGTACGATTGCGCACACAACCGCGAAGGGCGGAGGGAACCCGAGAGGTTCGTGCACAATGGGATGTCCGTGGCGATACCAGGTTGCACAGTATCCACAAGCTCTGGCGCATTCATCCTGGAAGGCGCCACTTCCAGTTGCGGATCTCCGGCATATCCTCGCCGAATTGGTCGATGTATCGCTTGTGCTCGGCCAATTTATCGTTGAGCTGCTGCTTCAGGGCACTGCCCTTCTGCTCGTCGATCCGGGGCACCCGGTCGATGGTGTCCATCACCAGATGAAACCGGTCCAGATCGTTCAGCACGGTCATGTCGAACTCCGTGGTGATGGTGCCTTCTTCCTTGTATCCGCGCACGTGAATGTTGTCGTGGTTGGTGCGGCGGTAGGTCAGTCTATGGATCAGCCACGGGTAAGCATGATAGGCAAAGATGACCGGTTTGTCCGACGTGAAAAGCGCGTCGAAGTCTTCATCGCTCAGACCATGAGGATGTTCGCTCGACGGCTGTAGTTTCATGAGATCGACGACGTTGACCACGCGGATCTTGAGGTCGGGCAGATGCTCGCGCATGATGGATACCGCGGCGAGCGTCTCCAGCGTGGGCACGTCGCCGCAGCAGGCCATGACCACATCGGTCTCTACCCCCTGGTCATTGCTGGCCCACCGCCAGATGCCGATACCGTCGGTGCAGTGCTTGACGGCGGCGTCCATCGTCAGCCACTGCGGCGCCGGGTGTTTGCCCGCGACCACGACATTGACGTAGTGGCGACTGCGCAGGCAGTGGTCCATCACCGACAACAGGCAGTTGGCGTCCGGCGGAAGGTAAACACGCACGATCTCGGCCTTCTTGTTCACGACGTGGTCGATGAAGCCGGGATCCTGATGGGTGAAGCCGTTGTGATCCTGCTGCCAGACGTGAGAGGCGAGCAGGTAGTTCAGCGAGGCGATCTTTCGCCGCCACGGCAGCTGCGCGGTGACCTTCAGCCATTTGGCGTGCTGGTTGAACATGGAGTCGATGATGTGGATGAACGCCTCGTAGCAGTTGAACAGTCCGTGCCTGCCGGTGAGCAGATAGCCCTCGAGCCAGCCCTCGCACTGGTGCTCGCTTAGCATCGAGTCGAGCACACCTCCGGCGGGCGCGAGCCACTCGTCGTTCGGCACGGTCGCAGCGTCCCATTGGCGATCGGTCACTTCGAACAGCGCTTCCAGGCCGTTGGAGAGCGTCTCGTCAGGGCCAAAGACACGGAAATTCCGCTGGTCGCCGCTGTTCAACGTTGCTACATCCCGCAGGAAGGGACCGAGCACGTGCGTATCGCCGACGCCGGGCACCCCCGGAGCGGGCACGGCCACCGCGTAGTCGCGAAAATCAGGGATGCGCAGGTCGCGCAGCAGTATGCCGCCATTGGCGTGCGGATTCGCGCCCATGCGGCGTTCGCCCTTGGGCGCGAGTTCGGCCAGTTCCGCTTTCAGGCGACCCTGCTTATCGAACAACTCCTCCGGCCGGTAACTCTTGAGCCAGTCTTCCAGCAGCTTGAGGTGTTCGGGATGGGTGGCCGGATCGGATAGCGGCACCTGGTGTGCGCGGAAGGTGCCCTCGATCTGCAGGCCATCGACCACCTTCGGCCCGGTCCAGCCCTTGGGCGACTTGAGCACGATCATCGGCCAGCGCGGGCGCGTCAAGTCACCATTGACGCGGGCGTTTTGCTGAATGTTCTTGATCTGCTCCACCACCGTGTCGAGCGTCGCGGCCATGGCCTCATGCATCAGCTCGGGTTCGTGCCCCTCGACGAAATACGGCGTCCAGCCGTAGCCGCGCAGCAACTGTTCCAATTCCTCACGTTCGATGCGGGCGAGAATGGTCGGATTTGAAATCTTGTAGCCGTTGAGATGCAGGATCGGCAGTACCGCACCGTCGGTGGCCGGATCGAGGAACTTGTTGGAATGCCACGCCGTGGCCAGCGGACCCGTTTCCGCCTCGCCGTCGCCGACGACGCAGGCGACGATGAGATCGGGATTGTCCAACACCGCTCCGAACGAATGGCTGAGCGAATAGCCCAGTTCGCCGCCCTCGTGAATCGAGCCCGGGCACTCCGGCGATGCGTGGCTGGGAATTCCGCCGGGAAACGAAAACTGGAGAAACAGCTTCTGCAGCCCGGCTTCGTCCTGGCTGATGTCGGGATAGATCTCGCTGTAAGTGCCCTCGAGGTAGGTGTTGCCGACGACGGCCGGCCCCCCGTGCCCGGGGCCGGCAACGTAAATCATGTCGGCGTCGTATTTCTTGATGACCCGGTTCAGATGCACGTAAATGAAGTTCTGCCCGGGGGTCGTGCCCCAATGCCCGAGCAGCATGTGCTTCACATCGGTGAGCACCAGTGGTCGCTTCAGCAGCGGATTCGCGTAAAGATAGATCTGGCCGACCGACAGATAGTTGGCGGCACGCCAGTAAGCGTCCATCTTCCGGAGCAGTTCCGGCGTGAGTGTGCTGGCCTTCATAGTCGACCCATGGGTTGGGCTCCGCAATTTCGCTTTCTCTTTTTCACGACGATCCAGGCCACCACGCCGGCAACCACGACGACAAGCAAGACAGGCAGCAAGAACCCGCCGTATCCGCCGCCCATCCAGCCGTTGCCATGTCCCCCCATCATGCCGTAGCTGCTTTGCGACTGGGCCAGTGCGCTTGTTGCCGCCATCGGCCCACCTGACAAAACGGCGGCACTCAAGGTTTTGCGAACGTCAATGTGCTTCATCGCTAAACTACCATTTAAGGTTGAACAAATGCGTGGTTCCGTTGCTGGTACCACGCGATGCAGCGCCGAGCGCGCTGCGGCCGGTCGATTCCTCCAGCCAATCCATCAATAGATTTACCGCGGCCTTAGGCGGGAGGGTGACCGGATCCGGCACTGCCTTACTCGCGAACGCAAGCGCCAGGGTCGTGGAGGACGCAGCCTGCGACATTACTTGTCATTGCCGGCCATGTCCGTTCGGTATCGCACCTACGCGCGCAATCGACTCGTCGCTGAGCCACGATATGATCCTTGACGCGAACAGCGCCCGGCTAAAGCGGCTGCCGGCGTCATTTCGCCAGCAGCTTACGGGCAGACTGCAATTCCCGCCGTCGCTTCGCGGTGGCCTTGGGATAGGCCATGTCAAGCTCATTGAACGCATCCAGGATGGCTTGCGAAACGATCAAACGGGCATTCTTCTTGTCGTCGGCGGGAACAACGTACCAGGGCGCCTGATCGGTGCTTGTCGCGTTCAGACAATCCTCGTAGGCGGTCATGTATTGCTCCCAGTATTTCCTCTCGTGAATGTCCGCGGCGCTGAACTTCCAGTTCTTATCCGGTTCGTCGATGCGATCGAGGAATCGCTTTCTCTGCTCTTCCTTCGACAGGTGAAGGAAGAACTTTATGATCCGCGTTCCGTTGCGGTAGAGATGGTTTTCCAGATCCACGATGGAGCGATACCGCTGCTTCCAGACGGAGCCCTCGTCGAGCAGCGCGTCCGGCAGCCCCTGCGTGCGCAGGATCTCCGGATGCACCCGGACGATCAGCACTTCCTCGTAGTAGGAGCGGTTGAAGATGCCGATACGGCCGCGTTCCGGCAGGGAGCGGGTCGTACGCCACAGGAAGTCGTGCGCCAGTTCGTCAGCACTCGGGTGTTTAAAGCTGAACACCTGGCAGCCTTGTGGATTGACCCCGGACATGACGTGCCGGATTGCGCCGTCCTTGCCAGCAGCGTCCATCGCCTGAAAGATCAGCAGCAACGCATAGCGGTTGGACGCATAGTGAAGGCGCTGCAGCGCGCTTAGTTCCTCGACGTGTCGGCCGAGGAGTCGGCTGTATTGTTTCTTCGACTTGTACACAGGTTTGACATGCGTCGGCCACGTCTTGAGATCGACCTTCCTGCCCGCCGGCAGGCGGAATTCATCGGCAATTATTTTCATCTTCATTTCCGTGTTCATTGCTCGTGCCCAGGCCGCCACACACCAGGTCCGGTGCCGATGACCGCACCGGATTCATCGAAGCTTCGCTGACCGGCGGCACCCGAAGACCCGACAACACAACGCGGTCATGCAGCCATCGATTCCTTGCTGCATCGTTTCGGTCATATCAGCCGCATCGGTCGCCTCTGTTCATTCATCGGATTCGTCTTTCCGCTGCTCGCGCTCTGCCTTTTCCAATTCTTCCACTGCTTGAACGTCTTCGCGTCCCAGTTCTTCGTAGAGTTGATGGACTCGCTTGACGAGTTCCGGCGTCAAATCGGACGGTGTCCCGGCTGTGGCTTCGGGTTTTGGTTCTGGTCTTTCCCTCGGGCTTCGGCCGCCGGGTCCGCGTCAGGCTTGGCCTTAGTCGTTGGCGTCAGGCTCAGGCGGCTTTGGTTTCGGGCTTGGCTTTGGTTTTGGGCTTGGCTTTGGTTTTGGGCTTGGCTTTAGTTTCGGCTTTGGTTTTGGTTTTGTGCATAGGCTTGGCCTTGGTTTCAGGTTTCTGTTCAGCCTCGGCTTCAGGCTCAGCCGCGGCTCCGGGATCCGGTTTCGCCTCGGTTTGGTCTCAGGTTCAGCCTCGGTTTTGATGGGATCAAAAATCCGATACGCAAGCAGTTTGATGCGGTCATTCACCAGGAACCACAGCAGCGCATAGCCCCACACGAACCCGGCCCAGCCCCACCCAAGGGGTGCCATGAACAGTCCATAAACCGCGATTAATGTCGCCACGATTTGCGTGCCGAGCACGGCTCCCCACAGGATCCGCGCGGGTCGTATGGACCAGAATGGACCTCGTGTGCGCGTGAGGAAAATCGTCAAATGTCCCGCCACGGACAGCTTCAAATACATCAGCGTCTGGATGTGCGTGCGGTCGAGATGGAAGACGCGCTCGCCGAGATAGAACAAGCAGAAGGCGGCGACGACCCCGATGACGCCCAGCACGGTGGAAATCCCCAGCACCATACGCATGTTCCAGGCCTCGGGCTGGTCCTTGTAATGAACCTTGTCGTAGGCGATGGACAGGATGGCCCCGTCGTTGAGCAGCGCCAGCATCACGATCATCACCGCGGTCAATGGATAGAAGTTGAAGATCAGGATTGCCAGTGTCATGAAGAACAGCACGCGCAGCGTCTCGGCGATGCGGTAGATCGCGTAACTGTTCATGCGCTGGAAAATCTTGCGGCTCTCCTTGATCGCGTCGATGATTACCGACAGGCCGGGCGCCAGCAAAACGATGGCGGCCGCCGAGCGTGCTGCATCCGTCGCGCTGGAGACGGCGATGCCGCAGTCGGCCTTCTTCAGCGCGGGCGCATCATTCACCCCGTCGCCGGTCATGCCGACGATATGGCCGCGCTGCTGCAGGACGTCGACAATATGGAACTTGTGTTCGGGAAATACCTGGGCAAAACCGTCGGCCTTCTCTATGGACTCGGCCACCTGCGCGGTCTCCTGCTTTTTCGAGTCGCCCAGGCTGGAGGCGTCGAGGATATCTGCGCCCATGTCCAGCTTTTTGGCGGTCTCCTTGGCGATGGCCAGTGCGTCCCCCGTCACCATCTTGACCTTCACGCCCATCGCCAGCGCAGTCGCGATGGTTACCTTGGCATCTTCCCGCGGCGGATCGAACAAGGGCAACACGCCGACAAGCATCCACTTGCCTTCCTCATCGGCCCGAGCGACGCCCAGGGACCGAAAGCCGCTCGCCGCAAAGTCGTCGACCGCCTTGTCGACGGCGGATTTGATTTCACCGACATTGGCCGCCAGCGCCAGGATCACCTGCGGCGCACCCTTGGTCACCTTGAATTGTCTTCCGTCCGCGCCCTTGACGGTCGCTTCGGTACGCTTGTGCACGGGGTCGAACGGCTGAAAATGAACGACCTGGTAGCCTTTCAGGACTTTGTCATCTTTCAGGCCGCCCAGCACGGCCAGATCGATGGTGTCTTTGTCATCCGCGCGCGACGCCAGCGCAGCGTCGAGGATGACCTGCTCGGCGGGGACACGGTTCACGCTGAATGGATCGCCCAGCGTCAGCTTGTTCCGGGTCAGGGTGCCGGTCTTGTCCGCGCACAGCACATCCACGCCGGCCAGTTCCTCGATGGCGACCAGGCGGCTGACGATCGCCTCCTTCCTGGCCAGCAGACGCGCGCCAACCGCCATCGTGACCGACAACACCGTGGGCATCGCCACCGGAATCGCCGCAACGGTCAGCACCAGTGCGAACTGCAAGGTGGTGAGGATCGGATCGCCGCGGAAAATGGCGACGGCAACGATCACAGCCACCAGCACCACCGCGAGAATGATCAGGTAGTTGCCGATTTTCAACACCGCCCTTTGAAAATGGCTGACGGTGTGCGCGTCCTGCACCAGTTCCGCGGTCTTGCCGAAGTAGGTGTTTGCACCCGTGGCGTACACCAGCGCGCTGCTCTCACCCCGGCGGATGATGGAACCGGAAAAGACCGCGTCGCCCGGTTTGCGTGTGGCGGGCAAGGACTCTCCGGTTAGCGCGGACTGATCGATCGACATGGGATCGCCGTCCAGCAAGCGCGCATCCGCCGGCACGATGTCGCCCAGGCGCAGGCGAATGACATCGCCTGGCACCAACTCTCGCGCCGCCGGGTTGAGCCACTTCCCGTCACGTATTACCCGGGCCTTGACCGCCAGCTTGGCCTTTAGGGCCTCGATGGCATTGCCCGCCGTGTGTTCCTCCCAGAATCCGACCACGGCGTTGGCCAGAAGCAGAACCAGGATGATGCCGAAGTCCGGCCAATGCCGGGCGACCGCCGACAGGATCACGGCCGCTTCGATCATCCACGGGATCGGGCCCCAAAAATAGCTGAGGAACTTCAGGAACAGATTGGTTTTCTTTTCTTCGATCTCGTTCGGCCCATATTGGCTCAGCCGCTTTACCGCCTCGGCTTGGGTGAGGCCGTCCGGCGACGAGCCCAGTTTCTTCTCCACTTCCGCCAGGGGCAGGGATTTCAGATCGTCC